>JBBSMR010000001.1:0-123195 GCA_038233095.1 Euzebyales bacterium
CGACTGCTCGGCGGCGCGCAGCACACCCAGACGGTGGCCCTCCAAGCGGTCCAACAGCACCGAGACGTCCCGCAGCCGTGCCAGCACCACCGCGTCACCGTCGGGACCGGCCAGCGCCACGGCCGGATTCTGCTCGCCGAGCTCATCGATGAGCGCGTCGATGCGCGCGCACACCGGATCGGTCACCTGCGGCCGCTCGCCCAGCCCGAGCCGCTCGTCGTAGCCGGCGTGCGCGGCGAACCGCTCATACCCCGCCGCCGTCTCTGTCTGTGAACTCATGTTCGTTACACTACCCGACGGGTATGACAATACCTTGGAGCCAAACCGGATAGAGCGGACACCTATCAGAACCTGTGAGGGCGGGGGCCTCCCCTGCGGAGTGAGAAGCGACAGGTCACGCCAGGCGGGAGACTGTCAAAACGAGCACGGGCTCCCCCGGCAGGCGGACCACGTGTGCCTCAGCCGAGTCGTGGCTGCAACTCGTTGCGCCAGAACGTGAAGAAGCCGTCCTGGTCGTCGCCGATCTGGTTGATGGAGATCTCGTCGAAGCCGGTATCCACGTCCCCGTGGATGGCGGCGACCCACCGCTCCGGGTCGGGGCCGAGCGGCAACTCCTCTGCCATCATGTCCTCGGTGACAAGCGTGCCCGCGGCCTCGTATTGACTGGGCATGGACAGCTCTTGGCGAGCTGGCCGGGGAGCGCCTCGTTGGCCCACCGCATCGCCGTCCGCAGGGCGCCAGCCTCGTCCGCAGCCCAGCACCCTTTGATCCCGCCCGGTTTGGGGCCGCGTCCGCCAGCCTCGTCGACGCTGCCATCCTATCGCGACGTGAGCGGCGTGTCGTGCCACCGGGACTGGCCGGAGTTATCCGCCACGGCCTCCGCGCAAACAGCGCCCCGCACGCGCCGCTGTCAACCGGACCGCTCAACGCCGGGTGGACTCGGCCCAGACACCGCTAACCGGGGGTGGGTCGTTCCAGGCGCCTGGCTCAGGTTTTCGGCATGCGACGTAAGATGGCGTCTGGTGTCGTAAGTAAGCTGTCACTCATGAAGCGATTGCAGATCATGATCGAGGAGATCCGCTGTGGGGCATGATCGGTGCTGACGCCGACGCAAAGCCCGCGGACGTGGATGAGGTCGTCTACGGTTGATCTTCGTCGACACGTCCTTCTGGGTGGCGCTGCGCCTCACCCGCGACGCTCACCACGAGCAGGTCGAGACAGAGGCTCTGCGGTGGCTGCGAAGCCACCCCGAGCGCGAATACTCATTCGTGGACGCTACCAGCTTCGTCCTCGCGCCCACCCCCGGCATCACCGCCGCTCTCGCCTTCGACGGCGACTTCGCCACCGCGGGGCTGACTGGGCTGCGGGCCCCATAGCCGCGAACCTGCTCTGATCCGTGGTCGCCGCCGGCGATTCTCACAATATTGGTGGTGGCGCTGCGTAGCAGCGCCCTCGCCTACCGATCCGCGAGTCGCTCGATGCGATGCCCCTCATCTCGCTGGCGGCGCTGCATCCTTTCCTTCATGAACGGTCGCTCAGCGACCACCGTCGTTTGACCGCCACGGCCGCAAGGCCCAGCACTGCGGCGACGAGACCGCCCGCCTGCATGGCGCCCCGCCGATACAGCGCCGCCAGATCGGGCTCATCGGTGAAGGCCCGCTCGGGCAGGTGGTCAGGCAGGGACACCTCGGAATCCGCGCGTTCGGCCTTCAAGAACTGCGCCAGATGGATGGCGCGCCGGTCGGTGCCCTGCATGATCTGGGTCCGGCAGCTGAAGCCGTCGGCCAGGATCACCGTCTCGGGGGAGGCGTCGCGCACGGCCGGGAAGAGCACCTGCTCGCCGCACTGCATGGAGATGTCGTACTTCTCCTCCTCAAAGCCCCATGAGCCCGCCAGCCCGCAGCAGCTCGTCGGGGGCATCCGCGGCTCGACGCCCATCCGCTGCAGCACGCCCTGCTCGCCGTCCATGCCCATGATGGACTTGTGGTGGCAGTGGCTCTGGACCAGCACGTCCCGCTCCGAGCCCGGCACCTCCCAGTCCGGCGCATGCTGCTGCAGGAACTCGCCGAGCGTGTAGGTCTGCTGCGCCAGGCGCTGCGCGTCCAGGTCGTGGGGCAGCAGCTCGGTCAGCTCGTCGCGGAAGCTCGCGCAGCAGCTCGGCTCGGGCACGACCATCGGGAGGCCCTCGGCGATCTCGGAGCGCAGCGTCGCCAGCACCTGTTCGAAGAGCCGGCGGGCCTGGTTCAGCATGCCGTAGTCGAAAAGCGGCCGGCCGCAGCACAGGATCTTGGACGGCACGATCACCTCGAAGCCGGCGGCCTCGAGGACCTCGCAGGTCGCCCGCGCCACGTCGACGTGAAAGTGGTTGTTGAACGTGTCGGGGAAGAGCACGACCTTGGCGCTGCCGGCGTTCACGCGCGGGCGGCGAGCGAACCAGCCCCGGAAGGTCTCGGCCGAGAACGTCGGCGCCTTGCGGTCAGGGTGCACCCCGCCCAGCTTCTTCAGCACGATGCCGAGCACAGGGGCGTGCAAAGCGAAGTTCGTCAGCGCCGGCACGAGCGCGCCCAGCCGGGCGTGGTACATGATGAGGCCCATGGCGTAGGCGTGGCGAGGCCGCAGGCGGCCCTCGTAGTAGTGGGCGAGGAACTCGGCCTTGTAGGTCGCCATGTCGACGTTGATCGGGCAGTCGTTCTTGCAGCCCTTGCACGACAGGCACAGGTCGAGCGCGTCGAAGACCTCCTGCGAGCGCCAGCCGTCGTCGATGACGTCGCCCTGCAGCATCTCGAAGAGCAGCCGCGCCCGCCCGCGCGTGGAGTGCTCCTCCTCGCGCAGACGTGGTAGCTGGGGCACATCGTCTGCCCGCCGAGCGTCCGGCACTTCCCCACGCCGACGCAGCGCAGCGTGGCGTGCTCGAAGCTGCCTCCGTCGTTGGGAAAGGCGAAGTAGGTCTCGGGGCTCGCCGGGCCGTAGTCCGTCCCGAGCCGCAGGTTCTCGTCGAGCTTGAAGAGGTGCTGGGGGTCGACGACCTTGCCCGGGTTCATGCGGTTGTCCGGGTCCCAGATCGCCTTGAACTCGCGCATGGCGCCGACGAGCTGCGAGCCGTACATCTTCTCCAGCAGCTCGGCGCGCTGCTGGCCGTCGCCATGCTCACCGGAGAGCGAGCCGCCGTAGCTGGTCACCAGATCCGCCGCGTCCTCCATGAACGACCGATAGGAATCGACGCCGTGAGGGGTCGTGAGGTCGAACGGCAGCCGGCAGTGCACGCAGCCGTCACCGAAGTGCCCGTACAGCTGCGCGGGCTGGTCCATGTCGTAGCGCTCGAACAGCCCCCATAGATCCCGCAGGTAGGCGCCCATCTGCGAGGGGTGGACCGCCGAGTCCTCCCAGCCGGGCCACGAGTTCGGCTCACCCGGCAGCATCGCCGTGGCGCCCAGACCGGCCTCCCGGATCTGCCAGAGCTTCTCCTCCTGGGACTGGTCGGTGAACAGGCTCATGTGCGGCGCGTCCGGGTCACGGGAGAGTTCGTCCATGGTCGCCCGCGCCCGCTCCTCGGCCTCCTCGCGGCTGTCCCCACCGAACTCCAGGATCAGGAAGTCGCTGCCGTCGGGCAGCAGCGAGACCTCTTCAGCGTGGAAGTGCTTCTTGAACATGTTGCGCAGCAGGTGCTGATCGACGGCCTCCAGCGCCATGACCTGGTGCTTCAGGATCTCCATCGCGTGATCGGCGGCCTGGAAGATGGAGTCGTAGCCGAGGACGAGCGAGATCCGCTCCTTTGGCCAGGGCACGAGCCGCAGCTTCGCGCGCAGGATCGTGGCGCACGTGCCCTCGGTGCCGACCAGCGCCGCGGCGACGTTGAAGCCGTTCTCGGGCAGCAGCGAGTCGAGGTTGTAGCCGGAGACACGCCGCGGGATCTGCGGGAAACGGCGCCGGATCTCCTCGGCGTGGCGGTCGCGCAGGTCGCGCAGACGGCGGAAGATCTCGCCCTCGCGCCCGCCCCGGTCGACGATGCGCTCGATCTGCTCGTCGGTGTAGTGCGAGTCCACCTCCATGCGCGTGCCGTCGGCCAGCACGATGTCGAGGGCCAGCGTGTTGTCGGCCGTGCGGCCGGCGTAGACCGAGTGGATGCCGCAGGAGTTGTTGCCGAGGTTGCCTCCGATCGTACAGCGGTCGTGCGTGGAGGGATCGGGGCCGAAGGTCAGACCGTAGGGCTCGGCGTGCTCGCGCAGGACGTCGTTGATGACGCCGGGCTCGGACCAGGCATAGCGCTCGTCGGCGTTCACCTCCTCGACCCGGTTGACGTACTTCGAGGTGTCGAGGATGACGGCGACGTTCGTGGTCTCCCCCGACAGGCTCGTGCCGCCGCCGCGGTTCGTGATCGGCGCGCCGTGGACGTGGCAGGCCCGCACGGCCGCGACGACGTCATCGACGTCGCGCGGCACGACGACGCCGAGCGGCACCTGGCGGAAGTTCGACGAATCGGTCGCGTAGGCGCCCAGGCTGCCCTTGTCGAAGCGGACCTCGCCCCTGACCTTGTCACGCAACGTCTGTTCCAAGGCTCCGACGTCCACGCCCTCGGCGTTGGGATGGGCGTGATAGCCCGTGTCGCTCAGCACTCGCAGCTTGGTTCCCACGGCGGACCTTTCTGAACCGGCCATCGCGCGGCGCGTGGCACATGAACGAACCGGCTCGGAATAGCCGTTCGCCGCTCCTCACAAACACGGCGACGGCGGATAGCGCTCCCCCGGTCAGGACCGCGGAGAATTGCTCGGCCAGAAGAAGACCGCTGTGAACGTGCCTGGGTACAATCGCGATAGCGAAGGGGGTACTATCCCTCTGTCGAACTGAGTACGGTCCCTCTGTCAAGACATGGGCGATGTCATGCCAGTCAGGCGCCGACGCATCATCGAAGGGCTTGTGGGCTCACGGCTCCGGACCCATGGGGCGGTGCTCATCGAGGGAGCGAAGGCGGCCGGCAAGACGACGACTGCCGGGGCTTCGCGGCCTCTGAGGTGCGGCTGGACCAGGACCGGGCAGCGCTGACTGCTGCACAGACTGATCCCCGGCTGGTGCTCGACGGCGATCACCCCCGGCTGATCGACGAGTACCAGCTCGCGGAGGGGATGTGGGGAGCCGTGCGCGGCCGGGTCGACGACGTCGGCGGCTAGGGGCTGTTCCTGCTGACCGGGTCTGCCACCCCGGCGGATGACCCTGCGCAGCACACAGGCGTGGGGCGGATCGCCCCGGTCACGATGCGGACGATGACGCTGCTCGAACGCGGACTGTCGACCGGCGCGGTGTCCATGGGCGCGTTGCTGGAAGGCGAGCTTCCCGGCAGCGGTCCGCATGAGTTCACGGTGACCGACGCGATCACGGCCCTGACGGTGGGTGGCTGGCCGGGCAACCTCGGACTCGACGTCGACGACGCCGCCGACGCAAGCGCCGCCTACCTGGACATGATCGTGCAGGCGGACGTCCGTCGCATCGACGGGATCAGGCCTGACCCTGAGGGGGTGCGACGACTGCTGGCTTCGTACGCGCGCAACACGGCGCAGGACGCCGCCCTGCGCACCATCGCGAAGACCAGTGAGCAGCCGCTGTCGGATTCGACCCTGCACGACTATGTACGGACGCTGCGACGACTGTTCCTCATCGAGGACCAGGAGAACTGGAAGCCGAGCCTGCGGTCGCGCGTCCGGCTGGCCGCGACACCGAAGCGACACCTCACAGACCCGTCGCTGGCGGTCGCCGCGCTGGGCGCATCATCGAAGCGCCTGCTGGGACCAGAGATCGGACTCGCCGGGTTCCTCTTCGAGTCGCAGGTCATCCACGACCTGAGGGTGTTGGCGCAGCCGCATCGGGCCGATGTGCGCTTCTACCGGGACAACAAGGGGCTGGAGGTCGACGCGATCGTCGAGTCCACCGACGGGCGCTGGCTGGCTGCTGAGGTCAAGCTCGGGCACGCCGCGGTGAACGAGGCAGCGAGCCACCTTCTCGCGCTGCGGGAGAAGCTGGCCGAGCCGGTGCGCGCGTCGTGTGGCGCGCTCGTTGTCATCGTGGCCGACAGTCCGACCTACGTGCGCGCCGACGGGGTTCTGGTCACCTCGATCGCCTCGCTCGGTCCGTGACCGCCGTCACTTCGATGATGCGCACCGGGCCCAGTGTCGGGACGCCCCCGGCGCCGAGTCCCGTTTGCTCGCATGCGTTTACGACCGAGGTCTGGGGTAGCCGTGCGCCCATGACAAATCACACCCACCCGGAAGTCGTCGTCATCACCGGGGCCTCCGCCGGCATCGGTCGAGCGACGGTCCGCCAGTTCGCCGCCGAAGGCGCGTCGATCGGCCTGCTCGCCCGCGGCCGCGACGGCCTGGAGGCCACGCGCAAAGAGGTCGAGGAGGCCGGCGGCAAGGCGCTCGTCCTGCCGACCGACGTCGCCGATGCCAACCAGGTGGAGGCGGCCGCCAGCGCGGTCGAGGAGGCCTTCGGCCCGATCGATGTCTGGATCAACGACGCGATGGTGACCCTCTACGCAGAGTTCCTCGACATCGAGCCGGACGAGTTCCGCCGCGCGACCGAGGTGACCTACCTCGGCACGGTCTGGGGGACGCAGTCGGCACTGAAGCGCATGGTGCCGCGCGACCGCGGGAGCATCGTCCAGGTCGGCTCGGCCATGGCGTACCGCAGCATCCCGCTGCAGTCGCCGTACTGCGGCGCCAAGCACGCGATCAAAGGGCTCACCGAGTCGGTCATCACCGAGCTGCGCCACCACGGCAGCAACGTGCAGGTGACCATGGTGCAGCTCCCTGGACTGAACACCCCCCAGTTCACCTGGGGCCGCACGAAGCTGCCGAAGCAGACCATGCCGGTGCCGCCCATCTATCAGCCCGAAGTGGCCGCCGACGCGATCCACTGGGCCGCGCACAACCGCCGGCGCGAGCTCTACGTGGGCACGTCGACGGTCTACACGGTCCTCGGCGAGAAGTTCGCCCCGTGGCTCGCCGATCGCTACCTGGCCAAGACCGCCTACTCCGGACAGATGACCCAGACACCGCTCGATCCCGAAGGCCACGACAACCTCTTCGACCCCGCGCCGGGCGACCGGGGCGCGCACGGACCCTTCGACGACCAGGCGCACGCCCGCAGCCCTCAGCTGGCCCTGGCCAAGCGCCGCGGCCTCGTCGCCCTCGCAGGCGGTGCGCTGGCCGGTGGCGTGCTCGCGGCCGGCGGACTGCTACGCTCCCGTCGCTGACGCAGGCTCCCGGCATCGCCCTCTGAGGCGGCACGGCCCGCGGTTCGTTGCCAGGGAGACTCCCGAAGGTCGTCGGCTGCCCCGGACCCTGGCGGTCGGCGATCGTTTGTCCGGCCGACAAAGTCGTAGCCTTGTGACGCCACCCGCCGGGTAGACTCCGCGTGGGACGTCAGGACCTCACGCCCCTCGCGTCGCACGACGTGAGCGCCTCAGAGTTGGCAAGCTCACATCGACAGCCCGGCCTGAGCGTTCCCTGAGCTCTGCGGTCTTCTCGTTTCAGCAAGCAAGGGCGCTGCTGCGCAGCGCCACCACCAGAGTACGGAGAATCGCCGGCGGCGATTCCCATGTGAGGGCCCGTCCCAGGTCCACGGTCGAGTCACGCTGCACCCTCTCGCAGCGTCCTTGAGTGCCTCGCCGCACCACACACTCAGCTGCGGAAGGCCCTCAGCTTCAGGGCTCGCTCGACAGCCGCATCGTGATCGAGCAGGCAAAGGGCGTGATCGCCGAACGGCACGCCATCGAGGTCGAGGAAGCCTTCGACCTGATGCGCCGCCACGCCCGCCGCAACAACCTGAAGCTGCACGACGTCGCCGGCTACATCGTGAACGGCAAGATGACCCTCCGCGCAGACTGAACCGCTGCTCGGCTGCCACGCGTCACGGGGGGTCCGGCTGTGTCAGGTCGATCAGGGCCAGACCGACGTCGGGGTCGAACCGTTTGCGCAGCTGTGACGGCGACTCCGTCACCACGATCTCGAGAGTCGGCCACACTCGGCCACCGAACAGGTGCCCGCCCACGGCCGCGTTGTCGCGCCGGGCCAGCACGATGTGGGCATGCACCGTCGGCTCGCCGTCGTTGACGGCGATATCACCGATCAGGGAGACGACCTCGCACTGCTCGTCGATGGTCGTGCGCTCGTAGTCACGGGTGTCGGGGTTGAACCAGCCGACCGTCGTCTGGCTGAGGGCGCCGAGGCCGGTGAGACCGCTGCCGGTGAGCCCCTCATTGCGTGCGAACTCGACAAGTCGCTCGTAGGGGTCGTCGCCCTTGTCGAGGACAACCGAGTAGGTCCGCAAGCCTTCGGTGGTTTGGAGCAGCTTGTGCTGCATGGTCGTCTCCCTTCCTTCTCACGCGGTGCGAGGCGGGGTCAGGCCGCGTACTGCTCGGCGTCGGAGCGCTTCAGCTCGAGGCCGAGGCCTGGCCGGTCGTGGTCGACGCGCAGCATCCCGCCGCGCTGCTCTGGCAGGCCGTCGAAGAGGCGCTCCTCCACGCGGATGTGGTCGTGGAAGTACTCCAGGTGGCGGAGATGCCAGACGGCGGTGAAGGCGTGCGCGCTGATCGCCGGCGCGCAGTGCGCGGACAGGTCGATGGTCTCCGCGTCGCAGAGCGCGCTCACCCGCTGCACGGCCGTGATGCCGCCGCAACGGGTCACGTCGGCCTGCATGCAGTCGACCGCCCCGGCGCGCAGCATGTCCCGGAAGTACGGCAGGTCGTAGCCGTACTCGCCCGCCGTGACGTCCATGCCGGCGGGCCCGCGATCCCGCAGCAGGCGCAGCCCCGCCAAGTCGTCGGAGGTGACGGGCTCCTCGACCCACGAGACGCCGAACTCCGCGAAGGTCTGCATCGCCTCCAGCGCCTGCTTGCGCTTCCAGGCGCCGTTGGCGTCGACGTACAGCTCCACGTCGTCGCCGATCGCCGCGCGCGCCGCGCGCACCCGGGCGGTGTCCTCCTCTGGGTGCCGGCCGACCTTCATCTTCACCCGTGGGATGCCCTGCTCGACCCAACGGGCGAGCTGGGACTGCAGATGCTCGATGGCGTAGCTCGTGAAGCCCCCACTGCCGTAGACAGGCACCCCGTCGTGGAAGCCGTCGAGCAGCGTCGCCACTGAGCAGCCGAGCAGCCGGGCCTTCAAGTCCCACAGGGCGATGTCGACGGCAGAGACGGCCATGGAGGTGATCCCCGGGCGGCCCTGGTTGCGCAGCGCTCCGACGACCGCCCACCAGGCCTCGCCAATCTGGAAGGCGTCACGGCCCTCCAGAAGCGGGGCGATCTTGTCGCTCACCAACGTCGCCACGGCCTGGTGGCCGTAGGTGTAGCCGAGGCCGGTCTCATCGCCCGCGGAGATCTCCACGACCACGCAGGTCGTGGAGTCCCACGCCAGGGTGCCGTCGGACTCCAGCCGGTCGGTGGGCACCGTGTAGGCGCCCACCGACACCCCCTCGACCGCAGGTCCCGGCATCAGCTCTTGCCGCCGGGCAGGAACTCCTGCACCTTCTCCTTCACGCCGGTCTTCACGACCTGCCAGGCGTCCGGATCGCCCTTGAGGATGGCCGACGTGGCCTCTTTGATCTGATCCGGGGTCGCGTGCGGCGGGATCGGCGGGACATTCGGATCGGTGAGCGCGTCGATCACCGTCGGCCGGTCCGCGGCCAAGGCCCGATCCCAGGCATCGGCGATGTCCTCCGGCTTTCCCACGCGGATGCCCTGCAGACCGAGGCTCTCGGCGAAGCCAGCGAAGTTCACGTCCGGCAGCACCTGCGTCGCCTCGAATTTCGGCGCCCCGGCCATCGCGCGCATCTCCCAGGTGACCTGGTTGAGGTCGTTGTTGTGCAGCACCAACGCGATCAGCCGGGGATCCCCCCACTCCTGCCAGTAACGGCTGACGGTGATGAGCTCGTTCATACCGTTCATCTGCATGGCCCCGTCGCCGACGCAGGCGATGACCGGACGGTCCGGATGGCCGAACTTCGCGCCCACGGCGTAGGGCATGCCCGGGCCCATCGTCGCCAGGTTCCCCGAGAGCGAGCCGCGCATCCCCTTCTTGAACACCAGGTAGCGGGCGTACCAGTTCGCGCTCGAGCCGGAGTCCGAGGTGATGATGACGTTCTCGGGCAGTCGCGGGGAGAGCTCCCAGAACAGCCGTTGGGGGTTCACCGGATCCGCCTCGGTCATGGCGCGACGCTCCATCGTCTGCCACCAGTCGGAGACGTTCTGCTCGATCTCGTCGCGCCAGGCGGAGTTGGACTTGCGCTCCAGCTTGGGCAGCAACCGCTGCAACGTGGCCTTGGCGTCGCCGACGAGCATGGCCTCCATGGGAAAGCGCAGCCCGATCAGGCTGGGGTCGATGTCGATCTGCACTCCGCGGGCGGAGTCGAACGGCGGTAGGAACTGGCTGTAGGGCATGCTCGACCCGATCATGAGAAAGGTGTCGCAGTCCTGGAACATGTCCCACGTGGGCCTAGTGCCGAGCAGTCCGACCGACCCGGTGACGTTCGGCAGGTCGTCAGGGATGACGTCCTTGCCGAGCAGCGCCTTCGCGATCCCGGCGCCGAGTACGTCGGCGACCTCGATGACCTCGTCGCGGGCACGACGCGCGCCCTGGCCGACCAGGATCGCGACCCTCTCGCCGCTGTTCAGGATGTCGGCTGCGCGGTCGATCTCGGACGCTTGGGCGACAACCTCCGGTGGGGTGTAGCCCTGGGTGGACGGCACCATCTTGAACGCCTGCGTGGGCGCGGAGTACTCCAGCTCCTGCAGGTCCGCCGGGACGATGATGCACGTCGGCGCGGACTCGCTCATCGCGATCCGGAACGCGCGGTCGATGAGGTTGGGGAACTGCTGGGGCACCATCGCGGTCTGGACGAACTCGCCGGCGACGTCCTTGAAGAGATTCTGCAGATCGACCTCCTGCTGGTAGTGCCCGCCCAGAGCCGTGCGCGCCTGCTGGCCGACGATCGCGACGACGGGGACGTGGTCGAGCTTGGCGTCGTACAGCCCGTTCAGCAGGTGGATGGCGCCCGGCCCGCTCGTGGCCATGCAGACGCCCACCCTGCCGGTGAACTTCGAGTAGCCCGTGGCCGCGAAGGCGGCCATCTCCTCGTGGCGCATCTCGATGAAGCGCGGCTGGTTGTCGGCGCGTCCGAGCGCGGCCTGGATGCCGTTGATCCCATCGCCCGCGTAGCCGAAGATCTTCTCGACCTCCCACTCGCGCAGGCGCTCCAGAATGTGATCGGCGACAGTCTGAGACATCGTGGTTGACTCCCCCTCCCGTTGTTTTCAGTCGGTGCTGGCGTAGGCGATGGTCGAGAGCACCGCGTTCTCGGCCTGCCGCGAATCCAGGCGCGTGTGCTGGACGACGATCGGCACGTCGGACTCGATGACGCTGGCGTAGTCGGTCCCGCGCGGCACCGGCTCGGGATCCTCCAGCTGGTTGAACCGGACGTGCTGCGTGCGCTGTGCCGGCACCGTGATCTCATACGGGCCGACCGGGTCGCGATCGCTGAAGTAGACGGTGATGCGCACGTGGGCCTCGGTCTCGCCGGTGTTCAGCAAGCAAGCGGTCTCATGGCTGGTGAACTCCGGCTCCGGCCCGTTGCTCCAGGTCGGGATGTACCCCTCGGCGATCGCCCAGCGATGGCGACCGATGGACTCTCCTCGCATGTGGCTCGCTCCTTGGCGCTCGGGTGCGGGTGTGCGACACCGGCTCTGCCGGCGGCTCTAGCCGGCGCCGGAGAGGCCGTGGTCCTTCGTGAGCGCCGCCAGGAACTCGTGGCAGCGCTCGGCGCGCTCGGCGTCCTGCTCCTGGCACTGGCGGATGAACTGCTGGACGTCGTCGTGGCCCGCGGCGTCCTCGGCGTAGCGGTCGTACATCTGGGTCGCCTGCAACGCGTGATACTGAATGCTCACGAGGTCGTAGACGACGTCGTCGGCGGGGCTGTGATCGCTGCCCATGATCTGCTCCTTTGCGTGGGTGCGTGCGTCTACCCGCTTTTGCGCCGGTCAATCGCGCTGTGTTGGCGGGGCGGGTCACTATCTCATCAGACCCGATAAGCTGCACGGCGTGGAGGGCGCAGCGAGACCGAAGACCACGACGGCGACTCAGGACGCCGGCCTTCTGGCGCGGGCTGAGCAGGAGAACTTCACCGTCGCCCCACGCCTGCTCCCCAGGCGGTGGCGCGAGGACCTGACCGCACTCTACGGCTTCGCCCGGCTGGTGGACTGGGCCGGTGACGAGGCGCCGGGCGACCGTGAGGCGCTTCTGCGCGCGCTCTCCGCCGAGCTCGACCGGCTGCTCACGACCGGCACCGCCGAGTCGGCGCTCGTGCGGCGGCTCGGACCGACAATCGCCCGGCACGGGCTGCCGCGCCAGCCCTTCGACGACCTCATCTCGGCGAACCTGGTCGACCAGCGGGTGACGCGCTACGCGACCTTCGACGAGCTGCTCGACTACTGTGCGCTCTCGGCCAACCCCGTCGGCCGCCTGGTGCTGGGCGTCTTCGATGCCGCGACCCCGCAGCGCTGTGCCGCCTCCGACCGCGTCTGCACGGCCTTGCAGCTCGCCGAGCACTGGCAGGACGTGGCCGAGGATGCCCATGCCGGCCGCGTGTATCTGCCTCAGGAGGACCTCGATCGTTTCGGCGTGCACGAGGCCGAGCTGATCCGCAACCCCGCCTCTCCGGCGCTGCGACGGCTCCTGGCCTTCGAAGTCGCGCGTGCGCGGCAACTGCTGGACGCTGGACCGGCGCTGGTGCGCTCGCTCTCCGGCGCCGCCAGGATCGCCGTCGCCGGTTACGTCGCCGGCGGCTGCGCCGCGCTCGACGCGATCGAGCGAGCGGGCTTCGACATCACCGCGGGCGCCCCGGTCGCCAGCCGGCTGCGTCGCGGCCGGTACAGCGTGGCGCTGCTGGCGGGACAACGACCATGACCGTCGACGTGATCGACGCCTACGCGCACTGCTCGCACGTGACGCGCACCCAGGCCAAGAACTTCTCCTACGGCATCCGGCTGTTGCCGCCCGACCGGCGGCAGGCGCTCAGCGCGGTGTATGCCTTCGCGCGGCGCATCGATGACATCGGCGACGGCGGCCTGCCGGCCACGGAACGGCTCAGCCAGCTCGAGGGCGCCCGGCGGGATCTGGAGGCGCTCACGATCGGAGAACAACCCGCTGACGACCCAGTCCTCGTGGCCTTGCACCACGCCGCCGAGCGGCTGCCCATCCCGCTGGACGCCTTTGGCGACCTCATCGATGGTGTCGAGATGGACGTGCACGAGGCGACCTACGAGCACTTCGACCACCTGCTGCTGTACTGCCACAGGGTGGCGGGCTCGATCGGACGGCTCGCGCTCGGCACCTTCGTGGTCCGCGACCGCGCGGCCGCGGAGCCGCTCGCCGACGCGCTCGGTGTGGCGCTGCAGCTCACGAACATCCTCCGCGACCTCGTCGAGGACCGTGCCATGGGGCGTGTCTACGTGCCGAGGGCGGAGCTCGAGGCTCACGGCCTCTCATCCTCGTTGGAGGGCGAGGCCAGCCGCCAAGAGGCGTTCGTGCGCTTCCAGGTCCGGCGCGCGTCGGACTGGTTCGACCACGGCCTGGGCCTGCTGCCGCTGCTGGACCGGACATCGGCCGCCTGCGTGGGGACCATGGCCGGCATCTACCGGCGCCTGCTCGTCCGCATCGAAGCGCATCCCGAGCGGGTCTTCACCGAGCGCGTGTCCTTGCCGAAGTGGGAGAAGGGGTGGCTCGCCGCACGCAGCCTCGCCGGACCGGTTCGGTAGCGCTGTCATCTGACCCAGGCGAGGCCGCGCAGCCCCACGTGGCCGTTGTGGGCGGCGGGCTGGCCGGGATGAGCGCCGCCTTGGCGTGCGCTGACGCCGGGGCGCGCGTGACACTCTTCGAGGCGAGCCCCCGACTCGGAGGAGCGACCTTCTCGCTGGAGCGGGAGGGGCTCACCGTCGACAACGGCCAGCACGTCTTCCTGCGCTGCTGCACCGCCTACCGCGCGTTCCTCGACCGGCTCGGCGTGCGCGATCTTGTCGCGCTCTCACGCCTGGACGTGCCGGTGCTCGCGCCGGGCGGACGCCGGGCGCACCTCTGGCGCGCGCCACTGCCGGCGCCGCTGCACCTGACGCCCGCGCTGGCGCGCTTCAGCCACCTCTCCCCGAGCGAACGCCTCGCCGTCCTGCCGACCGCCCGCGCGCTCGCTGCGCTCGACCCGGTCGATCACGCCGTCGACGCGCGCCCGTTCGGTGACTGGCTGACCGAGCGCGGCCAGTCACCGTGGGCGCAGCGCGCGTTCTGGGACCTCGTCACCGTCGCCACGCTCAACGCACCAGTCGAACGGGCCTCACTCGCGCTGGCGGCCACGGTCTTTCAGACCGGCCTGCTGGCGGGCGGGGGCGCCGCCGACATCGGCTGGTCGCGCGTGCCGTTGAACGAGTTGCACGCCCACCCCGCGCAGCGGGCGCTCGAAGCCGCCGGCGGGCGCGTCCTCGTGCGCCGGCGCGTGCGGTCCGTGCGGGTGGAACCGGCCGGCGGCTTCTGCCTCACGGTGGCCGACGAGACGATGACCGCCGACGCGGTCGTGTTGGCTGTGCCCCACGCCGCGGTCGGCCCGCTCCTGCCACCCGGCGCGGTCGAGCGACCCGAGCGCTTCGCGCGCCTGGGTGCCTCGGGCATCGTGAACGTCCACGTGGTATTCGACCGGAGGGTCATGGCTGAGCCGGTGGTGGCGGCCGTCGACTCGCCCGTGCAGTGGGTCTTCGATCGGACCGCCGGCGCGGGGCTCGCACACGGGCAGTACCTGGCCGTCTCGCTCTCGGCCGCCGAGGGATATCTCGACTGGCCGGCCGAGCGCCTCTGTGCGGTCATCCTCGAGGGCCTCACCCACCTCCTCCCCCTGATGCGGTCGGCGACCGTGCGCACCTGCTTCCTGACGAAGCAACCCGCGGCCACCTTCCGGCAGGGGCCCGGCCGCGCCGTGCTGCGGCCTCCGCAACGGACCAGCGTTCGCGGACTCGGGCTGGCCGGTGCCTGGACTCAGACGGGCTGGCCCGCCACGATGGAGGGGGCCGTCCGCAGCGGCCGCCAGGCGGCGGACACGGTGCTGGCGGCATTGCTGCGCCGGTGAGACGGTCCGCTCCCTCGGCACAGAAGAAAGAGGGGCGTGCGCCCTGCCACCCTGCTAGGGTGCACCGTGAGGCGTTGAGACTTTGCGCCTGTGCGACTTTCAGTGAGGTCGCCGTTTGACGTGCGGCCATGTGCGTCGGTCTTTCCGGCCTCACTGCGGGGGACTTGAGCACCCCGTCGAGAGCTCCGTCCGCGGTCCGTTCGGTGAGCGCAGCACTCTCTTCTGCCACTGAAGGGCCGCCGCCATGGTGGACCTCTCGCTCTTCCACCGGATCCTCGCTGAGTTCGCCTCCAGCCTGGTGCGGCGCCATGAGGTGACCAACGTGATGGAGCGCCTGAGCGAGCATGTCGCCGAGGTGCTCCAGGCCGACGGCGCCGCAGTGTGCGTCGGCATCGACGAGCGGCTCGTCTTCCTCACCGCGACGGGTGCTGAGGTGCGCGAGATCGAGCAGGTGCAGATGCGCCTGCAGGAGGGACCATGCCACGACGCGTGGCAGGAGGGCGCGACCGTTGTCGTGCGGGACATCACGACCGAGACGCAGCGGTGGCCCGGCTTCTCACCGGCTCTGCTCGAGGTTGGCCTCTGTTCGGTCATGAGCGTGCCGATGCAGCTCGGCGGGCTCCACTTCGGCGCGTTGAACGTCTTCAGCCGAACCGAGCGCGACTGGGACGAGGACGAGGGCCAGGTCACCCACGTGCTCGCTGACATGGCGACCACGTACGTGCTGAACTCCCAAGAGCTGAAGGACAGCAACCGGACCCGCGCCCAGCTGCAGACGGCGCTCGACAGCCGGATCGTCATCGAGCAGGCAAAAGGCATCCTCGCCGAGCGTCACGGCGTGAGCGTGGAGCAGGCCTTCGAGCTGATGCGCCGGTACGTGCGCAGCGTCAACGACAACCTGCACCCGTTCGCCGCGGCGGTGGTCGCGGGGACCGTCGACGTGCCCCCGCCCGAGGCGAGCCCGCGCTCAGCTTGACCAGCGCGACGCGCCTCGTATCCTGCCCCCCACTCCCATCATGTGGAGTGGAGCGCCTGCTTGAGGTGCTGACTCCTGGAACCTTCGACCCTCCTACGAACGCCTCGTAGCCGGGCCGGTGACGCGTTGCGGTGCTCAGCGTCCGAGCAGCTCCAACTGCTCCTCCAGCGCCGGGCTCACCGGTCGCCGGTGGCGGGCCACCCAAGCAGCGCCCCGCATGGCTTCGAGGAGGGCTCGCCGGGCGTGCGACTCTCGGCGGGCGGCGACAGCCAGCTCCCACGTTCGCGCGCTGGCGTGGCGCCAATCCCGATACAACCACGCGCTCCAGAGCTCATTGCGGGCGATCGTCACCCGCCGGCGCGCCGGGTCCCTGTTCGGCGAGGGATGGTGGTGCGCCACGACGTCGTCGAGATAGGCCAGCTCCCACCCGGCGGCGGCCAGCGCCAGCGCGAGCGGCTCCTCCTCGCCGCCGATGTGGAACCGCGACTCGAAGCCTCCGACGGCAAGGAAGGCGGCGCGGCGCACGACCGCGCCGCACGCGATGAAGCCGAGCAAGGCGGGGTCCGGCGAGGACGCGCCGGTCGGTAGCGGGCTGGCGGCCATGAGCGCGCACGTCGGCTCCAGCCGCTCGTCGGGACCCAGCAGGATGCGCGCGTTCAGCAGCGCCACTCCAGGGTGCTGGTCGAGGTGGTCCGCCGCCCGGTCGAGCGCGCCCGGCGCCCACCAGGAGTCGTCGTCGCAGAAGGCGACGTACGGCGTCCGGGCGAGGCGCACGCCCAGGTTGCGCGCGCCACAGCCGAGGTTCACCTCGGTGCGCAGGTACGTGCAGCCGCTGGCTCGGACGACCGCCTGCACGCGCCGATCTTCCGAGGCGTCGTCCACCACCACGACCGGCAGAGCCTCCGGCAGTCGGGCGAGCCGGGAGAGCACGTGCGCCAGCTCATCGGGGCGATCCTTCGTGGCGATGACCACGCTCACCCGCGCGCTCATCGCGCTCATGGCTCGCCTCACTCTCGTCGTGACCGTGGAAGCCCGGACCGGGTTACCCGAGCGATCGTCGCCGTATCCCAAGGAGATTCTCGCCGCGTGCGTGTGACGAGGCGCGGTCGGGGGTAGCCGGGAAAGGCCAAACGGTTAGGTCCCGGCCGCGAGGAGCGAATCCTCTGCACGTAACTACCTGCGGGAGACTCATGAAGGTGCTGGGCGTGAACGCCGTCTTCCACGACCCCGCCGCCGCCGTGGTGGTGGACGGGCGCATCGTGGCAGCCGCGGAGGAGGAGCGCTTCAGCCGCCGCAAACACGGCAAGTCGCCCGTGCCGTTCTCGACCTGGGAGCTGCCCGAGGCGGCGATGCGGTTCTGCCTGGACGCAGCCGGCCTCGCCCCCGAGGAGCTCGACGCCGTCGCCTACTCCTACGATCCTGAGCTCGCGCCAGCCTTCGGTGGCGACGTCGTCGCCGACCAGTGGGAGGGGCTGCGCACCCTGTACGCGCGACGGGCGCCACTCTTCCTGCGCACGGCACTGCCTGGCCTGGATCCCGAGAAGGTGCGCTTCGTGCCCCACCATGTGGCCCACGCGGCCTCGGCGTACCTCGCGGCGCCATTCCCCGACTCCAGCGTCCTCGTGCTCGATGGGCGCGGGGAGTCGGCCTCGCATCTGGCCGGTCGCGCCCGCGGGGGCGACCTGGAGATCCTCGCCGCGCAGCAGCTCCCCCACTCACTCGGCCTGCTCTACGAGGAGGCGACGGAGCATCTCGGCTTTCGGCGCTCCAGCGATGAGTACAAGGTCATGGCGCTGGCCTCCTACGGCCAGCCGCGCTGGCTGGGTGCCTTCCGCGAGCTGGTGCGACCGACCGAGGACGGCGGCTTCCGTGTCGAGGAGGTGCCGTGGTCGCAGTTCGTCGCGCCGCGCGCCCGCGGTGACGCGTGCGGTGCCCAGCACGCCGACCTGGCGGCGACCGTCCAGACGCGCCTGGAGGAGGTCATCCTCGATCTGGCCCGCTGGTTGCACGCCCGCACCGGCGACCGCTGCCTGACCCTGGCGGGCGGGGTCGCCCTCAACTGCGTGGCCAACTCGCGTCTGCACACCGAGGGTCCGTTCGAGCGGATCTGGGTGCAGCCCGCCGCCGGTGACGCGGGCACGGCGCTGGGCGGCGCGCTCCATCTGGCCGCTCAGGCCGGTGAGAGCGTGCAGCCGATGACCACCGCGGCGCTCGGACGCGAGTGGAGCGACGACGAGCTCGCCGCCTGGCTCACGTCTGCCGACGTGGCGCACTCCCGGCCGGACGACATCGCCGAGGCCGCCGCCGAGGTCATCGCCGGCAACGGGGTGGTGGCCTGGTTCCAGGGCCGCAGCGAGTACGGGCCGCGCGCCCTCGGCCACCGCAGCCTGCTCGCGAACGCCAGCGACCCGGCGAACCTGAAACGGCTGAACGACGTGAAGGGGCGCGAGCAGTTCCGTCCCGTCGCGCCGATGGTGCTCGCCGAGCGCGCAGCGGAGATCTTCGAGGGGCCGCTGCCCAGCCCTTACATGCTCTTCACGCACCGGGTGCGTCCCGGCTGGGCCGAGCGCATCCCCGCCGTCATTCACGTCGACGGGACCGCCCGCATCCAGACCGTGGCCGCGGCTGAGCAACCGGTCCTCGCCCGGCTGCTGCGAGCGGTCGAGCGGCGCACGGGCGTAGGCGTGATCGTGAACACGAGCCTGAACACCGCTGGGCGCCCCATGGTCGACGACCCCCGCGACGCGCTGGAGTGCTTCGGTTCGGCGCCGGTCGACGCGCTGGCGCTCGGAGGGTTCCTCGTGCGCCGCCGGAGTCTGCTGGGCGAGGGCGCATGACGGCGCAGGCACCCGCGGCCGAACAGGCTGTCACCGTGGTCGTGCCGACGCTCGGACGCCCGTCGTTGGGCGCGCTGCTGCACTCGCTCGCCGCCGCCCGCGGGCCGCTGCCCGAGCGGGTCGTGCTCGTCGACGACCGCCGCCGTGCCGGGGACGCGCTCATACCCGTGCCGCC
Source organism: Euzebyales bacterium (assembly GCA_038233095.1). GTDB lineage: Bacteria > Actinomycetota > Nitriliruptoria > Euzebyales > Egibacteraceae > JBBSMR01. Next base: position 19,142 of record JBBSMR010000001.1, read on the forward strand.
GGCAGTGCTCGCGGAACGCCTGCTCATCCTGTGCGGGCGCGGGGAGGGGCCCGCGGCCGCGCGCAACCTGGGATGGCGGGCGGCGCAGACCCCGTGGGTGGCTTTCCTCGACGACGACGTGCTCGTCGGTTCCGACTGGCTCGACGAGCTGGCCACCGACCTGGCTGGAGCGGCCCCCGAGGTGGCGGGCAGTCAAGCCCGGCTCCGTGTCCCCCTGCCCGCCGACCGGCCGCCGACCGACTGGGAGCGCAACACCGCGGGGCTCGCCGGCGCGCGCTGGGCGACCGCCGACATGGCGTACCGCAGGGCCGCGCTGCTCGCCGTCGGCGGGTTCGACGAGCGCTTCCCGCGCGCCTACCGCGAAGACGCCGACCTCGGTCTGCGCCTGTACCGGCGCGGCTGGCGCATCGAGCAGGGGGCCCGGCGCGCGCAGCATCCGGTGCGACCCGCGGACCCGTGGGTGAGCGTGCGCCAGCAGGCCGGCAACGCCGACGACGCGCTCATGCGCCGGCTGCACGGCCGTGGCTGGCGGGCACGCGCGGAGGTCCCCGCGGGCCGGAGGCCACGGCATCTGGCGATCACCGCCGCGCTCGGGATCGGCTTGGCGGGCGCCGCGACCGGTCGACGGCGCCTGGCCAGCACGGGGCTTCTGGTGTGGGCGGCCGGCACCGCCGAGCTGACCTGGGCGCGACTGGCGCCCGGTCCGCGTGCTCGCCGCGAGCTCGCGACGATGCTGGTGACGAGCCCGGTGCTGCCGGTCGCCGCGACGGCGGCGTGGCTGCGCGGACGGGTCTTCGCGCTGCGCGCCCGACCCTGGCCCGAGGCGCCCGCCGCGGTCCTGTTCGACCGTGACGGCACCCTCGTCCACGACGAGCCCTACAACGGCGACCCCGACAAGGTGCGCCCGATGCCGGGTGCGCGGGCGGCGCTGGACCGCCTGCGGGCCGCCCGCATCCCGACCGCCGTCGTCTCGAACCAGAGCGGCATCGCCCGGGGGCTGCTCACCCGCGCGCAGGTGGACGCGGTCAACCGCCGCGTCGAGGCGCTGCTCGGCCCGCTGGGCCCCTGGCTGTACTGCCCGCACGGCGCCGACGACGAGTGCGACTGCCGCAAGCCCCACCCGGGATTGATCGAGCAGGCCGCGCAGCGTCTCCACGTCGACCCCCGGGCCTGCGCCGTCGTCGGGGACATCGGCAGCGACGTCATGGCCGCGCGCGCCGTTGGCGCCCGAGCGGTGCTCGTCCCCACGCCCGTCACGCGCATCGACGAGATCGCGGCGGCGCCGCTCGTCGCGTCGGATCTCGACACGGCGGTGCGCTTGCTGCTGGCCGAGCAAGGCGCGACGACCGAGGAGCTCGGGGGCCGGTCGTGACCCATGTCCTCATCGCGCGCCTGGACAACGACGGCGACGTCCTGCTGGCCGGCCCCGCCGTCCGCGCGGTCGCGGCCTCGGCCGACCAGGTGACGCTGTGGTGCGGCCCGCGTGGACGGGCGGCCGGTGCGCTTCTCCCTGGCGTCGACGTGCTGTTCACCCACGCCGTCCCGTGGATCGACCCGCAGCCCGAGCCCGTCGAACGGACAGCCATGCTCGCCCTCGTCGAGGCGTTGGCCGGTGTCGGCGCGGACGAGGCGATCGTGCTCACCTCCTTCCATCAGAGCCCGCTGCCGACGGCGTTGCTGCTGCGCATGGCGGGCCTGAGGCGCGTCGTGGCGACGAGCGTGGACTATCCCGGCTCCCTGCTGGACGTGCGCCACCGCGTCGACGAGGACGTCCACGAGGTCGAGCGCTCGCTCTCGCTCGTCGCCGAGCTCGGCTACCGCCTGCCGGCCGGTGACCTCGGGACGCTCGCTGTCGCGCTCCCGCAAGACGACACCGCGAACCCGGCCAGAGAGGCCGGCTACGTCGTCGTGCACCCCGGCGCCTCGGTCCCGGCCCGCGCGTGGGAGCCGCAACGGTGCGCCGCGACCGTCGACGCCCTGTTGGCCTCCGGCTGGCGCGTCGTTGTGACCGGCTCTCCCAGCGAGACCGACCTCACGGCACGCGTCGCTGGTCCGACCCGCCCGGGCGTGACCGATCTGGGCGGCACCACGACGTTTGCGACGCTCGCGCGCGTGCTGGCAGGCGCGGCGGCCGTGGTCGTCGGCAACACGGGACCGGCGCACCTTGCCGCCGCAGTGGGCACACCGGTCGTCTCGCTGTACGCCCCGACCGTCCCGGCGGCGCGTTGGCGGCCGTGGGGCGTCCCCCATGAGCTGCTCGGTGATCAGCGGATCGCCTGCGCGGGCTGCCGGGCGCAAGTCTGTCCGCTGCCTGGTCATCCCTGCCTCGATGCGGTCCTGCCCGACGACGTGGTCGCGGCGGTCCGCAGGCTGCTCGCCGGGCGCGACCACACCACTGAGCCGCTCGTCGCCGCGTCCAGCCTCTCCACCACCCCCGCGGCAGAGGAGGTGGCGCGATGAGGGTGCTGCTCTGGCATGTCCACGGCTCCTACACCACCGCGCTCGTGCAGGGCCGCCACACCTACCTGCTGCCCGTCGAGCCGGGGCGGGGGCCAGACGGTCGCGGGCGTGCGCGGACGTGGGACTGGCCAGAGCGTGCGCGGGAGCTGACCCGCGAGGAGCTCGCGCGGACCGACGTCGATGTTGTCGTCCTGCAACGCCCCGCCGAGCTCGAAGGGCTGGGGCGCGAGTGGCTCGGCGGGCGCGTCCCAGGTCGTGACCTGCCCGCGCTCTACCTCGAGCACAACGCCCCGCAGGGACGCATCGCCGAGCTGCGCCACCCCGCGGCGGACCGCACCGACCTCGTCGTCGTGCACGTCACGGCCTTCAACGACCTGTTCTGGGACTGTGGGCGCACGCCGACCCGGGTCATCGAGCACGGGATCGTCGATCCCGGTCACCGCTACACCGGCGAGCTGGCGCGCGCGGCGGTGGTCGTGAACGAGCCGCTGCGGCGCGGCCGGGTGACGGGGACCGACCTGCTGCCGCGCTTCGCGGCGGCCGCCCCGCTCGACCTGTACGGCATGGGCGTGGGCGGGCTCGAGCTGGCTGGGGTCGTCACCCACGAGAACGTGGTCCAGGCCGAGCTGCACACCGCGCTCGCCAGGCGCCGGGCGTACCTGCACCCGATCCGGTGGACCTCGCTGGGGCTCGCGCTGATCGAGGCGATGCAACTCGGCCTGCCGGTCGTGGCGGTCGGCGCGACCGAGGCGTTCGAGGCGGTCCCGCCCGAGTGCGGGGTCGTCTCGACCGACGTCGACCGGCTGGCCGCGGCCCTGCGCCGGCTCATCGGCGACGCGGATCTCGCCAGGGCCCACGGCGAGAAGGCCCGCGCCTACGCCCTGGAACGGTACGGACTCGCCCGCTTCCTGCGGGAGTGGGACGCGCTCTTCGAGGAGGTGACCGCATGAGGATTGCGTTGGTGAGCGAGCACGCGAGCCCGCTGGCGGCGGTCGGAGAGGTCGACGCCGGCGGTCAGAATGTGCACGTCGCGGCGCTGGCGACCCGCCTGGGGGCCCTCGGCCATGACGTGGTGGTCGCCACGCGTCGGACGAGCCCGTGTGCGCCGAGCACGGTCAGCATGGCGCCCGGTGTGGAGGTGATGCACGTCGACGCGGGGCCCGCCGCGCCGATCGCAAAGGACCAGCTCCCCCCCTTCATTCCCGAGTTTGCGCAGGCTCTGCGGCGCGCGTGGGCCTTCCGGCCGCCTGATGTGATCCACGCCCACTTCTGGATGTCGGGGTGGGCGGCGCGGTCCGCCGCGCCGCCGCGGACGCCAGTGTTGCAGACGTTCCACGCCCTGGGGACCGTGAAGCGCCGCTACCAAGCCGAGGCCGACACCAGCCCCGCTGAACGCTCCCAGGTCGAGCGCGAGCTGGCTCGCAGCGTCGACCGGGTGCTCGCGACCTGCTCCGACGAGGTCCGCGAGCTGCTCGCCATGGGCGCCGATCACCGCCGCATCCGCGTCGTGCCCTGCGGCGTCGACCTCGCCCGGTTCCACCCTGACGGACCGGTGGCGCCGCGCGTACCGGGGCGTGCGCGGGTGCTCGCCGTTGGGCGGCTCGTCCCCCGCAAGGGGTTCGCGACGCTCATTCGTGCCCTGCCGGTGCTGGAGCACGTCGAGCTCGTCGTCGCCGGCGGTCCCGAGCACGGGGCGCTGGACGCCGACCCGGAGGCGCGCCGTCTGCGGGCGCTGGCGCGGCGTCTCGGCGTCACCGAACGTCTCGTTCTGCGCGGACAGGTGACGCGTCGCGAAATGCCGGCGCTGCTGCGCTCGGCCGACCTGGTCGCCGCGACCCCCTGGTACGAGCCGTTCGGCATCGTGCCGCTGGAGGCGATGGCCTGCGGCGTTCCGGTGGTGGCGAGCGCGGTCGGCGGGCTGCTCGACTCCGTGGAGGACTCGGTGACCGGGCTGCTCGTCCCGCCGCGAGACGTCGAGGCGCTCGCCGGCGCGGTCGCCACGCTGCTTTCCCGCCCTTGGCTGCGCGCGCGCATGGGCTCGAAAGGGCGGGCGCGCGTCGAGCGGCACTACGGCTGGGGGCGGGTGGCCGCCGCCACCGTGGAGTGCTACCGCGAGCTGGCCGGCACGCTCGCCCCGGCGGTCGGACGATGAGCGCGGCGTTGCCCACGGGGCAGACCCACCTGGCGCTGCTGCGGCGTGCCCTCGATGACATCGCGCCGCAAATCGGCCGACTGGAAGCGTGGGGCGCCCACGCCGCCGAGGTCCTGCTCGCTGGCGGGCGTCTGCTCGCGGCGGGCAACGGCGGCAGTGCGGCGGAAGCCCAGCATCTCACCGCCGAGCTGGTCGGGCGTTACCGCGACGATCGCCCGCCGCTCTCGGCCCTCGCGTTGCACGCCGAGACCTCCAGCGTCACCGCGATCGCGAACGACTACGGCGCCGATGAGATGTTCGCACGCCAGGTGCGGGGCCATGGCCGTCCCGGCGATCTGCTGGTGCTGCTCTCCACCTCGGGGCGCAGCCCGAACGTCGTGCGGGCCGCGCAAGAGGGCACGGCGTGCGGCCTGACCGTGTGGGGGCTGACCGGGCCGCTGCCGAACCCGCTGGCTGCTGTCTGTGACGAGGTTGTCGCCGTCGAGGCGGCGGCCACCGCGACCGTCCAGGAGGTCCATCTGCTCGCCCTGCACGTGCTCTGCGCCGCCGTCGACACCGTCGTGCGGGAGCGGCTGGCTGTCCAGGGGCGCGCAGGGCTCGAGGTGGGCGCATGAAGCGCTCGCACGAGCTCATCGTGGTCGGCGATCTGCTGCTGGACAGGGACCTGGAAGGCGCCGTCGAGCGCCTCAGCCCCGACGCGCCCGTCCCCGTGGTCGAAGACGTGTGCGCCCACGAGCGCCCCGGCGGCGCGGGCCTGGCCGCGTTGCTGGCCGCCGGCGACGGTCGCGACGTGACGTTGGTGACCGGCGTCGCCGACGACGCGGCCGGGCGGCGTGCGGTCGCGCTGCTGCGCGCCGCCGGCGTGACCGTGTTGGCGCTCGAGTTCGCCGGCTCCACACCCGAGAAGGTGCGGATCCGGGCGCATCAGCGCTCGCTTCTGCGTCTCGATCACGGCGGAGCGCCCGGCACCGTGGGACCGCTCACCTCCGCGGCCAGACGCGCGCTGCGCACCGCCGGCGCGGTGCTGGTCTCCGACTACGGGCGCGGCGTGACCGCACAGCCCTCGCTGCGCGCCTGGCTGCGCGAGGCGGCGCCCCGCATCCCCGTCGTCTGGGATCCCCATCCTCGTGGCGCGCAGCCGGTGACCGGGACGCGGCTCGTGATGCCGAACCTCGCGGAGACCCGCGCCGCCGTCGGCGGCGTCCTGGCCGATCTGCATGCGGTGACCGCCGCCGGCCGCGCGCTGCTCGACCGCTGGCAGGCGGCGGGCGTCGCCGTGACGATGGGCGCGAAGGGTGCGCTGTTGGTCTCCGCAGACGCGACGCCGCTGGCGGTGCCGTGCCCGGAGCGGCCGGTGCTCACCGATCCCTGTGGCGCCGGGGATCGCTTCGCCGCCACCGCGGCCGGAGCGCTGTGCGACGGCGCGCTCGTCTCCGAAGCCGTCGTGCGGGCCGTGGGCACGGCGACCGCGTTCGTGGCCGGCGGCGGGGCCGCCAGCGTGCGGCCACCCGACGCGGAGGGGAGCAGCGCGACGGGGTACGAGACCGGCGGCGGCGCGCCGCTGGAACCCATCGCGGGGCTCGACGCCGCCCGCGCGCTCATCGCCGCGACCCGGAGCCGCGGCGGCGCCGCCGTGGCGACGGGCGGGTGCTTCGATCTGCTCCACGCCGGGCACGTGCGGATGCTCGCCGCGGCCCGCGATCTCGGGGACTGCCTCGTCGTCTGCCTGAACAGCGACGACTCAGTGCGCCGGCTGAAGGGGCCCGGCCGCCCCGTCGTCTCCGCCACCGATCGCGCGGCGGTGCTGGCCGCGCTCGCCAGCGTCGACGCGGTCGTGCTCTTCGACGAGGACACCCCTGAAACGGTGCTTACCGCCCTGCAACCCGACGTATGGGCGAAGGGCGCCGACTACACGCTGGACGATCTGCCCGAAGCCAAGCTGCTCGCCTCCTGGGGCGGGCAGGCGGTCGTGCTGCCCTACCTGGACGGCCGCTCCACCACCCTCATCCTGCAGGAGGCGTTGCATCATGACAGCAGCTGAGCGTTCGCCCGGAACCGTGCTCGTGACCGGTGGCTCATCGGGGCTCGGTCGGGCCGTCGCCGAGGCGGTCGAGAAGGCCGGCGGCACGCCGGTGGTCCTGGACATCGCCCAGCCAGACCGCGACGTCGCCTTCCACCAAGTCGATCTGGGCGACGCGCGGGCGGCCGAAGCGACGGTCAGCGAGCTCGCCGACCAGTACGAGCTGGACGCCGTGGTGACCGCCGCGGGCGTCGACGCGTGCGGCGACCTCCTCGACGTGGACGCCGCCGACTGGGAGCGCGTCATCGCCGTGAACCTGATCGGCACGGCCGCCGTGGTCCGCGCCGCTCTGCCGCACCTGATCGAGCGGCAGGGACGCGTCGTCACGATCGCCTCGACGCTCGGCCTGCGCGCGCTGCCGGCCGCGACCGCTTACAGCGCCAGTAAGTTCGGAGTGGTCGGCTTCACCCGAGCCCTCGCTCTGGAGCTGCAGGGACGCGTCGGCGTGACCATGCTTGTTCCGGGTGGCATGCGAACCCGCTTCTTCGACGACCGCCCCGAGCAGTTCAAGCCTGCCGCCGACCAGCAGCTCAACGCACCGGAGGATGTCGCTCAGGCGGTGCTGTTCGCGCTGCGCCAGCCTCCCGGTTGCGAGGTGCGCGAGCTCATCATCACGCCCTCCACCGAGCCCTCGTGGCCCTAGACCAGCCCCGGCTGGTCGTTCTCCGCGCACTGGGGCTCGGGGATCTGCTCACCGCGGCGCCCGCGCTGCGCGGGCTCGCGCGCGCCTTCCCCGCTCATCGCCGCACGCTGCTCGCGCCCGCGTCGCTCACGCCGCTCGTCGCGCTCCTCGACGGGGCGGTCCACGACGTCGCGGATGTCGACTACCGCCAGCGGGTGGACGCCGCCCTGCCGAGGGGCTGTCACCGCGCCGACATCGCCGTCAACCTGCACGGCCGGGGACCAGAGAGCCACACGGCGCTGCTCGCCACTCGCCCCACGCGCCTGCTGGCCTTCGCCCACCCCGATGTGCCCGCCAGCGCAGACGGTCCGCCGTGGCACACCGACGAGCACGAGACGCGGCGCTGGTGCCGGCTGCTCACCGCGTTCGGGGTGGACGCCGACGCGGACGGTCTTGACCTGCGTGTCGAGCCCGCGCCCGAGGCGCGCGGCGCCACGGTCATCCACCCGGGCGCGGCGTCGCCGGCGCGGCGCTGGCCGGTCGAGCGCTGGGCGACCGTGGCGCGCGCCGAGCGCCGCGCTGGGCGGCGTGTGCTGCTCACCGGAGGCCCCGACGAGGTCGAGGCGGCCGGGCGGATCGCTCACCTGGCCGGCCTGCCGGAAGACGCCGTGCTCGCCGGACGCACCGATCTGTCTCACCTTGCCCGAGTCGTCGGTGGAGCCGCCCGAGTGCTCTGCGGCGATACCGGCGTCGCGCATCTGGCCACCGCCACCCGCACCCCCTCGGTGGTGCTATTCGGTCCGACAAGCCCGGAGCAGTGGGGTCCGCCCGCACGCGACGGACGCCACATCGTGCTGTGGGCTGGGCGCACCGGGAATCCGCACGGCCAGCGGGTCGACCCGGGCTTGCTGGCCGTCACCGTCCCCGACGTGCTCGGCGCGCTCGACCGCCTCGACCGCCTCGACCGCCTCGACCGCCTCGACCGCCGAGCAGTCCACCCGTCGATCAGCCCGGCAGCATCCGGGCCGAGAGCTCCATGAGCAGCGCCTCGAGCGCCAGGCCCGGCTGCACGTTCAGCTCCAGGCGCTCGCGGGTGAGCAGCGCGGTGTCCACGGTGGCCAGGGCGCCCGCGGGCGAGAGCGCCGTGGCATCCGCCCGCAGCCCGTCGGGGTCGTCGGCGTGCACCGCCTGCGCGACGTCTCCGCCCGAGGCGACCAGGACGACGTCGCGCAGCCACCCCACCAGGTCGTCCAGCGCCGCCTGCGCCACGGCGGTGCGCAGCTCGCGCTCCAGGCGCGCGCGCCGCTCGTCGAGCTCCTTCACCACGGCACGTGGCGGCTGCTCTCCGTAGGTCTCGGCCAGCGCGTCCCGCTCGGCTCGGGCCTCCTCGCGCAGCGCGGCGCTGCGCCGTTTCACCTCGTCGTCAAGCGCGCGCGCCGCGACGAGCGCGAAGGCCGGGCCGTCGGCCCGGAGCCGGCGCGGCCACTCCCGGTGTGCCCGCAGGTCATCGAGCCCGCCAGAGGCGGCGAGCCGGGCGAGCTGGGTCGGCGAGCCGAAGCTGGCACGGACCGCGAGCCCCCGTGCGCCGTCCTCGTCCAGCCCGAGCCGGCCCGCTTGCGTATCGAGCACCTCGCGGCTCCACGGCGAGAAACGCACCACCCGGCAGCGCGAGAGGATCGTGTCCGGCAGCTCGTCGGGGTCGGCGAGATCGAGGATCCAGGTGGTGCGTGGCGGCGGCTCCTCCAGCGCCTTCAGAAAGGCGTTCGCGGCAGCTTCGTTCATCCGGTCGGCCTCGACGATGCGCAGCACCTTCCAGCCGCCTGCCACGCCGGAGAGGAAGGCGGCGCGCGTCCAGCGCTCGCGCACCTCCGCGACCCGGTGGAAGGCGCCGGTCGGCCGGAACTCCTCGTAGGCCGGGTGCGCGCCGCGCATGCTGCGCCGGCAACTCTCACAGAGGCCGCACGGGGGGTCCGGCTCCGGACAGTTCAGCGCGGCGACCAGCGCCCGGGCGGCCTGCTCCTGTCCTACCCCAACCGGACCGGTGAACGCCCAGGCGTGGCTCACCTCATCCCGGCGCGCCGCCTCGGACAGGATCGTCGCCACCCGGTCCTGCCCGGGGATCGCCCAGGGCATGGGCCGCGTGCTCATGAGCTCCGCGCCTGCAACCGCGGAACGAGCTCGCCGAGGATCCGCTCGGTCACAGCCCCCGGTTCCGCCTGCCCGTCGACGACGATGAAGCGCTCGGGGTCGTTCGCCGCGAGCGTCTCGTAGCCCTCGGCGACGCGGCGGTGGAAGTCGAGCTTCTCGCGTTCCAGCCGATCGACGCCGCCGCCGTCCGCCCTGGTCGTGACGCGGTGCAACCCCTCTTCGACGTCCAGGCGGAGCAGGACGACCATCTCGGGCCGCAGCCCCGCGGTCGCCCACCGGCTGATCGCTCCCACCGTCTCGGCGCCCTGCGCGCGGGCGAACCCCTGATACGCCAGGGAGCTGTCGATGAACCGGTCGCACAGCACGATGGCGCCGGCGTCTAGGGCCGGCCGGATGGTGGCGGCGACGTGCTCGGCGCGAGCGGCGGCGTACAGCAGCACCTCGGTGCGGTTGTCCATTTCGCCGTCGGCGTCGAGCAGGATCTTCCTGAGACGCTCCGCGACGGGCGGACCGCCCGGCTCGCGGGTGATCACCACCTCGTGACCGCGCGCACGCAGCGCCTTGGCGACGTTCGCGACCTGCGTCGACTTGCCGGCGCCCTCGACCCCTTCGAAGGCGATCAGCAGCCCGGCACTCTCCTCCGGCATCCTCGGTGCGGGCAGGCGCAGGCTTCCGGCGTCATCGTCCTTGTCGCTCCCGGAGGCCCGCCACATCGCCCGCCCCGCCGAGACCGCGGCGAAGAGCCCGAATAGCCCTCCCGCCAGGATCGTCACCCGTACGCCGGACATCCGCAGCTCCACGCCACCGACCCCGATCGAGAAGACGCCGATCAGACCGGCGACGAACGGCGCCAGGCCGAGCGAGGCGAAGAGCGCCAACCGGGTGCCGGTGTAGAAGGCCGCGAAGGTCTTGCCCCGGATGTCGTCGCGGGTATAGGCGTGCAGCAGGGTGTAGCCGAGCACGAAGCTCACGCCCGACGCGGCCCCGAGCAGGGCACCGAACCCGAGCGCCCAGCCGAAGCTGGTGAGCGTGGCCAGTCCGACCGCCAAGGCGGCGGTCGCGATCAGCCCGAGCGGGAAGATGCGCTCCCGCGGCCAGCGCGACGGCAGGAAGCCGACCCCCACGATCCCCGCCACGAGGCCGAGCCCGACGGCGGTGATCATGAGCTGCCAGTCGGTCTCGGGCCGCCCGAGCGTGCCGCGCACGAACTCCGGCCCGAGCGTCACGACGACACCCGCGCCGAACGCGATCCCGACCACCCCGAGGATGAGCGCCCGGATGAGCGGCAGGCCCTGGATGAAGGTGAACCCCTGGCGCAGCTCGGCGAGCGCGCCCTCCGACTCGCCCGCCTCGTTCGCCCGGCGCACCGCGGGCGGCAGCGCCAGCCGGCTGACCAGCAGCGCCGAGGCGAAGAACGTCGCCGCGTCCAGCAGCAAGATGAGCAGCAACGGGTCGAGCTGTTCGAGACCGATCACGACCAGCAGGGCCGCTACCCCGGTGACGAGACTCCCCAGGATCCCGCCTATGGGCAGCGTACCGTAGGTGACGAGCAGGTTGAGCTGGTTGGCCTGCTGCAGATGGCGGCGCTCGACCAGGCTGGGCAGCACGGCGTCCTTGGATGAGATGAAGAGCAGCGAGAAGCATTCGACGAGGAAGGTGAGCGCGAACAGCGCGACAAGGTCGCGGGAGAAGGCGATGAAGACGAAGAGCACGCCGCGCATGATGTCGACGCCGACCATGAGACGCTTGCGGTCGTACCGGTCCGCGAGCACCCCCGAGACGGGACCGACCAGCAGGCTGGGCAGCAGCCGCGCCATCATGATGCCGCCCAGCGCGAAGATGCCGCGCCGCGAGCCGGGCTCGCTCAGCACCAGGACCAGCGCCTGCAGCGCGAACAGGCCGGCCCAGTCGCCGACTCCCGAGCTCAGCGCGGCGAAGAACCAGAGCCGGTAGTTGCGGTTGCCGAGCAGCGCCCGGTAGGCGGCCCGCTGACCGTCCACGCCAATGAGCGCATCCGCGGCCGCCCCGGCGTCGACGGAGGCGGAGCCCGACTCAGCGATCGCTCGCCCTTTCATGGTCTCGAATACGGAAGGAGACGATCGGTGTACCGGCCCGATCGCGCACCGGTGTGGCAGCCTACCGTCAGCACCGGGTCATCCGCCCAGGAAGAGGGGTCCCGTGACGTCATCGCCGCCCGCGCTCGAGCCGCCGCCGCTGGAAGGACTGGCCGTCGCCCTGGCCGAGGCCGAGCTGGCGTTCCGGCGGGTCGAGCGCGCCCGCCGCGGCCGCCACCTCAACGCCGAGGGTGGCGACCCGTCGGCGCACGGGCACGCGGGGCTCATGGTGCGCCATCTCGTGCACTACCTGGCGGCCGCCGAGCTCGCCGAGCGCGCCGCGAGCCGGCTGCCGCGCCGTCGTCGCGTCGTCGACGTCGGCAGCGGCGTCGGCGCGTTCGCCGCGTGGACCGCGGAGCGCCTCGACGCCGACCTTGCGCTCGTCGACCACGATGCGGGCGTGCGCTCCGTCGCGGCCAGGGCCTTCCCCGGGGCCACGGTGAAGGCCGGCATGGAGGGTGTCGGCGAGGCTGAGCTCGTCACGGCCATGGAGGTCCTCGAGCACCTCCCCTACTCCCAGCACGTCGCCTTCCTCACCCGACTGCTCGGGCTGGTAACCCCAGAGGGACTGCTCGTGCTGTCGACCCCCGACGAGAGCGGCTACCCCGGTGGCTGGTCGGGCTACGCCCCCCACATCGGCACGGTCGACTTCCTCGGCCTTCTGGGACTGCTGCGCGCGGTCACGACCTGGCCGGTGACGGTCTGGCGCCTGGAAGGTTCGGTCTACTCGCTGGGGCGCGCCCAGCGCTGGTTGGAGCCGCTCGGCAATCGCGTCTGGGCGCGGCTGGAGCGCACGGCGCCGGGCGCTGCGGGACGGTTGACCCAGCTCGCCGTCGCCCGCAGCGGTGACCGCACGCCGTCCGTCCCGGTCGAGGGTGTGCGGGTGACGGCCGACCCGCACGGCAGCGGCACCGGCCTGCTGGCGGTCGTACAGCGCCCCGTGTAGTTCTCGGACAACGTATGGTACGGTTATGGCATGCACCGAACCACGGTCTATCTCCCGGATGATCTCCGACACGAACTGAAAGAGGTTGCGCGCACGCAGCAGCTCTCTGAGGCGGAGTTCATCCGCCGTGCTCTTCGATCGGCCGTTCAAGCGGGTTCGGGGCGGCGCCCCCGCACTGGTGTGATCGCTTCCGGCCAACCGGATCTCGCAGAACGCATCGACGAGGCTCTTGCAGATTTCGGAACATGATGCTTGTGGACACCAGCGGGGTGCTTGCCGCACTCGATCGAGACCAACGCGCGCATGCTGGGTGCGCCCAGGCGCTCGCAGAAGCTGAACCGCCCTTCTTGCTCTCACCCTTCGTCCTGGCCGAGTTGGACTATCTGCTGACCAAGCACGTCAGCCATCAGGCAAGCGGCGCGCTGCTCACCGACGTCGTTGAACGCCGCTATCGGCTCGAGCCTTTCGACGCCGTGGACATCGGCGCCTGCCTACTGGTCTCCCAACGCTTCGACGATCTACGGATCGGCTTGACCGACGCTTCGCTCGTCGTGCTGGCCGACCGACACGATTGCAGAGACGTGCTGACGCTGGACCGGCGACACTTCGATGCCCTTCGTACCTCCCTGGGTGAGCCATTCATGGTGAAGCCATAGACGGGACCTGGTCGCCGCGCTCGGCCGCCAACAAAGGCAGACACCCGGGGGGCGGGCGCTGTCAGCGCCGGCCGACGCTCCACCTGACAGCGGCGTCGAACAACCGCCGGCCCGCCCTGGTGAGATCCGCGCCGCTCTTGGCTGTCGTGAAGAAGCCGAGCCGGCGGTGCGGCGCTCGACGCTCGACCATCCTGGTGCCACGTCCATAGGCGAAGAGCGCCGCTCTCCCCGGGCTCCCCACCACCCTGGCCGTGACCAGCGCTCGCCGGCCCGGCCGTCCGTAGGTCTGGCCGCCCGGCACCCGGGTCACGACCGGACGTCCACGCAGGCCCGCCGTCAACGGGTGCCGCACCCGGACCATCTGGACACGCTGCCGTCCTGGCGCGATACCCGCACGGCGAGTCATGCCGAGCTCGTCCATCAGCTCGGCGTCCCAGGTCATGAGCGGCACCGGCGCCCGCACGTACGCCAGAGCGGGGCGCCGGCGCGAGATCGACCCCGACAGCAGGATCACCGACTTGCCGCGTGCGTCGGAGGCGGCGGCGTCACCGTCGTCCTGCACGACCGGGACGAGTCCCATCCCCTGCAGCCGGGCGCCGAGCCGGCCGTCGTGCGGGCCGAGGTCGCGTGGCGAGCCCACGACGAACAACGCGAGCGGCGGGATCCCCGCCCGCACGAAGGTCGTGAGCGCGTGCACGACTCGACCGCTCTCGAGCTGAGCCCGCGCGATGACGGGAAAGCGACCGCGCGGGAGACCGCGCCAGGTCACCCGGTACGGGGCGGTGCGGTCCGCGCCGATGAGATGGTCCCCGTGGTAGAAGCGCACCATTCGGACCCGGGCGTGCGTCCGCACGCGCGCGGCCAACCGGACGCTTGCCCCGGCCGGCACGGTCGACGGCGCGGCCGTGGTGACGAGCGTCACGGGGGCCACCTTCTTCACCAGCGGCTGCAACGCGCGGGCCCAGCGCCGCGCCATCAGGCGGTCGCCCCGTAGGTTGGGATGCGTCCCATCGTCGGAGTGCACCGCCAGGTCGAACCGGGCGTGCTGGTCGACGGTGACGACCCGCGAGTCGGGCCGTGAGAGCTCGGCCGCCAGCGCCGCGATGCGGTCGTTGAGCCGCTGGATGACGTCGTCGCGGTTGCGCAGCGGGATGAGCTGCGCCAGCACGACCGCCACCCGCGGACGGGCCACGCGCAGCTCACGGATGATCCCACGGATCTCGGTGATCGTCGTCGCATTCGTCTCGCGCTGCTTCACATCGTTCGTGCCGACGTGCAGCAGCACGACATCAGGACGGGTCCGCGCGGCGTACGCGCGGGCATTGGCAAGGATCCGGTCGGCCTTCCAGCCCGAATGCCCCTCGTGGGACTGGTCGAAGTCGGCGTGCAGCGGCAGCCCCTCGTGGATGCCGTACTCGTTGCCCACGAAGTTGACTTCACGCCCGGAGCTGCGCAGCCGGTGCCAGAGGAAGTATCGCCACGTGGAGTGGCTCGCCCCGAAGCCCTCGGTGATCGAGTCGCCCAACGGCAGGATCCGCACCGGTCGTGCCGCCTGGGCGGCCTGGGCTGGCGCGGCCGCCATGACGGTGAGCCCGGCCGCGAGTGCCGCGATGAGCACCGTGGCGGCAAGCGCCCGCGACATGCGCTCAGGGCGGGTCGGCGCCGTGAGCCCGAACCTCAACGCCGCAGGCTCCATGCGAGCGCGGCGTCGTACAGACGCCAACCGGACGGGGTGAGCGCCGCCGGCGTCGTCGTGCCGGCGAAGAACCCGACCCGACGGTCGGGGGCGCTGCGGCCCACCATGGCGGCGCCCGACTCGTAGCCGAAGACGAGCGCCTTGCCGCTGCTGCTCGGCGCCGCCACGGCGTTCGTCGCGCTCGTCGTCGGGCGGCCGTACTGATAGCTCTGCGGGCCGCTCGTCAGCGTCTGCGTGCCGCTCAGTCCGCCGGCCAGCGGATGCGTCGGCGCCTTCACCGACCCTTGCGTCTGCGCGCTCAGGCTGCCCTTCGAGGTCACCATGCCGAGGTCGTCGAAGATGCCGCCTTCCCAGGTGATCAGCGGCACCGCCGAGCCCGCGTACTTGGCCGCCACCCTGGTCGGCGAGACCGAGATCGAGATGGCCACGAGCTTCTTGCCGGTGGCGTCGGTGGCGGTGGCGACGTTGTCGTCCACGGTCACGGGGACCAGGCCGTGGGCCTGCAGACGCGCGCCCATGGCGCCGTCCTGGGCACCCATCGTCTTCGGCGAGCCGACCACGAAGAGCGCGCTGGGCGCCGTGCCGACCGTGACGGCGTCGCCCAGCGAGGAGACCACGCGGCCACCCGCCAGGGTGGCGCGGGCCGTGACCGGGTAGCGCCCGGCGGGCACGTCACGCCACGTGACGCCGTACGGCGCCGTGGCGTCCTCGCCGATCAGCACCTCACCCCGGTAGAAGGCGACCTTGGACACACCGGTCTCGGCCGTGACGTCAGCGGTGAGCGCGAGGTCCGCGCCGGCTGAGGCGGTCGCGGGCAGGCTGAGCGCGACCTCCGCCGCGGGCGCGACCTTCGGGAGCAGGTTCAGCAGAGCTGCGGACCAGCGCTCGGCCATCTTGCGGTCGCCGCGCTCGTTCGGGTGCGTGCCGTCATCGGACTCGGTGGCGAGGTCGAACCCCGTGTGCTGATCGACGACAACGACGTTCGAGGTCGGTGTCGCGATCGTGTTCGCCAGCTGGGCGATGCGCTGGTTCAGATCCTGGATCTGGGCGTTGCGGTACTTCATCGGGATGATCTGGGCGATCACGACCGTCACGCCTGGCCGAGCGGCGCGCAGCTCGTTCACGATGCCTTCGATCTCGGCGATGGTGCTGTCGTTCGACTCGCCCTGCTTCACGTCGTTCGTGCCGATGTGCAACAGCACGACGTCCGGCCGGGTCTGCGTGGCCCATGCCCGGGCGTTGGCCAGGATGCGGTCAGCCTTCCAGCCCGAGTGCCCCTCGTGGCCCTGATCGAAGTCGCTGTAGACCGGTATGTCCTTGACAAGGCCGTAGCCGTTGCCGACGAAGTCGACGTCGCGGCCGGCGTTCTGCAGGCGGTGCCATAGAAAAGAGCGCCACGTCGATCGCGCCGTGCCGTACCCGTGGGTGATCGAGTCTCCGAGCGGCAGGATGCGCACCGGCTCGGCCGCCTGTGCCGGCGTCGCGGTCAGACCGCTGGCGAGCAGCAGCGCGAGCACGAGACTGAGCGCGGCGAGCCCGCGCAGAAGGGGCGACGACCCACGCAGCACAATGAGACTGTTCATGGCGACTCCCACCGCAGCCAGGACAACGAAGCGCAGCCCGAGCGGCTGCGTTCGCGAGAAGTATGCCAGAGAATCGCGCGCGCGGCTACCGGGACAAGCAACCCGCCACCCGCGCTCCCCAGCGGCCGCTCAGGCGGGGGCGGGGGTCCGCGAGCCGGGCACGACCTCTTCGGTCTGCACGCGGGGCGGATCCGCCTCGACCGGCACCTTCTGCTCGCAGTTTGCGCAGATCGAGGTCGGGTTCTTCGCGTTCTTGCGGGGCGGCTTCAGCGGCCCCCCGCAGTGCGGGCAGGGCTGGGCGAGCGGAGTGGTCCAGAGAGCGAAGTCGCAGTCGGGATACCGGTTGCACCCGTAGAAGGGCTTGCCGTAGCGGGACTTGCGCTCGGTCAGGTCGCCCTCGCCGCACTTGGGGCAGGCGAAGCCGATGCGCTGCTCGACGTTGGTGATGCCCTTGCAGTTCGGGTAGTCCTGGCAGCCGTAGAAGGGGCCGTAACGGCCCTCCCGCCGGATCATGGCCTTGCCGCACTCGGGACAGAGCACGTCAGGGTCGGGCTGCAGCTCCTCGATCGTCGTGACGTTGCCCTCGGCGTCGAGCGGCAGCGTCCCCTTGCAGTCGGGCCAGCGGCTGCACGAGGCGAACCACTGCCGGGACTTGCCACTGAAGACCTTCTCCATCGGCGCGCCGCAGTCGGGGCACTCGGTGCCCGCGATCGGGATGCGCGGACGTTCGGGCTTGCGCTCGGCGATCCAATCGTCGACCTCTGAGAGGAAGTCCGCGACCAGCGGGCCCCACGCTTCCTGCCCTTCGGCGATCTCGTCGAGCTCGCTCTCCATGCGGGCGGTGAAGCTCGTGTCGACGATCTCGGCGAAATGCTGCTTCAGATAGGCGACGACGACCTCGCCGAGCGGGGTCGGCCGAAACGCGCGGCTCTCCAACCGCACGTACTCGCGGCTGAGCAGCACCTGGATGATCGAGACGTAGGTCGAGGGCCGTCCGATGCCGAGCTCCTCGAGCAGCTCGATCAGCGAGCCCTGGTTGTAGCGCGGCGGCGGCTGGGTGAAGTGCTGCTCGCCGCGCACGTCCGCCAGCGTGAGCGTCTGCCCGTCGCTGATCTCGGGCAGCTCGCCCGCCTGCTCGCCGCCCGCCGTGTAGAGCTTGCGGTAGCCGTCGAACTTCATGACCTGGCCCGAGATGCGGAAGACCAGCTCGCCCTCACGCGTCTCGCCCACGATGTCGGCGCGCACCGTGTCGAAGACCGCCGGCGCCATCTGCGTGGCCACCGTGCGCTTCCAGATCAGCTCGTAGAGCGCGCGCTGGTCGTTGTCGAGATGGCGGCCGATGCGGTGCGGCAGCCGGCGCACGCCGGTCGGACGGATCGCCTCGTGCGCCTCCTGCGCCCCCTTGGAACGGCTCTTGAAGACCCGCGGCTTCTCGATCGTGTAGCGCTCGCCGTACTCGGACCGCACGAGGCCGTTGATCTCGCTGAGCGCCTGCGCGGAGAGGTTCAGCGAGTCGGTCCGCATGTAGGTGATGAGCCCGACGGTGCCCTCGTCCCCGCCCAGGTTGATGCCCTCATAGAGCTGCTGCGCGACGCGCATCGTCTTCGAGCCGGACCAGCCGAGCTTGTTGCCCGCGTCGATCTGCAGGGTCGAGGTGGTGAACGGCGGCTTGGGATTGCGCCGCGTCTCGCGCCGGGTGGTGTTGGCGACCGTCCACCGACCGGTCGCGCGGGCACGCGCCAGCACGACGTCGGCCGCCTCGCCGTCGCCGATCAGGGTGTACTTGGCCTGGGTCCCCTTCTCGACGTACTCCGCCATCTTGGGCGGGGTGACGAGGCGCCTGCCGTCGAGAGCGTGCAGCTCGGCCTCGAGCCCGCCCGCGTCGGAGCGCTCGAACGCCCCGTGCACGGTCCAGTACTCGTCGGAGTTGAAGGCGCGGATCTCGTCCTCGCGGTCGCAGATCAGCCGCAGCGCGGCGGATTGCACCCGTCCCGCGGAGATGCCGCTGGAGACGTTGCGCCAGAGCGTGGGCGAGAGCCGGTAGCCGACGATGCGATCCACCGCGCGCCGCGCCTGCTGCGCGTCGACCAGGTGCGCGTCGATGCGGCGCGGCTGCTCGAACGCGCCGAGGATCGCCTCACGGGTGATCTCGGAGAAGACCACGCGGTTCTCGTCGCGGACGTCGATATTGGCCACCTCGGCGATGTGCCAGGCGATGGCCTCGCCCTCACGGTCGAGGTCGGTGGCGAGGAAGACGTGCTCGGCCTCCTTCACCGCCTTCTTGATCCCACTGACGACCTTCGCGGCGCTCTTCGGCACCTCGTAGCGCAGCGCGACATCGCCGTTCTCGACATCGACGGCGAAGTCGCTGCGGGGCAGGTCACGGATATGGCCGACCGAGGCCAGGACCTTGTAGTCCTTGCCCAGGTAGCCCTCCAACGTCTTGGCCTTGGTGGGCGACTCCACGATTACGAGATTCTTCGCCATGGGCTAGCGCCATGCTCCCTTCTTTGCGCGACGAGACTGGGTCCACCGTAACAGCCGCCTCCCTCACGGCATTCCCGACCTCGACCACGAACCCCTCTCTGAAGCCCCGCCGCGCCGAGGAGCAAAGCACGGGTCAGGGCAGCGGCAGGTGCTCGAAGAGGCGGGGGCGGAAGAGGCGGTCATGGGTGGCCAGCGCGAAGCGGTCCGTCATCCCTGCGACGTAGTCGACCACCTGCACCAGCGGCTCGGCCTCGCCGTCACGGTAGCCGTGGGGCAGCTCGTCGGGGTGGTCCAGGTGATAGTCGACGAGCTGGCGGATGACCGTGATGGCGGCGCGCTTGGCCTGCTCGTTCTCCGGCGAGCGGTAGACGCGGGCGAACATGAAATCCCGGAGCTCGTGCATGACCTCGAGCATGGGCGGCTCCATCGTCAGCGCACCCGACTCCCAGCTGTGCTCCACGACCGCGTGGATCATCTTCCCGATCCAGGAGCGACCCGGCTCGCCGAGGCGCTCACGCGTGGCGGCAGGGAAGTCGCCGGGGGCGAGCAGCCCCGCCCTCAGCGCGTCGAGCGCGTCGTGGGTGAGGTAGGCGATGCGGTCGGCGTAGCGCACGCAGAGCCCCTCGGCGGTGTGTGGCGGTGGCTCGATGCGCCAGGTGTGCGCGCGGATGCCGTCCCGCACCTCCCACGTCAGGTTGCGGTCCTCCAGCACCTCATAGATGCGCACACCCTGGGCGGCGTGATGCCAGCCCGCGTCGAAGTACACCTCGAGCGCGTCCTCGCCCGTGTGGCCGAACGGGGTGTGCCCCACGTCGTGGCCGAGCGCGATCGCCTCGGCGAGCGAGGTGTTCAGACCGAGCGCGGCGGCGAGCGCACGGGCGATCTGGGTCACCTGCAGCGTGTGCGTCAGCCGGGTGACGTAGTGGTCGCCTTCGGGGTTCAGAAAGACCTGCGTCTTGTGCTTCAACCGGCGGAACGCCTTGGAGTGCAGGATCCGGTCGCGGTCGCGCTCGAACGCGGTGCGCAGCGGATCGTCGGGCTCTGCACGCCGCCGCCCACGCGATTCGGCGGCACGGGTGGCCAGCCCGCCGAGCCGGGCCTCGGCCGCCTCTCGGTGCGCGCGGTCACGGCGCAGGAACGGGGCATCCATGACCGGCCACGGTAGCCGCCCGGTCTCGGGCGACCTGTTTGCCCATTCTTTGCTACCCTGTCCTCGATCCGTTGATCGCCGGAGAGACGACAGGCGCGTGCGGGGCCCGCGACCGGCAGATGTCAGCGGTCCGACTTGCGCGTGCGTTGGCCGTGCCTGCACAGCCTCCCGGCGAGCCCGACACGTATGAAGGAACACCACTCATGGCAGCTGTACCGATCCTGAGCGCCCTGGCCGCGATTGCCGGGCTTGTGCTCGCCGCCTACTTCTTCGGCATCGTGCGCAAGTCCGATCCCGGCAACGAGCGCATGGTCGAGCTGATGGAGGCCATCCAGCAGGGCGCCCGCGCGTTCCTGCGCCGCGAGTACTCGTGGGTCGCGGGCTTCGTCGTGCTCATGACCCTGCTGATCTTCGTGTTCCTGGACTACGGGCGACCCTGGGGCGCGGTCGCCTACGTCTCGGGCGCGCTCCTCTCGGCGTTGGCGGGCTTCGTCGGGATGAGCGTCGCGACGCTGGCCAACGCGCGCACCACGCAGGCCGCCCGCACAGGGCCGCAGCTCGCTCTCCCGCTCGCCTTCCGCGGCGGGGCCGTCATGGGCTTCACGGTGGCGGGCCTGGCGCTGCTCGGCCTCTCGCTGGCCTACATCCTCTTCGTGCAGGTGCTCGAGGTGGATCAGCCGTTCCAGGTGGTCACGGCCTTCGGGCTGGGGGCCAGCTCGATCGCGCTCTTCGCCCGCATCGGCGGCGGCATCTACACGAAGGCGGCGGACGTCGGCGCCGACCTCGTCGGCAAGGTCGAGGCGGGCATCCCCGAGGACGACCCGCGCAACCCGGCGACCATCGCCGACAACGTGGGCGACAACGTGGGCGACGTGGCCGGGATGGGCGCCGACCTCTTCGAGTCCTACGCCGGCTCGATCATCGCGCCCATCGCCCTCGCGGCGTTCGCCTTCACCGGCGGCTTCCAGGAGCGAGCACTGCTCTTCCCGCTTGCCATCGGCGCGTTTGGCATGATCGCCTCGATCGTCGGCGCCTTCACGGTGAAGGCCAAGGCCGAGGCGACCAGGCAGGACCTGGCGCGGGCGCTGCACCGGGGGACCAACGTGGCGGCGGGACTCACGATCCTCTTCGTCTTCGTGCTCGGGCTGATCTTCTTCATCGGCGTCGAGGGCGTCGAGAACTGGTGGGGCTTTCCCATCGCGGTGACCGTCGGCCTGCTCGTCGGCACGGCCATCGGCTTCGTGAGCGAGTTCTTCACCTCCGACCACTACGGCCCCGTGAAGCAGATCGCGAAAGCGTCCGAGACCGGCAGCGCCACGAATATCATCGGCGGCATCTCGCTGGGCATGCTCTCGTCTGCCCCGGCCGTCGTGCTCATCGTCCTGGCAGTGGGGATCGCGTATTGGGCGGCCAACCTCGCGGTGCCCGGCGACCCGCTCTCGGGCATCTACGGCATCTCGCTCTCGGCCATCGGCATGCTCGCGACCACGGGCGTCGTGGTCTCCGTCGACGCGTACGGTCCGATCGCCGACAACGCGGGCGGTATCGCCGAGATGGCCCACCTGCCCCCGGAGGTCCGCGAGGTGACCGACTCGCTCGACTCGCTCGGCAACACGACGGCCGCGGTGGCGAAGGGCTTCGCGATCGGCTCGGCCGCGGTCACCGCACTCGCGCTCTTCAAGGCCTTCGAGCAGGCCGTCGGCGGAAGCATCTCGCTGGACATCGGCCAGGTCGACGTCTTCAGCGGGCTCTTCCTGGGCGCGATGGTCCCCTTCGCCTTCGCCGCGCTGACGATGGCGTCGGTGGGACGCGCCGCGAACAAAATGATCGAGGAGGTCCGCCGGCAGTTCCGCGAGATCCCAGGGCTGCGCGAAGGCCGGGCGGACGCCATCCCTGACTACGCTCGCTGCGTCGACATCTCGACCGCCGCCGCGCTGCGGGAGATGCTCATCCCCGGCGGGCTGGCCATCGCCATCCCGCTCATCATCGGGTTCATCTCGGTGAACGCGCTCGGCGGCTTCCTCGCTGGCGCGCTCGTCTCGGGCTTCGCGCTCGCCATCTTCATGGCGAACTCCGGCGGCGCCTGGGACAACGCCAAGAAATACATCGAGTCGGGCGCGCACGGCGGCAAGGGCTCCGAGCCGCACAAGGCGGCCGTGGTCGGCGACACGGTCGGCGACCCCTTCAAGGACACCTCCGGACCGGCGATGAACATCCTCATCAAGGTGATGACGATCGTCTCGCTGATCTTCGCCAGCGCCTTCGTGTAACGGCGCCGCAGTCAGTGCGGTGCGTTGGGGAAGGAGCCGCGTCCGAAGAAGACGTCCCGAGCGACGGCGCGGCCCGGCGGGGTGCGCAGCAGCGCGCAGCCGAGCTCCAGCGCCGCCGGCGTCCACAGGGCCACGAGCGCGTTGCGCAACGCCAGGCGCTTGCGGAAGCGGCGGCGGAACCAGCGGCCGTCGTAGCGCGCTTGCATCCGCTGCGTGAACACGCGCAACGCCTGCGCGACCGCGTAGCGGCGCACCTGCCCGCCGACCCCGATGTGGACCTCCTCCCCGTCGTGCACGACCCAGGCGAGGTAGCCGGGCGCGACGTGCGGGTCGAGGACGCAGCGGAAGTGCGGTGGGCCATCCAGCGGGACACCCTCGTACACGGTCTCCGCGCCGACGATCTCGCGGCGGTTGACGTCCATGCCGAGGGCGCGGGCGACCGCCGACTGTGACCCGTCGGCGCCGATCAGGAAGCGCGCCTCGACGCGACGGGGCGAATCCGCGGTCTGCAGGTCGACGGCGAGTCCCCCGCCTGGCGCGGGAACAGCACTCACGAACGTAGTGCCCGGCGCCCAGACCGCCCCGCCCGCGACCGCCCCGTCCAGCCACCGCCGGTACAGCCGACCCATGCGCCCGACCCGGTACTCGACCTGGTCGCTGGTCAGGTGCAGCTCGCGCCCGGCGGGCGAGGCGACGACGACGTCGCGCACCGGCAGGCCGAGGCAGTCCTCCGGCAGATCGAAGTCCTCCAACGTGCGGCGGACGAAGATGCCGGTCGTCGCCACCCGCTCGTCGACGACATCGCGCCGATCGACGACCAGCACGCTCGCGCCGCGCTCGGCGAGCCCGCGGGCCGCTTCCAAGCCGGCCAGGCCCGCGCCCACCACGACGACGTCGTACTGCTCCATGACCTGACGGTAGCGCCCGCGGGGCAGCATGGTGAGCGACACGCACGCATCCGTCGTCGAGACCGCCGCGTTGCGTACACCGTCGCGCTGCCGCCGCAGATTGCCAGTCGCCGGCTCGCGTTGCAATCGGACGTTGCCGTGGAGCTCGAACAGGCCGCGCTGTCGTTGGGACGGCTGGACGCAGCCGAGGGCTTGGATGACAGCGTGGTGCCGCTGTTGCGCGCGGAGTCGTCGGCCTCCTCTCGGATCGAGCGAGATCGAGGTCCGGCAACGCCACGTGGGGCGCGCGCTGGAGGGCATGTCCGCGAAGCGCTCCGCCAGAGAGGTCGCCGCCAACGTCAAGGCTCTGCGCACCGCCGTGGCCGCTGCCGATGACCCGGCTGCGTTCGACGTGTCGACGATGCATCGGATTCACCGCACGCTCCTGCCGGAGGAGCCCTGAGCGGGTGAGTTGCGCCAGGTCTAAAGCTGGATCGGCGGAAGCGACCACAGCCCGCGGGACGCCCGCTACGTCCCTCCGCCGCCGGAACAGCTGCCCGGGCTGCTCGACGATCTCGTCGCCTTCATGGCCCGCGACGATCTGCCAAGCCCCAGCTGGCTGCGGCCGTTCGCACGAGTGCGAGGGTCAACCGCGGCACGGGCCGCGCTCAACCAGCTCGAGTCCGCTGGGATCCTTCGACAGGTCTCTGTCGACCGTCGCTCCCGCGTCTGGGAGGCTCACGGGATCTTCGCCATCCTCGACGATCTCGAGCGCGCCGTCGGCGCCTGAACCTGCCCCTGCCGCGGCGCTCAGCGCGCGTTCGGCTCCAACCGGCCCCAGCCGTACAACCAGGTCACATCAGGACGCTCGAGCGGGTCGGGGCGCTCCTCCACCTCGACGCGGGTGTAGCCCTGCTCCAGCAGGAGGGCTTCGAGCTCATCGCCGCTCACCTGGGTGGCGTACACGATTCCGGCAGGCGGGTCCTCGACCTCGACGAGATCGCTGGCCCCGCGGCGGAAGGTCGCAAAGATCGGACCACTGGCGTGCACCCGCCGGAGCTCGCCGAGGGTCGTGCGGATCTCGGCGCGCGGCAGGTGCTGCAGCGCCGCGGGCGCCCAGACGCCCGCGAATACACCGTCGGGAAACGGCAAGTTGCGATAATCCCAGCGCGCGAGCGGCTTCTTCGGAAAGAGCACATGCCCGAGCGCCATGGCCTGGTCCGAGAGGTCGCCGGCGACGACGTCGAGGCCCTGGTCGCGCAGCAGGCGCACGTCGAGCGCCGGACCGCACGCGAGGTCGAGCACGCGCGCACCCCGGCCCGCCATGGAGGCGAACCTGCGAATGGCGTCCCGCGGACGGCGCTCCCGCCAGAAGCGCTGATATTCCTGCGCGTGCTGGTCGTAGGTCTCGACGCTCGCGCGCGTGCGGGGATCCAACGGCAGCGCCTGCCCGCTATTCGACGACACCGTTCCCGCTCGGTCGCGAGAGGTCGAACAGGAGCGTGACCTGCATGCCGTTCTTCCGGCTGAACGAGATGTCGTCGGCGAGATGCCGCATCAGCGTGACACCGAGGCCGCTCTCGGCGCGCCAGTCCCGGAAGGCAGTCGGTGGCTGCGGGTCGAAGCCTGGGCCCGCGTCGGCCACCACCACCTCGAAGCGGGCAGCGTGCGCGCGGAACAGGATGGTCACCGGTTCCTTGCTCTCGTGCTGACGATGAGCGCGCATCGCGTTCGTCGCCGCCTCGCTGACGGCGATCTTCAGATCCTCCACCTTGGCGCCCGCCATCCCCGCCTGGCGCGCCCCCGCGCTCACCAGCAACCGCGTCAGCCCCACATAGGCGGGGTCCGACGGCACGCGGAGCTCCACGTGATCCGTCACGCGAGATCCTGCAGCGCCTCGTCCAGGGAGTCGTAGATGGGGAAGACCTTCGTGAGCCCGGTGATGCGGAAGATCTTCAGAATGCGCTCTTGGTTGCAGACCAACCCGAGCGTGCCGTCGTGCGAACGGACGCGCTTCAAGCCGCCCACGAGCACGCCGAGTCCGGTCGAGTCGAGAAACTCGACCTTGGTCATGTCCACCATGATCCGGTAGTGGCCGTCGCTCACGAGCTCCACGAGCTTCTCCCGCAGCTTGGGCGCGGTGTACACGTCGACCTCACCGCCGACTTCAAGCACGGTGAAGTTGCTCTCCGTGCGATGATCCAATGAGAGTTCCACTGGTGCTCCTGTAAAGAGTTGGTGCGCCGAGGCGGGCCGTCCGCCGCGGGTCGTCGACCCTTCCCCTCAGCCGTTCCCGCTATCCCTCACGCACGAAACCAGGACTTCGTGCGGGCGCTCACTACGCTGGCGGCTGTGGAGACCGAAGACCTGCTCGCCGGCGTGGAGCGCGAGCTGCTCGCGCGCGCCTTCGACGGGCCGGAGGCGCAGGCGCGCATCACCCACCTGCACCGGCTGCCCGAGCGCCGCGGGGTCCTGCGGCCGGTGCCCGACGATCTGCCGGCGCCGCTGCCCGGCCGGCTCGCCGTGTTGGGCATCGACAAGCTCTACACCCATCAGGCCGAGGCACTGGCTCTGGTACGGGCGGGCCGCCATCTGGTCGTCGCGACGGGCACCGCGAGCGGCAAGAGCCTGTGCTATCAGCTGCCGGTCTGCGAGCGCCTGCTGGTCGATGAGAAGGCGACCGCGCTGTATCTGGCACCGACGAAGGCGCTCGCACGCGACCAGGTGCGCGCGCTGCGCGGCTTCCGCCTGCCGCAGCTCCGTGCGGCGGCCTACGACGGGGACACCCCCCGCGCCGAGCGTGAGGCGATCCGCCGGACAACCAACGTGCTGCTCACCAACCCGGACATGCTGCACGCGGGGCTGCTGCCACACCACCGGCGTTGGGGGGACTTCTTTCACCGCCTCGCTGTCGTCATCGTCGATGAATGCCACGTGGCGCGGGGGGTCTTCGGCACCCATGTCGCCGCGCTCCTGCGACGGCTCCGGCGGGTCGTCGAGCACTACTCGGGCGCTCCCGTCTTCGTGCTGGCCAGCGCCACGATCGGCAACCCGGCCGAGCACGCCGAGCACCTGACCGGCCTGCCGGTCACCGCCGTGCTGCGGGACGGCTCACCGCGGTCGTCCACCCAGCTCGCGCTCTGGGAGCCGCCGCTGGTCGAGAAGGCGGCGGGCGCCCGGCGCTCCACCTTGGCCGAGGCGGCGGACATCCTGGCCGGCTTGGTCGCCCGCGGTCCCGCCACGCTGGCGTTTGTCCGCTCGCGCAAGGCCGCGGAGCTGGTGGCGGCCGCCGCCCGCCGCCGGCTCGGGCCCGACATGCCCGTACTCGCCTACCGGGCGGGTCTGCTGGGCGAGGAGCGGCGGCTGGTCGAGCGCGGCCTCATCGATGGGAGCATCCGCGGGGTCGCCACGACCGACGCGCTGGAGCTGGGGGTGGACGTCGGCGCCCTCGACGCCGTGGTGATCGTCGGCTGGCCGGGCACGACCGCCTCGTTCTGGCAGCAGGCGGGCAGGGCCGGCCGCCGAGGTCAGCAGGCCAGCGTGGTCTTCGTCGCCGACGACAACCCGCTCGACCACTTCCTGCTGCGGCACCCGACGCAGCTGTATGAGCGGCCCCTTGAACACGCGGTGACCGACCTCTCCAATCCGTACGTGCTGCTGCCGCACCTGCGTTGCGCCGCGTGGGAGCTGCCGCTCTCAGAGGGCGAGGATTTCTTCGCGCCGGTCGCGATCGCACCGCTGCTTGACGATGAGGTAGCGGCGGGCAACCTGCGCAAGCGTGGCGACCGCTGGTACTGGGCTGGGAAAGGGACGCCGCAGGTGAACCTGCGCAGCGCCGGCGGGGAGCCGTACGCCATCGTCGAGGCCGAGACCGGCACGCTGGTCGGCGAGGCCGACGAGAGCCGCGCCATGCGCACCGTGCATCCTGGCGCGGTCTACCTGCACCAGGGCGCGACCTATGAGGTGGAGCGGCTCGACCTCGCGCGTCGCGTCGCGCTGGTGCGCGCGAGCGCCGCCGACACCTACACGCGTCCCCGCAGCGAGACCGAGCTGACGGTGCGGAGCGTCGAGGAGGAGCAGCGCTGGGGCCGGTGCCTGCTCGCGCGCGGCCGGGTCGAGGTGACGAGCCACGTGCTCGCCTACGAGCGCCGGCGCGTCTTCACCGACGAGCTGCTCGAGCGCGTCGAGCTCGACCTGCCGTCGGTGAGGATGGTCACCGCGGCGTGCTGGCTCGCGCTGCCCGAGGGGATGCTCGCCGCGGCGGGACTGGGTCGGGCGCAGATCCCCGGCGCGGCGCACGCGGCCGAGCACGCCGCGATCGGTCTGCTCTCACTTTTCGCCATGTCGGATCGCTGGGACGTCGGAGGGGTGAGCACTGCCTGGCATCCGGATACGGCGCAACCCTCCATCTTCGTGTACGACGCCTATCCGGGTGGCGCCGGCATCACCGAGCGTGGCTTCGCGTCAGCTGATCGCTGGCTGGTGGTCACCCGCGACGCCATCTCCGGGTGCGGGTGCGCGGACGGTTGCCCCTCCTGCGTGCAGTCGCCCAAGTGCGGCAACGGCAACGAGCCGTTGGACAAGCTCGGAGCGGTGGCGCTGCTCAACGCCGCCGCGGAGGAACGCGAACGCGCTCAGAGGTAGGCGCTCGGGTCCACGGGCTGCCCGCCCACACGCACCTCGAAGTGGAGGTGGGGTCCGGTCGAGAGCCCGGTCGACCCGACCGCGCCGATGGGCGCGCCCGGCGCGACGGTCTGGCCTGGCCGGACCCAGAGCGCTGACTGGTGCGCGTAGAGAGTGCTCAGGCCGTTGCCGTGCTCGATCACCACGGCGTAGCCGTACCCTCCCATCCAGCCGGCGCTGGCGACGGTCCCCGCGGCGGCCGCTCGGATCGGTGTGCCCGCGGGTGCGGCGAAGTCCATCCCGGCGTGCAGCTTGGTGGCGCCGGTCACCGGATGCACGCGATAGCCGAACGGGCTGCTCACCCCTGCGGCGACCGGCCGGACGAAACCACCCGGTCCTGGCGCCGGTGCACTCCCCGCGCCCGGTGGCGGACGGATTCCCGCGAAGGCGGCGGGCTCGGGGAGCACGACGGCAGCGGCGGCCGAGGCAGAGACCTCCGGCAACGCGAGGTTCAGCACCCGCGCCGGAGTGACGGCGACCGCGAGCTTGACGCGTACCGGCCAGCCCGACAGGTCCAGATTCTCGAGCTGCGCCCCGTTGCGCCGTGCGAGCTCCTGGGCCGCGGTCCGGGGCTGGCCGTTCCCGGCGGCCAACGGCGAGGAGCCCACCGCCGCCAACGCCGCGCTGTCGGCCGCCATTCGTGCCCTGGACCAGGCGAGCCCGAGGTCGATGGCCACGAGCAACAGCACCAAGCCCAGGCCAACTCCGATGAAGCTCGCCATGAGGGTGGTGAGCGCCGCCGCCCCGTCCTCGCGACCGAGCCTCTGCGCGCCCTCGCTCGCTGCGTCGACCATGGTGACTCTGCCGTCGGTCGAGACGGCCGTCATGGTTGCTCGACCCGCATGGTCGCCTGGGCGGGAATCCAGACCTCGACACCCCAGCGCGCGAAGGCGCGCGCCCGCAGCTTGACCTCGGCGGTCACATCGTCGCCGTGCTGGCGCTCCGAGCCACCCGGTCGCAGCCGGACCTCGGCCTCGTGTGCGCCCGCCGCCTCTTCGATGAGGGTCCGGACGGCGGCGTCGTCGTCGACCGCGGCCACCCGCGCCGCCTCGCGCGCGAGCCCTTGCGCCATGACAAGCTCGACACCGAACAGACCGGCCTGGACGAGCAGGATGAGCAGCAGCACGACGGCCGGCAGGACGAGCGCCAGCTCGAGCGACTGGCTGCCGCGCTGCTCTGTCAGCCCGCTGGAGGCGGGGCGCGCGGCCCCGCCTCCAGCTCGGGAGCGGGCTAGAACCACTCGCCGATGAGCGTCACCACCGTCTTGACCAGCGCGGTGACGATCTTCTTGAGCACCTCGCCGTCCTTCAGGATGGTGACCAGTCCGGCGCAAGCAGCGGCGCCGACGCCGCCGACCATCGCGTACTCGGCCGCCTGACTGCCACGCTCGCCGTCGTCGCCGACGGCGAGCCGGGCCCGCAGGAGGTCGCGCGCCCCGGTTCCGGCGAGGCTTGCCCGGACCGCGACCGTCTGACTGGTGTTGCGCAGTGCGTGGTGCATGTGAAGCTCCTTCCTTGAATGGGCCGACACCGCCTGAGCGCCTCATCCGTGGAACGCCGACCACACGAGCGGTGGCACGACGCCCACCAGAAAGGCGGGCAGCGTCAGCAGGGTCGTGGGGAAGACGAGGGCGAGCTGGACCCGTTCGGCCGCCTCTTCGGCGGCCGCGCGGCGGTCAGCCCTGAGGCCGTCCGCCAGCCCGCGCAGAACGTCGGCGGCGGGCGCGCCCCACCGCTGCGCCGTGTCGAGCACGGCGCCGAGATCATGCAATCCGTCGTCGGCGAAGGCCTCCGCCGTCGGCCAGCCGCCCCGCAACCGCCGGGCGGCCACCGCCAATGGCGCGCGGGCGGCCCGTGGGGCCAATGGCGCGACCAGGCCGACCGCCGCGGTCGGCGCGAGACCGGCGGCGAGCGCCACCGCGATGAGCTCCACCGCCTCGGCGGTGCCGCCGTCGGTGAAGGCCTCGGAGTCGAGGTGCTCCGGCGGGGCGCCGGCGCGGGGCGGGGGCGCGCCGGCGCTCGCCGCGGGGGCGGGGGGGTCGCAGGCGGGGCGGGGTTCGCGCCCGGGCCGGCCGCGGCCTCCCACGACGGCGGCGAGTCCCGCGATCACGAGACCCGGGAGCACTCCGAGGGCGAGCGTCGTCACGACCAGCGGCCCCGAGGCGGCGACCGCCGCTCGACGCGCGTCCAGCCGGACCGGCGCGGGCGCCAGAGGGTCGGCCAGGCATGACGCCCCACCCGCGCGCTGCAGCAGCCTGCGTGTCCAGACGTGCCCCCCGCCGAGGAGCAGGAGGGTGACGCCGAGGCAGGCGAGACCTCCTGCGGTGCGGTAGAAGGCCCAGGCGGAGGGATCGGTCACGAGCACGAACAGCCAGATGACCAGTGGCACGGCGGTGAGCACACGCGCCGTGCCACGCGCCTGCGCCGTCTTCACGGCGAGCAGCTGCTCGATCTCACGCGTCGACCTGGTCGCGGCCAGCGCCTGATCCACCGCCGTTCCCGCACCCGCTCCGGCGCGCTCCGCGATGCCGAGCGCCCGCACGAGCAGATCGGCGCCCGCGTCGCCGCTGGCGACGCGGCAGCCCTCGTCGTAGAGGCTGCCGCCCAACCGCAACGTCCGCGCGACCGGGGCGAGCACCCCGTCGCCGGCGATCAGGAGCGCCTGCCCGGGCGCAAGCCCGGCCGCCAGCGCGGCGCGGATCTCGACGAGCTGATGGGTCCTCAGCGACGGCGGCGCGGCTTGCGGGCGTGCCCGCAAGCGCGACCAGCCCATTCGCAGCACGCCGGTGGCGGCGCTCACCACGCACCCCCTCTGCGCCACAGCTCCCGGCAGCGCAACCCGCCGCCGCCTGCGCGTCGCCGCACCTCCGCGATCTGGGTGACCCCACGACGGCCGTCTCGTCCCCGGCCGAGGACGACGAGCAGGTCGATGCAGACCTCGATCTGGGCTCTCGCGGCTTCCAGCGGCAAGCCGGCCAGGAGCGCCATGCCCTCGAAGCGCACGAGCGCCTCATCCGCGGCTTTGGCGTGCACGGTCGTCATGCAGCCCTCGTGGCCGGTGGCGAGCGCCTGCAGCACCTCCACGACCTCGACGCCGCGCACCTCGCCGACGACGATGCGGTCGGGCCGCATCCGCAACGCCTGGCGGACCAGGTCGCGCAGGCCGACCGCGCCGGCGCCCTCGGCGTTCGCAGGACGGGTCTCGAGACGGACGACGTGGGGGCAGCGCGGCCGGAGCTCCGGTGCGTCCTCGACGACGACGACGCGTTCGCGGTCATCGACCTCGGCCAGCAACGACCCCAGCAGCGTGGTCTTGCCCGTGCCGGTGCGTCCGCAGCAGACGATCGCCCGGCGGTCCACCACGGCCTCGCGCAGGAGCGTGGCGACCTCGTCGGGGACGGCTCCGGAGTCGGCGAGATCCGCCCAGGTGTGCGCGACCGGTGCGAACCGCCGGATGGTCACGACCGGCCCACGCGGCGCGAGCGGCGGGAGCACCGCGTGCAGGCGGCTGCCATCGCTCAGGCGCGCGTCGACATGGGGCTGGGCGCGGTCGAAGCGCAGGCCGAGCGGGCCGACGACCCGCGTGACGGCGGCCCGTACGGCATCGGCGTCCGGGTACGTGAGCGTCGTGCGCCGTAGGGCGCCGTCCTGTTCGACCCAGATCTCATCGGGACCGTTCACCATCACGTCGGTGACACCGGGCTGACGCAACAGCGACTCGATCGGTCCCAGCCCGGCCAGCTCGTCCGTGAGGCTGCGGACGAGATCGGCCAGCCGATCACCGGGCAGGAGGATGCCTTCGGCGCGTACCGCCCTGGCAACGGCGGCGCGCACCGCGAGCAGCCGCGAGGGCCCGTCGTGCTCGGCCACGACCTCAGGATCCTCCGCGACCATGCGACGCAGCCGCTCAAGGGAGAGACGCCCTACCCCGCCGCCCATGTGGGCGCGTTCGTCCCTGTCGGACGGCCGCGCGGGCGCGTCGGCGGTCCGGCTGCGGGTGGGAAAGCCGCTCATGCCGCCACCCCTCGGGTGCGCGCCTTCAGGACGGCCCCGAGCGTTGCCAACCAGCTCCCCGGAAGGCCGGCCGGCACCCGGCCGGCCGCGCCCGCTCGGGCGACCCTGGCGGATTCGGGCAGCCGCCCCAGCGGCTCACGACCCAGGGCGCGCCCGGCCATCGCGTCGTCGAGCGGCCCGTGACGGCTGATGAGCACCGGTGCGCGCGTCCCGGCCGCCAGCAAGAGACTGCGATCAGGACGTGCCACCAGCAGATCCGCGCGCGCCACTCCCGCCGGAGAGTTGCGAAGATCAGCGACCACTACGTCGAATGGCAGACCACCGGTCGCGGTGAGCGCCTCACCGCCGCCGCCCAACAGGTGCAGGTCCTCGACGCCGGGCACGGCGCGGATGACGCCCGGCAGCTCCTCGGTGACGTCGGCGGGATGCAGAGCGGCGATCTCGTACGCGCCCGGTCCCTGCCACGGCACCCCTCCCGCCAGGATGGCCAGGTCGTCGCCGCCGACGACGAGGGTCTTGCGTCCGGACCAGGCAAACAGCCCGCGATCGCCAGGGTCACCGTCGACGTGCCCGCTCCCCCGGCGACGCCCGCCACCCGGAAGAGCCGCGGGCCCGCGCCGCTCGAGAGCTCGCGGACCCCGGCCACCGCCTCGTACAGCCGCTCGCGCTCAGCGGGCCAGGCGATGACGTCCAGCGCACCGCCCCGCAAGGCGGCCCTGACATCCGCCGGTGTCGGGGCGTCGAGCACGACGATGCAGCGCGCGTCCGGGATCGGAGCGGAGGCCAGGACCGCCACCGGGTGGGGCGGGCCGTCGCGTCCGACCACGGTCCACCCCGCCTCGCTCTCCGCCCACGCGGCGAGCTCGCGCCGCAGATGATCCGGCAGGTCCAGCGCCACCGGCAATCCTGCTCCCACCACCGCCTCCTTCCGATCCCGTCTCGATCAACGCTTGAAGGACCGTACGGACGGCGGCGGGTCTGGAGCCGAATTGCCTGGACAGCCCTGTGGATCGTGGTGAGAAAGCGCCGTGCGCCTCTCGGCGGACACCTACAGCAACCCTTCAGTCACTGTTCGTCGTGCTGTCATGCCCGCACCACCTCGCCCCGCTACCCTGCTGAGGGTGGATCACGACACGCGCGCTCAGGCCACGCGCTCCGCGGCCTTCTTCGATCTAGACAAGACCGTGGTGGCGCGCTCCTCCACGCTCGCCTTCCGCCGGGAGCTGTACCGCGAGGGCCTCATCACCCGCGCGATCGTGGTGAAGAGCGCGTACGCCTCGCTCGCCTATCAACTGCTCGGCGCGAATGACGAGCGCATGGAGCGCTCACGCGAGACGCTGCTCGCGCTCACGAAGGGCTGGGACGCCACCCGGCTCCAACGGCTCGTGCGCGAGACCCTGCAGGAGGTCATCGACCCCCTGATCTATGAGGAGGCGCTCGAGCTCTTCGACGAGCACCGCGACGCGGGGCGCGATCTCTACCTCGTCTCGGCTTCGGGCGTGGAGGTCGTGGTGCCGCTGGCGGAGTACATCGGCGTGCCGCACGTGCTCGCCACCCGCTCACGCATCGACGAGTCCGGCTGCTACGACGGCGCCCTCGATTTCTACTGCTACGGCGAGAACAAGGCCGTGGCCATGCGCGAGGAGGCGGACCGCCGGGGCATCGACCTCGCCGCCAGCTACGCCTACTCCGACTCGATGACCGATCTGCCCATGCTGGAGCTCGTCGGCCATCCCACGGCGGTCAATCCCGACCGTGAGCTGCGCGCCGTCGCGCTGGAGCGCGACTGGCCGGTGCGCGACTTCGTGAAGCCGGTGGCGCTGCGGTCGCGCCTGCAGCAGGTCCCCCGGCCGCCGACCGAGGCGGTCGCCGGCGCCGGGGCGCTGGGCGCGCTCGCCGTCGCCGGATGGGTGCTCTTTCAGCGCTACCTCGAACAACGCGCCGAGACCCCGCCCACCTGGCGCGACCGGCTCCCCAGCGCGTCGGTCTGGCGCCGCGCCAGCTAGCGCACGATCCGCCGCCACCATCCAAGGCTCCCGAGCGAGGGCGGAGTTCAGCCATGTCCCTTCGCGCGGCACCGCAAGAAAGTGCTCACCGTCCGGACACTTCTCGCGGTACCGCATGTACGTGCGCACCGGGATGGGTCCGGATTGATCTGGAACGGCTGGTCTGTGACGCTTGTGGGCGAGGCAGCGGCAGATGGCACCAGGCGGGGAACCCGCCAGGATTAGCAGGAGGCGTCACTCCAAAGGAGCCGCACACGCGTCAGAAGCGGGCGCGCAGCGCGAAGACGTTGTCGATGTAGCGGCGGGTGCTCTCGTACATGCCGTTGTCGCGCACGGACTGCAGTCCCTGGTAGTAGCCGGCCAGGACCATCTCGGGGTCGCCGCCGGTGACGCGGTGCAGGTAGTCGAGGAAGGCGACACCCGCCTCGACGTTGTCGCGCGGGTCGGAGAGGTCGAGCGGGCGGCCCACGAGCTCATCGGCCACGAAGTCCGATGTGCTCGGGAGCACCTGCATGATCCCCTGCGCGCCGACGCTGGAGACGACGCCGTTGCTCCAGCCCGACTCCTGCCATGCCAGCGCCTTCACGAAGGCGGGGTTCCAGCCGTACTGCTGCGCCGTCTCTTCGATCACCGTCTCGACGTCCGTACTGGCGACATTCGACTCCCCGCTCTCGTTCCCCGAAGAGGAGTCGGCGGGACGGACATCTTCGGGGAGGCTCAGGCGGCGCCCGGCGATGAGCACGTCGGCGTCGCGCAGCCCGTTCAGACGGGCGAGGCTGCGCACCGCGACGTCGTAACGGACGGCGATCCCCGACAGCGTCTCACCCGGAGCCACGACGTGCGCCGGTCCATCCGTGCGGGAGGTCGTGGGCACGGACGCTGTCCCTCCGGACGTGGGCGCACCGCTCAGCCGCAACCGCTGACCGGCGAAGATCCGGTCCACGTCGTCAATGCCGTTCAGGGCCGCGAGATCGCGCGCCCGCAAGCCATGGCGGGTCGCGATGCCCGACAGCGTCTCACCGCGGGCGACCGTGTGCATGCCTGCGCCAGAGCTTCCACCCTCCGAGCCTGACGGCAGCCGCAGCGTCTGGCCGGCGTAGATGCGGCTGGCGTCAGGAATCTCGTTGAGGCGCGCGAGCGCGCTGACGGAGGTGTCCGTGCGGCGGGCGAGCTCCCACAACGTGTCGCCGGGGCGGACGGTGTAGGCATGGGCGACACCGGTGGTCAAAGCGAGAATGATGGCGACTGCCGCGGCGCTTTCGGGCGCGCGGGGGCCATCCGCTCTGGGGAGGGGCATGGGGGAAGACCTCTCAGGGCGGCAACGTTGTCGTGCTCGTATGCATCCACTACAAGCACGTAGTTCCCGTGACGTTAGCCGGGCTACCCACGTCGGTCAAGCAGAAACTTCGTTTGATTCAGGGCGCAACCGCGTCCCACGGAAAGATCGACCGCATCCGGTTGATCCTCGGCCACCCCGGGCCGCGCGGCGCTGCGGAGATGAGGAAGCAGCGCGGAACTGCTACAGGTAGTCGCGGTGGTAGCGGATGCCGGCGTCGTCGCCCTCGAACCAGCTCGACCGCGGCAGATTGTTCCAGCGACGTCCCGCAGCGGAGTAGCTGATCGACCACTCCACGGCCACGGTCGTCTCGTCGTCTGACTCGAGCATGCGCTCGACGGTCACGTCGATGCTCTCTCGCGCCTGCAACCATGAGCTCAGGTACGCTTGGATGAGCTTGTTGCCCTCGTGCGGCGGGTTGTGCGGTTCGAGGTAGACGGCCTCGGGCGCGTAGAGCTCGGCGAGCGCCTCGACATCCTGCTTCTCCAGCGCCGCGGAGAGCTGCTCCCACAGATCCCGTGCCCGGACCATCGCTTCTCCTTGAACATGTCGATCTGACGAGGACGGTGAACGATAGCCGCCGGCGGTCCGGACGCGACGTTACAGGTACTGCCCCGTTCCCTGACCGCGGCCGTCCTCACGTTGTGGCTGCATGCCTGGCGGAAGGCCGGGCCGGCGAATCTGGTCCAGCTGCTGACGCGCGGCGAGCTGCTGATTGTAGATGGCGGCCTGGATGCCCTGGAAGAGGCCTTCCAGCCAGCCGATGAGCTGTGCCTGCGCGATGCGGATCTCCGACTCGCTGGGAGCGGTGTCGTCGAACGGGAGCGTGAGCGCGGCGAGCTCGTCGCGGAGATCTCCCGACAGCACGTCGCACATCTCCTTCAGGGATCGGTCGTGGATCCGGCGGAGCCGTTCCCGTCCGGCCTCGTCGGTGTCGGCGAGGCGGACCTCCTCCTGCATCTGGCGGAGCATGAGCGCGATGCGCATGAGCTTGCCGGGCTCGCTGATCCCGCTGAGTCCGCGCTCGTCGCCCTCCTCGACCAGCTCGACCTCTCCGTCAGGCCCGGCGGTCGACTCCCGGAGCGCGCCACCCTGCTCCGTCTCAGCCAGCTCCCCAGCTTGTGTGTCGTCACTCATCGGTTTCCTCTCCAGATCGCTCGTCGCAGCAGCATGCTCCTCGTCGCCCCCCGGCACACGCGCTAGGCGTCCGCACAAGACCTCATGCGAAGAGCGCGGAGGCCATCCGCCGACGCCCGTCGCGCACCACCTCGTGCTCCTCCCCCAGCGCCTCGAAGACCTGCAGCAGCGCCGTACGGGCGGCGGCGCGCTCGTCCTGGGCGTCCAGCGCGGGCAGCAGGACCTCCACCGCCTCCGCATGGCGACCGAGAGCCGCCAGTGCACGTCCGAGCGGCACACGAGCCGTGTCGTCACCGCCTTGCACCGCCGTCTGGAGTGCCTCGACGTCGGCGCCGTCCCCTTCCGCGATCGCAAGCTCGGCGGCCAGCTTGCGCGCCGCCTCGTCACGCGGGACGCGCTCCAGCAGCGCGAGTGCCTCGTCCCGCTCTCCGCGCTGACTGAGCAGCCTCGCCAGCGCCACGGCTCCGCCGGCGTGATCCCGCTCCGCGGCCAGGGCCTTGCGCAGCAGCGGTTCCGGCTCAGCCGCCGTGGCCGCCTCGGCGACCAGCCGGTCGGCCTCGCTGGGGGCGAGCGCCGCGAAGAACCGGTCGATAGCCACCTCCGGTTGCAGACCGACGAACTCGCTCACCATCTTGCCGTCGCGGAACGCCTTCACCGCCGGGATCCCCTGCACCCGGTAGCGCGCCGCAAGCTGCGTGTTCGCGTCGACGTCCACCTTCACGACGTCGATCTGGCCGGCGTACCGCTCGGCCATGCGCTCGAGCAGCGGCGAGAGTTGCCGGCACGGCCCGCACCATGCCGCCCAGAAATCGACGACGACCGGCCTCGTGGCGCTGGCACGCACCACGTCCTGATCGAAGCTCGCCTCGGTCACGTCCCGTGTCACCATGCTCTTGCCGCTCCTCACGCTGGTCGGGCGGTCCAGTCTGCATCGCGCGCGCTCGCCGGGCACGCCGCGCCCAACATCCACCGCACTACGATCGAGCCATGAGGACGCTGCGCTACGCCGGCAACGTCGAGGCGATGGCCGACCTGAGCCTGCCGGACGGCGGCCGAGCTCCCGCCACGGTGGTGCTGATCCACGGCGGCTTCTGGCGCGCCCCGTACCGGCGCGACCTCATGACGCCGCTCGCGAGGGACCTGACCGCCCACGGCTACGCCACCTGGAACATCGAGTACCGGCGCGTCGGCGGAAGCGGCGGCTGGCCGGAGACCTTCCTCGACGTCGCGGCCGCGGTCGACGGGCTGGCCGACGTGGACGCGCCGGTGGACCTCGAGCGCGTCGCGGTGCTCGGCCACTCCGCCGGCGGTCACCTGGCGCTCTGGGCAGCGGCGCGGCAGCGGCTGGCCGACGGTCCTGGCGCGGCGCCGCGCGTCAAGCCAACCGTGGTCCTGGCGCTCGCCGCGGTGGCGGATCTCCACGCCGCCGCCAGGGACCGGCTGGGCGAGCGCGCCGCCGAAGCGCTGCTGGACGGTCCGCCGTCGCGGCACGCCGAGCGCTACGCCCACGCCTCACCCGCCGCGCTGCTGCCGCTGGGCGTCCCGCAGATTCTCGTCCACGGCACCGCTGACGACCGCGTCCCGTGCGCACATGGGCGCGACTACGTGGACGGAGCCCGCTCCGCCGGTGACACGGTCGACTGGGTGGAGCTGGAGGGCGTCGACCACTTCGCGCTCATCGACCCTGACTCGACCGCCTGGCCACAAGCACGACAGGCGCTGAGTCGGCGCTTTCCGGTCGACCGGGCAGACTAGCGGTCGTGGTGGTCCTCGAGGTGCTCGCCGTCCTCGCCGGCGTGGCGACGGTGATCTCGACGGTGATCTCGGCGGTGATCTCGGCGATGCGGACCGTGGTGGTGCCGAGCGCCCAGCCGGTGCGCATCACCTCTGCCGTCTTCCAGCTCGTCAGGCTGGCATTCGACCTGCACAGCCGGCGGGTCGACGACCCCGACCGCCGCCACCGCGAGATGTCGCTCTACACCCCCCTCAGCCTGCTGCTCCTGCCGGTGGTCTGGTTCACCGCGGTCGCCGCCGGCTACAGCCTGATGTTCTGGGGAGTGGGGGTGCGGCCGTTCTCGACCGCCTACGTCGTGAGCGGCTCCTCGCTGCTCACCCTCGGTTTCGAGCGGCCCGACGGCCTCGTGCCGCTCACCTTGGCGTTCAGCGAGGCCGCGCTGGGAGTCGCGGTGCTCGCGCTCCTGCTCGTCACGTACCTGCCGGCGATGTACGCGGCGTACTCCCGGCGCGAGCAGGCGGTGCTGCTGCTCGAGGTGCGCGCCGGTGCGCCGCCTTCGGGGGTCGAGCTGCTCTGCCGCTACGCCAGCATCGGCGGGCTCGACCGTCTCGGACCGATCTGGGAAGAGTGGGAGGGCTGATTCGCCGACGTCCAGGAGAGCCACACCTCTCTGCCCGCTCTCATCTTCTTCCGCTCACCCGACGCGCAGCACTCCTGGATCACGGCCGGGGGCGCGTTGCTCGACGCCGCCGCGCTCTTCGTGGCGACCGTCGACAAGTCCGCCATCGCCGAGTGGCACGGCGAGGTCAGAAGAGCGCCGGCCGCCGAGACGTGCATCCGCGCCGGCTACCTCGCTCTGCGCCAGATCGGGGTCTACTTCGGCATCCCGTTCGACGACGATCCCGCGCCGGATGATCCCATCTCGGTGGGCCGCGAGGAGTTCGACGAGGTGCTCGAGCGCATGCACGAGGCGGGCGTGCCCCTGGTGAGCGACACGGACCGGGCCTGGCGCGACTTCGCCGGCTGGCGGGTGAACTACGACGCCCCGCTGGTGGCGCTGGCGGGACTGGTCGTCGCGCCCACGGCGCTCTGGTCCTCGGACCGTTCGGTCGTCGACGGCCGCTGCGCCGTGCCCGCCGGGAGATGTTCCGCTCGCGCAGATTCCCCAGATCCTCGGATCTACGGGAGCCGGCGGCAGTGCGCCAGCGCCAGCCGCACGAGCCGGTCATGGCCCTGCGACATCTCCGTCGCGACGCTCGGCCCGCTCACCTCCTCCACGCTCAGCCAGCTGAACTCCAGCGCGTCCTGTGCCGGACGGCACTCGCCGTTCGTAGGCACCACGTACGCCAGGCTGACGGCGTGTTGCCGCGGATCGTGGAACCCCGACTTCAGCGGCTCGGGGAAGTACTCCACGACGGTGAACGGGCTGATCGAGGGCGGAAGCTGCGGATCGCAGTCCGGCCCCAGATCCTTCGTGAGATGGCGCCAGAGCGCCTCGCGGATCGTCTCGCCGTACAGCACCCGTCCCGAGACGACCGCCCTGCTCAACGTGTTGTCCGGCAGGACGCGCAGCAGCAGGCCGACGCGCTCGACCTGGCCCAGATGGTCCAGCCGCACGGGCACCGCGTCGACGTACACCAGCGGCACCCGCTCGCGCACGTAGTGCAGGTCCTCCTCCGGCAGCCACGCCGCCTTGGTGGCCTCGGTCTGCTGCGCGCCCATCCGCTTGCTCCCGTCCTCTATGCGTCGAGGTGCGCCAGACGCACCTGCCCCCTGGCGACGAGCTTGCCGTCGGAGGCGCGGCGGATCTCCGCGCTCCACAGCTGCTGCGAGCGCCCCTGGTGGATCGACTCCGCGAGCAGGTCGAGGCGGCCCGTCTCGTGCTTGCGGAAGAAGTCGGTCTGGTTGGCCACACCGACGACGATCTTCCCCTCCTCGCGCACGGCAAGCCAGCCGCCGATACTGGCCACACTCTCCACCATGGAGCAGTAGACGCCTCCGTGCACCACTCCCCACGGCTGGTGATGGCGCTCGTCGGCGTCGAGCCGCGCGACCACCCGCCGGCCGGAGGCCTCGGTGATGCGCATCCCGATCTGCTCGGTGTGCCCACCGGGAGGCATCAGCTCGGCCAGCTCCTGCTCGGTGTAGGTGCGCGCCTCACTCATCGCTGCCGGAACGCAGAAAGCGTTCGATCTCCGCGGCGAGATCCTCGCCGGTGGGCAACGCGTCGTCGTCGTCCTCCGAGTCGCTCAGCCGCTCGAGGCCTGTCACCATCGCGACCGCCTCCTCGTGCTCGGCGACCGCCTCGTCGACCTGCTCCAAGTGCAGCTTCGCGGCCGCCTCCAGCTCGGTCGTATCCACCTCGATCTGCAGCGCCTCGGCGACGCGACGCACCAACGCGAGCGCCCCGGGCGGGTGCGGCGAGCCGGCGATGTAGTGGGGTATCTCGGCCCACAGGCCCACGGTCGGGATGTCGTGCTCGACCAGCGCCGCCTGCAGCGCGGTGGCCGCACCGACCGGTCCCGTGTAGCCGGTGACACCGGGGATATCGGAGAAGGCCTCGCTGCCGAGCGTGTTCGTGGCTCGCACGATGCCGACCGGACGGGTGTGCGGGGCCGCCGCGGGATACGCGCCGAGCGTCACCGCCAGCTCGATGCCGAGGCGCTTGCAAGCCTGCGCCACGGTCTCGACGAACGCTCCCCAGCGCATGTCGGGTTCGGGGCCGAGCAGCAACGTCACGTCATGCGGCCCGTCGGTCCGCGCGGTGAAGAGCTGCAGTCGCGGCCAGTCGACGCTGCGCACGATGCCGTTGTCGACGACGACGCGCGGCCGACGCGCCCGGTAGTCGATGAACGCGTCACCGTCGAACTCGGCGATCATGTCGGCCAGCCAACGATGCCGCAGGAACATCGACGCGCTGGAGGCCACCGAGCCCGCGTCGATAAACCCGTCCAGCGCGACCAACAGGACCG
The DNA here is from genome assembly GCA_038233095.1 of Euzebyales bacterium. Lineage (GTDB taxonomy): Bacteria > Actinomycetota > Nitriliruptoria > Euzebyales > Egibacteraceae > JBBSMR01. The sequence goes on from JBBSMR010000001.1 coordinate 60,275, forward strand.
GTCGGCGCAGGGGCGCTGGTGAGTCCAGCCACTTCAGCAGTTCGTCCGCAGCCATGCCTGACAGGCTATCGGCCTTGGCAGCCTCGCAGGGGAGCCGGTCGCAACTACAGCTGTTGCGTGCGATCGTCACCGGAATCGTCAGCCTCTTCGGGCTCCTCCCTGTCGCGTTGCCACGCGGGCGACCGCAGGGGCGTGGGACCAGCCGGCTGGCGTGGCTCCCGCTCGTCATCCGCTTCGGCGGCGCCCGTACCGGTCTCCGGCTCGCCATCTCCAGGTTCGTCCTCACCGATGCGCGCGACTCGGGTGGGCTCGTTCTCCTCGTCGAACCGTCGCACGACCCGGGTGCGTTCGGCCTCGTCGCTCGGCGTCTGCGTCATCCGCGCGGGCGGATCAGGGCGGCGGTCGGTGTCAGTCTGACGCGAGCGTCTCGGGGGACGTTGTGCGGACGGGGCCTCATACGGCTCCTCGTAGCGTTCGTCCGGATAGTCACGCCGCCGCCGTCTCGGCACGCTCGCCTGGGTGGCGCGGATGATGGCGAGCAGAATGCCGGCCGCCAGGCTGTAGGCGAGCACGGCCACCAGCGCCGTCAAGGCGGCGGGGTCGTCGGTCGAGAACATGTCCTGGAACGGTGCGAGCAGCACACCGGCGAAACCGTCGATCGTGCCCACGATCACATTCTGTTGATTGGCATCGAGCAGATCGAACAGGGTGTCGAAGCCGATCACACCGACGATGACGAGCAACACGGTGTTGACCCAGCGGGTCGGGCCCTCCCAGTCGCTCATTCCTCAATCTCCTCCAGGACGATCTGTCCGCCTTCACCGTAGCGGACGAAGGGCGAGGGGGGCACAACGAGCGGACAGAAGAAGGCCAGCGTCCGCTCCTCGCGAAACTCTTCGAGGGAGGTGGGCAACGGCGTCCTCACGGAGAGCGCCGCGGTTGTCGCCACCACCGCGCACCCGACGAGTCCCACCGCGACGCGCCGACGCCCGAGCGTCGCCGCCGCCCATCCGCCGAGACTGAGCGCGAAGACGGCGAGCATCGTCACGAGCGGAGCGGGGATGAAGTGCAGGCTGATGTGCAGTGCGAAGGCGTCCATCCACAGGTAGTGCAGCACGCCGCCGCCGATGAACAACAGGTCGGGGAAGGCGGAGTAGAGATGACCCGTCAGACCGACACCCCAGACGTTCCCCAGGGGCCGGCGCCGGACGACCGCGAAGACCGCGAGCAAGGAGCAGCCGAGCGCCGCTCCGAAGAGCGCGTGCAGCCAGAAGTGGAAATGCGCGCCCAGCAGCGCATAGCGGTAGTACAGGTAGCCCTCGACGGCGAGCACCACGGCGACGCTGAGCATTCTTCTCATCGGACGCCGTCCAGCAGGATCTCGATCTCCTGCTCGTGATCGTCAAGACCCGGGTCGAACGTGCGGTACCGCACGCGACCCTGGCCGTCCACGATGGCGTACCCGGGACCTATCGAGCCGTCGGCGCGTTGCAGCCCGTACGCGCGCGCGACGCGCGGATCCGCGCTGCGTTGCACCGTAGCGTCGACCTCGGGCAGGTCGCACGCGGTGCAGACGACAAGCAGACTCAGCCGGCCGGAGGGAAATGACAGACCTGCCGGTCGAGGAGCGGGCTCAGACAGATAGAGCAGATCGAGCTGCTGCAGACCGTTGTTCGGGTCGTGCAGGCGGTGGGCGTCAGAGCTCAGGTACAGGACGACGCCGACCGTGGCCACCGCCACGACGAGCAGCGCCCCACCGACGACGGCGCCTGCCGATGGCCGTGCGACCTGCGTGCTCATCGCCGATCTCCTGGCGGTCACCCAAGCGTGACGCCAGCTTACAGAGGGCGGGGCTCAGCCCTTGGCCTCGCCCAGCGTGTCGGCCTTCTGCGCTTCCCGCTCACCCATGGGCTGCTCCTCGCCGACGGTGGTGTCCGCGCGGGTCTGGGCCTCCATCTCCGAGTTGATCTCTGCTCCCAGCAGGACGATGAAGGCTGACAGGAAGAGCCAGAGATTCAGCACGATGACCCCGGCAAGCGCCCCGTAGGTCTTGTTGTAGGTGCCGAAGTTGCTCACGTACAGCGAGAACGCGGCAGAGCCCAGCAACCAGAGCACCGCGGCGATCACCGCGCCCCAGGAGACCCATTTGAACGCGGGGTTGTCGCGGTTTGGCGCGAGTTTGTAGAGGATTCCCAGGCCGACCATGCCGAGGATGAGCAGCGCGAGCCAGCGGCCCACCTGGATCGCGATCTCCACGATCGGACCAAGGCCGAGACTCTGCAGCAGCACGGGGACCACAGTGATGAGCGTGAAGACGAGAATCACCCCGACGATCGCGCCGAGTGTCAGCAGGATGGCGAGGCCTCGGCGCTTCGGGAACGACCGGGTCTCCTCGTCGTAGGCGATGTTGATGCCCTTGATCAGCCCGTCCATCCCTCCGGATGCACTCCACAGCACGCCGGCCAGCGAGAGCAGCAGGCCCACCGAGAGCCCGCCGGCGTTGGTCGCCGCCTTGATCGGGTCCTGGATGACCTGGGCGGTGGACTGGGACAGCGACTGGGTGAGCTGCTCGATCTGCTGGGTCACGGTGTCGGGACTCGCGACCAGGCCGTAGACCATGATCATTGCGATGAGCGCCGGGATGAGTGCGATCCACGCATAGAAGGCGACTCCGGCCGCGATGACTGGCACGTGATCAGCTTTGACCTCGGCGATCACACGCTTGCCCACGTCCATCCATCCCCGCTTGGGGATCTCTCTCGGTTGTTCGGCCTGACGGCCGCGCTCGTCGTTGCTCATTGCCGTCCTCCGTCGCGGGCTCGATCCGATGAGAAGCGAGTCCGCGATACCCCGAGTCGGCCGAGCTAATCGTCCGCGGGCGAGCGAAGGGCGGTGACGGAGTCAGGCGCCTGAGCGCCGAGCTGCTCGTGTGCCTGACCGCCCACGAGGCTCAGACCTCGCACGCGCACCCCGTGGTCGACGGCCAAGCGGAGCAACTCGGCGACGAGCGGGTCGTGCCAGCGGCCGTCACCGGGTGCGGCGGCACGCTGCAGCTCGTCGCGGGTGCGCACGAGCAGGCCGGCGCCCCAGTAGGAGGCGTCGATGGCCACCACGTCTGACCACGCCAGGCGTCGGGTGCTCGTCAGGTTGACGATGACCAAGCCGTGCTCGTCGCCTCGGACCTGGACGCGTTGCACCGCAGCCAGACCGATGACCGTCGTCAGAAGCGCGGGCACACCCGCCACGACCAGCCGCCACAGCAGCGGTTGCGAGGGGTTCGCGAGGCCGGCAATCAGCCATCCCACGAGCGCCAGGCTGACGGCGACGAAGGCCGTGAGCATGAGCGGGACTGCATGCTGTGATGGGGAGGGCTTGACGACGACCGGCATACTCCTGCTCCCTGCTGTGCGCCCGCGGGCGGTGACGTGGTCACCGTTCCCGTCGGCACGAGCGCGCGCCGATGAAGCGTTGTGCCCGTTTTGAGTGCCGGCGTGACGCTCGCAGTCGGGCCACTGACGGTGCGGCGAAGTTCAGTCCAGGCGAGGTTGATAGACCTTGCGCGGGAAGACGTCGGTGCGCAGCGAGGCCACCCGGTCGAGGATGAGCAGACCGTCGAGGTGATCGAGCTCGTGCTGCAACGCCCGCGCCTCGAACCCGCTGGTCTCGATGACGCGCTCGGACCCGTCGAGGTCCGTGCCCCGCACGACGACCCAGGTCGCGCGACGCACGTTCGCTGTCAGGTCCGGCACGCTGAGGCAGCCCTCGCGGGCGACCTCGGATGGCCCGGCGAGCACCAGCTCCGGGTCGAACAGGACGAACTCGCCGTGGTTCGGGTCTCCCTTGGGGTGAGCGGAGACGTCCAAGCTGAACGCGCGCCGGCTGACCCCGATCTGCGGCGCCGCGAGCCCGACGCAGCCGGGGGCGACCCCCATGGTGTCGAGCAGATCCTTGCCCAGCTCCTCATCGACCGCCCCGACGGGCGCCGCGCGCGCCTTCAGCCTCGGGTCTCCCAGAAGCAGGACTTCGCGCTCGGCCACACTCAGAGCACCTGCTGGTCGAGCGGGCGAATCGTGACCTCGAGTCCGGCGGCCGCGGCGCGCAGACGCACGGCCAGCTCCTCGTCGTCGAGGGCGGCGGGAAGCGCGACCTCCAGCAGCATCGCGTAAACGTCCGCACCGAGCACCTGGGTTCGCAGATCCGTCACGTTCACCTCATGGCGGGCCAGCTCCTGTGCGACCTCGTGCACGATGCCGGGGCGGTCCGCGCCGTACACGCTCACCACGTGCGTCGGAGAGGCGACGCGGTGGCCTTCGTGGACCTCTCGCACGGAGACGAAGAGCTCCAGGTCCGCCGTCGCCTCCGCCAGGGCCGTCTCCAACCGAGCTGGCTCGACGTCGGCGCTCACCAGCAGCACGATCGCGAACTGGCCGCGCAGCACCGTCATCGACGAGTCCTCGATGTTGCCGCCCACTTCGAGCAGCACGCCGGTCACCCGCGCGATGATGCCCGGCTGATCCGCGCCGATCGTGGTGACGGCCAGGTCGGCCATCCGCTCGCCCTTCCCTCGGGAGTGCGTGCAGTGTACGAAAGGCGCATCGCTCGCGGCACACAGGGGATGCATACCAGCGACCGATCTGGCAGTCTCGTAGACGATGAGCATCGACACCACGACGAAGCCGGTCCCCGTCGACACCGATCACGGGGATCACGAGCGCTTTGCGCACTGGGCACGCAAGTCCGAAGTGACCAAGTCGTACGTCACCGGTCAACCGATCACCGCGCTCTGCGGCAAGCGCTGGGTCCCCACGCGCGATCCCAGCCGCTACCCTGTCTGCCCGGAGTGCAAGGAGATCTACACCCTGCGCGGAGCGCTGTAGCCACTGCTCGGGACCGACGCAGTCTGCCCACCTGGCCGCGCGCCCCTACTCCGGTGTCTCGTACGGGGTGAGCACAGGTTCGTCGGTGTCGGTCGTCCCCATGCGATAGGCCGCTGACTGACCGCGACGTCTCACCGGCACATGGCGGGTGGCCGCCGCCAGACCGACCTTGGGCATGTTGCCGTAGATCGATTCGGTGTTGCCGGCAGGCACGCGGTAGGTCTCGTGCCAGATGCCCACGTCTCCCGAGGCTTTGACCGCGCCGTTGTACCACCGCCACGCGGGCAGATGCGGGTCCTCCGGAGCCCGGGCGAAGCGCTCGAGATCGGCGAAGCTGCGCCAGTACTGCACCACCGCCGGCCCACCGATCCAGGCGAAGCGAGCCGCGAGCAGGCCCTTCTCCGGATGTGCGAAGAGATCCTGGAGCATCCTCGGCATGCTCTGGGCCATCGGCGCCCACTTGTGGACCTTCCACGGACGGTTGATCCGCATGCCGATGAGAAAGACCACGATCTCGTCCTCGACATCGGCCGTGTAGCGGCCCTCGTGCACCGTCGCCATGCCACTCCCCGGACGCCGTCGCGTTCTTCGTACCGAGGTAGACTCTGACACACCAATCTCGACATGTCAACTTCAACATGTGGGAGTGCATGATGTCCTTGCGCCATGCCCTGCTGGGGCTGCTGGCCGAACGTCCGATGAGCGGCTACGACCTCGCCGAGCTCTTCTCCACGTCGATCGCCAATGTCTGGTCGGCGAAGCACAGTCAGATCTATCCCGAGCTGGGACGCCTCGAGTCCTCGGGCCTCATCGAGGTGGTCGAGGAGGGGCCCCGAGGCCGGAAGGCCTACGCGACCACCGCGGCGGGACGCGACGAGGTCCGCGCCTGGCTCTTGGGCACCGAACCCGATCGGACGGTGCGCAACGAGCCTCTGCTCCGCGCGTTCCTGCTCTGGCTGCTCGACCCAGCCGACGCGGCGGCGCTGCTGCGGGCTGAGGAGGAGGCCCACGCCGCCCGGCTCACCGGCTTCGAGCAGCGCGCGGAGCACTGGTCGCCCGCCTCACCGCCTCAGCGGGCAGGACGCATCGTCCTGGAGGCCGGCTTGCGCTCCCAGCGGGCGCTGCTGGGCTGGGCGCGTTGGGCGCGGGAGCAGTACGAAGCTCAGACCGACCGGACCGGCGCACAGTCCGTGCCGTCACCCACTCAGGGCCAGTCACCCCGCAGGTAGCCGGCCACCATGCGCGCGCCGGTTCCAGGGCGACGAGCGTGCCGATAACGTTATCACGCCTGTGGTCACCCTCGAACGCTGGCGCGACCACCAACGGCAGAGGCAGCCTTCCTGCAGGTCAGGGCCACCTATACTCGCCGCGGGGAGGCGTCTGGGTTCCTGGTGGGCCCCACGGTCTTCAAAACCGATGAGACCGGCTCAGCCGGTCTGGCGGGTTCGATTCCCGTCCGCCTCCGCTGACCCACCTCCAGAGCCTCGCAATCGCGCAGATCAGCTCAACTTCTGAACGCGTACGGCCGGGTAGCGCTGCGCGAAGCCGCCATCCAGGTCGCCAGCTCGGACGCTGCCTCAGCCGGACGCGCCCGATCGGTGGTCGTGGCTGCCCGATGTCGTCTGGTTTCTGGGGACCCGACACACGCACGACGATGGCGCGTATGACCACTTGCGCGTCGGGACGCCGATCCCCCGGGTAGAGCTGCCCTCCAGGAACCGACGGGTCGCTGGATGTCGTCGCCGACACGGCGTGGACGTGGTGTTCCTGTATGCAGCGACAGGCATGCCGGGTGAGCCGCTTCCGGAAGGATGGCTGGCGCTTCCTGGCGGCTGCACGCCGAGTCGTGCGGCTTCCGTGACGTGGTCGACGAGCTCGCCGCTGTGGGGGCGGCGGTGCGGGGCGGCGGTGCGGGGCGGCAGCACGCAGACGCCGCAGGAGCAGGCGGCCTTCGCGTCGCGTGAACATCTGCCATTTCCGCTCCTCAGAGACCATGAACACCGCCTGGTCGAAGCGTTGGATCTGCCCACGTTCGTCGCTGGAGGGTCGCCTGCCCGTATCCGTCGGGCCACGCTGGTGGTGACCGCTGACCGCCGCATCCAGCGGATGATCTATCCGATCCCCCACCCCGCGGGTCATCCCGTCGAGGTACCCGAGTCGATTCGCGAATAGGTGCGCGCAAGCAGCTAGCCGTCGCGGAGGACGAACGCTTGGACCGGGGGTGTCAGACCGGAGTCTGCTGGTGCACGGTCAACCTCCACGAGCCGCCCTCGCGAACGTAGGTGCTGGTGAACAACGCGGTGTACTCGCCGCCGTCGCGCTGTGCCGTGGCCCGGTAGGCCACGACGGCACTGTCCCCGGTGAGCTCGAGCACCCGCTCGTCGGCGAGCTCGAACGAGGTCCATGGAGCTCCGCGCATCGAGTCGATCACCTTGGCGCGGTCGTCGATGACGAGCCCGCCGGGGAGCAACATCAGGACCTTGCCAGCGAGGACCTCCGCGTAATAGTCAGCGGCCGCGTCACCGCTTGATGACAGCGCCTCCCATGCGGTGCGTTCGAGAGCGAGCAGGCAGTCGTGTTGAGACATGACAGACACCTCCGCCGCCATTCTGTCCCGGGGCGCGGGTCGCGCACACATGCTCAGCCATCGGCGCACAGGCTGGCCCGATGGCGGCACGCAGAGAGAAGCGCCGATGTCACCAGGTCCGCGGAACAGTCCGCGAATCAGCCTGATGACACCGACGATGCGCGCCTGGTGATCGCCGCGCGCGTCACTCAACGCCCTGGTGGGACGCGAGCCGACGCAGGTGCGTGCGCACGCCAAGAGGTTGTCGGCGATGCGATGGCGTCGCCGGCGCGTCCGCCGGGCGGCACGAGTGCTCACAGTTGACGAGCGCGGGTCGGGACGGTCCGCGCGCGGCCCGGGAAGCATGATGTCGTCGGGCATCGAGAATGGGACGCAGCCTTGACAAGTTCGTCGCGCACTACGGCGACGTCCCCGGCCTCGTGCGCAGCCATGTGCTGCAGACACACCTCAAGGAGCATCTGCGGTCGCCGCCTGCCCGGCTCATCGATGTCGGCGGCGGCTCCGGTCAGCAGTCGCTACCGCTCGCAGGAGCCGGTTACGACGTGACCATCCTCGACCCGTCGCCGACGATGCTGTCACGCGAGCTGCAGGCCGGCCGAGGTCGCCTGCGACCCCGACGGGGCGTGGTATGAGCCGGCGGTCTTCGCCCGTGCGCTGCTCGAGCGGGCGCGGCAGCGCAAGACCAGCGTGCATCTTGACGACCCGGTGACCGCGATCACCACGGCCAACAGTCGGATCACCGAGGTCGTCACGGCCGCGGGCCGACGCCTCAGTGCCGACCTGGTGTGACTGCGCTGGCCAACTGCTCTGGCCCCAGCCGCCGAGGTCGCCGTGCTCGGTGGCGCTCGGCTGCGGATCGACGACGCCAACGCGGAGGAGCCCAACGATGCCATCTGACCCCGCCTCGTGGAGCCTCGGGCGGCGCGCCGCCACCAGTCACGGTGAGATCGCCTGGGATCGCCTCGGCGACGGGCCTGCGGTCGTGCTCACCCACGGCACCCCCAGCCGGTCGGTGCTGTGGCGCGACGTCGCCTCGGTGCTCGCCGATCGTTGCACGGTCTACGTCTTCGACCTGCTCGGCTTCGGCCAGTCCGAGCGCCACGAGCGCCAGCAGCTCTCCATCCGCGTCCACGGCGAGGTGCTCGCCGAGCTGGTGGACCTCTGGAACATCCCGGCGCCCGTCCTGGTCGGCCACGACATCGGCGGGGCGGCCGTCCTGCGAGCCCACCTCCTCCACGCCGTCCCGGCCCGCAAGCTCGCCCTGATCGACGCGGTCGTGCTGGCACCGTGGATCACCGCGACCACCCGCCACATCAAGGCCCACCTGGACGTCTACCAGACAATGCCGACGCACATCTTCCGCGAGGTCGCCGCGGCGCACCTGCGCACCGCGACCGCCCAGCCGATGCCAACCGCGGTCTTCGCCGCCTACTTCGACCAGTGGGGAGGTGAACGGGGCCACCGGCTGTGGCTGCGCAACGTCGCAGGGTTCGACAAGCAGGACGCCACCGAGTTCGAGCCCCTGCTGGGCGGGATGCAGACTCCGGTCCGCGTCGTGTGGGGCGAACACGACCGGTGGCTGCCACTGGAGGTCAGCGCCGAGATCCAGGCCCGTCTGCCCACGCCGACCGGGTCGTCATCCCAGACGCAGGGCACTTCTCCCCCGAGGACCAGCCCGCCAAGGTCACCGAGGCGCTCGTCGAGCTGGCGTCGTGAGGCTCGCCGTCGTCGCCCAGGTCGCCCCGATCCTGGGAGCTGCAGGCCAACCTCGACCGCACTCGAGAGCTCATCGCCCAGGCGGCCGCCGAGGACGCCGGGCTCGTCGTCTTCTCCGTCACTTGCGACAGCGCCGCGTTGGTTGATCGCCCGCGAACTCGACCTTGGCGGGGCTCTCGCCGATGAACCGACTGCATCCCCATGCGTCATCCTCGGTGGCGGAGCATGGGGCTCCACGCCTCCGAGCACCCCAAGTCTCCGCTCGATCGCCGGATGACGGGCGCACCACACTGCCATGCCTTACCATGATGTAAGGAGCCCGAGTGGGAGGTAAGCAGCTATGGCCACGGCGACCGTCACGAGCAAGGGTCAAGTCACCATCCCTGCACAGGTTAGGAGAGACCTCGGACTGAAGTCGGGCTCGCGGGTCAGTTTTCTGCGCACCGACAACGGGGCGTACGAACTGGTCCCCGAGACAGCAACCGTCACATCACTGAAGGGCTGCATCACCGCGCCCTCAACGCCGGTCTCACTCGAACGGATGGAGGCGGCGGTCGCAGACGCGGCGGCCGAGGCGAGCCTACGGTGATCGGACTCGACACCAACGTCTTGGTTCGCTACCTCGCTCAGGACGACGCTGAGCAGTCACCTCGTGCCACCCTGTTGATGGAGAGCTTGGATGAGAGCAACCAGGGCTTCGTCAGCGTCGTGGCACTGGTCGAACTGCATTGGGTGTTGCGTCGCGCCTACAAGGTCAACCGCGAGGACGCCGCAAGTCTCGTGCGCACCATGCTTGACGCACGTGAGCTGTCCGTGCAAGCGTCGGAGACGGTCCGCCGGGCGCTGGCACGACTCACCGATGAGGTGGACTTCTCCGATGCCCTCATCAGCGAGTTCGGCGCGGCTGCCGGATGCGTCCACACGGCCACGTTCGACGTCCGCGCGACGCACCTGGATCACATGAAGCTCGTGTCCCACATCGACGAAGGCGGGGACGCCTAGGTCGTGGCACGCCTCGTAGGGGACTCAGCGGACGCCGCGCACAGCGACCTTGGACCCGAGCCATCAGGATGACGTCGCGCGCCTCCGGGGGAGTGGTCGGGCGGCCGGTTGCCCGGCGAGTGGTTCTCGGGGCGCCGACGGTCGGTGTCGACCGCGACGAGATTGTGATCGTTGGGTGACTGGAGGATCCCGAGGCCGACCCGACACAGCCCGCGCGACGGGCGGCACAGACCGACAGGATCACCGCCCTGGCTGAACCCAGACCGTGACTGAAGGGCCTGGAACCGCACGCGCATTTCCGGGCCTTGCAGTCTGTGTAGCCTCGTCGAGAGCCCCCGAGCCTACAGAGAGCGCACCGCCAGCTCAATTCCCACGCCTCACCGGCCACGCTCGCGAAGTTGGTCCGAACCCATCGACGCTACCGCCTGCCAGCCCAGGTCATCGCAGCCGCCGCAAGCATGCGACTGCTGCACTCGCTCGTCACCGAACCGGGAGCCCGATGCAGCCCGGTAACGATCAGATGTAGGTGAGGAGCTCCCGTGCGCGGGCCAGGCCCGCCTCGTCGCAGCATGGACGGGTACACGATCAGGTGCCGCGGACTGATCGCGGCCACGTAGGCAGTCCCGAGCAGTCCGTTTGGCTTCACCAGGACGGCCATCTGGCCGCGTCGGCCGCCGGACCGCTCCGGGACCCAGCCGTACGGTGTAGTTCCAGTCGCCGTGGAAGCGGTGGCGCTGCAGGCGAACGGCAGCCAGTTCGGCGTCGCTGACCTTGATCCCACGAGGGTAGGTCGCGGTGTCACGCTCGGCGCGGACGGTCAACCTGCTCTCGGTCGCGAGGCGCTGCTGGCCAGCGCGGCGACCGCGGTCGCCTCGCAGGGCGGGGCGATCCTGCTGTGCGACATCGACAATCTCAAGACGGTCAACGACATGCTGGGACACCACGCGGGCGACGTCCTGCTCGAGCAGGTCGCCGACCGGCTGCGCGAAGGCCTGCGGGACGGTGACGTCGCGGCGCGCATCGGTGGGGACGAGTTCGCGGTGCTGCTCCCCGGGCTCGACGGGATCCAGGCGTTGGCGGTCGCGGAGCGCGTGCACGAGCGCCTCGCCGTCGCCTATGCCGTGGCGGGTCGCGAGCTGCGCGCGACCGCGACGATCGGTGTGGCGGCCGCGGCGGAGGACGCCGGCGAGCCGACGCGGCTGCTGCAGAACGCCGACATGGCCATGTACCTGGCCAAGAGCGGGGGCAGGCGGCGCATCGAGCTGTACGACCCCGCGATGCACGCCCGCGTCCTCGAGCGGTTGCAGCTGCGGCAGGACCTCGAGGACGCGCTCGACCGGGGCGAGCTCCGTCTCGTCTACCAGCCCATCGTGCGGTTGGCCGACGGTCGGGCGCGGGGCGTCGAGTCCCTCCCGCGCTGGGATCACGCCGTGTTGGGGACGGTCTCCCCCGCCGCATTCATCCCGATGCTGGAAGAGAGCGGCCACATCGTGGAGGTTGGAGCGTGGCTCCTGCGCGAGGCCGTCCACCAGCTGGCCGCGTGGCAGCGCGCCGACTCGAGGGAGGTGTCACCGTCAACCCTGCAGGCGAAAGCCGTGGGCGACAGAAGGCGTCGGATTCCCACGCGTTCCCGCCAGCGGGTGGGTGCGTCGGCGGGGGGAGCGAGACTGATGAGTGCGGCGATCTTCATGCGTGGGCCGAAGAAGGGGTGCATGCGGGGCCGCCCGTCCTCGCGGTCGCGGATGCGTAGCGTGGCCCGATCACCACGGCGCTGTCCGGATCTTCATCCGGTCCACCGTCGGGTGACGTCCAGCAGGGCGGGCGCCGACCACCAGCGCAGAGGGCGACCTCGGCCCGAGGAGGTCCGTCGAACGGTTCAAGGATGCCGCGGCTCTCGAGCTCTCCGAGTGCCCCGCGGGCGGTCCTGGTGGAGACGTCCACCAGCCCGGCGAGGTGGGTGGCGTTCACGACCGGCGTCCGAGGCAACAAAGGCGAGTGCCCGCCGCGCCGCGGCGTCGTCCCTGAGGTCTGCGGTCTGGTGGTCCCACCGGTCCAGGGTCGCTTGGACCTCCTCGACCATGCGGTCGGTGGCGGTGGCTGCCGCGTCCACGGTGCGGACGAACCAGCGGGCCCAGATGTCCGGGTCGCCCTCGCGGAACTGCCACAACCCCGCCAGGTAGCCACCCACGTCTCGTGCGATCAGGACGCTGATCGGCGGAGGGAGCCGCGCGACGACCCCACGACGTCGCAGCACCCATCCGATCAGCACCCTGCCAAGCCGCCCGTTGCCGTCGCCGTACGGGTGGATCGTCTCGAACTGAGCGTGGACGAGCCCCGAGAGGGTGACGGGGTCATGCTCCTGACCGTTCGCGATGTCGACCAGATCGTCCATGAGCGACGGCATCCGATCAGCAGGCGGGGCCACGTAGGCGGCATCCAGCGGGGAGTGCCGCCGATCCAACTCAGCGAGGTCCGATACCGGCCGACCATGTCGTCACGGAGGTAGCCGTGGCGCATGAGCTGGCGGTGCCGGACACGATCTCGGCGATGGCGATCTGCTCCAGCGGCGCCCGCAGCCCTTCGATGCGGACGAGGCGATGCCCTCTGCGCGCAGCAGGCGTGCGAGCGGCTCCCAACTGGCGGGGAGGCGCTCGTCGCTGCGCCGCAGCGCCGCGGTGGCTCGCTCCCCCGCCCGGACGGTCTCCTCCGAGAGCAGCACGTCGCGTGCCGAGAGCGGCAGCGGATCCCAAGCCGGGACCGTACGCCCGCGCCACTCGATATCGACTCGCTGTCCACTCACCGGCCGCCCTCCGAAACGATGCCTATTTCGGAACGATAGTCGTTGATCCTTCCGAAAGGCGCGGAGCATGCCACATGGGGTGTTGACCGATAAGGGAAAGCCGCCCGCGCGCGATTCCTTGACATGTGAATCGCCGCCGGCGATTCTCACAATATTGGTGGTGGCGCTGCGCAGCAGCGCCCTTGCCTGCGGATCAGCTGATGTCGACCACTGTGACCACAGCAGCAAGATGCTGCAGCGTCGCCAGATGGGCGCGCACGGCGTCATCAACGGCGGCCGACAGGCTCCGAGCGCCGACGCGGTGCCGCAGCGCGTGCAGCGCGTCGGAATCGAGTGTGAGCGTCACCTTCTCTTTCGCCATCACCGTGTAGTAGTACTTTCACACGCTGTATCCCCGTCATCTTCGCCACGGCGCTCAGACTGTTTCGGTGAGCATGGTGACCGAGGTCGCGGACGCCAGAGCGGCCACCGGCACCGCGGCTACGATTTCGCTCTTCGCATCACTCGCACCGTGCGGTATGCTTCGGGTATGACTACCAAGATAGCGGTGAGCTTGCCTGACGGACTTGTCGCTGATGCCCGCGCCGCCGTCGAACGCGGCGACGCCGGCTCCGTCTCCGCCTACGTCGCGGAGGCGCTCAGTCGTCGGCGCCGTGACGACAACCTCGCGGCGTTGCTGGCTGAGATGATCGCCGAGCACGGCGAGCCGTCCGCCGACGACTATGAGTGGGCCGACAGGGCGCTCGGGCTGACGTGAGCCTTCCCGCCACCACGTTGGACACCGGAGCACTGATCGCGTTGGAGCGTGGTTCGATGCGGATGGTGGCACTCCTCTCACGGCTCGCCACCGGAGACGCCACGGTCGCCGTTCCTGCGCCGGTCGTTGCCCAGGCCTGGCGAGGCGGCGGTCCACGGCAGGCGCGCACGGCGCGGCTGCTCGCGGCCGATGCGGCCGATGTCATCGTCCTGGACCTTCCCACCGCGAAGGCGGTAGGTGCGCTCGCTGCGCACGTGCGCGCGACTGATGTGGTCGACGTCGCGGTCGTGCTCTGCGCGCGAGAGCGCGGCCACCGCGTGATCTCCGCCGATCCCGACGACCTGCACGCCATCGATCCCGACCTCGCTGTCGAGAAGCCCTGAACGGGTGGGTGGCGCTCTCCTCGGTACGGCCGTAGACCCCGCATGATCAGCCGCTCGGACGGCACGCGCGAGCGTAGCTGGCCGGCGTCATGCCGATCGCGGTCCTGAAGTCGCGGATCAGGTGCGCCTGGTCGGCGTAGCCGAGCGTCACCGCCAGCCCCGCCCAGTCGATCTCGTCGTGGCGGGCGGCCTCGGCGGCGTCGAACAGCCGATAGCGGCGGATCACGGCCTTCGGGCTGATGCCGACATGATCGGCGAACCGCCGTTGCAGGGTCCGAGCGCTCACGCGTGCCAGCTGGGCGAGCTGTTCGACGCGCACGATCCTGCGGTCGGTCGCCGCGGTCTCCGCAAGCCGCACCGTCGTCTCGGCCGGATGCCGAGCGCTCGGCACCAGCTCCGTCAGCAGCGCGTCGATCAGCCCGACGGCGACCTGATCGTCCGCTGCGTTCTCCACCGCTCGGGCGAGCGCGGTCGCACGCGGACCGATGAGGTCGTCGAAGGCGATGGTGCGATCGGTGAGCGTGCGCATTCTCCTGGCGACGAGCGGGCGGAAGCCCCCCGGTCGGAACATCACCCCCACTGCGCGTCCACGGCCCTCCAAGCGGCGCGTGAACAGCCTGGTCGTCACGCCGCCCGCCGTGGCGGCGCCGTTCTCGAAGACCACATTGGTCACCGGATGTGGCCAGACGTGCTGGTCGAACCCCTCCCCCGCCGGAAGCTCCCAGCGCACGACCCAGTAGCGGTCGACCAGCCGTCCGACCACCCCTGAGGGCTCACATCTCTCAAGGTTGAAGCGCTTTAGTCCCACGTCCGGCGCGAGGATCCCGCGAGCGTCGTTCGTGATGTCGCTGACCATGGTGCTCCTGTCGCGTTTCTTCTATTCAACGCTCGGCTCGGCCACGACGATGAGGCAATGAGCCGAATATCGCAACGCTATGACAAGCTCTCCTCCGCGTTCGGAGCCTTGGTGACGGCCGTGCCGGATGACCACTGGGATGCGCCCACACCGTGCGAGGACTGGACGGTGCTCGATCTCGTCCAGCACATCGTCGACAGCCATCGTGTCTTCCTCGGCTTCATCGGTCGCGAGCTCCCCGAGGGCCCTCCGGTCGATGACCGTCCGGCAGAGGCGTTCACCATCGCTCGCCGCACGGTGCTGGACCGCCTCGAGGATCCCCTCACCGCGGCGCAGACATACGAAGGCCGTCTCGGCACCCGCACCTTCGAGTGGGCGGTCGACAACTTCCTCTCGTTCGACCTCGTCGTGCACGGCTGGGACTTGGCGCGCGCGACGGGCCAGGACGAGACGATCGCACCCGACGAGCTGGCCCGCGCCCGCGCCGACGCCGAGGAATGGGGAGAGATGGCGCGCGCTCCCGGTGTCTTCGGCCCGCCGCTCGACCCGCCCGACGGCGCCGACGAGCAGACCCGGCTGCTCGCGTTCCTCGGGCGCCGAGCGTGAAGGAGCTGTGCGCGTTTACAGTTCGACCTCGGCCTCGTCGAAGTGCAGGTCGAGACGGTGCAGCGCCTCCTCGAGGATCGCCATGACCGTCACGGTGTCGGCCAGCGGCATCGTCGGGCTCTCCCCGAGCCCCTCGGCGATGCAGCGGTTGGCCTCGTCGAACTCGTGGGAGTAGCCGGCCCCCGCGGGGGGGAGCTCGAACGTCTCGGGCTCACCGGAGCGCCCGTCGTCGCCGACCGGGTACACCCGGATCGCGTCAGGGTGATGGAAGCGCGGCGGGAACTCGATCCAGCCTTCGGTGCCGTGGGCAGCCGCGGTGCCAGGCAAGGGGCTCCGCAGCGAGCACTGCGCGACGCCGCTCCTGCCACCCTCCGCCCGCCAGAGCAGCGCGGCCTCGACGTCGACGCCGATGTCGGCCACGGCCCCCGCGAGCTCGAAGCTCTCGGGACGACCTCCCAGCAGGAACTGCAGGAACGAGACCGGGTACACACCGAGGTCGAGCAGCGCCCCGCCTCCCTGAGCGGGATCCCACAGCCGATCGGCGGGATCGAACGGCGCTTTCACCCCGAGGTCGGCACGCACCGACCGCAGCTCACCGATGGCGCCGTCGTCGATAAGCAGCTTCGCCCGCGCGATCGCGGGCTGAAAGCGGGTCCACATCGCCTCCATGCAGAACAGGCCCGCCCGCTGCGCCGCGTCCACGACCTCTTGCGAGCCCGCCAGCGTGCAGGTGAAGGCCTTCTCGATGAGGACGTGCTTGCCGGCCGCGATGGCGGCCAGCGCGATGGCGTGGTGCTGACGGTGCGGCGTGGCGATGTAGACCGCGTCAACGTCGTCGTCCTCCAGCAAGTCGCCGTAGGAGCCATGCGCGACCCCGATCCCATGCCGGTCGGCGAACGCTCGCGCGCGATCGGTGGAGCGCGACGCGACCGCGTGCAGCACGCCGCCCTCGACATGGCCGAAGTCGGCGGCGACCCCGTCCGCGATTCGGCCGGGACCGACGAGGCCCCATCGCACCGGCTGGACGCTCATCCCGCCATCGTGGTGCCCGCGGAGCGGAGCGCCTCGCACGCCTCGCCCACCCGAGCGGCCATGCCTGCCTCTGCGATCTTGCCCCACGTCCTCGGGTCGTACTGCTTCTTCACCCCGACCTCCCCGTCGACCTTGAGCACACCCTCGTAGTGGGTGAAGAAGTGGTCGACGACCGGACGGGTGAAGGCGTACTGTGTGTCGGTGTCGATGTTCATCTTGACGACGCCGTAGTCGAGCGCTTCCCGGATCTCCTCCAGCGTCGAGCCGGAGCCCCCGTGGAAGACTAGGTCGAACGGTTTCGAGCCCGACGCCAGCCCGAGCTGCTCGCTGACGGCGTCCTGACCGTCCTTGAGAATCTCGGGGCGCAGCTTCACGTTGCCCGGCTTGTAGACGCCGTGGACGTTGCCGAAGGTCGCCGCCAGCAGGTACCGCCCCTTCTCGCCGGTGCCGAGCGTCTCGGCGGTCCGCAGGTAGTCGCCGGGGGCGGTGTAAAGCTTGTCGTCCATCTCGCCGACGACGCCGTCCTCCTCGCCGCCGACGACGCCGATCTCCATCTCCATGACGATGTTCGCCTTGGCGCAGTCGGCCAGCAGGTCGGCGGCGATCTCGAGGTTCTCCTCCAGCGGGACCGCGGAGCCATCCCACATGTGCGACTGGAAGAGCGGCGGCTCGCCAGCGGCCACGCGCTCCACGGAGAGCTTCACCAACGGTCGCATGAAGCCGTTCAGCTTGTCCTTCGGGCAGTGGTCGGTGTGCAGCGCGATGGTGACGTCGTAGTGCTTCGCCACCTCGTGGGCGAAGACCGACATCGCCACCCCGCCGGTCGTCATGTCGTTCACGGTCGGCCCGGAGAAGTACTGGGCGCCCCCGGTCGAGACCTGGATGATCCCGTCACTGCGAGCCTCGGCGAAGCCGCGCAACGCGGCGTTCAGCGTCTGTGACGAGCTGACGTTGACGGCCGGGTAGGCGAACGCGCCCTCCTTCGCCCGGTCGAGCATCTCCTGGTAGGCCTCGGGTGTGGCGATCGGCATGGCGGACTTCCTCTGCGCTCGCGGGGTGTTCGTCGGCCCAGAGTCTGGACGTACCCCATCGCCGCACGCAGCAAAGACCCCAACGCCTGCCGGCACCCTTGCAGACGTGGAAGACTGCAGTGCCATGGAGTCGTTCTTCACCGTCTCGCAGGCGCGTGAGCTCGTGCCGGCGGTGCGCGCCCACGTCGAGGGACTCGTCGGATTGAGGGCAGACCTTGTCGAGGCCCAGGCCGCCTTGCGGCAGGGGCGAGAACCGGCCGTCGGGGGTCTGCCCGAGGTGAAGGCGCTCGAAGCGCGCCTGCAGGAGGCCGTCGACTGGTTCGGCCAGCGCGCCATCCAGGTGAAGGGCCTTGCCCCGGTCATCATTGACTTTCCCTCACAGCTCGACGGCGTCAGTGTGCTGCTGTGCTGGCTCGAAGGGGAGACCACGCTGGACTGGTACCACCTCGCCGAGCACGGCTTCATGGGGCGCCGGCGACTGGCTGAGGACCTTGATTGATCGGGCTGACCGCTCGCCAAGCACGCCCATATCAGTGTTCTACCTCAAATCGGATCTGTCCGGTGTGCAAGAACTGTTGGTGCCAGCACAGTGTCCGCACGGTGAACACGTTCTGCTGGCACCGGCAGAACGGACACGGTCGCAAGCCGGACAGGACGGGCTTTTCCGGCTGCCCAGGTCTTCGTGCGACAGAGAACTCCATACGAGCCGAACTCCATACGAGCCCTCATTCTCGAGAGGCTCGAAAGTCGGCGGGCGTGACGAGCTCGGTCAGCTCACCGGAGGCGGGCTGCAGGTCGGGCCAGCCCGAGTCGGGCAGCGTGATCGTCGCCAGCGCCGCCGCCGGCAGGCTGCTGCGCAGCCGCCCGTACGACTCACCACCGCCGGCCAGCAGGAGACCGAGCTGTTGCAGTCCCGGGTTGTGGCCGATGAGCAACGGCTGCGTCACGTTCTCCGAGAGCTCCTGAAGTCGAGCGAAAAGCGCCCCCGTCGAGGCCATGTAGAGGCCCTCGTCGATCTCGGCCTCCGGGGCGCGCTCCCAGCGGGTGCGTACGCACTCCCAGGTCTCTTGCGCGCGTGCGGCGGAGGAGCAGAGCACGGCGTCGACGCCCGGCCGATGGTCGGCGAGCCAGGCGCCGGCGCGCGCCGCGGCGACGCGCCCCTCGGCGTCGAGCGACCGATCGTGGTCGCGCGCCGCGCCATGGGCGGCGGAAGCGTGACGCAGAAGCAGGACGCTGGGCACGAGCACACGGTAGCGGCCGGACGCGTGGGAGACTGGGGTCAATAGCCGACCCGGCTCACCCAAGGGGGCGACAGACTGCGAGCGGTACTGGCTCTCGAGGTCTCGCGCATCGGCCTGCTCGGGGTGGTCGCGGCGGCGCTGATCGGCACGGCGGGGATGTTGACCGCACGCACGACGAGCCGCGGAGGCGCGCTCGGTCCCTCACCGCGAAGGCCCCTGCCTCCCGGCCCGACCCCACTACTGGACACCCCAGGCGTGCGTGTCGTGGCAAGCCTGGCCCTCACGGCCGCGCTCGTGATCGGGCTGCTGTCCTCTCCGCTGGTCCTCTGGGTGGGGCTGACCGTTGCGTCAACCTGTCTCGGCCCCTTCTGGCGGGGCGTCAGCCCGCTGCGACTGGTCCAGCAACTCGGGCGCAACCGCGACCTGGGAGGGGTCGGCTCCCCCGGTCTGACGGGCTGGATTGGTGCCGGCTGGCTGCTGCTCGCCGCCTGGCTGAGCCTGAGCGGTCAGCGCGGGGGAGCGACCGCGCTGTTGCTTACGCTCGGCTACGCCGCGCTCCAACTCGCGCTCACCTGGCGCCGGCCACGGCTGCTTGCCCTGACGGACGCGGTGGAGGCTTGTAACCGCATCATCGGCTCGTTGGCGCCGTTCGGGCGAGGTCCGGACGGGCGCTTCGAGCTGCGCAGTCCGGCGGGAGCGCTGGCACGGGTGGCGGGTGGGTCACGGCACGAGGTGGCGCTGTTGCCCGTCTCGGCGGCGTTGATCGCGACAGTCGCGGTCGGGCTCATCCACACGCCGGCGGGGACCAGCACCGCCACTGGGCTGGCCGCCTGGCTGCTCGCGATCACGCTGGTCTGCCGGCTCACGCTGGCGGTCGGCGCCCACCGCGCCTTCCTCGCCCAGGCGCTCTTGCCGGTGCCGGCCGGTTGGGCGCTCGCGGGCGCGGTCCACGCAGCGAACACCCCGGTGGGCCAGGACGCCGTCGCGTTGCTTGCCGTCGCGTTGCTGACCTGGACACATGTGGTCGCGCTGAGCGCCGCTCACCGCATGGCGGTGAACCGCTTCGACATCCGCTCCGCCCGTGCGGTGCAGTTCCCCTTCCGCGTCGTGGTGCTCATCTCCGCACTGGTAGGGGCCGCGCTGCTGGCCCGCTGAGAAGGGGATCGCCCTCTGCTCACCCCGGCTCGGCTACGGCAAGAGCTCGCGTACCCGCGAGTTCTTCCCGGTCGACATCCCGTTCGTCCGACATCTGTTGCGCCCGGGAAGGCAAGAACTCGCGCCGGCGCGAGTTTCTTCAACTGCCGGCTGCCTCGAGCGGTGGAGCGCCGCCAGACGCGGTGAAGTGCTGAGACGTGAGAACGAGTGGGCGGATTCGTTACGGGATGAGGATGCCTCGCCCGCGCAGCTTGCCGTCGTGCAGGTCGTGCATCGCGTCGACCGCCGCGTCGAGCGGGTAGGTCTGGGTCTTCAACGTGACCTTGCCCTGCGCCTGCAGCGTCATGAGCTCGACCAGGTCGTTGTAGGTGCCGACGAGGTTGCCGATGTAGCTGCGCTCGGTGGAGATGAGGTCGATGGCGGGAGCGGAGAGTTCCCCGCCGTAGCCGATGACGTAGTGGTTGCCGGCGCGGCGGGTCATGGCAAACCCCTCCTGCAGCGCGCCGCCCTCACCGACGAAGTCGAGCACGGCCTCGGCGCCGAAGCCGTCCGTCAGTTCGAGCACGGTCTCGACGTGGTCACCGTCGGCGAGGACCGTGCGGTCCGCCCCCCACTCCTCAGCGAGCGCGAGCGCCTCCTCGGAGCGGTCGACCACGATGATCTCGGTCGCGGTGAGCGCGCGCAGCGACTGGATGCCGATGTGCCCCAGACCGCCGGCGCCGATGATGACCGCGCGCGTGCCGGGCGGCAGCGTCGGGGCCGCCTTCTTCACGGCGTGGTAGGCGGTCAGCCCGGCGTCGGCGTGGGCGGCCACGTCCTTCGGCTCGACGCCATCGGGGAGCGGGACGAGCGCCCGGATGTTGGTCTTGAGCAGCTCGGCGTAGCCGCCGTCGGTGTCGATGCCGGGGAACGCTCCGCGCTCGCAGTGCATGTCGTCGCCGGCACGACATGCCCGGCAGAGCCCGCAGGTCACGAGCGGGTGCACGATGACGGCGTCGCCGACCGTGACGGTCTCGACGGCTGAGCCGACCTCGTGCACCCAGCCGGCGTTCTCGTGGCCGATGATGTAGGGCAGCTCGACACCCGTCTTCGGCGCCCACTGGCCCTCGACGATGTGCAGGTCGGTGCGACACAGCCCCGCACCGCCGATGCGTACGATCACGTCGTGGGGACCGGTGATGGTCGGCTCGTCGACGTCCTCGACCTGCGGCCACTCGTCGTAGGAGTGCAGTCGGACTGCCTTCATCGAACGTCCTTTCCGGCTGGGAGCATTGGCGGATTGGCGCGCTATGCAACACCGGCTGCGAGTGTTGGTCAACCGGCAGATAGCCTGCGCACCTATGAGCGAGAGACTCGACCGTCCCTATCCCGGCTTCTTCGATGAGCTCGGCGCGCAGATCAAGCGCGAGGCCGCCGCGGCCGATCCGCTGCGCTCGGACCACGACGGGGCGGGCGAAGAAGTCCGCGCCGCGTTGACGCAGACGGTCGAGGAACTCGGCGACGAGCTGCGCGGGCTCTCTCATGAGATCCACGCCAACCCGGAACTCGGCTACGACGAGCACCACGCGGTCGCGACGGTCGCGGAGCTGCTCCAGACGCACGGCCACGAGACGGAGGTCGGGGCGTACGGGCTCGAGACCGCGCTGCGCGCCCGCGTCGGAGAGGGCCGCCCGCGCGTCGCGGTGCTCGCCGAGTACGACGCGCTGCCAGGCATCGGCCACGGCTGCGGCCACAACATCATCTGCGCCACGGCCGTCGGGGCCTTCCTCGCCCTCGCCACCCGCATCGACGAGCTCGGCGGCAGCGTCGAGCTGATCGGCACCCCGGCCGAGGAGGGCGGCGGCGGCAAGGAGCTCATCGCCCGTGCCGGCGGGTTCGACGAGATCGACGCGGCGCTCATGCTGCACCCGGCCGGGTTCGACGTGGCCGAGCATCCCTGGCTCGGGGTGCGCACCGTCGAGGTGACCTATCACGGGCTCTCCGCGCACGCGGCGATGATGCCGTTCCTCGGGCGCAACGCGCTCGACGCGGTGGTGCAGGCCTATCTCGGCATCGCCCAGCTCCGCCAGCACGTGCTGCCCACCGACCGGGTGCACGGGATCATCACCGACGGTGGCCAGAGGCCGAACATCATTCCCGAGCGAGCGCAGGCGACCTTCTACCTGCGGTCGGCGCAGCCATCCACGCTGGTCGAGCTCGTCGACCGCGCGAGGGCGATCTTCGAGGCCGCCGCGACCGCGACAGCGACCGACGTCACGATAAAGTGGGACCCCACCCCGGTCTACCTGCCGGTGCGCAACAGCCACCCACTCGCGGCGCGGTACGCCGAGAACCTCCGCCGCCGTGGTCGGCAGGTTCTGCCGGAAGGCGTGGTCCCTCCGTGGCTGACCGGCTCGACGGATCTCGGCAACGTCTCGATGCGGGTTCCGGCGATCCATCCCACGCTCGCGATCGCCCCGCCGGGCGTGACCATCCACTCCTCGGAGTTCGCCGAGGCGGCTATCAGCTCGGCGGCGGACTCGGGGACGGTCGACGGCGCGATCGGGCTCGCGCTCACCGCCGCGGACTTTCTTGCGGATGCCGCCCTGCGGGACGAGGTCCGAGAGCACTTCGAGGCCACCGGCGGCGTGATCGACGTCGACGCGCTGCTCGCGTGAGCCGCACGGACGCCGTGCCCGAAGAGCGCACGTCCACGACGCTCAGCCGGCTGGCGCTCGCCGCCGTGATGGTTGCGGCGGGGGTGACCCACTTCGTCAGTCCCGAGCCGTACATGCGCATCGTGCCACGCGTCCTGCCCGGGCCGCGGGCGCTGGTGTACGCCAGCGGTGTCGCTGAGTTGGTGGCCGCCGGTCTGCTCGGCAACGCCCGCACGCGGCGGCTGGGCGGCTGGTGGACGGCCGGTTTGCTAGTCGCCGTCTTCCCCGCCAACGTGCAGATGGCACTCGACGGGGGTCTCTCAGGCGCCGGTGGGCTGCTCGGCTCCGCTGTCGTGGCTTGGCTGCGCCTGCCCCTGCAACTGCCGTTGATCGGCTGGGCGTACAGCCTCACCCGACCGCTCGCTCCACAGCAGCCAGGCGGCGACCAGCACGGCCGCCACAACCGGCGGCCAGAGCGCCCATGAGCCGATGGTGCGCGTGAAGAGCGTCTGGGCCCACTCGCCCTCGGCGGCGCGCTGCGCCCAGTACGCCAGCGCGAAGGGATGGTCCCTTGGAGCCAGCGGCAGGGTGAGTGTGGCCAGGCCCATCGTGGCGGCGCTGATCAGCCCGGCGAGCCCGGCGGCGAACGGCCACCGGCGCAGGCCCTCGGCCACCCCGACCACGAGGAACGGCAGCGAGGGAATGACGTAGCGCGGTCCGGGCGAGGCGCCCCCCGTCGGGTTGCCCCAGCCGAACATGTGCAGGCAGAACAGGCCGAAGACCGTGAGCGCGACGACCGAGTGGAACCGGCGGTCGCGGTCACGCAGCAGCACGACGGCGCCCGCGACGCCGACGAGCACGATGGGCGTGAGAAAGAACAGACCCCGCTCGCCGAAGAGAACCTCCAACGCCACGAGCGACTGCGGCGGGTGCACGCCGATCACGCCGGTCTTGTTCTGGTTGAACTGGGAGAACTGGTAGCTGAACCGGAACGGGCTGCCCCACGTGATCCAGTGGTACAGCCCGAGCAGCGCGCCGAGCGGCGCGCCTCCGAGCACGAACCAGCCCGCCCTCCAGTGGTGGCGCGCGACCGCGACGCCGAAGAGCACGACCGATGCGATGCCGGCGCTGTACTCGACGGTGATCGCCGCCGCCGCGAGCGCGCCGGCCCCGATGAGCCGCCACCTCGAAACCGGCCGATCCATCAGCAACAGGTAGGCGCCGAGGGCCAAGGCGGCGGAGAGCACGTGGGAGAAGAGCTGCGTCGCGAACGGCAGCAGCATCGTGCCGACCGCCACGGCCAGCGCCGCCGGGGTGGCGAAGCGCGGGGCGATCCGCAGCGCCAGCCGGCGCATGCCGGCTGCCAGCAGCGCCGCCGGAAACGCGGCCGAGATCAGCGAGGCGAACCACAGACCGAGGTTGCCCCAGGGCCGGTACTCGGTCGCTGGCTCCCCTCCGATCAGCCGGTAAACCAGATACACGGGGGTAGCCAGCACCGGCTGGCCGGGCGCCTTGTCGGAGTAGGTGTGGCCGTCGCGCAGCGCGCGGTCGACACCGAGCGTGGCCTCATAGTCGTCGAGCACGACCGTGCGCTGATCCACGAGGGCCGCGGTGAGCGCGTAGCGCGAAGCCTGCTGAGCCATGAGCGGTTGCATGATCGGCGCCGCCAGCAGCAAGACGACGGCGGCGAGCAACAGCTCGGCGCGCCAACGGCGCAGCGCTGACTCGGTCTGCTTCTCGTGTGTGGCGCTAGCCTGGTCCATGAAGGGTCCACCGAACACGTCGCGAACACGTCGGAGATACAGTGCCCGACGGGCGCCTGCCCCCGCCGAGCATGATCGTCTTCGAGGATAGCTGTCGGTCGCGTGGAGGCAGCCCTTGAGCGTCCCGAGTCCCCGGCGCGTCTTGACCTGACGGCCCCTTGACGGGAAGACTGTCTTCTTGAGGACCGCCCGTCCCCCGCAGAACAAGCCGTCGTCACGCCCACGTTCCGAGGCAGATTGACCACCCGCACCGCGACAGTACCCCAGCCGACGCTCGCCGGTCGCTACCGGCTGCGACGCCGTCTGGCCACAGGCGCGCTCGCCGATGTCTGGTCGGCCGACGACTTGCGCCTCGAACGGCCGGTCGCCGTGAAATGGTACCGCGACGACCACGAGGCCAGGGTCTCACACGAACGCGAACTGCAGCTTCTCGCCGGGCTGTCGCACCCAGCGATCGTGCGGCTTTTCGACGCGGGGAGACGCGCGGGCCGTCCGTTCGTCGTCGTCGAGCGCATCCGCGGCAAGACCCTGCGGGAGCGGATCGCCGTGGGACCCAGCGAGCCCGAGGTGGTACGCGCCATGGGCATCGCGCTCGCCGACGCGCTGGACCACGCGCACAACGCAGGGGTCGTGCACCGTGACGTCAAGCCGGCCAACATCCTGATCGACGAGACGGGACTGCCGCACCTGGCCGACTTCGGCATCGCCGGCACGGATGAGGCCGCCGGCGACGGCACGTTGCTCTGGGGAACGCCCGGCTACGCCGCGCCGGAACAGCTCGTCGGCGACCGGGTGGGACCCGCCGCGGACGTGTACGCCCTGGCGCTCGTGCTCCTCGAGGCGTTGACGGGTGAGCGCGCCGCGGCCGGCAACCCGCTCGCTGCGGCGGTGGCGCGCGTGCGCGGAACGCCCGCGCTGCCAGATGGCCTCCCCGAACCGCTCGCGCGCCTGCTCCGCGACATGTTGCAGCGCGCCCCTGCGAAGCGGCCGACGGCTGCTGAGGTCGCGACGAGGTTGGGCGCCATGGGGACGCTGCAGGCAACGCCCGAGCGTGCCGCGGCACGACGCCTCCCCGCCAGCGAGGCGCGCCGGCTCGTCGCCGCTGTCATGGCGGTGGCGGCACTGTTCGCGGCGTTGGCCGTCCTCCCCTACACCCGCACGTCGGCGCAGGCAGACGATCCCACCGTGGCCGAGAAGGAGCAGCTCGTGGAAGCGGCGAGCAGACGCACGCAGGAGCGCGCCGTCACGCGTTCGGATGTGCGCAGCGGGGGACGCCTCCTGCCCGCCGCCGCGCGCGGAGCGCGCGGCGGCCTGCGCGCGGGCGAGCGGCTGCGCGCGCCGCTCTCCGAGCCCCTGCGCTGACCCGCCTTCACGCTCCTGTCGGAAGGATCGTCACCCGCGCGCAAGGAGCATTGCGTAGTATCGCGGAACGACGACCCCGTTCTCGTCCCCAGTCCCTGGAGTCATCCGTGCGTTCCTTGCCTCTCACGCTGCTGCTCGTCCTCGCGCTGGCGACGACCGCGCTCTCCGGTCCGGCCGTCGCCCAGGTGGAGCCGACGACGGTCGCCTTCGACCTCGTCGACTCCGACTCGCAGAACCTCGAGTCCTACACCAACGAGGTGACCGACGCGGGTGGCTACTCGAACGAGGGTGACGGGTTCGGGATCTTCCGGCGGGGCGTCAGCGACTCGATCCCGTTTTCGCTGCTCGACGACTCCGAGGCCGGGTTCCCCCCCGACACGCTCGGCATCATCGGCGCCGACCAGACCGATCAGTTCTTCGGGGCGACGGACACTGATAATGACGACGCCTTCCCCGACGCCGTGACCGCGACGTGGACCTTCGATGTCTCGGGCGCGGACGGCCCGCTCTTCCTCAACGTCGACGCCGGGGCGATGGGCGATTTCGAGGCGTCAAGCGACTCGTTCGTGTTCGCGGCGGGCTTCGACGGCGCCAGCCCGGCCGCCGCGCTGAGCTCGTCGGTCGACGAGGACGCCCAGCGCACCTACACCCTCGACGACGGCGACGCCTTCACCCTGGACGACCCGCTCGCGCTCGGCGGCGTCGCGCTCGACAACGACCTGACCACCGTCTCGGCCGCGCTCGACGGCAGCGGCGCGACGCTCACCGTGACCTTCACCGCCGAGACGAACGGCGGTGAGGAGGCCTTCGCCTTCGACGCGCTGGTGATCACGTCCGGCGCCCCGCTCGCCGACGGGGGCGACGGCGGCGGCACGACCGAGCCGTCCTGCGACGCCACCGACGTCACGCTCATCTCGAGCGTCCAGGGTGACGGCTTCGCCTCGCCGCTGGAAGGCCAGAGCGTGACGGTCGAGGGCGCCGTGACGGGCGTCTACCCGGAGCTGGGCGGCGTCACCGTCCAGGAGGAGCCCGGCGACGTCGATGGCGATCCCGCCACCTCTGAGGGCGTCTTCGTCTTCCTCGGCTTCGGTGGGGACTTCGACGCCTTGGAGTCCGGTGACGTCGTGCAGGTCGAGGGCACGGTCGGTGAGCGCTTCGAAAACACGCAGATCTCCGGCGACTTCGTGGAGTGCGAAGCCGACCCCGTCACCATCGCCCCGACCCTCCTCAACCTGCCCGCCGGCGACGCGGCCCGCGAGGCACTCGAGGGGATGCTCGTCGTCACCACCCAGGATCTCACCGTCACGGGCCTGTTCACCGCTTACCGCTTCGGCGAGCTGGGCGTGAGCGCCAGCGGCATCCTGAAGCAGCCGACCTCGGTCTTCGAGCCGGGCTCCTCCCAGGCGCTCGCCCTCGAGGAGGCCAACGCGCGCAACCTGCTCTACATCGACGACCGCGGCGAGTTCGGCAACGACAACGACCCATGGTTCGGCGAGGCGGGCGAGCGCGCGGGCGACATCGTGGAGGCCGGCGTCGTCGGCGTCCTGTACTTCTCCTTCGGCGACTATCTCCTCGAACCGGTCGGCGACTTCCCGGAGATCGTCGACCTCCCGGACGCGCCGGCCTTCCGCGAGGACGCGCCCGACCTGGCGGCCGGCAACGACGTCGCCTCTTTCAACGTCCTCAACTACTTCAACACCTTCGGCGATTCCGCGAAGCTGCGCGGGGCGACCAACGCCGAGGAGTTCGCGCTCCAGACCGCCAAGATCGTGGACGCGATCCTGGATCTGGACGCGGCCGTGCTCGGGCTCATCGAGCTCGAGAACGACTACGAGGACGACGACCCGTCGATCCAGACGCTCGTCGATGCGCTCAACGACAAGGCCGGCGCCGGCACCTACGACTGGGTGCGGGTCGACGGCCTGCTCACCGAAGACGGCTTCGGTGGGCTCGGCACCGACGCGATCGCGAACGGGATCATCTACCAGCCCGACCGCGCCACGCCGATCGGGGACGCGGCGACCTTCGACATCGACGCGCTCCTGCGCGGCGAGGACACCGACAACAACCGCTGGCCGGTCTCGCAGACCTTCGCCATCAACGGTGAGACCGTCACCGTCGTGGTGAACCACTTCAAGTCCAAAGGCTCGTCGTGCGATGACACGATCGTGCCCGACGGCTTCGGTGACGGGATGGACGACCCGCAGACGGGCAGCTGCGACCTCGTCCGCGAGTACGCCGCGGAGCGCCTGCTGAAGTGGGTCAGGACGAAGCCGACCGGGGCGAAGACCCCCGACACGCTGGTGGTCGGCGACCTCAACTCCTACGAGGAGGAGGACCCGATCGAGATCTTCCTCAAGGCCGGCTACCGCGACGTCGTGGCCCGCTTCGACGACGACGCGTTCACCTACAAGTTCGACGGACGCTTCGGTCGCCTCGACTACATCCTGGCCTCGCCCTCGGCGAAGCGGCTGGTGCGAGACGCCGAGGTCTGGCAGGCCAACTCGCCCGAGCCCTATGGCTATCTCTACTTCAACGAGCCGATCGACGCGACGGCGTACGCCTCCTCAGACCACGACCCGGTGGTCGCCGCGCTCGGCCGCCCAGGGCGAGGGCGTCCGCGGCACTAGGAGCCGGCTCCACCAGCGCGGGCGGACGGCTACTCCGGCCGGTGATAGCGGCGCACCCACTCGTACATGGCGATCCCTGAGGCGACGCCGGCGTTGATCGAGCGGGTTGAGCCGAACTGAGGGATGCTGAGCACGCGGCTCACCGCGTGGCGCGCCTCCTCGGAGAGCCCCGGCCCCTCTTGGCCGAGCAGCAGCACGCACGCGCGGGGCAGCGCCGCGTCGGAGAGCGGCTGCGAGCCGGGCAGGTTGTCAATGCCGACCAGCTCCAGCGCGGCGTCGCGAGCCCAGTCCGCGAACGCGGCCATCTCCGGATGATGGCGGACATGCTGGTATCGCTCGGTCACCATGGCCCCGCGACGGTTCCAGCGGCGGCGGCCGACGATGTGGACCTCGGCGGCGAGGAAGGCGTTGGCGTTGCGCACCACCGCGCCGATGTTGCGGTCGTGCTGCCAGTTCTCGATGGCGACGTGGAAGGGATGCCGGCGGGCGTCGAGGTCGGCCACGATCGCCTCGACGCGCCAGTAGCGGTAGCGGTCGACGACATTGCGCCGGTCACCCTCCTCCAGGAGCATCGGGTCCAGGCGCTCGTCGATCGGCCAGGGCCGCGGATGCGGCCCCACCCCGACCGCGTCAGCATCGGCGTCGATCGCTCGCCTTCCGCGCACCGCTTCCGGATGGTCTGCGCGGATGGTAACGCCGCTCCCGCCTTCCCTGCGTCGACGAAGACCCATGTCCTATGATCCCAGATCGCAGGAGTGCCATCGTCATGGGCGCCCCGGATGGTTGAAGAGGAGCGCCCTTGCAGTGAATGGGCCAGACGCGCCTCACGCGCGGCGGAGGGAACGATGACCGAGGGCGAGAAGGCCGCAGAACCCGCCGACGAGGTCGTGGCGGCGTCAGCGGCCGGGACCACATCGTGGCCGGGCGAGCACGCCGCAACGGGAGACGCTTTCGGATCCAGCGACGCCGAGGACGTCGACCTGCGCCACCCCGAGGAGCTCGACACCGCCGACGAGATCCCCCGGCAGGCCAAGAAATTCGGCACGTTCGGCGGCGTGTTCACGCCCACGCTGCTGACCATCCTCGGCGTCATCATGTACCTGCGCGAGGGCTGGGTGATCGGCAACGCCGGCATCCTCGGCGGTGTGCTCATCATCCTGCTGGCATTCGGCATCACCGCCGCGACCGGCCTGTCGATGTCGTCGATCACCACCAACATCCGCATCGGCGCAGGCGGCGCCTACGCGATCATCGCGCAGTCGCTCGGGTTGGAGATCGGCGGGGCTCTCGGCATCCCCCGGTACATCTCCCAGGCGCTGGCGGTGACGCTGTACGTCTTCGGATTTCGGGAGGGCTGGGACTTCGTCTTCCCCCAGCATCCGACGATCGTCGTGGACCTGGTCGTGTTCGGGCTGATCGTCGCGGTCGCCTACATCAGCGCCGGCTTCGCCATCCGCATCCAATATCTGATCATGGTCGTCATCGCAGCCTCGCTGGTCTCGATCGCGGCGGCCGCGCTGACGGGATCGATGCAGTACTCGATCGAGAACGTCGGGCTGTGGGGCGAGTTCCCCGGCGCACCCGAGACCGGCTTGCGCGGCACGTCGTTCTGGGTCGTGTTCGCTGTCTTCTTCCCAGCCTCGACGGGGATCATGGCGGGCGCCAACATGAGCGGCGACCTCAAGAACCCCCGCCGCAGCATTCCTCGGGGAACGTTGGCAGCCATCGCTGTGAGCCTCGTCATCTACCTGCTGCTCGCCTTCTGGCTGGCGCGCTCGGCGACGCCCGAGGAGCTGGTCTCCGACTACACCGTCATGATCGAGAAGGCCTACTGGGGGCCCGCGGTGGTCGCGGGCCTGCTCGGCGCGACGTTCTCGTCGGCGCTGGCCTCGGTCGTCGGCGCAGCGCGGATTCTCATGGCCATGGGCGAGCACGGGGTGTTGCCCTACGGACGGTGGCTGGGTCGGCGGACGGAGAAGGGGGAGCCGCGCAACGCGCTGCTGGTCACCACGGTCATCATCCTGGCGACCATCATGCTCCGCGACCTCAACGCCGTCGCGCCGCTCGTCACGATGTTCTTCCTCGTGACCTACGCGATGCTGAACGGCATCCTCTTGCTCGAGCAGCGCTTGCGACTGATCAGCTTCCGGCCGGCTCTCTCCGTCTCACCGATCGTGCCGCTGCTCGGGCTCTCGGGAGCGGTCTTCGCGATGTTCATCATCCACCCGACGCTCGCGTTGATGTCCGTCGGCATCATGCTCGCCTTCTACGGGCTGTTGCTCCGACGCCAGCTGGACGCCCCGCTCTCGGACGTGCGCAGTGGCCTGTTCGTCTCCATGGCCGAGTGGGCAACGACGAAGGTCGCGCAGCTTCCGGGCACGCAGGAACGCGCATGGAAGCCAAGCCTCTTGGTGCCCGTGATCGACGATCGCGAGATGCAGGGCATCCACAGCATCCTGTCGTCCATCGCGTCCCCGAACGGCACTGTCAGGATCATGGGGGTCGCCGATCACCAGGCCGACGGGGCCGAAGATCTGCAGGGCCGGCTCGACGGGCTCGCCGAGGGCTTCATCCAGCAGGGGGTCCACAGCACCGCAACGATGATGCGCGTCCCCGGGACGTCGTTCGCCGACGCGCTGATGGCCGGCATGCAGGCGCTGCGCGGCACGTTCTTCCGTCCGAACGCCTTGTTCCTGCGTATGACCTCCGGTGCGGCCGCGGCCAAGCTCAACGATGAAGACCTCAGCCGCGTCGTGCGCGAGGCGGGCCGGCAGCGCGTCGGGACGCTGGTGTGGATGCCGCACCCGATGACGTCGCTCGGTCAGCGACGCCGCATCAACGTCTGGATCCGCGATCGTTCTCCCGACTGGGGTATCGGCTGGGATATCGGCAACCTCGACCTCATGCTGCTGATCGCGCTCAAGCTGCAGCGCAACTGGAACGCCGAGCTGCGCCTCATCATGGTGGTCCGCGACGCGGCCAACGAGGCGGATGCCCGCTCGTTTCTGGAGGATCTCGTGCGCCTCGCCCGCGTGCACGCCGCCCGCATCGTCGTCGGGAGTGGGCGCTTCGCGGACTTCATCGCCGACGCGCCGCAAGACGACGTCAGCATCTTCGGGCTCGGTGAGCAACCGCAGGTCGCCGCGTTGCGCGAGCTCATGGACCACACCGGCTCGAGCTGCCTCTTCGTGCGGGACTCTGGGACGGAGAGTGCGCTGGCCTAGCGCCGGTGGGGGTATACCGGCGCCCGTCCCCACGCTAGCCTGGCTTGGCGAGCCCTCGTCTGGGCTTTGCGCCCGTATCCCGACATCCACAGGCCCGGTGACGCTTCCATGGCGGAGCAGACAGAGCAGACATTCGGTACCAACGCATGGTTGGTCGACGAGATGTACCGCGAGTACCTCGCCGACCCGGACTCCGTCGGACCCTCCTGGCAGGAGTTCTTCTCCGACTACGACCGTGAGCCGCCCAGCCGGCCGAGCGACGGGAACGGCGCACGCACGAAGGCGCGAGGCAACGGCGCCGGCGCCGCGAAGACCGCCGAGCCGAAACAGGCCGAGACCGCGGACACACGGAAGGAGACCGCGCCGGCCCGGGCGGCCCAGCCCACACCGGCAGCACCGCCCATCGGCAGCGACGGCGAGCTGCCCGACGGCGCGCAGCGGCTCCGTGGCGTGGCGGCCACCATCGCCGACAACATGCAGGACAGCCTCGGCGTCCCCACTGCGACGTCGATCCGCGTAGTGCCCGCGAAGCTGCTCGAGGTCAACCGGCGGATCCTCAACAACCAGCTTCGGCGCACCCGCGGCGGGAAGGTCAGCTTCACCCACCTGATCGGGTGGGCGGTCGTGAAGGCGATGGGCGCCAACCCCGCGCTCACGTCGAGCTACCGCATCGGACCGGATGGTAACGCCTACCTGTACCGGCCGGAGCACCTGAACCTCGGTCTGGCCATGGACGTCGAGCGCAAGGACGGCTCGCGCACCCTGCTGGTGCCGAACATCAAGCACGCCGACGACCTGGAGTTCAGCGAGTTCTTCCGCGCCTACGAGGACGTGGTCCGCAAGGTGCGGCGCAGCGAGCTGTCCCCGGAGCTGTTCGCCGAGACCACGGCGACGCTCACGAACCCCGGCACGGTCGGCACGGTCGGCAGCGTGCCGCGTCTCATGCCTGGGCAGAGCGCGATCATCGGCGTGGGCGCCATCGACTACCCGGCGGAGTACAAGGGGGCGGATCCCCGCACCCTGGCCGAGATCGGCGTGGGCAAGGTCATCACCCTCACCTCGACCTATGACCACCGTGTCATCCAGGGGGCGGAGAGCGGGCTCTTCCTGCGCGTGATCGAGGAGCTGCTGCTCGGCCAGCACGACTTCTACGCCGAGATCTTCGACAGCCTACGGATCCCCTACGAGCCGGTCCGCTGGCGCTCCGACGAGCATCCGGGAGCGGGCACCGACGGCGGCGACGCGCGGATGCGCAAGCAGATCGCGGTGGGCCGGCTGATCAACATGTATCGCGTGCGCGGGCACCTCATCGCCAACCTCAACCCGTTGCAGCACACTTTCCGCGAGGTGAACGCCGAGCTGGACCCGGCGACCTACGGGCTGACGATCTGGGACCTCGAGCGGGAGTTCCTGACCGGGGACCTGGCCGAGGCCGACCAGATGGCGCTCGGCGACATCCTCGGGGTGCTGCGCGACGCCTACTGCCGCACCGTCGGCGTGGAGTACATGCACATCCAGGAGCCCGCGCAGAAGAGCTGGATCCAACAGCGCGTGGAGGGCGTGGACACCGATCCGGCGGAGGAGGAGCAGCGTTACATCCTCGGGCGACTGAACGCGGCCGAGGCCTTCGAGAAGTTCCTCCACACGAAGTACCTGGGCCAGAAGCGCTTCTCACTCGAGGGCGCCGAATCCCTCATACCGATGGTCGACGCGCTGCTCTCCGCCGCCGCCGACGACGGCGTGAACGAAGCCGTCATGGGCATGGCCCACAGGGGCCGCCTGAACGTGCTCACGAACATCCTTGGCAAGCGCTACAGCAAGGTGTTCAACGAGTTCGAGGGCCACATCGACCCCGACAGCGTGCAGGGATCGGGCGACGTGAAGTACCACGTCGGCCAGGCCGGGGTGCACACCGCGCCCAGCGGCAACGAGATCCGTGTCCACCTCTCGGCCAACCCCAGTCACCTGGAGGCCGTCGACCCGGTCGTCGAGGGCATGGTGCGCGCGAAGCTCGACGAGCGTCGCGGCGAGGAGGGGATCGACGGGTATCCGGTCCTGCCAGTCCTCGTGCACGGCGACGCCGCCTTCGCCGGTCAGGGCGTGGTCTTCGAGACCATGTCGATGTCGCAGCTGCGCGGCTACCGCACCGGCGGCACCGTGCACATCATCGTGAACAACCAGCTCGGCTTCACGACGGCGCCGCACCAGAGCCGCTCCAGTGAGTACGCCACCGATGTGGCCAAGACGGTCCAGGCGCCGATCTTCCACGTCAACGGCGACGACCCCGAGGCGTGCGTCCGGGTGGTCCGGCTGGCGCTCGCCTTCCGGCAGACGTTCGCGAAGGACGTCGTCGTCGACATGGTGTGCTACCGCCGCCACGGCCACAACGAGGGCGACGAGCCCAGCTACACCCAACCGATCATGTACGCCGCGATCGACAAACGGCGCAGCGTGCGCAAGCTCTACACCGAGGAGCTCGTCAACCGCGGCGACCTGACACTGGACGAGGCCGAGCAGGCGCTCGACGACTTCCGCGACCGGCTCGAGGGTGCGCTGGAGGAGATGCGCGAGGCCGCGCCACCCTCGGAGCCCGTCGCCGCGGAGCCGGAGATCAGCGGCGTGCTGCCGCACGTGGAGACCGGGGTCGAGCGCGACCGCCTCGCGCAAGTCGTCACGGCGATCACGTCCTGGCCCGACGACTTCACCCCGCATCCCAAGCTCGCCAAGCAGTTGGAGCGCCGCCGGGAGCTGTTGGACTCCGACGCCGTGGACTGGCCGATGGGCGAGGCGCTGGCCTTCGGCTCGCTGCTGCTGGAGGGCACGCCGGTGCGCCTGGCCGGTCAGGACTCGCGGCGCGGAACGTTCAGCCAGCGTCACAGCGTGCTCATCGATCACGAGAACGCTGGCGAGTACACCCCCCTCAACCACGTCGACGCGGACCGGCAAGCGTTGTTCATGGTGCACGACTCGCCGCTGAACGAGTTCGCCGCCCTGGGGTTCGAGTACGGCTACGCAACGGCCCGCCACGACACGCTGGTCTGCTGGGAGGCGCAGTTCGGCGACTTCGTCAACGGCGCGCAGGTCGTCATCGACCAGTTCGTCGCGGCCGCCGAGGACAAGTGGGGTCAGACCGCCGGCCTCGTCATGCTGCTGCCCCACGGCTACGAGGGGCAGGGGCCAGACCACTCCTCAGCCCGCATCGAGCGCTTCCTCACCCTGGCCGCTGAGGACAACATCCAGATCGTGCAGCCCTCGACGTCGGCCCAGTACTTCCACGTCCTGCGCCGCCAGATGCACCGCGACGTCCGCAAGCCGCTCATCGTCATCACGCCCAAGGGCATGCTGCGCGCGAAGCCCGCGAACTCGCCCGCCGCCGCGTTCGAGGCGGGCTCGTTCCAAGAGGTGCTGGCCGACGACCGTGCGCCGAACAACGTGCGACGGGTCATTCTCTGCTCCGGCAAGCTCGCCCATCAGCTGCGGCGCCAGCGCGACGAGCGCGAGGCGCCGGCGGCGATCGTGCGGGTCGAGCAGCTCTATCCCTGGCCCGGCGAGCAGATCCGCAAGGCCATCGAGGCGCACGACAGCGCCGAAGAGGTCTACTGGGTGCAGGACGAGCCGGACAACATGAGCGCCTGGCCGTTCGCGCACGGCCGGCTTCACCGGCTGCTGCGCGACGATTACGTGCTGCGCCATCGCTCGCGGATCCAGTCGGCCAGCCCCGCGACCGGCAGCCACGGGATCCATGACCAAGAGGAGGAAGAACTCATGGACGCGGCGTTCGAAGACCTTTGAGCGGATCGTGACGGCGGAGGACGAACACTTCCCGCTGATCGACCTTGGAGCCCAGGTCGCTTCACGCGTCACATCGGCGGCATCGTGACGGCCGAGCTGCTGGCCGCCCGTTGCGGCATCCGACCGGGGCTGCGCGTCCTGGAGGTCGGCTGCGGCACCGGTCGGACCGCCGCGCACCTCGCACGCACTCGTGGGTGTGACGTGGTCGCCAGCGACATCCACCCGGGCATGGTCGAGTGGGCGCGGCAGAAGGTGGCGGAGGACGGCGTCGCCGACCGTGCCGAGGTGACTCAGGCCGACATGCCGATCTGGGCTGGCCCGACGACACCTTCGACGTCGTCATCTGCGAGTCGGCGCTCGTCTTCGTCGACGACAAGGCGGCGGGCGTGCGCGAGATGACAAGGGTCGCTCGCCCGGGTGGTCTGGTCGGCCTCCGCGAGTATCTCACGTTCGTCGGCCGCCTCGTCGGGCTGTACCGCACCACGCCTGAGCTGCGCGCCCTGTTGAAGAGCTCGTTGTCCGCGCCGCGCCACGTCACGCGCCACATGGGCGCCGGCATCTACATCGGAGAGGTCCCGGTCCCGGCGCGCGGATCCTCCGATGGGTGAGGACTGGCGCACGCTCAACCGCGCGAACTGGGACGAGCGCGTTTCCATTCACGTGGCCGGTGAGTTCTACGACGTCGAGGGGTGGAAGGCCGGCCGGGACAATCTGGAGTCGTTCGAGCTGGAAGAGCTCGGGGACGTCCGCGGCAGGGACCTCGTGCACCTGCAGTGCCACTTCGGGCTCGACACCCTGTCGTGGGCGCGACACGGGGCGCTGGTCACCGGGCTGGACTTCTCCGGCCCGGCCATCGCGGCGGCGCGCTCGCTGGCCAGCGAGGTGGGTCTGGACGCGCGCTTCGTGCAGGCCGATGTCTACGACGCCCCGGCCGCGCTGGGCGAGGACTACGACATCGTCTACACCACGCACGGCGTGCTGGGATGGCACCCGGACCTGGACCGCTGGGCCGGTGTCGTGGACGCGCTGCTGCGACCCGGCGGGACGCTCTACCTCTCGGAGTATCACCCGGTGTCGTGGATGTTCGCCGAGGACACGACCGAGCGGCGCGTGGGCGATGGCAAGGCTCACGATTACTTCGCGGCCAGCCCGCTGGAGTACGAGGCTCCCGGCACCTACGCCGATCTCGCCGCGAAGACCGCCCACAACCGCACCGTGGAGTTCCAGCACACCCTCGGCGCGGTCGTCACCGCGATCGCCGAGCGGGGCCTGGTGGTGGAGTTCCTGCACGAGCGCGACTTCACGCACTTCCCGCAGTTCGACTGGCTCGTAGAGGGCGACGACCGTCGGTACCACCAGCCCGAGGGTGCCGCTCGCATCCCGCTGCTCTACTCGCTGCGCGCCAGGAAGCCCGCGTAGAGCCGACTCGACAACGCCACGTTCTGGTTGCAACCTGTTCGTCCGTTCACCTTGTGCGCGTCATGTTCGTCCGGTTGAGTCCGACCTCGGCGTTCCCTCCGGGACGATCAGCCGTCACCGGGCGCCGACCGTGTGGCGTGTGACACGCCACCTCGAGCAAGGGGATGGGTATGGCTCTGCAAGGACGCTTCGCAATGAAGGCCGGTTGGGCGGCGGTGGTGCTGCTGCTCGCTTCGGCGCTCTTCGGGTTGCCGTGGGCGCAGGCTCAGCGCGCGGGATCCGAACCCGGTACCAGCCCGGGTCTGAACGAACCGCCGGTGGTGATCGGCCATCGCGGCGCGAGCGGTTACCGCCCCGAGCACACCCTGCCGGCGTACAACCTGGCGATCGACATGGGCGCGGAGATCATCGAGCCCGACCTCGTCATGACCAAGGACGGGGAGTTCATCGTCCGCCACGAGAACAACATCGCCGAGACGACCGACGTGGCGGACCATCCCGAGTTCGCCGACCGCGAGACCACGAAGACGATCGACGGCGTGGAACAGACCGGCTGGTTCACCGAGGACTTCACCCTGCGCGAGCTGAAGACACTGCGCGCGATCGAGCGGCTGCCCGACCTGCGGCCGCTGAACACGGTCTTCGACGGGCAGTACCGGCTCGTGACCTTGCAGGAGGTCATCGACCTGGCGCAACGCCGTGGGGTCGGCGTCTTCCCGGAGATGAAGCACCCGACCTACTTCGCGTCCATCGGCCTGCCGATGCCCGACCAACTCGTCGCGCAGCTGCACGCCAACGGCTACCGGGGCCGCAACTCACCCGCGCTCATCCAGTCCTTCGAGGTCGGGGTGCTGCAGAGGGTGCGCGAGCTCAGCCAGCTCCCGACGTTCCTGGCGATCAGCAGCAACCTGGACAGCCGCCCTCCGGACTTCGTGGAGAGCGGCGACCCGCGCACCTGGAGGGAGCTCATCAGCCCTGAAGGGCTCGCCGACCTGGCGGAGTTCCTCGACGGTATCGGTCCGTCCAAGGACCTGATCGTGCCCCGGACGGATGCGGGCGTGCTGCTGGAGCCGACGTCGCTCGTCGACGACGCGCATGACGCCGGCCTGCTCGTCTACGCCTACACGTTCCGTCGGGAGAACGCGTTCCTGCCGGCGAACTACCGCCGCGGCAACCCTGACGCTGAGTTGTACGAGGCGGCGCCGGGCAGCGCTCCGGCCGAGTACGCCCTCTTCTACTCCCTCGGCGTGGACGGGGTGTGGAGCGACAACCCCGACATCGCGGTCGCCGCACGCGAGAAGTTCATGGAGGTCGGACCCGGGGAGCGACCCGGCATCGCGCCGCAGTCCACGAAGCCCTGAGGTCGCTGGCTGCGGGCCCCGGCGATCCGCAGCCGCACTCACTCTCACAGGGTAGGAACTCGCGGACCCGCGAGTTCCTACCCTGGTCCTATGCGCCCTCGCACCATTTGCCTGCTTCGTGCCCCGTCCTGAGTGCAAGAACTCGTGTATATGCGCCAGAGAATGCCTGGCCCGTGACGGGAGAGCCGGTCGCCACCCCCTGAGGCTGAACGGGCCAAGGAGCGTGCCACCGCCATGAGCGAATTGCAGCCTGGCCAGCCTGCCGACGGTCAGAGCCTTTCAAGCCGCCCAGGGCAAGGTCGCACTCGCCTGGCCGCGTCACCGCCTCGGATGACGACTGACGCACTCGTATGCTGCGGACCATGTCGGACACCCTTGCCCAGGACCTGCTCGCCTTCGTCGATGCGGGCCCGTCGCCGTACCACGCTGTGGCGGAGCTGGCGCGACGGCTCGACGCGGCCGGCTTCTCGGCGCTGGACGAGCGTGACGCCTGGTCGCTGGCCGCAGGCGATCAGCGCTACGTCGTGCGCGACGGCGGCTCGATCGTGGCGTTCCGCGTCGGCAGGCAGGCGCTCGCCGACGCCGGCTTCCGCCTGATCGGCGCCCACACCGACTCGCCCACGTTCAAGGTGCGGCCCCGCGGGGACGTGCGGCGGTCGGGTTACCGACAGGTCGGCGTTGAACCGTACGGAGGCGTGCTGCACCACACCTGGCTCGACCGTGACCTCACGATCGCCGGCCGGGTGGCGGTGCGCGGCGACGACGGCGTCGAGCTCATGCTCGTGCACCTGCCCGGTGCCCCGCTGCGCATCCCCTCGCTCGCGATCCATCTCTACCGGGAGCTCTCGCAGGAGGGGCTGAAGCTCAACCCGCAGCGGCACCTCGTGCCCGTGCTCGGCGCTGACGGGGAGGGCGAGCCGGCGCTCCTGGAGCTGCTGGCCCACGCGCGCGGGTTGGAGCGCTCAGCGATCCTCGGCCACGACCTCGTGATCGCCGACACCCAGCCCTCGGCGCTCGGTGGTGACGGTGAGGCCTACGTGCTGGCCCCTCGGCTGGACAACCTGGCGTCGTGTCACGCGGGCGTACACGCGCTCATGAACGCCGAGGCCGGCGACGCCACCCAGGTGCTGGTCGCCAACGACCACGAGGAGGTCGGCAGCCGGACTGCCGAGGGGGCGGCTGGGAGCTTCCTGTCCGATGTGCTGGAGCGCGTCGTCGCGCTTGTCGACGGCGACGCGGCGCAGGCCCGCCGCCGGGCGTACGCCCGCTCGTGGCTGGTCTCGTCGGACATGGCGCATGCGGTCCACCCCAACTACGCCGACCGCCACGAGGGCTCGCACCGCCCTCGGATCGGCGGTGGCCCGGTGCTGAAGCTGAACGCAAACCAGTCCTACGCGACCGACGCGGGCTCTGGCGCGTGGTTCACCGCTCGTTGCGCCGACGTCGGTGTGCGGCCGCAGCACTTCGTCGTGCGCGCGGATCTGCCCTGCGGATCGACGATCGGGCCGATCACCGCCGCCCGGCTCGGGATCGCGACCGTCGACGTGGGCAACCCGCTGCTCTCGATGCACTCTTGCCGCGAGCAGGCGGGGACCGCCGACATCAGCCCGATGATCGCGGCGCTGACCAGCCACTACGCAGCATCGTAGCCCCAGCCAGCGCCTCCGTTGCCGTGGCCTATCGGCCGTCAGACAGCTTCGAAGTGTCCGGGGGGTATATGGGTTTGCACCCGTGTCACTTCTCCCGGTAACGGAAGAAAGTGCTCACCATCCAAAGACTTCTGACGGCACCGCATGTTCGTGCACACCGGGAAGAGTCGGGTTGATCCTGGAATGGGCTAGTATGGGACACCCTCGGGTGAGGAAGCGGGCAGATCTGCTAGGCGGCGGCGTGTGCCTCGCCGAGGTTCGGGGTGGTCATGCTGGCCACGGCGAAGACGCCGACAATGGCGAGCACGATGCCGTTGACCGGAGGGATGAACCAGCCGTTCACCGAGGAGAGCCACGCCACGAAGGTCGCGACGGCGTACACGCCGAGGTTCTCCCACCGCACCGCCGGCAGGCGGTGCTCAAGCGGCTCCGGCATGCCCCTGCGCCAGTGGACCAGCCAGTCGCCGATGATGACACCGCCGATCGGCGGGATGAGGATGCCGAGCCAGGCCAGGTAGCCGATCAGGTTGGCGTAGATCGGCAGCGCCAGCAGCGTCCCGATGACGACCCCGCCGATGACGAACGGCTTCTTGGTGTTGGCGTTGAACAGCTCGGCGCCGGCGACGCCGAAGTTGTAGGCGGTGTTGTCGTTGGTGGTCCACAGGTTCGCGACGAGGAAGACCAGTCCCCAGCCGACGAGATTGAGGGCGAACAGCACCTCGACGAAGTCACCAATGCCGAAGGCCAGCGCGCCGATACCTCCGAAGAAGACCATGAGGAACTCGCCTGCGAAGAAGGCCAAGAGCCCCGCGCTGATGGCCTGCTTCGGCGTCTTGGCGAAGCGGGTCCAGTTCGGCGCCTGCGTGCCGCCGGACGCGAACGTCCCCACGATGGCGGTGACGGCGACCGCCACGGAGGTCTCACCAGTCACGGTGATCGCCTCGAACCCTCCGTTGGCCGCGATCTCGGCGAAGGAGCGCCACGTCACCCATCCGGCCAGGATCAACAGCAACGGCACCGAGACCGCCGAGAGCAGCTCCATGCCGCGATAGCCGAAGTAGGCCGTGACGCCCATCACGAAGCCACCGAGCAGGACGAGCGCCCACAGTGAGAAGGTTCCCTCCCATCCGGTGGCCTGCTGGACCAGCAGCGCCAAGGTCGCGACGGTCACGCCGTACCAGCCGACCTGGGTGCCGCCAAGCAGCAACGAGACCAGTTTGGCGCCGCGGTTGCCGAAGGCGTACCGACTCATCACCACGGTGGTCAGGCCCGTGCGCGCACCGACGGCGCCGATCGCGGAGACGTACAGGCCGAGCACGAGCGACCCCAGCGTCGCGACCAGCAGGAAGCTGCCGAAACCGAACGACGGGGCGATGCCCGCGCCCGCGAGCATCGTGGGCGTGAAGAACGTGAAACCGAGCAGCACGACCGAGAGCGACAGGAACGATTTGCGCGCGTGCGACGGCACGATGGTGAGGGGGTAGTCCGGGTCGACGTGCTCTGCCCGAGGCGTGGCTTGCGTGTCCTTACTCATCACCGATGTCCTCATTCCAGACGGAGGGATTGGCCGCGATGAACACGTCCATCAGGTCGACGCAGCGCTGGTCGTCGAGCACGTGGATCTCCACGCCGTGCTCGGCGAGCCAGTCGTGACCGCCGCTGAATGTGCGTGCCTCGCCGATCACGACGCGCGAGATGCCGAACTGGCGCACGAGGCCCGAGCAGTACCAGCAGGGCGAGAGGGTCGTCACCATCGTCGTGCCGGCGTAGCTGCGCTGACGGCCGGCGTTGCGGAAGGCGTCCGTCTCCCCGTGGATCGACGGATCCTCCTGCTGGAGGCGACGGTTGTGGCCGCGTCCGAGCACCTCTCCGTCCCGCCCGATCAGCGCGGCGCCGATCGGGATGCCGCCCTCGTCACGCCCGGCGACGGCCTCCTGCACCGCGATGTCCATCCACTCTTGAAGGGTGGATTCCTCAACGCTCATGACCCCTCTCGGTTGTCGTCGTCGGGCGTCAGCTTGCCATAGGTCGCCCGCGAAACCTAGACCCTCAAGCCGTGGTCAGGTTTCCGCACCCCGCTCGCCATTGCCGTTGCAACTGCTTGCCCTGGTCCCATGAAAGCCGAATCCGTTTCCGACGTCGCGCACCGATCGTTGGGTGCTCCACCCCAGCGCCTCGACGGTGACTGTCGGCATATCGGAGAAGTGGCTGGTCGAACCGGTCGCCATACAGCCTGTGGGACCGGTTCGGATGATCACCGGCAGCACGACGGTGCTTCGGCC
This sequence comes from Euzebyales bacterium, assembly GCA_038233095.1. Classification (GTDB taxonomy): domain Bacteria; phylum Actinomycetota; class Nitriliruptoria; order Euzebyales; family Egibacteraceae; genus JBBSMR01. The sequence continues at coordinate 102,436 of JBBSMR010000001.1, forward strand.
GCCGAGCTGAATCGCGGGGTTGAAGTCGAACACCGCATCGACGCCGCCAGGACGGGGTCTGACCGCCAAGCCGCTGATGAGCCGGGCGTGCAGCCCGGCCCCTGACCTGGGACCCATCGTCGACACAAACAAGCGGGTGAGCGCCACGGAGCCGCCCACCGCGGTTCTCCACCCGCACACGATCGCCACGATGCCCACGATGAGCCAGTCTCCTGCTGGCATGCCTGCTCCCGTGGCTCACGGCGCGCAGCTCTACGGGCCGTCAGGGCGAACGATGATCTGGGTCGGATCGAGCTCCATGTCGACGGGCTCTCCGGCGACCAGACCCTCGATCCAGGGGGCCAGCACCTCCAGGACACCCGGCGGCTGCTCGTGTTCGGGCTTCGTCTCGGGGTGCGGGCGGTAACAGATCGCATCGACAAGAGGCTCGCCAGCAGGGCCGACGCGGCAGGGCGCGAAGGAGAAGTCCTCCGGTGGGGCGTGGGCCGACCACTCGACCTTCCGGACGGTCACAGGGGCGGCCACCCACTCCACGACTGCGGGAGCGAGGTCGACGTTGACCGTGCCCGGATGCACGGCGCTGAGGTCGCGGCCGGGCACCACCACACCCAGCCGCGCGAAGACCGGAAGTTGCAGCGCGATCGTGCCGTCGGGATAGCGGGGATCGCCGCCGCGACCCGAGGCCACGCCGTGGCCCGCCCGCACCACGCCACGCACACGCTCGATCATTTCGCTTCGCCCGAGACGGTCGCTGTCAGGGAAGCGTCACGCTAACGGAGGCGCGCTCTCCGCACCGACCGAGGCGGTGACGCGCGCCATGAGCGTCCCTGCCACCTGCGTCGCGAGATCCCGGTCGTAGGTCAGCACATACTCGAAGCGGCGCTCGTGCTCAAGACCCGAGTCCCCGAGATCGCGGGCAAATGAGGGCCGCGGCGAAGGCGGGCCGAAGACGGCCGGGGCCCACTCGCTGCCCACCGGGTCATCCTCGCCAGAGGGCGGCAGCCTCGCGGACCGCCGAGGCGACCTCGTAGGGGGCGGGGTAGGCGAACGGGTCCTTCCCGCCGGTGAGGGCGGCGCTCAAGCTCGAAGGTCTCAGCAAGCACGGGCGCCGCTGCGCAGCGCCACCACAAGAGTAGGGGGAACCGCCGGTGGCGATTCACGGATCAGGGTACGAGTCAGCGCCCGCCTCCGCCTCATACAGTCGCGAGGTTCCGTCACGGACCTCGAAGGCGGCCTTGCACCGTTCCTCGTCGGAGCGCTCCAGCACCGTGTCGACGCACCACCACTCGGCCCGGATGCGCCGGTGGTCGATGTCGAGGAGGACGTAGCCGTGGTCGTCCAGCTCGGCCCACCTCACGTGCGGGTTCACCTCCATGATGCGCGCCTCGACGTCCTCGCCTTCGGCGCGCTGCTGCTCTCCGACCTTCTCGTTCAAGTTCTGTGAGGTGACGCTGGGAGTGACGAACTCGACGGCGTACGGTTCGATCTCATCGGTGGGGTCCTCCATGACATCGACCGCCCAACCCGAGTGCACGTCGCCGGAGAGGAAGACCACGTTGCGGATGCGCGCGGAGCGGATGAACGACGACAGCCGATTGCGTGCCGCCGGGTAGCCGTCCCACTGATCCGGCTGAGCACCGTGGGCGTCTTTTGTGAGCAGTCCGAGCTCGGCGAGCGGCGGGCCGAGCCAGTCCGGCAAAAGGTTCGAGTAGACCTGGCCGACCATGACGGGATTGCCGACGAACCGCCAACGGGCCGTCGAGCGTTGCAACCGCTCGCACAGCCACTCGTGCTGCACCCTGCCCAGCAGCTCACGTTCCTCGGCGTACATCGCCGGCGGGGTGGCCTGCTGGTCGCGGAAGCTGCGCACGTCGATCATGATCAGGTCCGCGAGATCTCCCAGCGGCAGCCGGCGGTAGATCCGCTCCGGAGTGTCGGTGTCGGGCATGCGCACCGGCAGCCACTCGTACCACGCCTGCAGCGCGGCCGCGGCCCGCTCCTCGAACGGGCCGTCGACCCTGGGATCGTGGAGCTCCCCACCCTCGCGCCAGCGGTCGTCGACGCACTCATGGTCATCGAAGACGCAGACCCACGGATGCAGCGCATGCAAGCGGCGGCAGTCGTCGTCGAGCCGATGCTGCGCGTAGCGGGTGCGGTAGTCCTCCAACGTCTTGCAGGGGTGGTCGGGGATGTGCACCCGGCCGATCTCCGCCCCTGGCGCGGACGGGCGGTCATTGCCGTACTCGTAGAAGTAGTCGCCGAGGTGGACGATCAGGTCGAGGTCCTCGCGGTCGGCCATGCGTGCGTACACGTTGAAGAACCCGTCGATGTAGCGGGCGCAGGAGGTGAAGCCCACGCGCAGACGCTCCGTCTGACCTGCTGGGGCCGTACGCGTGCGACCGACGGGGGAGCGCTCGCCGTCGACCTCGAAGCCGTACCAGTAGGCCGTGGCCGGTTCCAGACCCGGCACGTCCACCTTCACGGTCCAGTCCCGCTCGCCGGACGTGTGATCGAAGCCCGTGACCACGACATCCTCGAGCGCCTCGTCACGCGCCATCGTCCAGCGCACGGCGACTCGCCGCTCGTCGGTCGTCACGCGTGTCCAGATGACCACCCGGTCCGCCAGCGGATCACCGCTCGCGACGCCGTGGGCGAAGAGGTCGAGCTGGTCGGGGTCGCGGGTCGCATGCTCCATGACAGGTCCTTGCCGGGTCGGGGGTGGGAGGCAAACTGAGAACCGGCCCACCCGACGTGGGCCGTGTCACGGATCAGCCGGCGACGACGCGTCGCTGCACGGGCACGGCCGGCTTGGCCCCGGGACCGATGACGAGGCCGTCGAGCAACGCTGCCGTGGCCGCCGCGACGGCGTCCACCGCGGCCTCGAAGACCTCGGCGTTCGCTCGGGAGGGCGACCGCGAGCCGCTGATCTTGCGCACATACTGCAAGGCCGCGTCACGGATCTCGCGCTCGGTCGCGGGCGGCTCCGCCCCGCGCAACGTCTGAATGCTTCTGCACATGCGGGTGACAATAGCGCCCGGCTCGGGGAGCATGCGCACCATGAGCAAACGTGTCCATGTCACCGTGACCGGCCGGGTGCAAGCGGTCGGCTTCCGCTACTCCGTCGTGCAGCAGGCACAGGAGCTGGGGTTGACCGGTTGGATCCGCAATCGCGACGATGGTGACGTCGAGGCCGAGTTTCAGGGCTCGTCGGAGGCGGTCGAGGAGGCCGTCATCTTCTGCCGCGACGGCCCGCGCCACGCGCGGGTGCGCGACGTCGAGGTGACGCCGCGCGAGCTCATCGAGGACGAGGAGCGCTTCTCGGTCCGTTAACCGGCCGCCGGCCGCAGATCCACCGAGTAGAGGGTCTGGCCGTCGAGATTCTTCAGATCCACCGTCATCACTCGGCTGTCTCCGGCGATCCGGACGTGACCGAAGAACTGCGACTCCGAGCTCGGTGGAGCGTTCGGAATCTCTGGTGCCTTCGCGAACCGCACCTGCGGACCGAACGTTGCGTCGAGCTCATTCGGCCCGAACCCACCGGCGTTCAACGGACCGCTCACGAACTCCCAGAAACCGGTGAAGTTGGGCTGCGCCGCCTTGCGCGGGTCGTAGTAGTGGGCCGCCGTGTAGTGCACGTCCGCGGTCAGCCAGACGAGGTTGTCGACCTCCCAGCGGGCGACGAAGCGCAGCAACGACGCGAGCTCCAACTCGCGTCCGAGTGGCGCGCCCTCGTCATCGTTGGCCACCGCCTCGAAGAGGTCGCCGTCGGGAACCACCAACCCCAACGGCATATCCGAGGCGATGACCTTCCAGGTCGCTCGAGAGGCCAGCAGGGAATGCTGGAGCCAACGGAGCTGGTGCCGACCGAGGATGGCGGTCAACCGGCTGCGCTGGTCTTGCGTGTTCTCCGTGTTCGGCCCCCGGTAGGTGCGCATGTCAAGGAAGAACACGTCCAGCAGCGGCCCATAGGACACTTTGCGGTAGATGCGACCGTACTCGGCCGCGATCTCGCGAACCGGCATGTACTCGTGGAAAGCCCGCTTGGCCCGCCGGGCGAGCAGGTTCACGTTGCGCACCCGGTACCGCTCGTCTTCGAGCACCTCGCCCGGGTACCAGTTGTTGAGGGTCTCGTGATCGTCCCACTGAGCGAAGATCGGCACCTCGGCATTGAGAGCGCGGACGTTCCCGTCGAGCAGGTTGTAACGGTAGTTGCCCCGGAACTCGTGCAGCGTCTCGGCGACTTTGGACTTCTCCTCGGTCGTGACGTTGCGCCACACGCCGCCATCCGGCAGTGGCTGCATCTCAGGAATGGGGCCATCGGCATAGACAGTGTCACCGGAGTGGATGAAGAAGTCCGGACGCAGCGCCCGCATGGATTCATAGATGCGCATGCCGCCGAACTCCGGGTTGATGCCCCATCCCTGGCCCGCGGTGTCTCCGCTCCACGTGAAGGACACGTCACGCGGCTCGTCAGGAGCGGTACGGAGGTGTCCGACGACTCCTTCGCCGACGATGGCGGGGTTGTCGAGCTGCTGGAAGCGCACCCGGTAGAAGATGTCGCGTCCCACCGGCAGCCCGGTGAGGTCCGCCTGAGCGGTGAAGTCGGTGTACTCGGTCGCGAGCGGACCGAGGTAACGGCGTGGATGGCGGAACGAGGTGGTCGGCGAGACCTCGACCAGCATGCGGCTCGGCCGATCCGCTCGGGCCCAGACGACCGCCCGTCGAGCCGACACGTCGCCGCTGGCGACCCCGTCGGTGATCGCCGGGCGGTCCCGCCGCACCTGCGCCGCCACCTCCCGGACGGCCCGAGGCATGACGCCCGCCGCGAGCATGCCGGCGCCGATGACGCCGGAACGGGTCAGGAAGGCACGACGGTCGAGCGAACGAACCGGTTCAGTGGTCTCTTTGGCATCCATGACGAGCCCCTCTCGGTCGGGTTGCTGAGACCAACGCACGCTACACAAGCCGGACAACCCATGTCACGATGGTCGCCGGGGTAGAGAGCGAGCTGCTCCACGCCCGTCCCTGTTGCGATGGCGCGAAGGGATGCGGCGACACCGACGCGAAAGGAAGCTCACCATGGCGAAGGTCAGGAACCGCCCCGCCGGCCCACCCGCGAAGCAGGCTCGCGGTGGCAGCGGCATCGGCCGGGAATCCAGCGCGCGGGCGGAGGCGGTCAGCGACGCCTTGCGCCGCGAGGATTCGGCGGCGCTGACCGGGCGCCGGCGGGTGTTCGGGCTGGCGCTGGGAGCGGCAGCTTCCCTCGGCGTCGTTGGTCTCTACCAGAGCGGCATCGTCCGGCACCTGCCTGACCCGCCGCTGCGGTGGTTCGACTCGGACAAGGTCGATGCCTCGGGTGAGGCGTACGCCAACTTCGCGACGCCTGACAGCGCGGTGGGCATCATCAGCTACGGCGTCACCGCAGCGCTGGCCGGCATGGGCGCCGCCGACCGTGCAACCGAGCGACCGTGGCTGCCGCTCGCGCTGGCCGCCAAGACCGGGTTCGACGCGCTGGGTGCGTCCTACCTGACCGCGGAGCAGCTCTCGAAGCACCGCAAGCTCTGCGGCTACTGCCTGGTGGCCGCCGCCGCGAGCCTGACGGCCTTCCCCGCCGCCATCCCGGAGGCGAGGATGGCGTGGCGGACGCTGCGCCGACGGTGAGCCGGGCCGACAGGACCCAGGTCGTCATCGTCGGAGCAGGCCACAACGGGCTCGTGGCGGCCTGCTACCTGGCGCGAGCGGGGCTCCAGGTCCTCGTCCTGGAGCAGGCGGAGCGTGCCGGCGGGGGCTCACGCACCGACGAGACGGTGCCCGGCTACCGCTTCAACACCCATTCGGCGGCCCACAACATCATCAACATGACCGACATCGGCGAAGAGCTCGGGCTAGCCGAGGTCGGCTTGGAGTATCTGGCGATGGATCCGTTCGCGGTCGCCGTCTTCGACGACGGGCGCATCGTGCGTTTCCATCGCGACATCGAGCGGACGGTCGACGAGCTGCGCGCCGTCTCGGCCCAAGAGGCCGACGCCTACGCCGCCTTCATGCGCAAGGCCGTCCCACTCATCGAATGGTCGATGACCGGCATCGAGGCGGGTGCCAGCACACGGCGCGTGGCGGCGGCGCTGCCCGGCCGGCTGCGCTCCGCCGGCACGGCGCTCGCCCGCTTCGGCGGCTCCCAGCGCCTGATTCGCGAGCTGCTGGCACCGTACGACCGCCTGCTGCGCGAGAGCCTGCCATCCGATCGGCTCCGCGCGCCCGTGGCCGCGTTCGCCGCGCATGCCGGGGCCAGTCCGATCGACGGCGGCAGCGCGCTCTTCGGCTACTGGCAGGCGGCGTACCACCTGTTCGGCCAGTGGCACGCGCGCGGAGGCGCCCAGGGACTGATCGATGCGCTGCTGCGCCGCGCCGACCGGCTCGGCGTGCAGGTCCGGACCGGGGCGCGCGTCACGCGGATCGCGCAACAGAACGGCACCGTCCAAGGCGTTGAGCTCGCCTCCGGCGAGCGCCTCCCCGCGCAGGTCGTGATGACCGCGATGGACCCGCGCACCGCGCTGCTCGACCTGCTGGACCCCCCGCTCACCGGCAGCCGAGCGCGCGACCTGTCATCCACCCACCGCGGCAACGCCGTGCAGTGCGTCGTGCACGTCGCCGTGGACCGGTTGCCCGCCTATCCCGGCGCGCTGCCTGGCGATTACACCGGCCTGCAGAGCTTCGTCGACTCGCTCGACGACCTCGCCGCCGGCTTCGCCCGCGCCGAGGCGAAGCTGCTGCCGCTTGATCCCGTGCCCACCTACGCGTTCACGCCCTCGGCGATGGACGCGAGCCTTGCCCCGACCGGCCATCACACCGTCTATCTGGCCTGCCCCTGCGCGCCGTTCGACGTGGAGGGGGGCTGGGAGCGCCACGCCGAGGCTTTCGGGGAGCGCATGATCGCCACGATCGCCGAGCGCGCGCCCGGCTTCCGCGAGAGCATCCAGGGCGTCGCCATCCGCACACCCGAGCTGATGGCCGCCGAGCTCGCCTGGCCCGGCGCCCACCCGATGCATCTGGACATCACCCTGGACCAGCTCGCCTGGATGCGCCCCACGCTGGAGCTCGCCGGGCACACGAGCGGCGTGCGCGGTCTGTTCATCACCGGCTCCGGCACCAGCCCAGTTGGCGGCGTCGCCGGCTCTCCCGGTCGAGCCGCCGCCAAGGCCATCCTGCGCGCTCACGGCGCGCCGCGCGCGGCCGCCTCCAACGGTTGAACAGGCCGCGGTGCGATCATAGTGAGCACCCCTTCACCGAGGAGCGCTCACGTGGCACGGACCCCACGCACACCCGCTGGCGCCAGCAGTTCACCGACAGCCAGCCGCACCGCTTCGCCGCCATCCGACGCGCGCCACGACACGCGCCAACCGTCAAGCCAACCCAGCTCGCTCGGAAGCCGCCCACTCGTGCGCGGCGGAACCTACGCCTGGGCCGTGATCGGTCTGATCCTGCTGGCCCTCGCCTTCGGCTACGTAGTCACGCGGTTGAGCCTGGTCGTCATTCCGCTGGTTCTCGCGCTCTTCCCCGCGGCCGTGCTGGCGCTGCCGACCGGCTGGCTGAAGCGGCGGGGTCTTCCTCCCGCCCTCGCCGCGGCGATCGTGCTGCTGGCATCGGTCGCCCTCTTTGCGGGTGTGATCACCCTGCTGGCGCAGGCCATCGGCGGCCAGCTCGAGGGCTTGCGCGACGCGCTGCAATCAGGCTTCACGACGTTCCGCAGCTACCTGCAGAACGGGCCGCTCGGGCTGCCGCCAGTCGATGTGCAGCAGGCGCTCGACCGGGCGCGGGAGCAGCTCCCCCAGCGCACCGAGGGCCTTGGCCAAGGGGCGCTGGCCGCGCTCGTGGTCGTGACCGAGGGGCTCACCGGGCTCATCCTCATGCTGATCGCGCTGTTCTTCTATCTGAAGGACGGCCCGCGGATCGGCAACTGGCTGCGCAGCCTCTTCCCGGCCGCGGCGCAAGACGACGCGGGAGCGATCGGCGGGATCGTCTGGAACACCGTCGGAGATTACATCCGAGGCCAGCTCCTCATCGCGCTGGTGGACGCCGTGCTGATCGGCGTCGGCTTGGTGCTGCTGGGCATCCCGCTCGCGCTGCCGCTCACCGTGATCGTCTTCTTCGGGGGGCTCTTCCCGATCGTGGGCGCGATCACGGCGGGCTTCCTCTCGGTGCTCGTGGCGCTCACGGTCGGCTTCGGCCCGGCGCTGGCTGTCCTCGCGCTCATCGTGGGTGTGCAACAGCTTGAAGGTCATATTTTGGCCCCGGTCATCCTGGGTCGAGCCACGGAGCTGCACCCCCTGGCCACCCTCACGGCGCTGACAGCCGGGGGTGTGCTCCTCGGCGTGCTCGGCGCCTTCCTGGCCATCCCGGTCACTGCGGGCGGCGCCCGCGCCATCGGCTACCTGCGCGACCGCCCGCACGACTGAGAGCCGCGGTCAGGAAGCGCGGCGGCGCCGCTGCATGGCTTCCGCCAGGACCGCCGTCACCTCACCATGCGGAGCGAAGGGGATGTCGTCGATCCGGCGCACCCCCACCACGGGGCGGACCGAGGAGCAGGCCAGCACCTCCTGCCCCGCGTGCAGATCCCGCAGCGTGTAGCGCCCCTCACGCACGACGAGGCCCTCGGCCCGTGCCAGCTCGACCAGTGTGCGCCGGCTGATCGAGTCGACGATGCCGAGCTCGACCTCGGGGGTGAACAGCACCCCGTCGGCGGTCCACAAGAGACAGAATGTCGGCCCCTCAAGCACATAGCCCTCGAGCGCCACCAGCAGCGCGTCCACGCCCCCGGCGCGTTCGGCCGCCCGTGTCGCGGCCATGTTGGGCCCGTACGACATCGTCTTGGCGCCTGCGGGTCCGTAGCTTCCGAGGGGACGGATCCATGGCGCCAGCTGTGACACGAGATGGTCGGGGGGCCGGCGGGTCGGCTGCTCGCTGAGCGTGACCAGCCTGGTTCCCGAGCCGGTCACGAAGAAGCGCAGCGCCGCGTCCTGATCGCAGTCCCGGAGGAGCTGGTCGGCTTCCTCCTCCAGGAGAGCGAGATCGGGCTTCGGCAGGCCGATCACCCGGGCCGATCTCGTGAGCCGTTCGAGGTGGTCGGCCAGCCGGAACGTTCGCCCGTCCCAGACGCCGACCGTCTCGAAGACGCCGTCGCCGCGCGTAACGCCGGTGTCGGTGACCGAGAGCGCCGCCTCGGTCAGGCCGAACTCGCGCCCATCGATGAGCGCCCGTTCGAGACTCATCGTGTCACCTGCAGCTGCGCGAGCAGCGCCTCGCCCACCGAGAAGTCCCCGCGGCGACCCTTGTAGAGATCACCCAGGAGGTCGTGGTCGACGTAGCCGACCGCGTCGGCCGCGCGGTCGATCGCGCTGACGACGGTCGCGCTGACCGCCCGCGGCTCGAGCTCGTCCCCGAAGGTCGGGAAGATCTCGAGCACCTCCCAGACAGCACGCAGGCGAAGACGCTCACGACCCAGCTCAAGCTCCTCGGTGTCGGGGGCTTCGACCTCGCTGATGCCCTGCAGGACGAGCTCGAAGAGGTCGTGGGGGTTCACGCCGCGCGGCATGGCGAAGCCGGCCGGCGGGTGCAGCCGCCACTCCAGCGTCGCGCCGTCGGGGCCGTGGTCCTCGAGCCAAACCTGCCATCCGCTGACGTAGGAGTCCAGCGGCGGACCCAGGCGCTCGTCGAGCCGCTCAATCAACGCCGCGTCGACGCGGAAGACACAGGACGGAGTCATCATTCGGGCAGCTCGATGCCGCCGACCGGCAGCGGGGCCAGGGTCTCGGTGTTGATCTCGAACCCGCGCCACCAGGTGACGCGCTCAGGCCGCAGCCGACCCTCAGCGAACCGGCCCCGCAGCACCGCCCCGACCACGCGCGAAGGCCGCGTGCCGGTCTCGGCGTCGAGCATCGCCGCCACGGGTGTCTCATCGGGGAGCGCCGGTCCCGCCACCTGGAGGGCGAACCCGGCGCCCCACACGCCCGGCAGCACCCGCACGCCGGTCGGCCCGGCCACGGCGACGGCGAGCTCGCGGTGGCCGGAGAGCGTGCGGCGCACATCCGACGGCACGACGCTCGGCAAGGCGGGCACCATGCCGACGGGTGGCGGCGGGGTCAGCACGGTGCGCTCGTCGCGCAGCCAGATGCGCATGAGCACCCGGCGCTGCGGCAGCCACCGCGCCGGCAGGGACCCCAGATCCCGGGTGTAACCCAGCACGGTCGACGAGTACTTCGCGGCGAGCGCCGTCAGAGCGCCGGAGATCGGCGGTCCGTGCAGCGCCAGCTCCACCGGGTCGGCGAGGCCATACACCCGCGCGGCGCCCCTCGCGACGAGCCCGAGACCGTCACGCTCAGAGGCCGGAACGTAGACGGCGCACGCCGACGAACGCCGCAACAGGCGGGTCTTCACGGCGCTGGCCGACGTCGTCACCCAGAGCGCCGAGCCGTCGTGCCAGAACGCCATCGGCGAGAGCAGCGGCCCAGCGCTCGAAGCGAACCCGAGCACCGCTCGCGGTGCGGTGCGCCACAACTCGCGCACATCGGTCACTCAACACCCTTCGCTCGGAGCGACCGCACATGCTACCGAGGCAACGCGAGCGTCCGGTCGGCCAGAGCCCGACGCAATACCCGCCCGCGCCAGTGTTCGGCCGGCCGGATGCCGACCGCGAGAGCGCCGGTCGGAGTCATGTCGATGCTGCGCGCCCGGCGAATGACGACACCATCGGCGAACTGGTCGCCGCCAAGGACAGCGAAGCCCTGCAGCGACCGGTTGCCGACGACCCGGTTGCCGTGCCAGCCGGCGAAGCCCGCGGTGTTCTCGTCAGCCAGCGGCGAGTCCGCCGGTCCGAGGTCACCGGCCCAGCCCAGTAGTAGCCACGGTTCGGGTAGAGCTCAAGATGCAGCTCGCCCCCGTGCGGCCCGCCGAGCCCCTCGTGGAAGTAGCGGTCGGACTCGACGACGCGTTCGCCGTTCACGCCCCGGATCTCCCGAGACGGTAGTCGAGGTTCGCCATCATCTTGTTGAGATAGCTCGAGGCGAGCTCGGCCCGCTCAGGTGTGAAAAGCGGACCGCTCTCCACGTTGTAGCCGTACAGCCGGTGCATCCACTCGTCGGGGTAGGGCGAGTAGCTGAAGTACAGGTCGGCCGAGCCCCGCTCGAGCTCGTAGACCAGGTTGTCAAAGAAGTACTCGTTCACCTGGAAGGCGATCTCGCCGTAGACGTTCGGCAACGGCGGCAGCTCGTCGATCGGCGGCAGGAACGCCCCGTTCCCCGTGAACGCGCCGCCGTTCGCGATCCACTCGTCGATCCGCGACGGCTCGGTCGTGTAGGCGGTCAGGTCACGTAGGTACGTCCGCCACAGGGTGAAGCTGCCGCCGTCGTCGGCGAGCTCGGTCAGTCGGAGGTGGGCGTACCCGGTGAGGCAGTCATCGGCGTTGCCGTAGTCGGTGTAGCGCACCGGCCCGGAGAGCTGCGAGGCGTCGTTCGCGAACGGCGTGTCCCGCACGATCTGCGCCGTCTCGTAGTTCCGACCCGTGGAGAGCGCGACGTGCGTGAACGTCTCGCCGTCCGGTGCCACCGCCAGGCCGTGGAGGACGATCGCCTCGTCGTTCTCGGCCGTGTCGGCACCGAGGGTGAACGAGCGGAAGGCGGCGTCGGGCCACGCAGGGACGTGCGTCCAGTCGGCGGCGTTGGTCTCCGACGGCTCGACCGTGACGGACTCGGGAGGCAGCGAAGCGGTGCGGTAGGGGTCACTCAGCAGCAGGTCGTCGCTGAAGTCGCCGAACGCGTGCGCGCCCTGGGAGGAGACGAAGTCCTGCGTGGTGTACATCTCGAACGGGCTGGCGTGGGTCACGCTGACCGCCGTCGTGGTGCGGCCGTCGCGGGCGGCGGTCACCCAGATCGGCTCGACGAGCAGGTTCTCCGCGCTGAACGGTGAGGGCCCGTAGGCGGTGACGGGTCCATACCTCGTGTCGGCGCCGTCTTCGCTGCGTTCCTCGTCGGTGAGCACATTGGGCATGTTCGTGCTGATCCCGTTCACGCTCGAGTAGGCCCCCGTCCAAAGCGCCGCGTGACCGGCAGGCGTGATGCTCGGCCAGTTGCCGACCGAGCGACGGACATAAGCGCCCGAGTCGATCAGCCGTTGGAGGTTCGGCATCCGTTCTTCGTCGAACAGCCGGTCCACGAGCCTGCTCGGGGTGCCGTCCCAAGTGATGTAGACGAGCACGGGCGGCTGCTCGTCGGCGAGCACCGGCGAGAGACCGGCGGCGAGCATGGTGAGAATGAAGACGAGGGAGAGAATCGTTCGACGCATGGCGGCTCCCGTGCTTTCTGTGCGGCTGTTGGCGTGCGGTCAGGTCGTGTGACCAAGCGCAGCGAAGGAGCACTGTCCACCCTCCGACGGTGGACATCTCATGGCCGACCGCTGACACCTTCGTCGGCGGATGCACGGCGCGCGAGCGTAGTCTGGCCGCGCTCTCGACCACACTGCCGCAAGGAGCGCCATGTCCTTCGTCGCCATCAACGTCCTGACCGTCCCGGAGGAGCGCCGCCAGACCTTGGAAGAGCGGTTCGCCGCGCGTGCCGGCGAGGTCGAGCAGATGGACGGCTTCGAGGCCTTCGAGCTGCTCCGGCCGGTCGAGGGTCAGGACGGATACTTCGTCTACACCCGCTGGGAGTCGAAGGAGCACTTCCAGACCTGGCTCGACTCGCAGGCGTTCAGCCAGGGTCATGCGCAGCACCACGCGCAGGGGCCCGCGGCATCGGGTTCGCAGGTCTGGACCTTCGAGGTGGCCGAGCACAAGGAACGGGCGTAAGTGCGAGCGTCGGGAGATGCCAGCCGAGGGCGCGCCCATCGCCTGGGCGCTGCACACCGAGCTCGACCTCGACACGGTCAACCTGCATCTCGCGGAGCTGGAGCCGGAGGGTCTGCTCGGCCTCGCCGAACAGAACGGCGTGACCACCGTCTACCTCTCACGCCGCAGCGAGCTGGAGTTGCCCGGTCGCTGGGAACCGGTGGCCGACCGCGACTGGGACGCGTTCTGGAAGGCCGGGATCGAGCCGGTCACCGTCGGCGAGGTGACGATCCTGCCGCCATGGCTGGACGGCGAGGTGGCCGCGGTCGGAGAGATCGTCCTGGTTCTTGAGCCGGCCCAGGCGTTCGGCACCGGTCATCACGCCACGACGACCGGCTGTCTGCGCGCGCTGCAGGAGTCGGATCTGTCCCGCCGCTCAGTGCTGGATGTCGGGACCGGCACGGGCGTGCTGGCGCTCGCGGCAGCTCGGCTCGGCGCGCGCCGTGTGCTCGCGCTCGACACCGACCCGCTGGCCGTCGAGGCGGCGGCCGGCAACGCCGTGCTGAACGACTGCGCGGTTGAGGTGCGCGAGGGGTCACTCGACGCGGCCGGCACGGAGACGTTCGACGTCGTCGTCGCCAACCTCGACACGAACACGCTGACGGCGCTGTCTTTTGAGCTGGTCGCCTGCCTGGCTCCGGACGGCGTGATGTTCCTCTCGGGGGTGAGCACCGAGCGTGCGCACGAGGTGGTCGACGCCCTCGCGGCGCAGGGCATGCGCGCGGTCGTCCAGGCCGGTGACGAGTGGGCCGTGCTAAGTGCGTGCGCACTAAAACTCTCCGGATAGGGTGCGAGGCGATGGAGACCGTCGAGCTCGTGCTGCACGGCCTCACCCACGGCGGCGAAGCCGTGGGGCGGCTCCCCAACGGCAAGGCTTGCTTCGTGCCGTTCGCGATCCCCGGCGAGCGGGTCACCGTCGAAGTCGTCGAGGAGCGCAAGCGTTGGGCGAGAGCACGGCTCGTCGAGGTGGTGGAGGCGTCACCGGATCGCGTGAAGCCACCCTGCCCCTACTTCGGACCGGGCCAGTGCGGCGGGTGCCGGCTGCAGCATGTGGCCGTCGACCGCCAGGCGGCCATGCTCGCCCGCGTGGTCACCGAGCAGCTCGAAAGGATCGGGCATCTGAAGGATCCACCGGTGACCGAGACGGTGCGACCGCACGGTCCTGACGGGCTGGCCTACCGCAACCGCGCCCGCTTCGCCGTCGATGAGGACGGCCGTCTCGCGTTCCGTCGCTTCGCGAGCCACGATCTCATCGGAATCGACCACTGCCGGCTGCTGACCCCCGCCACGCAGCAGGTGCGCGCCGAAGCCGGTGACGACTGGGGCGGTGCCCGTGAGGTGGTCGTGCGCACGGGCACCGACGGCGCTGGGCTCATGGAGATCGAGCCCGGGCCAGGAGGGTTGCCGCCGCTGCCCGAAGGTGACACTGCGGTGGCGGTGATCGACGCGCTCGGCAAGGCGGTGGCCCTGCGTGGTGATCCCTCCACCCGCCATGACACGCCCGTCGGGGCCCTCGAAGCCTCCGCCAACGCCTTCTTCCAGACAAGTGACGCGGGTGCGGCGGCGCTCGTGGAGCTGGTCCAGGACGCCGCCGCGGTGCGACCGGGCGAGCGCGCGTTGGACCTCTACGCCGGAGTCGGGCTCTTCAGCGCCGCGCGGGCCAGCGACGGCGCGCAGGTCGTCGCCGTCGAGCGCGGCCGGGCCGCCGCGGACGACGCCCGCAGCAACCTCGCGGAGCTCGACGTCGAGGTGCGCCAGAGCGAGGTCGACGACGTCGTCGCCGGTTGGAACAGCCCCGTCGACGTGATCGTGCTCGACCCGACCAGGGAGGGCGCCGGCGAGCGGCTCTGCGGCGCGCTCACGCAGCTGGGCGCGCGGGTCATCGTGTACGTGGCGTGCGACCCCGCGGCGTTGGCGCGCGACGCCCGCGCGCTCTGCGGCAACGGCTACCGGCTCGACCGAGCGGTGCCGGTCGATCTGTTCACCCACACCGCCCACGTCGAGACGGTCGCGACTTTCCGTCCGCTGATCGGCGACGTCGGCTAGTGCCCCGCGCGGCCCGCACTGCGGGGCGGCCCCCTAGACTGTGCGGGGTGAAGACAAGGCGGTTGCTCTCGCTGTTCCTGGCCGCGCTGCTGCTGGGCGCTGGCGTGCTGCTGCTCTCCGGGGCGCTCCTTCGACCCGGTCAGGTGCTGGCCGACGGAGCGACGACGAGCCCGCGCAGAGCGGTGCCCACGGTGCAGCCGCTCCCTCGCAGGACCGCCCCAGCGTCGGAGCCGACGGTTGAGGCAGCGTCGGAGCCGACGACCAGACCCTCGCGCCGCGCCGCCGTGCTGAGTGAAACAGCGAAGGCCTCAGTCGCGACGAGCGCGCCCTCCGAGGCTGCGTCCGCCGCACCGCCGGTCACGACGCTCAACCCCCCACTCGTCGCGCCGGCCTCCGTCGCCCCCGCTTTCGCCGACCACTTGAGGACGCTGCTGCGGACTCCAGCGCCCGGCGCCCACGGCTGCGTCGCCGTGACGGTGCTGGACCCGCGGGGACGCACGGTGCTGGACGGGCGTGGGGACGAGCCCATGTTGCCCGCCTCCACGCAGAAGCTGCTGACGGCGGCTTCCGCGCTCGCCGTGCTGGAACCCGAGCATCGATTCGTGACGCGGCTGAAGGCCACGAGCCGGCCACGACGGGGCGTGCTGCGAGGCGACCTCGTGCTCGTGGGCTCAGGGGATCCGACGCTGGCCACCGCGACGTACCGCGCGATCCTGCCCGACCGCCCCGCGACACCACTCGAGGCGCTTGCTCACGCGGTCGTCGCGCGTGGCATCCGCGTGGTCCGGGGACGGGTGATCGGCGATCCCAGCGTCTTTCGTCACCGAGCCGAACCGCTCGGCTGGCCGGACTTCTACGTCGAAGCGGGGATCAGCCCCAAGGTCTCCGGCCTCACCGTCGACGGTGGACGCCAGCTCTACACGAAAGCCGGGCGCCTGGAATCGCGACCGGCGGCACGCCCCGCGCAGCACACCGCCGAGCTCCTGGTACGTCTCCTGCGCGAGCGCGGCGTGCGGGTGCGCGGACGTGCGAGCGTGCAGCGAGAGTCTCCCGCCGCACCCGTCGCGGTTGGACGGGTTGTCAGCCCTCCGCTGCGCGTGCTGCTCGCCCACACCGTGACGACCAGCGACAATCACATGGCCGATGCGATCTTCGCGACGGTCGGGACGGCCCGCGGCCGGCCGACCTGGAGCGGTTCGGCGCGCAGCGCCCGCGCGGCACTGCGCCCGCTCGGGTTGCCCTGGGAGGGTGTGGCGAGCTTCGACGGATCGGGGCTCTCACGGCGGGACCGGCTGACCACGCGCTTCCTCGCCCACCTGCAGGACCGCATGGGGCGCACGGCGTTCGCGCCACTGTGGGCAAGCCTGCAGGCGGTCGCGGGAGAGAGCGGGACGCTGCGCAACCGGATGGACGACACGGTTGCCCACGGCCGGGTACGCGGCAAGACCGGGTATCTGCGTGACACACGCGCGCTGGCCGCTATGGCCACCGGCGGGAAGAGGCGGCGCGCGGCCTTCGCCGTCATCGGCAACGAGCTCGACACCAAGGGGCAGCAGGCCGTGCAGGTGCGCACGGACCTGGTCGCCATCGCGCTGGTGCAGCGACTACGCGGATGCCGCCTCTCCGCGGCGCCCCGCCGGGTCGACGCTCCGCTGCCGCCCGGTGCCCGGCGCTGCCGGCGGTGACCGCGCTCGGCAGGTCGCTGCTGCACGACCTCTCGCACGAACCGCGTCGGGTCCTCGAACGCCATGGGGCCGACATCCCGGAGCTGGCCGCCATGAGCGGCTGCGAGCAGCCCTCGAACCATCACGCGGAGGGCGACGTGTGGGCGCACACGCAGCTCGCGCTGGAGGTGCACGCCGACGTGGGCGCCGCCGTGCACCAGTATGCGGGGGAAGCGCTTGCGGCCGCCGGACTCGAAGAGCTGGCCCTCCCGCCGCGCTCGCTCACCCAGGCGCTGGCCGTCCTGCTGCACGACGTCGGCAAGCCACCGACCGCGCGGCGCGACGCCGAAGGACGCTGGACCTATTACGGTCACGACCGCGTCGGGGCCACCATGGCGCGCGAGCTCTGCGAGCGGCTGAAGCTGGAGACGGCGGCTGATGAGCTGGATCTGCCGCTCGACGTTGAGGGTCTGGCCTGGCTCATCACTGAGCACCTGTTCTGGCTCAACACCGACGTGGAGAAGGTGACCGATCGAGCGGTGCTGCGCCGGTTCGATGAGAGTCAGGCTCGCGGTGACGATCTGCGCGTGCTTGCGTGGTGTGACACGCTCGGATCGCGCGGCCCGCAGGGCGTCCCGTCCGCGGGCTTCCTGATCACGGCGGAGTTGCGCATCGCCTGCGCTCGCGCCCGCGCGGCCACGTCCAGGCGACGGACAGCAGCCGTCCTCGACGGTCACGAGGTGATGCGGGCGCTCGGGCTCTCCCCCGGACCCGAAGTGGGGGCTGTGCTCGCAAGGATCAGGTCACGCACCGACGACGAGACCGAAGCTCGCAGACTTCTGCGTGAGCTCGCCTCCGCCGCAGCCGAATGAACGGTTCGCTGCCGGCGCGAGAAGAGAAGAGTTGGGCCGCAACCGGCGCGGCGGAGGGGTCGTTCGCTTAGCGCCGGCTGCGGCCTGGCGGATGCCCTCTTCAGAACGCATCCTGTAGCCAGACTGACATCCTCCGCGCCCTTTAGCAACTGTTAGCAGATAACTTTCCACGGCATCCCGTACAGTGTTCACTCCGGCGAAGCGATCGAAGGGTGCCGGTGAGGATGAAGCCGGTGACCGACGAGGAATTGCTCACCCTGCAGGAGGCGGCGGACCACCTGAGGGTCCACTACATGACGGCCTACCGTTGGGTGCGACTCGGTCGGCTGCCGGCCTACAAGACCGGCGGACGACTCCGTGTCCGTCGCAGCGAGCTTGAACGCTTCCTCGCGGAGCGTGAGGTCGACGTCGTCTCACCGGGCAAGTCGGGTGGTCGCACGGGCTGGGAAGAGCACCGGAACCGCTTCTGTGAGTTGCTCGTCTCAGGAGAGGGCGTCGAGGCCGATCGCCTGGTCAGACGGGTGATCGCGGACGGCGCGACGGCCGGTGATGTGTATTTGCTGCTCATCACCCCGGCGCTGCGGCGAGTCGGCGCCATGTGGGCCGAGGGCAACCTCCTCATCGCCGTCGAGCACCGCGCCACCGAGATCTGCCTCGGCATCATGGCCCGGCTGGCGGAGACCTTCCGGCGGCCGGGACCGTTGCGGGGCACGGCGGTCGCCTTCGGCCCACCGGATGAGGAGCACGTGCTCGCCACGACCATGCTCGCCGACTTCCTGCGCGCGGCCGGCTATGAGGCGCACAATCTGGGAGTCAGCGTCCCCATCGACGATCTCGCCAAGTTCCTCGGGCTGGTCCGCAGCGATGTCCTGTGCGTCTCGCTGACCGTGCCCAACGCCGACGTCTACGCTCCCATCGTGAAGGTGGCGCGGGAAGGCCTAGGCGCGCCGCCGGTCGTCTTCGGGGGCCAAGGTGTCGATGCCGACTTGGCGCGTGCGGCGGGTGGACATGTCCTGACCGACGTTCGCCATCTCGCAGAGACCGTGGAGGCGCTCACCGGCAGCGGGTGATCGTCCGGTTCGTCCACGAGCAACCGGCCCTCTAAGCTGCCGTCTCATGAAGCGGATCGCGGTTCTCACAAGCGGCGGTGACGCCCCCGGCATGAACGCCGCCGTGCGCGCCGTGACCCGCGCCGCCGACGCCGCGGGAGTCGAGGCCTTCGCGGTGCAGGACGGCTACTCCGGGCTCATCAACGGTGAGCTGCGTCCCCTCACCGCCCGCGACGTCTCCGGCATCCTGCACCTCGGCGGCACCATGCTCGGCACGGCACGATCGACCGAGTTCCGCAGCGTGGAGGGACGGCGGAAAGGCATCGAGCACCTCGAACGCCACGGGATCGAAGGCCTCATCGTCGTGGGCGGTGACGGGTCGTTCCACGGGGCGGAGGCGCTCTCGCAAGAGAGCGACGTCCATGTCGTCGGCGTGCCCGGAACGATCGACAACGACCTCTCCGGGACGGACTTCACGCTCGGTTTCGATACCGCTGTCAACACCGCCCTTGAAGCCATCGACCGGATCCGCGACACAGCGTCGAGCCACGGGCGGCTCTTCTTCATCGAGGTGATGGGCCGGCATACCGGTTGGATCGCGCTCTACTCCGGCCTGGCCGGCGGGGGCACAGACGTGCTCATCCCGGAACAACCCACCGAGGTGGAGGCGATCCGCAAGCGCATCCGCGAAGGGTTCTCGATCGGCAAGCGCTTCTGTCTCATCATCGTCGCCGAGGGCGGAGAGGCGGGCGGGGCGTTCGCTGTCGCCGACCGCATCACCGAGGGCACCGATTTCGACTTCCGTGTCTCGGCCCTCGGCCACATGCAGCGCGGGGGCGCGCCCTCGATGCGCGACCGGGTGCTCGGCGCACTGTTGGGCGACGCCGCCGTGCGGGCACTGCTCGACGGGGCGAACCGAGTGATGGTGGGCGAGCAGGGTGGCGAGGTCGTGCACGTCCCGCTTCAGGAGACCTGGGAGGTCGTCGAGCCGACGCCTCCTCGGCTCATGGAGCTGATGGACCGCCTGGCCCGTTGACGCTGTGGGCTAGCCTTCCAGCGTTTCGAGACGCTGGCGCAGCTCGCCCTCGGTCAGCGCGCCAAGCACCGTCTGCGCCTCTCGGGTCTCGCCGTCCACGAAGACCCAGGCGGGCTGACCGACGATCCCGAAGCGCTCCCAAACCTGCCCGTCGGTGTCGGCGATGTGCGCAACGTTCTGCAATCCGTGGCGCGCGACGAACTCCCGCATCGGACCGATGTCGTCCCGGCTGGCGACTCCGATGATTCGGGCCGTGCCGTCGTATGTCCGCGCGACCTGCGCGACCCCGGGAGCCTCCCGGTTGCAGGTCGGTCACCAGGGCGCCCAGAACCAGAGCGCCACGTCACCGCTCAGCGCTCCCGCCGCGAGCGTCTCGCCCTGCACGGTGGGCAGCCCCTCCTGGGAGGCGGGCGCCTCTCCGGGTGTTGACGCCAGGGTGGACGGCCCGGTCGAGGCGGGCACTGACGGCCCACAGGCGGCGGCCAACAACAGCACAGCGAGAAGCCCGAGCATACGGCGCATCAGACCACCGTACCGTGCCCGGCGACCGCCTACGAGGCGTTCGTAGGACGGTCGAGCGCCCAGAAGAAGCCGCACCCTCCAACGAACACTTCGTAGCCCGCTTCAGACGGAGCGCTTCAGCTCGACCGGCGGGTGCGCAGCACAAGCCAGCTTCGCTCCGCGTCAGCCCAGGCATCCAGCGGCTCGGTCACGTCGCCGACTGCTTCCAGCAGCTCCTCCAGCTCGCCGCTGATCTCCGCCACCCGTCGGGCCTCCTCGACGGCGCCGAGCGACTCCTCGATCGCGGTGCGACAGCGCTGCCACGCCTGTTCGATCTCGGTCACCCGCCATACGTCAAGTTCCTGCCCGATCGCCTTCAGCTCGTCGCGCACGAGATCCAAGCCAACGGGCACGGGAGCGGGATCGACGCGTCCGACCGGCAGGCAGCCGAGCAGCGCCTGCCGCGCGGCCTCGACACGCTCGGCTTGCATGACGAAGTGGGTCCACGCGGGGCGGAGCGCCTCGGGCATCTGCTTGCGTCGCAGCATCACAACCTCTGACATGTGAATCGCCGCCGGCGATTCTCCGTACTCTGGTGGTGGCGCTGCGCAGCAGCGCCCTTGCTTGCTGACATGTGAATCGCCGCCGGCGATTCTCCGTACTCTGGTGGTGGCGCTGCGCAGCAGCGCCCTTGCTTGCTGACATGTGAATCGCCGCC
>JBBSMR010000002.1:0-109533 GCA_038233095.1 Euzebyales bacterium
ACGACTGGCGGCGTGAGGCACGCCGCGCCGAGGGCGACTCGCTGCCCATGCGCATCTGCGGAGTCAACTACATAGGCGCCGAATGCCAGGCCGCCATCGAGACCACACCCACGGGCACGGGCATCGGCCCGGACCCTGCCCCCGGCGCTCAGCCCGGACCGGGACCGGGACCCGGACCCGGACCCGGCCAGCCAGCGGCACCCGACACCCCACCGCCACCCGACCCCGCCGAGCTGGCAGCCGAAGCCTGGACCAACCTCCCCCTGCCCACCCCCGACCCGGTCATCGAGCCCGGCTGGGCAATCACCGGACTGCGCTCCTACCTGCAACCTGGCAGCAGCCTCGACCCCATCACCGCCACCGTGAGTACCGCCGCTGGGCCGCTGCAACTGCACGTCACCAGCCGCTACGCCGTGCACTGGGGCGAAGGCGGACCCGAGACCCACAGCAGCGAAGGCGGAGCCTGGCCCGACGGCGACATCACCCACCTGTACCAGCACACCGGCTACTACGACGTCACCGTCACACAGGTCTTCGGTGCGCTCTGGCGCCCGGCCGGCACCGGCGCGCCCTGGCGGGCGCTGCCCACCGCACGCACCACCAGCGGTGCGATCCCGCGCTTCACCGTCACCCAAGTCCAAGCCGTCCGCCGCCGCTAGTAGAGATCGGTGTTGTCCAGATCCACGAGCGGCAGCTCCGGGTCGCTACGCGTGACGGTGATGCCGAACGCGGCCAGGGTCGCGCGCGTCTCCTCAGTGTCAAGCGGCTCCATCGCGCCTTCCCAGGCCGCATCGTCGTAGGGCGGATGCTCACCGGCGCGGTCGAAGAGTGTGACCGCCCGGCGGCGGCCGGCGGGGTCGTGCGCGACGCCGTGATACGCGGCCCGCCAGCCAGCACGGTGCAGCTGGACGGCCCACGCCTGGGTGCACGCGCGATCCTCCCCGGCCCACAGCGCTGCGGTGACCCCCAGACCTCGCGCCCTCGCCGCAGTGAGCCGCGCCGCCGCCGGCGCGCTCGCCGGCGCATCGACGCGCAGCAGCGCCCTGCGCCGCAGCGCGGAGTCCGGCAGCAACCCGTGGCCGTACTCCTGGAGTGCTTCCAGCACCGCGGCGGGTGCGGTGGTCGCGAGGTAGCAGGAGCCGAACGGTGCTGGCAGGTCGAAGCGCCCGCTGGCATCCGGGGCCTCCGGGTGTAGCGCGGCGAAGTACCAGGGCTGGGAGCGGTCGCGTTGGAAGACCCGCCACAAGGTCCGGCCGGTGAGGCGCTCGCGCGGCAGCCCGGCCAGAGCTACGGGCCCCGGAGGTGGGCAGCGCAACGGCACGGTCACGTGCTCCGGTGACGTCGAACGAGGCGTGGTCCCATCTACGCGACCCTGTGAGCGAAGCGGCGCGCGAGAGCGACGACGGTCTGGATTTCGCCGTCGCGCAGCGCGTCGATCGGTCGCCGCTGTCCCAGGGAGGACCGGATACCGGTGAGCCAGCCCACGACCGTCAGCGGGTCGGCGACCGGGTCGAGGACGCGCGTGACTTGGGCGATCCCCTCGAGCGGAGCGCGACCGTCGAACTGGATGATGGGGTAGGCGATCCGGCCCGAACGGGTCTTGAGGCGGAGCAGACGAGAGTCCTTTGCGGTGGCCTGCTCGCTCTTGCCCAGCAGCCGCGCGGTGTCGGCCTGCGTCAGCGACGGCCCGATCTGGCCGGCCCACGCCCGGTCGGCGGCGTCCTGCTCGAGCAGGTCGGTCACCAGCCGCTGGGTCTCCGGTGAGGCCCCATCGAAGAGCTGTGCGACGCCCATGGACGGATCTCCCTCGTGCTCAACTTGGTCAAGGCTCAGGGTAGCAGTCCGGTTGACCAGCTTGGATCATGATGACTCATGTATGCGTCGCCGCGCTGCACAAGGATGGCACGGACGGACTCCACGCTGCGGACTCCGGGCGGGGACTCGACAGTGCACTCGCCTCTCGCAGGGTGGCACTTGCGCTCCAGCGGTCCGTTGAGGAGTAGCCCACTTCCATCGCGCTGGTCGGTTTGAAGGGGCGGTTCCTCACCCACTACAGTCTTCTCACCGCCCGCTCTCTGCTCGACGCGGTCTCACGAACGTCGTTGTCATGCTCATCTGGATAGCGTTCATCGCCGGCTCACGCTCGGCTCGACGAAGGGCTCGATCGCCGCGTGGAACCGATCGCAGAACTCAAGGTCGACCCCACGCGCGGCCGGGTCTTCGAGCACGGCTGGCAGTCCTGGAGCACGACGACCACGTACCGGGTCGACGAGCGTCCCCACCGTCCCGCCAACGAGGCGAACCGCATCCTGCACTACCGGCCGGAGTCACATCCCACCGAGGAGGCCTTCCACGGCGAGGGGCTACTCGCGGTCGACCCCGGCGACGGCGGACCGATCACCGTCTTCGCCGCGCCCGACGCCCGCACCGCGGTGCCGAGCGTGCGGGCCGAGCCGCGCGGAGACCGCCTCATCGTCTCGGCCGACGGCCCTGTGGAGCACCACGAGGACGACGGTCCTGGCGGGCTCGACGGCGCGCTCGCCCGCTGGGCGGATGCCGACGCGCAGCGCGCGGGCGTCGGGGAGCTCCGGCCCGCGCCCACCGTGTGGTGCTCCTGGTATCACTACTTCACGCACGTCACCGAAGCCGACATGGACGAGAACCTCGCCGCGCTCGACGACCTGGACCTGCCGGTCGACGTCGTGCAGCTCGACGACGGCTACCAGACCGAGATCGGCGACTGGCTCTCGCTCTCGGACCGTTTCGCCTCGCTCGAGGGCATGGTCGACCGCATCCGCAAGCGCGGCCGGCGCACCGGCATCTGGGTCGCTCCCTTCTACGCGGGCGCACGCTCCGAGCTCGCCGCGCGCCATCCCGAGTGGCTCGTGCAAGGTGACAACGGGCCCGTCGTCACCGGCCACAACTGGGACCAGGACCTCTACGCGCTCGACACCACCCACCCAGGCGTCGAGGAGCACCTCACCCATGTCTTTGCGACCATGCGCGACTGGGGCATCGACTACTTCAAGATCGACTTCATCTACACGGCCGCGTTCCCCGGTCACCGGCGAGAGGAGGCCGACCCGCTCGCGGCCTACCGGCGTGGCGTGCAGACCGTGCGGCGCGCCATCGGCGACGCCTACCTGCTCGGCTGCGGGGCGCCGATCCTGCCGAGCGTCGGCCTCTTCGACGCCATGCGCGTCAGCCCCGACACCGCGCCGCACTACGAACCGGAGACCGGTGAGCTGGCCAAGCCCGGCTCGCGCGCGGCCATGCTCACCGGCAGGGCGCGCGCGTTCCAGCACGGCCGCTTCTGGGCCAACGATCCCGACTGCCTGATCGTGCGCCCCGAGGTGGAACGCCGCGAGGAGTGGGCCGATCACGTCGCGCGCTATGGCGGCCTGCGCGCCTCCAGCGACCGGCTGGCCGACCTCGATGACTGGGGCCTGGAGACCACCCGCCGACTGCTCTCTCAAGCCCCGCCCGCGGTCTTCGTCCCATCGGCATGAGCACGACCACTCCGCGTCCGGACCACCCTCACCGGCGCCTCAACCCGCTGACCGGCGAGTGGGTGCTGGTCTCGGCCGAGCGCACGAACCGGCCGTGGCAGGGCCAGGAGGAGGGGGCGAGCGAGGAGAGCCGCCCCGCCTACGACCCCGAGTGCTATCTCTGCCCCGGCAACGAGCGGGCGGGCACTGCACAGAATCCCGACTACGACACCACGTTCGTGTTCACCAACGACTTCGCGGCGCTGCAGCCTGACACGCCGGAGGATGAGCAGACAGCGCACCCGCTGCTGCGGGCCCACGCCCAGCCGGGCACGTGCCGGGTGATCTGCTTCTCCCCCCGTCACGACCTGACCCTGGCCGAGATGGACCACGAGGGTCTCTGCCGGGTCATCGACCTGTGGGCGGAGCAACTGGCTGAGCTCACACAGACCTATCGCTGGGTGCAGGTCTTCGAGAACAAGGGCGAGCAGATGGGGGCGTCCAACCCTCATCCTCACGGGCAGATCTGGGCGACCACGACACTGCCGAACCAGGCGCTCACCGAGGACCGTTATCAGCGCGAGTATCGAGACCGTGAAGGGCGAGCGCTACTGGTCGACTACGCGGAGCTCGAAGCCGAACGGCGCGAGCGCGTCGTGGCCGAGACGCCGGGCTGGCTCGCGGTCGTGCCCTACTGGGCGGTGTGGCCGTTCGAGCTGCTCGTCCTGCCGCGCGACCCTGTCCGACGCTTGCCGGACCTGACGGATGAGCAGCGGGGCGAGCTGGCCCGGCTGCTACGGCAGGTGCTCATGCGCTACGACAACCTCTTCAACCACGCCTTCCCCTACTCGATGGGGTGGCACCAGACACCGGGAGCGGCGGGTGCCTCCGGAGACGACGAGCACTGGCAGCTGCACGCGCACTTCTATCCCCCGCTGCTGCGCTCGGCGACGGTGCGCAAGTTCATGGTCGGCTACGAGCTGCTCGCGAACGTGCAGCGGAATCTCACCGCGGAGGAGGCCGCCGAACGGCTGCGCGACCAACCCGGTGAGCACTACCGCGCGGGGCGGTGAGGGGGGCGGGCATGCGGGTTCTCGTGACGGGCGGCGCCGGCTACATCGGGTCCGTGACCGCCGCCGCGCTGCTCGACGCCGGCCACGAGGTCGTCGTGGTGGACGATCTGCGCAACGGCCACGCGGAGCTGCTCCCCGAGGAGGCCCAGTTCGTCGACGCGGACGTCGGCCAGCCGTCCGCCTTCTCCGAGCTGCTGGGCGACATCGATGCGTGCGTCCACTTCGCCGCGCTCATCGAAGCGGGCGAGTCGATGCAGCGCCCCGAGGCGTTCTTCGCCAACAACACCGCGGCCACCCTGCGGCTTCTGGAGGCGCTGGTGGAGGCCGACGTGGAGCGGTTCGTGCTCTCCTCGACCGCGGCGGTGTACGGCGAGCCGGAGCGCGTGCCCATCCGCGAGGACGACCCCACGGCGCCCACGAACGCGTACGGCGAGTCGAAACTCTTGATCGAGCGGGCGCTGACCTGGCTGGCCGAGCTGGGCCGCCTGCGCTCCGCCGCGTTGCGCTACTTCAACGCCGCGGGGGCGGTGGAAGGCCGCGGCGAGGCGCACGACCCGGAGTCCCACCTCATCCCGTTGGTGCTCCAGGTGGCGGCCGGCCGCAGGGACCAGATCGCGCTCTTCGGGACCGACTACGACACGCCCGACGGGACCTGCGTGCGCGACTACGTGCACGTCGCCGACCTGGCGGACGCCCACGTCCGCGCCGTCGAGGCGCTCGACAAGCACACGCGGCTCGTCTGCAACCTCGGCAACGGCAACGGCTTCAGCGTGCGCGAGGTCATCGAGATCGCGCGGAAGGTGACCGGGCATCCGATCCCCGCCGAGGAGCAGCCACCCCGACCCGGCGACCCGGCGGTGCTCGTGGCCTCCTCGGACCGGGCGCGAGAGCTGCTCGGATGGCAACCGCGCCATGCCGACCTCGAAGGGATCGTCGCGTCGGCGTGGCGCTGGCACCGGTCGCGGTGGTCAGCGTGAGCGGATCTCGGCGCTTCCGCGCGCCCGGCAGGGTCAATCTCATCGGCGAGCACACCGACTACAGCGACGGGCTGGTCCTGCCCGCCGCGATCGACCGCGCGCTCACGCTCACCGTCGAGCCGGCCGACGACGTGATCGTGCTGAGCTCAGAGCGCGCCGAGACGACCATCGAGCTGCCCGCCGACGGCTCGCGGGCGCCGGAAGAGGGCTGGGGGCGCTACGTCGCGGCGATGGCGACCGAGCTGCACCGCCTGGGACGGCCCGCGGTCGGCATGCGCGGCGAGCTTGCCTCGGACCTCCCGCAGGGGGCGGGCCTGTCCTCCTCCGCCGCGTTGGAGATGGTGGTCGGCACGGCGTTGTGCGCGCTCGCGGACTTCACGTTGGAGCCGCTGGAGCTGGCGGCCGCCGGCCAGCGCGCCGAGCATGCCGCCGTCGACGTCCCCGTCGGGATCATGGACCAGGCCGCATCGGTGCTCGGCCGCCGCGATCACGCGGTGCTGCTGGACTGCGGCACGCTCGCCTACGAGCACCTGCCGCTGCCCTCCTCGCTCGCGCTGGTCGTGCTCGACTCGAACGTCTCCCGGACGCTGGAGGGCTCCGGTTACGGCAAGCGCCGCGCCGAGCTCGAACGGGGGCTTGAGGTGCTGGACGGGCGCCGACCGGCGGAGATCGACCCCGAGGAGCTCGACGGCCTCAGCGCGCCGCTCGACGAGATGGCCGTGCGGCGGTTGCGCCACGTCGTCACCGAGAACGCCCGCGTGCGCGCGACCCGCACGGTGTTGGAGCGGCCCGAGGGTCCCGACCTCGACGAGCTCGCGCGGCTCTTCGCCGCGAGCCACGCCAGCCTGCGCGACGACTTCGAGGTCACCGTGGCCGAGACCGATCGGCTGGTCGAGCTCGCCCTCGACGCCGGCGCCGTCGCCGCGCGCATGACCGGGGGCGGGTTCGGCGGCGCGATCATCGCCTTGGCGCCCGTGGACTTCGCCGAGCGGATCGCCGCCGACGTGATCGACCGCTACGACCGCGAGCTCGGCCAGGACGGCGAGGCGCTGGTCTGCCGCGCGGCCGACGGCGCGGGCGAGGTCACCTGATCCACCCGCACGACTGGGGTCATGGTGCTCAGGAAGTTGTAAGAGGTTTACGCGCGTATAAGGAGCTGGCTCAACTCAAAAGCTTCGCAGGTTGTTATGCGATGCATCCCGGGTGAGGGTGTCGCTCGCCCACACCGTTCGGGCGGGGCGCGATGTCAGGCGACGGCTTCGAGGATCTGGTCGGCGATGTCGAAGTTGGCGTAGACGTTCTGCACGTCGTCGCAGTCCTCGAGCGCGTCGAGCAGGCGGAGCACCTGCCGCGCGCCGCTCTCGTCGGTGACGGGCACGCTGACGCTGGGCAGCATCGTGGACTCGAACGAGAGCACCGGCACCCCGGCGTCGATGAGCGCGTCGCGCACGACCTGCAGGTCCGAGGGCTGGGTCGTGACCGAGAACGTGTCACCCTGCAGCTCGACGTCCTCGATGCCCGCGTCGAGGCCCGCGAGCAGGATCTCGTCCTCGTCGGTCTTGTCCGCGGACACGAGGATGACGCCCGTCCGCTCGAAGAGGTAGTTGACCGCGCCGGGCTCGGCCAGCGACCCGCCGTTCTTGTTGAACGCCGACCGCACGTCGTTCGCGGCCCGGTTGCGGTTGTCGGTGAGGCACTCGACGTAGAGCGCCACGCCGCCGGGCGCGTAGCCCTCGTAGTAGACCGTCTCGTAGTCGACGCCGCCGCTCTCGCGACCAGCGGCCCGCTTGAGCGCCCGCTCGATGTTGTCCTTCGGCACCGACGCATCGCGCGCCTTCTGCACGGCCGTGGCCAGCGTCGGGTTGGCGTCGGGGTCGGCGCCGCCCTGCCGGGCAGAGGCCTCGATGCCGCGGATCAGCCGCGCGAAGAGCTTGCCGCGCTTGGCGTCAGCCGCGCCCTTCTTGTGCTTGATCGTGGACCACTTGCTGTGACCGGACACGGCCGTCCTCCTCGCTCACCTCGTTCGGGGCCGGCCCGCCTGTCGCGCTCGCTTGGCTCACCTGGTTCACCATGGCGACGAAGAGACGGTGCAGACGCGGTTCGCCAGTCAGCTCGGGATGAAACGCCGAGGCCAGCAACGCGCCCTGCCGGACGACCACGACCTTAGCACCGGCGGGCGTCTCGACCCTCGCGAGCACCTCGACCTCATCGCCCACCCGCTCGAACCACGGAGCGCGGATGAAGACCGCGTGCACGGGCCCGTCCTCCAGGCCTGCGACCTCCACGTCGGCCTCGAAACTGGCGACCTGACGGCCGAACGCGTTGCGCCGCAGCGTCGTCGTCATGACCCCGAGCAGCGGCTGCTCGGCGGGGCGGCCGTCATGAAAGAGCGCCTCCTGACCGAGCAGGATCGCGCCCGCGCAGGTCCCGAACGCCGGAAGGCCCGCCTGCAGCCGCTCGCGTAGCGGATCGAGCAGCCCGTACATCGCCGCGAGCTTGCCGATCGTGGTGGACTCGCCACCCGGAATGAGGATGCCATCGAGCCCGTCGAGCTCTTCGGGGCGCCTCACCGGGACCGCACCAGCCCCGACATCCTCCAGCAACCGAAGATGCTCGAGCACGTCGCCCTGGATCGCCAGCACCCCGATGACCGGACCGCTCCCGGCGTCCTCCGACCGCTGTGTGCCCACGCCTTCGCCAGGAATGCGGATCGCACGGGCCACTGCCATCTCCCCCAGCCTAGAGTCCGCACGCCGCGGACGGGACTGCGGGGCTCACCACCTCAGCTGGGCCCGTCGCACATCAGCCCCGATCTGGGCTAATCAGGACACACCGGGTGTGCACGAACTGACGGTGCCGTGAGAAACGTTCGGACGGTGAGCACTTTCTCACGGTGCCGTCCGAAACAGCACGGGTACAACCGGCGTAGAACGGACCTTTGTGGCCGCCTCATACCCCTCCGGAAGGGTTGGGCCGCCGTGCTGGGAGGCTGAACGCGCCTAAACATGGCAAAGACGAGAGTCATTAGGACGTTTATCGGAGGGCATGGTGGGTTCTGAGATCCTCCACGAACTTGGATGCGCGCTTGTCCCGCGTGCCGTCAACGGTCGTCGGAGCGCTCCGAACGATCGACTTGGGCGCTGGCAGCGAACTGCTGTACACCAACCAGCTTCCGGCGCTGTTGCATGAGCTGGCTCATCGGGCGCGGGTGCAGTCAATCTCGGCTTCCAGCGCGATCGAAGGGGTCGTGGCCCCCGACCGTGGGCGCGCGCAACGAATCATCGCGGGCAAGCTCGGTCGCTGCGCACACGCGACGAACAGCAACTGGCCGGCTATCGCAAGGTGCTCGATATCTCTTCAATGAGCCGTGGCAGCCTCTCAACGTCGGACTGGTCCTGCATCTGCACCGTCTCCTGTGGTCGGAGACCGCCGCTGAGGGAGGACGTCTCAAGAATGCGGACAACCTCGTCGTCGACCGGTCCCCAGACGCTGCGATCGAGATCCGCCTCGAGCCCGTGCCAGCGGCACGAATCGAGTTCTACCTCCACGAGCTCATCGACCGGTGCACCTCTGCGACGAAGGCAGAGCAACATCATCCGGTGCTGTTGATCGGGCTGTTCACCCTCGACCTCCTGGTCATCCACCCGTTCGACGATGGCAACGGTCGTGTGGCCCTTTGCTCCTTGTCTCTTCAGGAAGAAACTCGCAGATCCGCGAGCTTTTGCCATGGCCGTGGAGTGTATGCACCGAATGTTCCTCGCCTCTTCCGTAAAGACTCGCGCATACGTGAGTTTTGCTGGAAGGCGGGAGCTCAGGACCGAGTACGACGCTCGGCTATTCACAGATCAGCGTGCAGGGGTGGCGTGCGATTTCACCGTGCGGTCGGCTTCCTCGACGGTTCGGCGCAGCACATCGAGGAGGTCGATGATGTGCGCTCGGTCCGGCAGGGACGGCGGCCTGCCGAGTGCAACCTTGCAGGCGTTGCGGATCCACTCGGACATGGTGAGGCCCTCGGCGCGTGCGGCCATGCGGATCTGTTCGAGCTCACCGGGCGGCATACGGAACGAGGTGACCGTAGCGACGTCTTTGGCTGGAGCAGCATCGACAGTCTCGCAATCCTGAGTGTCGAGCTCGGCATCCAACTCGTCACGGTGCGCGTACTGCCAGTCAGCGACCTCGGCGTCGGTCATCGTTGAGAGATCGGGATGTTCGAGGGCCACTATCGCCTCCATGCGCTGATCGGCCGAGCGGTGTACTCCCTGGGCCGGTAGATGAAGTTGACACGGATGCCGTTGCCGACCGCGACGTAGTCACCTGCCGCGCTGCGCTTGTTGCGGACGAAGCGGGTCGCGGTGAACAGCAGCGGTCTCGATCTCATCCACCGACACGCCGTGTCGTGTGACGTGGGGCACGTTGCCGTCGTCCAGCTCCACGTACTGGATGGTGACCGCGCTCATGCAGCCCTTCCTCTGTCATACGCACACCATAGCGTATTACGTCTCGTGCGGGCTCGGGGAACCTCTCCGGGCCGCCGCACGAGCCCGAGCTTGGCGCCGCCGGCTCGACGCAGAGTCTCACCGGCGTCACCGGTAGACGACGTCCACGCTGCGGAACGCGCCCAGCTTGTGGTCGGCCTTGAAGTGCTCGTGGTCGCGGCGGGCCCGTTCAGCGGCCTGGTCGGCGAAGCGGACGATGTCGTCGACGAACAGCTCGTGGGCGCCGATGGCCGCCACGATCTTGGGCTCGATGTCGTGGTCGAGATCACCGATCTCGTCGGACAGCGCGTGCGCGTGCGCGAGCGCGCTGCCGCAGATCTCGGCGTAGCGGTTCCACTCCTTCTTGGAGAGGTCGTCCAGGTCGATGTCCTCGCGGAAGGGCGCGCGCTCGCGCGTCATGAAGCTCATTCCCTCGAACTCGATGTGGCCGTAGAAGACGTCGCCACGGACGAGCTGGACGCCGTGGGCGTGGGCGATGCGGTCGCCCTGCCCCTCGAAGGTGAACTCCGAGGGCGGCACCAGGCCGGCGAGCGCGGAGCGGCGGGCCTGCTTCAGCTCGATGATGAGGTCGTCGGTGTTGTCGGCCCGCTGCCCCTCGATCAGCAGGTAGTAGCGCGAGAGCCCGAGCGAGGCGGTCCCCTGGCCCCTGCGGATCGCCACATCCTTCACGTGCATCTCACCGGCCCGCGGCGGGACGTCGATCCCGCTCTCGGCGACGAAGCGGTCGAGCAGCTCCTGGAACTCGTGGCGGCGGCTCGTGAGCGGGACCAGCTCGTCGTCGGCGCGGAAACCGCGCCGGAACTCGTCGTGGTAGTCGTCGGCCAGCCACTCCTCACGGTCCTCTTGCGCGTCCTCGAAGAGCTCACCGATCAGCTCGGGCGCGTTGTCGATGCGGATCTGATACTCCTGCTCCGTCTCGTCGTGGGCGAACGCGCTGATGCCGTCGATGTAACCGCGGACGAACCGCCCGGCGATCTTGCGCTGGCGCTTGCGGCCGTGCCCGCCCTCCTCGTCCGCCGCGATCATGAAGCCGACGGCGCCGCGCTTCAGGTCCCACGTGAACGGCGCGTAGTACGCCTCGTCGAAGTCGTTCACCGCGAAGATGGGCACGTTGTCCGCGCTCGGCATGACCCCGAAATTCTCCGGGTGCACGTCACCGAGGGTGAGCACCGTCGGCATCCACGCGTCCTCGCCGCAGAGGTCGCGGTAGAACAGCAGGCAGGTGCCGCGGAAGAACGAGTACAGCGAGCCCGCCAGCTTCTCGAACTTCGCGTCCGCATCCGCGTTGCGGTTCGCGATGCGCGTCTGGTGGTCCTCGCGCAGGGTCTGACGGACGTGCAGCCGGCGGTCGTTGCCGGTCAGACTGCGCGGCAGCATGACCATCTCACCCTGCGCGCGCGCGTGCGCCAGCCGGCGGAAGGCCTCGAAGCGCGAGGCGACCGGAGGCTGGCCGCCACGCTCCTCACCGTCCCGCTCACGCTCGGAGAGCGCGGTGAGCAGCTCCTGCTTGCTCATCCCGGAGCGCCCCTCGAGATCCCTGTCACGGGCGAGGTCGTACAGCTCCGCGCGCGTCGCGTCCTCCAACGATGTGGTGTGGGAAGCCATGAACCCGACCTACCCCGTTCGCGGGATCGGCAATATCGCCGCGTCACACAGCGGCCTGCGCGAGATGCGAGCAGTCGTGGAGACAGTGGGCTATCCTGCGCGGCGCTTTCCCCTGCACTTCGATGAGTGAGCGATCGTGCCTCTGACCGAGACGCAGCTGAGAGTGTTCGCGCATCTGACGGCTGACAAGTCCGCGCAGTACCGGGCGGTCACGCGGGCGATGCTGCTGGCGAAGGAGCGGTTCCGGCTGCATCTGCGCCCAGCCGACATCGTCGAGCTGCTCGCCGACGACGGCCTGAGCCTCACCACCGACGACGCCATGGTGCTGCTGGCCCAGCTCGACGACTGGGGCAACGTCCGCACCGACAACGACACCGCCGAGGTGGCCAGCGTCGAGGAGTTCTACCGGCCGCGGCACCTGTACCAGCTGACGCCGGAGGGCGAGGCCGCCGAGCGCGCCGTTCGCCACTTCGAGCAGTCGCTCGTGCAGCCCGGCGCGCTGCAGACCGCCGCACTGCGCGACATCCGGGCGCTCCTGATGGAGCTCGCCACGCTCGCGGGCGAGGAGGCGCCGGACGCCGCCAAGACGCACCGGGCGCTGCTCGCGCTCACCGCCCGCTTCGCCGAGCTGACCGACCGCGCGCAGGTGTTCATCGGCAACCTGCAGCGCACCGTCGACCTGCAGGGGCTCGACCTGGACGCCTTCATTGCCTACAAGGACCTGCTGATCGACTACCTCGAGCGCTTCATCGGCGAGCTGGTCGTGGCGCAGGCCGAGATCGCCGGGACGATCGAGGGCATCGAGGCGGCGCGGCTCGAGCGGCTGCTCGACGCCGCGGCCGAGCGGGACCTCGCCGACGCCCTGGAGGTCACCGACGACGACCGGGACGACCTGCGGGCGCAGTGGCGCCAGCGGTGGGACGGGCTCTCGAGCTGGTTCATCGCTCCGGCCGGCCGGCACAGCCAAGCGGACGTGCTGCGAGCCCGTGCGCGCGGGGCGATCACCGCGCTGCTCACCGCGGTCGCCAACATGAACGAGCGGCGCGTCTCGCGCGCCGACCGGCCGGCCGACCTGCGGACGCTCGCCCGGTGGTTCGCCCAGGCCCCCTCCGACGCGCAGGCGCACCGCCTCTGGCGAGCGGCGTTCGGTCTAGCGCCCGCCCGCCATCTCGCCGTGGACGCCGAGACGCTCGACGCGCGCGAGAGCGCCGGCGAGCCGGCGTCCACGAGCTGGCTGGACGCCGAGCCGTTGCACGTCGCGCCGCGACTGCGGCGCACCGGGCGGTACCTGCCTCGCGGGCGCAGCGCCAGCGTCGTCGACCGCTCCGCGGAGAAGGCGCGGCTCGCGGAGGCCGCCGAGGCTGAGGCCGCGCAGCTCGCGGCGGCGCGCCACCGGCTCGCCGCGACCGGTCCGACGCGGCTCTCGGCTCTGGAGCTGCTGCCGCGCGACGCGTTCGATCTACTGCTCGACCTGCTCGCCGAGGCGCTCTCGCGCCGGATCGCCGCCGACGAGGAGATCGTGGCCACCAGCGCCGACGGCAGCGTGGAGATCCGCATGGCGCCGACGTCGGATGGCGTAACGGCCACGATCACCACGGGCGACGGCGCGCTGACCGGGCCGGACCAGCACGTGGAGTTCGTGGACCTGCTGACACCGGTGGCGGCGTTCGCGACCAGCCGGGCGGGGGCGCCGTGATCGGCGACGACGCCCGCAGCGACGACGAGCGCCGCCGCGCCGTCCGCCTGCTGCTCATGCGCCCGCTCCTGCACGTCGACCGCGACCCCGACGGCCACCGGCTGGTCCGCCGCCACGCCGACCGGCTGCGAGAGTGGTTCTCCGCCGAGACCGGCTGGAGCCTGCACGTCGGCCGCACGGTCGCCCGCCTGCGCAAGGCCCCCGCGACCGGTGACGACACCACCCGGCCGGCACGCGCGCGCTCGAGCGACGCCCCGTTCTCGCGGCGGCGCTACGTCATCGCCTGCCTCGCGCTGGCCTACCTCGAGAGCACCGAGCGCCAGACCACGCTCGGCCATGTCGCGGACGGCATCGTCGCCGCCGTGGCGGCGGACCCGGCGCTGGGCGAGGCCGGCATCACGTTCACGCTCACCGGCCGGGACGAGCGGCGTGACCTGGTCGCCGTGATCCGCCTGCTGCTCGAGTGGAGCGTGCTGCGCCGCGTCGACGGCAGCGAGCACGCCTACGTCGAGGGCACCGGCGACGCGCTCTACACCGTCGACCGCGCGGCGTTGGCCGCGTTCCTGGCGGCCCGCAACCCGCCGTCGATGATCGCGGCCACTGACCTGGACGGACAGGTCGAGGCGCTCACGGCCGAGCCGGTGCCCGACACCGACGACGCCCGCAACCGCAGCCTGCGTCACCACCTGACCCGCCGGCTGGTCGACGACGCCGTCACCTACCACGCCGACCTCTCAGGGCCTCAGCGGGACTACCTGACCCGCCAACGCCACCGCATGGTCGCCTCGGTGGCACACGCCACAGGCCTGGTCCCCGAGCTCCGGGCGGAGGGCCTCGCGATGGTCGACGAGCGCGGGGACTGCACCGACGTGAAGATGCCCGACCAGGGCACCGACGGGCACCTCACGCTGCTGGTGGCCGAGCACCTCGCCGAGCGTTTGCGTCAAGCCACCGCGAACGCCGACGCAGGCATGGCCGTGGTGCCGCTGGCCGAGCTCCAGACGCGGGTCGCGGCGTTGGCTCGCGAGCACGCCGGACACTGGCGCGGCGACACCCGCGCGCCGGGTGCGGAGGTCGGTCTGGTGGCCGAGACGCTGGACCGGCTGGCGGCGCTCGGGCTGGTGCGCCGCGTCAGCGGCGGGGTCGCCCCGCTGCCGGCGATCGCCCGCTACCGGCTGGAGGAGCCCATCTCCCCCGCCCCCAACCTCTTCGAAGACGCGACACCGACGGGAGCGACGCGCTGATGAGCGATGAGCAGCTGCACGAGGGCCCGCCCATGAGCAACATGGGTAACGGCCACCACGCCGACGGCAACGGCAACGGCCACGGCCACGGTGGTGGCCAGCCCCCCGGCAACGGCCACCACCGCTTTGAGGATGAGTTCGCCGCCGCGGCCTTCGAGCCGGGCGAGGCCGGCCCGCTCGATGAGGGCCCGTTTGGTGGCAGCCAGCTCGACGCCCAGCTCGGCGTCGAGCTGCCCGAACCTGAGCGCGAGCGCTGGCAGCCGCTGCGTCTGGGGCTGCTGAACCTCTACCGGTTCGACGCCGAGGAGTTCCGCTTCCGGGGCGGACGGCTGCTGCTGCGCGGCAACAACGGCACCGGCAAGTCGCGGGTGCTCGCGCTGACCCTGCCGTTCCTGCTCGACGGCGACGCCAGCCCCGCGCGCGTCGAGCCGGACGGCGACGCCGCCAAGCGCATGGAGTGGAACCTCCTGCTCGGCCGCTACGACGACCGTCTCGGCTACACGTGGATCGAGTTCGGCCGCCTCGACGACGGCGTGCCGCGGTTCACTACCTTGATCTGCGGGCTGCGAGCGGTGCGCGGGCGCGGGCTCGCCCAGCGCTGGTTCGCCGTGACCGACCTGCGGGTCGGCGTGGATTTGTTCCTCCAGGCGCCGACCGGCCAGGCGCTCACCCGTGACCGGCTGCGCGAGGCCATCGGCTACCGCGGCGAGGTGCTCGACACCGCCACGCGTTACCGCGCCGCCGTGGACCAGCGCCTGTTCAAGCTGGGTGCGCACCGCTACGAGGCGCTGGTCGACCTGCTGATCCAGCTGCGCAAGCCCCAGCTCTCCCGTCAGCTCGACGAGGAGGCGCTCTCCGAGGCGCTGTCAGAGGCTCTGCCGCCGCTGCCGGCGGCGGTCATCGGCGACGTCGCGGAGGCCTTCCGCACGCTGGAAGCTGACCGCGAGAACCTCGCGGCCTTCGAGGCGGCGGCCGAGGCGACGCGGGCGTTCCTCTCCGACTACAGCCGCTACGCGGCGGTGGCGGTCCGCCGGCGGGCGCAGTCCGTCACCAGCGCGCACGCGTCGTACGAGACCACCCAGCGCAGGTTGCGAGCCTCGGAGACCGAGCGCGACGAGGCCGCGGCGGAGCTGGAGCGCGTGACGACGCAGCGGGAGGAGGCCGACCGCGAGCAGCGGACGGCGGCCGAGGCCGTGCGGACGCTGGAGGCGTCGCCGGAGATGCGCAGCGCGCGCGAGCTGGAGCACGCCCGCCACGAGGCGACCGAGACGCAGCGCACCGCCGACGAGGCGGAGGTCGACGCGCAGCAGGCCGAGCGGATGGTCGCCGAACGGGCCACACGGGCGGCCCAGGCCCGCGACCGCATGACCGGGGCGCGCGAGGACCTGGACGCGGCGGCCGGTGCCGCCGCGGACGCGGCCGCCAGCGCCGCGCTGGCCGGCGACCACGAGCGTGTGGCTCGAGACGTGCTTGGTGAGGCCGACGCGGACGGGCTGCAGACCGCCGAGCGCGAGCTGTCGGCGGTCATCGCCCACCGTCTCGACGCGCTCGACGTGCTCGACGGGCTGACCACGGCGCTGCACGACGCCGGAGCGCGGCTCGCCGAAGCGCGTCGGGAGCAGGATCGGAGCGCTCGGACGCTCGACGCGGCCCGCGACGCCGAGCGCGACGCCGCGGGCGAACGCGACCGCGCCTTGACGGAGATCGTCGCCGCCTACCGGCGCTGGGCGGAATCGGTGCACCAGGCGCGGCCGGATCCCGCCGACGAGGTCGCCTGGCAACTTGAGCTCTGGCGTGACGATGCGGCTGAGCGCTCACCGGTCGCCCGCGCCGTCGACGCCGCCGTCGCGGCGGCCACCGAGCGCCTCGCCCGTGACCGTGCCGCGCTCGGCGAGCGCCGGCGCGGTATCGGCGAGCTGCGCGACCAGGCCGCGACCGAGCGCGCCGAGATCGCCGAAGCCAGAGATCTGCCGCCGGCCTCGGTCCCGACCCGGGACTACGCCGGCCGCCAGGGGCGAGCGGGCGCGCCGCTGTGGCAGCTCGTCGACCCCGCCGACGGGATCGACGGCGACGCCCTGGCAGGCTACGAGGCCGCGCTGCAGGCAGCGGGGCTGCTCGACGCGTGGGTCACGCCCGAGGGGTCGCTGCTTGACCCCGGAGACCTCGACGCGGTGCTGGTCGCCGACGACCTGCCCACGCACCAGGGCGGCGGGCTGAGCGCCCTGCTGCGGCCGGCGCACGCGGCGGTCGGCCAGGTCGACCCGACGACGGTCGAGGCGCTGCTGGGCCGGATCGGCGCGGCGAAAGGCTCGGGCACGGTGTGGGTCGCCGGCGACGGGCGCTACCGGCTGGGCGCGCTGCGGGGGCGCTGGACGAAGCCGGCGGCCGAGCACCTCGGCCATCCCGCCCGCGAGGCCGCTCGTCAGAAGCGACTGGCCGAGCTGGAGACCCGCCTGGCGGGGCTCGACGCCGACCTCGCCGACCTGGCCGAGCAGGCCGGGGCGCTGGACCGGCGGGAGGCGGCGCTGACGGCAGAGGCCGACGCGGCGCCGACGGACATGCCGCTGCTCACCGCCGCCGCGACGCTCGCGGCGCAACGCCAGCAGGTCGCCCGCGCGGGCGCCGAGCTGGCAGCGGCCGAGACGGCCGTCGCCGAACGCACCGCCGAGCGCGACGCGGCCGCGACACGGCGTGACGAGGCGGCTTCCGACCTGGGACTGATCGAGCACATCGACCGGCTCGCTGCGCTGCGTCGTGCCACCCACGGCTACGAGACCGGGCTGGCGGGGCTGTGGCCCCGGGCGCACGCGCATCGGCGCGCGAGCGCGGCGGTCGAGACCGCCGACGCCGACGAGCGGGCGGCGACCGACGAGCATGCGCGTCAGCGCAAGCGGGCTGTCGACCGGCGCCGGGCGGCGGACGCCTCGGCGGCGCGGCGCGACACGCTGCAGGTGACCGTCGGCGCGACCGTCGAGGCCGTGCTGGCCGAGCTCGACGCAACGCGCGGCCGAGTGAGCGCCGCCGCCGCGCGCCGTGAGGAGCTCGACGAGCAGCGGGTGACGCTCGGCGCGCGTCAGGGCGCCGCGTTCGCGCGCATCACCGAGCTGACCGACGTGCGCGCCCGCGACCTGGAGCTGCGCGCCGAGACCATCGACCGGCTCGTCGCCGCGGTCGACGCCGGGCTGCTCCCGGTCGCGGGCGTCGCCACCGACGACCCGGAAACTGAGGGTGAGGGCGAGCGCCAGCGAGCCGGCGGGCGGGGATCAGAGGGTGAGGGCGAGCGCCAGCGAGCCGGCGGGCGGGGATCAGAGGGTGAGGGCGAGCGCCAACGAGCCGGCGGGCGGGGACAAACATGGTCGGCGGACCGCGCCGTGCGCGCGGCCCGGCGCATCGACCAGGCGCTGGACGAGACCGATCCGGGCGACGGCGCGTGGCAGCGCGTCCAGCGCGCCATCCACGGGCACTTCACCGAGCTGGAGCACGCCCTGCTCGCGCACGACCTGAGGCCGTCAGCCACGTTCGCCGACGAGCTCTTCGTCGTGACGACCGCGTTCCAAGGCGAGCAGCGCGCGATGACCGACCTGCGCGACCTGCTGGCCGACGAGACCGCCAACCGGCGGGCGCTGCTCGGCGCCCGCGAACGCGAGGTGCTGGAGAACCACCTGATCGGTGACGTCTCGGCGCAGCTGCACGAGCTGCTGCGCGCCGGCGAGGCGTGGGTGGCCGAGGTCAACGGCGAGCTCGAGCGCATGCCGACCAGCACGGGGATGCGGCTGCGGTTCGCATGGCGCCCCCGCGACGACGGTCCCGCGGGGCTCGCGCACGCGCGGCAGCGGCTGCTCGCCCACCACGCCGGGTGGTCCGTCGAGCAGCGCGCCGAGCTGGGCGCGTTCCTGCAGGACCAGATCAACGAGGTCCGCGAGGCCGACCACGCCGGCACGTGGCAGCAGCACCTCGCCGCGGCGCTCGACTACCGGCGTTGGCATCTCTTCACGATCGAGCGCCATCAGGACGGGCAGTGGCGCCGCCTGACCCGCCGCACGCACGGCACGGGCTCCGGTGGCGAGAAGGCGTTGGCGCTGACCGTGCCCCAGTTCGCCGCCGCCGCGGCGCACTATCGGAGCGCGGACGACCACGCGCCGCGGTTGATCATGCTCGACGAGGCGTTCGTCGGTATCGACAGCGACATGCGGGCCAAGTGCCTCGGGCTGCTCGAGCAGTTCGACCTCGACCTGGTCATGACCAGCGAGCGCGAGTGGGGCTGCTACCCGTCGGTGCCGGCCCTGGCGATCGCGCACATGGCGACGCGACCCGGCATCGACGCCGTCGGGATCAGCCGGTGGGTGTGGAACGGCCGGCAACGCCTGCTCGACGAGTCCGCGCTCCCGTCGTCGAAGCCACCGGCCGCGACCGGCGGATGAACCGGTCCGCCGGGATCGACCGCCGCCGCCTCGAAGCGCTCCTCGGCGGCGAAGAGCTGGCCTGGCTGCGGGACCGTGTCCGCCAGCGCGTCGAGCAGGGCGGGACTGTCTCCGGCGTCGTGCGTCTGGGTGACCCATCACCCGCGCAGCGCGCTGCCGTCGACCGTCTGATGGGCCGCCGCCCGAGCTCGGGCAGGCACGTCTCGGCGTCGTTGGACGCGCTCGACCGGCTGCTGCGCGAGGCACAGGTATGCGACGGGCTCGTCGCGGCGGTGGCCGAGTTGGACGGGCCCGTACGCAACCGCCGGGCGGAACGCCGGCAGCGCGACGCGGCCTGGGCGCGGGTCGTGCGGCAGGCGGCGGACGCCGCGGAGGCAGCCGGCGGCCAGGATGCCCCGTGGATGCGCCGCTGGCTCGACGAGCTCGTCGAGACCGGCCTGCTGCGACGACTGGCCGGCGACGCGGCCGCCGGCGGCCTCCTGCTCGCTCAGGCGCAGACCGTGCTCGCGGCGCTTCCCGGTGACGGGGCCACGACCGCCGGGCTCGCGGCTCACACGCTCGGCGACAGCCACTCACTCGACGACGGGCGTCCGCTCACGACCCTCGTGCTCAAGGGGATCCAACATCGCGGTGGCATCGCCGACCCCGGCCGTCTGCCGCAGGGCGAGGAGCGGCGGGCGCTGTGGGCGACCGTCGGTGTCCTTGGCGACGAGCTCTCCTCCACCGTGCTGGCGCTCGGCCTCCACGGCAGCCAGTCGGTCGGCGGCAGCACGCTCACCGAGGAGACGCTGCGGCTGCACGCCCAGGCGGGTGAGCCGATCCGCCTCACCCTCTCCCAGCTTCTCCGCCAGCCCGCCGCATTCGACCGGCTCGCAGGCGCGACGGTCTTTGTCTGCGAGAACCCTGCGGTCGTGGCTGCGGCCGCCCAGCGGCTCGCCGCCACCTGCGCCCCGCTGGTGTGCGTCGAAGGCCAGCCCTCCGCAGCGGCCCAGACGTTGCTGCGAGCGCTCGCCGGCGCTGGCGCCCGCCTGGCCTACCACGGTGATTTCGACTGGCCGGGGCTGCGGATCGGTCAGCTCGTCATGGACCGCTTCGGCGCCGCGCCGTGGCGCTTCGCCACCACCGACTATCTCCACGCTCCGGACGGACCGCCGTTGCGGGGCCGCCCCGCGAGGGCGGCCTGGGCTCACGACCTCGCCGACGCGATGGCTGCGCGCGGCACCGCCGTGCACGAGGAGCAGGTCCTCGACGCCCTGCTCACCGACCTGACCGCGACCTCGCCCAGCGCGTGGGCGAGTCCGGGGTCGGGTAGGGCTTGATGAGCGCGCCGTCGCGCTGACGTGCACGGTCGAGGGACGGTAGCGGACACACCGAGACGCCGAGGGAGAACGAGAACGATGACCCAGAAGCAGATCCGCTTCTCCTACTTCTCGCAAGAGGATCTGCTGGAGACAGGCTGTCTCGATTTCACTCTGGCGATGGATGCCGTGGAGTCGGCCCTTCTCGCCAATCGGAATGGAGAGGTGATCTTTCCGGAGAAGATTGTGCAGATCTTTGATGAGGAAACCCAGGAGCGCATCAACTGCCTCCCGGCGACGCTCAAGGCTGAGCGCGTCTGCGGGGTGAAGTGGGTCTCGGTCTTTCCCCCGAATGGGCCGCGCTTCGGCCTCCAGAATTTGACGGCGCTGGTCGTCCTGTCGGAGATCGAGAAG
Organism: Euzebyales bacterium; assembly: GCA_038233095.1. GTDB lineage: Bacteria > Actinomycetota > Nitriliruptoria > Euzebyales > Egibacteraceae > JBBSMR01. Next base: position 20,713 of record JBBSMR010000002.1, read on the forward strand.
GGGTTTCCGTTCGCGGTGCTCGACGGGACGCTCGCCTCCAACCTGCGCGTGGGAGCGGTCGGCGGACTCGCCGCCAAGCATCTCGCACCGGCACAGCCGCAAACGATCGCCTTCATCGGCACCGGCGAGCAGGCCAAGATGCAGCTGCTCGCGATGAAGTCGGCGCGGCCGTCTCTGGAACAGTGCAGGGTCTCTGCGAAGACCTCGCCCGAGGAGGAGGAGTTCATCCGTCAGATGGAACAGCTCCTGCCAGAAATGGAGTTCGTGCAGGCCCACACCGAGAGCGCTCGTGCGATGGACGGAGCGGACATCCTCGTCACGGCGACGAGCGCCCAAGCTCCCCTGCTGAAAGCTGCGTGGATGAAACCGGGGGCCTTTTACAGCCACGTCGGCGGCTGGGAGGACGAATACGCGGTCGCGAAGCAGTGCGACAAGATCGTCTGCGATCACTGGGAGACGGTGAAGCACCGCGCGCAGACCCTCAGTCGCATGTACCAGGACGATGAGCTGCGTGACAGCGACATCCACGCCGATCTCGACGAGATCGTGATGGGCGAGAAGCCAGGCCGTGAGAACGCGGACGAGCGCGTCTACTTCAACGCCGTCGGGTTGGCGTACATCGATGTCGCGATCGCGCTCGCGATGTATCGGCGCGCCAGCGAAGCGGGGCGGGGCCAGGAGCTCACTTTGCAGGAGACCATGATCTTCGACCATCCGGACATTAGCGACTACGTGCGCCTTTGACATGTGATCGACACACATGCGTCCCGTTTATTCCGGTTTGCACCTGCTTGAGGTTGCCCGACGGAAGGTCCCCTGTCCACGCACGCTGGGGCAGGTTCGTCAAGGCGTCGTTCCATGGGTGCGGCTGATCTGCAGGAACGGCAGACAGCCACAGACGTCCGTTCCGTCACCGTTGCACCCGTGCCGTTTCTCACGGCACCTTGAGAACGTGCCCACCACCCGAACGTTTCTCACGGCACCGTGAGTTCGCGCACACCCGACATGAGTCCGGATTGGTCGGAACGGGCCGGTCTCGACCCATTCTCATCATCCCGGGACGCGCCGCCAGGCGCGGTGAAGTGCTGACATGTGAATTGCCTCCGGCGATTCTCCCTACTCTGGGGGTGGCGCCGCGGTAGCAGCGTCCTCGCTTGCTGCCATCGGAATGGCCGCCAGCTTCACCCCGGTCGCCCCGGTCGTCACGGTCCACACCGTTCTTGGGTGACGCGGCGGGATCTACGAGCCGCTGGCAGGTTATGCCCGGAGGCTCGGTGCCACCCTTCGCGCCTGCGTGGCACTGTTGAGCGTCGAAGGCCAGCCTCCGCCGCAGCTCAGACGTCGCTGAGCCAGCTCACGCACGCTGGCGCAGGCCGGCGCCGACGCGGAACGCCGGCCAGGCGAGCAGCGTCAGGCTCGCGAGCAGCAGCACGGCGGAGGACGCTCGCAGGTCCCACGGAGCGAGACCGCCGAACGTCTGCAGCAGGCTGACTGCCGTCAGGCCCGCGTAACCCCAGCAAGCCAAGCTCACGGCGCGCAGGCGACGGCGAGCGTCGAGCCGGGTCCGCCGGGCGAGCCACGCCAGCGCGGGCAGCACCTGGATCGCGTGCATCCCGACCGCGTGCGGCAGCTTCATGACGCCGGCCGCACCCCACGTCGTCAGCTCGATCTCGCCAGCCGCGACGGCGGCGATGCCGTGCCGGATCATCGCGCCGCCGGTGGCCATCGACGCCAGCAGGATGAGCAGGCCGACGCGCAGCGCCAGCCGCATCTCCGGAGGCGCGAGCGGCCAGCGAAAGCTCAGGATAGTGAGCGCCACGATGACAAGGACCGTCGCCGCGATGGCCATGCCCGCTATGCCGAAGAGCGCGGCATCCAGGGTTGACGTGCGGGCAAAGTGGGACGGCACGCCCCGCGCGCGCTGCACCGAAACCCAGATCACCTCGTAGGTGTTCGCCGCCACCAGGAGTAACGCGAGCCGCCAAGCGCGCCGCGTCGAGAGCCGAACCTGAGTGGAGATCCATCCGAGCGTCGCGGTGGTGATCCCGAACGAGACCCCGAACGCGAAGGGCTTGCGCCACGTCACCGGCCCGACCCAGGCCCCTCCGAATACGAGGAAGCCGGCAAGATGCGCCAGCCCGATGAGGATGAGTACCGTGCCCACGGCGTAACAGACGTGCTCGGGCCTGACCGAGCCGGTGGGGACCGTCGCGCGTCTCACCAGCGCAGCCTGAACAGCTCGATCGGCAGGGTGGTGGAGCCGTCGATGGCGAGATCGGCGAGGATCTCCCCCACGACGCTCACAAACTTGAAGCCGTGTCCCGAGAAGCCGGTGGCGAGCACGACCTGAGGGTGCTCCGGGTGCGCGGTGATGAGGAAGTCCTCGTCGGGGGTGGTGGTGTACAGACAGGTCGCCGCGCGCACGAGCGGGCCGTCGAGACCAGGGACGAGCTCGGTCACCACGGACCGGGTCTGTGCCACCTCCTCGGGATGCACCTGCCGGTCGACAGTCTCGGGCGATGTTGGACCGCCCATGCGAAAGAACGCGACCTTTACACCGTCCGAGGCGGGGCCGTGCTGGGGCAGCCCGTAGAACTGGGTGCCGTCGGCCAGCTCCCAGATGTAGACCGGATGCCCCGCCGCCGAGAACGGCTCGACGCCGCCGGGTGGGGCGAACCAGAACTGGATCTGGCGCTCGACGGTCAACGGCAGCGCCAGGTCGGCCAGCACCTCCGAGGACCATGCACCGGCCGTCACGACCAGCCGATCGGCCTCGTAGCGCCCATGGTCGGTGGTGACCGCGACGCCGCCGGACCGTGTCGGCATCCACGACCGCACCGATTCGGTGAACCGCAGGTCTGCCCCGGCCCGCTCGGCCAGCGCGAGGTGCACCGCGACGCTCGCCTCCGGACTGACGAAACCCGCCAGCGGCTCGTAGACGCCCACCTCGTCACGGATCCGCAGCGTCGGAAAGCGCCGCCGCAGCTCGGCGCTGTCGAGCTCCTCGTGCTCCAGGTTGAACTTGCGGGCGCTGGCGAGCGCCCCGGAGACCGTCTCGCTGTCGGGCCCTCCCAGCATGAGCCCACCGGTGATCGTCAGCAGCTCCCGGCCGCTGTCGCGCTCGACCTGCGCCCAGCGCTCGTAGGCGCGCAGGAGCAGCGGCACGTACTCCTCGCCCTCGAAGTAGGCCTGGCGGATGATGCGCGAGCCGCCGTGGCTGGAGCCGAGGTCGTGGACGGCGTGGTGCCGTTCCAGGCCGAGCACCCGCTGCCCGCGCCGCGCGAGCTCGGCTGCGGCGGCGCTGCCCATCCCGCCGAGACCGCAGACGATGGCGTCGAAGCCGGCCACGCAGCTAGAGCCGGAAGTCGATGGCCGCGCCCGCCCGCTCTGACTGCAGAGTCGGGCGGTCGATGCCGAACGCGTCGATCGGAAAGCGCGTCCGCCCGTCGCGGGCAAGCTCGGAGAGGATGCGTCCGAGCAGCCCAGCGAACTTGAATGCGTGCGCCGCCCCGACGGCGAGCGCGACCTGGGGGGCCTCGGGCAGCACGCCGAGGACGAAGTCGCGGTCGGGCGGCATCGTGTAGAGGCACGTCTTCGTGTACAGCTCAGGACCGAGCGAGCGCGGGATGCGCTCGGCGAGGAAGCCGGTGAGCAGCGCGCGCGCGTCGGCGTCCGCCTCGAAGTCACGGGTCTCGGGATCGACCGCGTGACGCAGGATCTCGACGGCGGCCTTCGTCGCGACCTCACCGTGGATCGGCAGGCCGTAGAAGTCGTCTTGCCCGTGCCAGATCCAGACGGGAAACCGCTCGGGGACGAACTCCGCGAGATGGGGGGTGGCGAAGTAGGTGACCTGCTCCTTCGTGACCGTGATCGGGACGTGGCGCCCGAGCTGGCTGAGCAGCCGGTTCGTCCAGGCTCCCGAGGCGAGCACGACCGAGCGGCACGTGAAGGTCTCGTCTGCGGTGCGCACCCGGGCGCCGTCGCTGGTGAGCTCGATCGCTCCGACCGGCGTGCGATCGAGCACCGTCGCGCCGTGGGCGCGGGCCAGCGCGACGTGCGCGGCGTTGGCGCGGCGGGCGTCGACGAAGCCGGTCTGCTCCTGGTAGAGCGCGAGCTCACCGGCTCCGAGCGCGAACTGCGGCCAGCGAGCGCTCACCTCCGCGCCGGTCAGCCGGTCGAATGCGACGTCGTGCGCGCTCATCACCGCGGCGAAGCGCTCGAGGTTCTCCCGGCCGTCCGCGTCGTCCGCCACCAGGTCCAGCCCGCCTGTGCGGTAGAGCAGGTGGAGGCCCGATTCCTGCTCGAGCGTCTCCCACGCCTCGTACGCGGCCGGCGCCAGGACGGCGTATGCGTCGGCGTGGTAGGAGAGCCGGATGATGCGCGAGTGGTCCTGGGAGCCGCCCCGGTCGTGGCCGAGCTGGTGCTGCTCGAGCCCGAGCACGTCGGCACCGGAGCGGGCCAGCCAGTAGCAGGCTGCGCTGCCGATGCCACCGCAGCCGATGACGACGTGCTCGACGTCGAGCGTCATGGATGGCGTCGCCCGCTTAGAGTTGCTCGGCGAGCGCCCGGTTTCCCGCGCGCACCGTCTGCTCCGCCCCGAAGTAGGCGTGCTGGGACATGTCCTCGTGATAGCGGGAAGCGGCCGGTTTCCTGCCGAGCGTCTCAGCCATCGCACGAACGTGGTGCGGGGCGCCCCCGCAACACAGGCCGAACCAGCGCACGCCCATGTCGGCGGCGGCGGCGGTGAAGTCGGCGACCTCATAGCGCGTGCACGTGAACGGATCCAAGCCCGTCGGGAACGGTCGCCCATCGGGGTAGCGGTCATAGCCAGGGTCGCGGAGAGACTGAAACGTTGGCTGCGTGGGGGTCGTGCGGTACGGCACCGGCAGGGCCGCCACGGGCACGCTGACGCCCGTGACCAGCTCGTCGAGCAGCGGCAGCATGGTCCGCGGCCCACGATGGCAGTTCAAGCCGACGACGTCGGCACCGGCGTCGACCAGACGCTGGCAGGCCTCGAGCGGCGTCCAGCCCTCCATGGTGCGGGGCTCCTGGTGAATCCCGATCGTGACGACCGCCGGCAGTCCGGCGTCCTTGATCGCCGCGAGCGCGGCGAGCGCCTCACCCGCAAAGGAGATGGTCTCGCCGATCACGAGATCCACGCCGGCTTCGGCCGCCCACCCGACCTGCTCGGCGAACATCCTGCGCACCCCGGCCTGGGCGCTCTCGTCATGAGGATCCCAGGCGTTCGTGTTGCAGATGTTGCCCGCCAGCAGCGTGCCGGTCTCCCGCGCGACCGTTCCGGCGATCTCCAAGGCCTGACGGTTCATCGGCTCCAGCTGGTCCTCTTTGCCGAGCTGGCGCAGCTTCTCGCGGTGCGCGTAGTAGGTAAACGCTTCGACCACATCCGAGCCGGCGTGGACGAACTCGCGGTGCAGCGCCTCGACCTCTTCGGGGTGCTCCAGCACCACCTCGGGGACGAACGCGCCCGCCCGGACGTAGCCACGGCGCTCGAGCTCGAAGAGATACCCCTCGGCGCAGATCACCGGCCCCGCTGCGAGCCGGTCAGCGAGGCTGTGCCCTGCCTTGGTGTCCTGCATGTTCCGCCTCCCGGGTCTACCAGCCGCGCTGTGCCAACCGCTCTGAGCTGTCGAGCTCATCAAGGTTGATCCCGACCATCGCCTCGCCCAGCCCGCGGCTCACCTTGGCGACGACCTCGGGGTCGTGGGCGTAGGTGGTCGCCTCGACGATCGCCCTGGCCCGCCGATCCGGCTCGCCGGACTTGAAGATGCCCGAGCCGACGAAGACGCCGTCGGCGCCGAGCTGCATCATCATCGCGGCGTCCGCGGGGGTGGCGATGCCGCCCGCGGTGAAGAGCACCACGGGCAGCCGGCCGGCTTCCGCGACCTCGTTCACCAGGTCGACGGGCGCCCGCAGCTCCTTGGCCTCGGCGTAGCGCTCGTCGGTCGACATGCTCGCAAGCCGCCGGATCACCCCCGTGATCGCGCGCATGTGGCGGGTCGCCTCCACGACGTTGCCGGTGCCGGCCTCCCCCTTCGAGCGGATCATCGCCGCGCCCTCGCCGATGCGTCGCAGCGCCTCGCCGAGGTTGGTCGCGCCGCACACGAAGGGCACCGTGAAGCGCCGCTTGTCGATGTGGTGCGCTTCGTCGGCGGGGGTCAGCACCTCGGACTCGTCGACATAGTCGACGCCGAGTGCCTGGAGCACTTGAGCCTCGACGAAGTGTCCGATGCGGGCCTTCGCCATGACCGGGATGGAGACGGCCGCCATGATGTCGTCGATCATGTCGGGATCGGACATGCGCGCGACGCCGCCGTCACGGCGGATGTCGGCGGGCACCCGCTCGAGCGCCATGACCGCGACGGCCCCGGCCTCCTCGGCGATGCGGGCCTGCTCGGCGGTGACGACGTCCATGATGACGCCGCCCTTCAACATCTCGGCCAGACCGCGCTTCACGCGGTCGGTTCCCTGTTGCGGGGTCCCGTGGGTCTCGTGGGTCTCGTGGGTCATGGCGGATCCTTGCGACGGCGGGGCTCGCCGCTCAGCCTAGCGCGGGGTCAAAATCCCAGCACGAGGATCTTCGAGGAGGCTCACGGTGCGGTCTTCGCGCCCACCAGCTCGACGTCGCCGTCCGCGGGCACGAGCTCGATCCAGGTGTTGCCGGGAGCCAGCGGGAGCGGACGGCCGGCACGGGTCCTCCACACCAGGTCGCTCTCGGCGTCCCGCTTGCTCCACTCCCCCCGGTAGACGCCGCCGTCCCGCAGGATGAGGGCGTCGCCCTTGCCGGTCACGGTGATCTCGACGGTGGGGTTGCCCGCCGAGTCGGTCCAACCGCCGGGGGCGGTCGGCACCCTCATCACGACGACGTTGCTGGCCGTTATGACGTCGCCGTCCACCAGCTCGTGGGGGGAGCCGTCCTGTGAGCGGATCCACGTCTTTCCGTCCCAGGTCCAGCCGGCCGACGCCCATGGCGAGAAGCTCAGCTCGATCCCTTTCAACGGCTGGCCTTTCGCGCCGGCGGCACCGAACTCCCAGGGAGGGCGAGCCGGCGGCCGCTCCGCGCGCGCCGTTCGCAGCTCGTCGGTCTGGAGGTACAGGTTGTACGGGGCCTCGCGACCGGCGTCACGTTCGAAAGCCGCGTCGTAGCGCTTGCTCTCGTCCTCGTCCTGCACCAGCGCGAGGCCGGCGTCGGCGACGTCGCGCTGGACCTCGTCGGCCGCGCCGGAGAAGACGAGCAGCGGGTCGAAGGACGGCAGCAGCACCGCGTCGACCTCGCGGCCGGAACGCACCGGGCCGACCTTCTCCGGCAGCCGCGACTGGAAGAGCGCGAGGAAGCGGGTCGTGCCGCCCTCGACCAGCTCCTCGAAGACCACATCGGCCGCGCCCAGCCCACGCTGTGGCCTGGCCGGCGTGGCGTTGTCGATCTTCAGCGCCATCACCGGCGCGCGGTCTCCTCCCGCCCGTCCCGTCAGCGGCGCTCGCGGCGGGGCGGTGGGCGCGGGCGTGGTGGGCTCAGGCGCCGTGGTGGCCATGGTGGCCGTGGTGACCGTGGGGCTCGGGTTGCTCGTCGGCGGCGAGACCCGCTGCGTCGGAGCACTCACAGCCGGCTGGTCGGCGGGGCTGCACGCGCCGAGCGCCATGGCCGTGGCGAACGCCAGCGCCAGCGCCAGCGGACGACGGCTGCGGCGGGGGGTCGGAGCACGCATTCAGGCTTCCTCGGATGGCTGGTCGGATGGGGCAGCAGCATCTTGCTCTGCGTCACGCTCCAGTGGTCCGAAGCCGGCCACCTTGGCGATCAGGCTGGTGGGGAAGCTGCGCCGAGCCTGCTCGTAGCGCGCGGGCGCGTGCCGCTGCGGGCCCGGCCGGGCACCGCCGCGCGGGCGCCGAGCCATGACGGCGAGCGACCACAGCCGGTGATAGGCGAGCACCGCCCAACCAATAACGAGCGCGAGGACAATGAGGGCCAGAAAAGGACCCCAACCCATGTGACACTCCTTGGCAGACGGACATGACGGTGGGAACAGCTTGAAACAGACGGGGAAGGTCGGGGGAAGGCCCGGGGCCTCGTCGCGTGTGCCCCGAACAGCCGCGCAGTCTACGCGCCACGTGCCCGCGCGGCCCGCAGGCGTGACCGCTGACGATCAGCTGCCCAGATAGGCAGCGTGGTAGAGCTGCTCGATCCGCCCGGCGACGACCGGCCAGTCGTACTGCGCCACGGTCGCGTGACCCTCGCGTGCCATCGCGGCGCGCAGTTTGGAGTTGGAGAGCAGCGTGGTGAGCGCCTCGGCCAGCGCGACCGCGTCGTTGGGGGGCACGAGCCGGCCCTGGCGCCCGTCGCGCAGCACCGTGCGGAAGGCGGGAATCTCCGTCGCCACCACCGGCAGCCCAGCCGCCATCGCCTCCAGCAGCACGATGCCGAACCCTTCGCCGCCGACGTTCGGCGCCACGTAGACATCGGCGCTCGCGTGGTAGCGCGCCTTCTCCCGCTCGTCGACCGCGCCGACGAAGAGCACATCGGGACGGATGGAGGACGGGATCATCTGCTGGCAGCGTTCGCGTTCGGGTCCGTCACCCACGACGCACAGTCGGGGGCGGGCGCTCCCGGCGCGCAGCCGCAGAAAGGCGCGCACGAGCACGTCCAGGCCCTTACGCGGTTCGAGGCGGCCGACGAAGAGCATGAGCGGCCGCTCGGGATCGAGCAGTTCAGGGATCGGCTCGGCGGACCTGAACCGGTCCACCTCCACACCGTTCGGGATGACGCGGAAGGCGCCGGGCGGAATCCCGAGCGCCTCAGAGGCGTAGGTCTGCGTCACCGGGGAGACGGCGATGGTCGCCGCCAACCTTGCGTGCACCCGCTGCGCGACGCCGCGCATCGCCCGGTAGGCCAGATCGCGCTCCGACCAGGCGTGGTACGTCCCGATCAACGGGGTCGGACCGCCGAGGGCGGCGGCCAGCGAGACCACCGGCACGAGCGGCTCGTGCACGTGCAGGATATGGGGAGCGAACGCCTCGAGCCCCCTCAGGATTCGCCGGCCCGCCTGTGGCGACAGCCCCACGGGCGCGACCGAGCGATTGAAGCGCACCGGCAACGGTCGCCCGACCGCCTGGAACGAGAAGTGGCGCGCGTCCTGCGCGCGCGCGCGACCGTTGCGGACGCCACCGTCCCTGTGCTCGGAACTCGGCGCGAAGACGTGCACGTCGTGGTCGTCGGAGAGCGCCCTCGCGAGCTGCGCCACGTGCGCCTGCACCCCGCCGTGCCGCGCCCAGTCATAGGGGCAGACGAGCGCGATCTTCATACCGGTTTCGCGGCGTCGGTCCAGATCGGCATGAAGGCGTGCCACTGCTCCGGGGCCAGCCGGATGAGCCGTTCCAGCGCGCGGGCGACCTCGTCGTGCAGCTCACGAAGCTCACGGCCCTGCGGCCGGATCGGGGCGAGCACCTGCAGATGCCACCGCCGGCCTGGCCGCTGGACCAGGCTGATCGGCACGATCGGCGCGCCGTGACGGGCCGCCAGACGGGCCGCACCCGTGGGCAGGCGGGCCGAGCGCCCGAACAGCGTGACCAATGGAGCGTGTCCCGACAGATCACGGTCCGTCAGCAGGCCGACGAGATGGTTCGCGCTCAGCACCTCGCCGAGGCGGCGGGTGAGATCCTCCCCTCGGCGCAGCGGGACGACCTCGAGCCCGAGCGCCTCGCGGAGCTCGACAAAACGGCGGAAGACCCGCCGCGGCCGGATGATCTCCGCCACGACGGCCAGGTGGTAGCCGTGGGTCTCGGCCCAGCGCGCGGCCAGGTCCCACGAGCCGTGGTGGGCGAGCAGGACGATGGCCCCGTTGCCCTCCTCGAGCACGCCGTCGAGGTGCGCGAAGCCGTCCGTCGTCGTCCGCGCGTCCATCTGGGCCGGGCTGATGTCCGCCGCGCGGAAGGCCTCGATCCAGTAGCGGGCGTAGGAGGAGAAGGCGGCGCGCACTCTGGCGGGCAGTGCCTGGTCGCCCACGACCGGGCGCAGATTCGCCGCGACCACCGCCCGCCGTGCTCCGGCGACCCTGTGCGCCAGCCGTCCCGCCGCCTCGCCGATGCCGAAGGCCCACGGCTCGGGCAGCCGACGCAGCGCCTCCCAGCCGAACAACCAGGCGCCGGCGAGCGCGCGCTCCCGCCCGGACTCGGGGCGGCGTGGGGTCGGCAACCGGTCGGCGGCGCCGGGCCGTCGGTCCACCGGCTCGCCGCGATGGCCCGAGCCGCGGTAGCCCCGCACGGTGTGCGCCGTGGAGCCGGCGTCCTCGCTGATCATCGCACCCTTGCCTGCTCGACCACGACCCGCAGGCGTTGGGCGACGGTGATGACCGCGCCGACCGCCAGCAACCAGACCGCGATCCCGACGAACTCCAGACCGAAGGCGAAGAGCAGCAGGATGACCCGCTCGGGCCGCTCGACGAGCCCGACTGTCGCCTGCCAGCCCAGCGACTCGGCCTTCGCCCGCGCGTAGGAGGTCACCTGCGCCCCGACGAGCGCCACGATCGCTGCCGCGAAGGTGAGCGGATCGCCCCGCACCAGCCAGGCGGCCCCGCCCAGCAGGATGCCGTCGCTCACCCGGTCGCCCACGCTGTCGTAGAAGGCGCCCAACGGCGAGGCGGCGTTGGTCTGACGGGCCACCGCGCCGTCGAAGGTGTCGGTGAGCGCGCCCACCGTGAGGATCAGCGCACCGAAGAACGGCGAGAGCCCGAGCACGACCGCCACGCCGACGACGGTCAGGACGAGCCCGGCGAGCGTCAGCTCGTTGGGTGTGACGCCCCAGCGGACGAGCTGGCGGGCGAGTGGGACGACCGCGCGATCGGTCAGGCGACGCGCGTGGGCGTTGATGGTCACGAGCGCGCGGCGAAGTAGGGGGCGAGCCGTTCGTAGGTCTCCTCACGCAGTTCCGGCAGGATACGGGTCTGGCCGATCACGGTGATGAAGTTGGTGTCGCCGCCCCAGCGGGGCACGACATGCTGGTGCAGGTGGTCGGCGATGCCCGCGCCTGACGCGCCGCCGGCGTTCACGCCTAGGTTGAAGGCCTGCGCGCCGCTCGTCTCGCGCAGGGCGCCCACCGCCCGCTGTCCCAGCTCGGCCAGCTCCACCAGCTCTTCGCGCGAGAGCTCCTCGTAGTCACCGAGATGCCGGTACGGCACGATCATAAGATGGCCGGGGTTGTAGGGATAGGCGTTCAGGATGACGTAGGCGGACGCGCCGCGGTGCAGGATGAGGGAGTCGGCGTCGGCCTGCTCGCCCCGCTCAGGCAGCACACAGAAGGGGCAGCCCTCGACCTCCGGATCGTCGTCGGCGATGTAGGCCATGCGCCACGGCGTCCAGAGCCGTTGCAGCTCGTCGAGACGCTGTTCGGAGAGCCGGCGAGGCTTCACTGGCTCACGCCACCCCGTGGCTGGCGACCTCGTCGGCCAGCTCGGCGACGAACGCCTCGACCGCGACGTCCTTGCGTTGCGCGCCGCTGCGGGGGCGGACCGCGACCGTACGCGCCTCTGCCTCTTCGTCGCCGACGATGAGCTGGTAGGGCACCTTCGCGAGCTGGTGGGCACGGATCTTGGCGCCCATGGTCTCGTCGGAATCATCGAGCTCCGCCCGCAGCCCCTGCGCGACGAGCTGGGCGACCACCTGATCACCGTAGGCGTGGTGACGGTCGGCGACGGGGACGATCACCGCTTGGACGGGAGCGAGCCAGGTCGGGAACGCGCCGGCCGTGGACTCGAGCAGCACGGCGAAGAAGCGCTCGATCGAGCCGAACAGGGCCCGGTGCACCATGAAGGGGCGGTGCGGGGCGCCGTCGGCGCCGGTGTAGGACATCCCGAAGCGCTCGGGCAGGGTGAAATCCACCTGAATCGTGGAGAGCTGCCACTCACGCCCGATCGCGTCGCGCGCGTGGATGTCGATCTTCGGGCCGTAGAAGGCGCCTTCGCCTTCATCGATGCCGTAGGGCAGGCCCGAGCCCTTGGCCGCCGCCTCCAGGGCTGCCTCGGCGTGCGCCCACTGCTCGTCGGTCCCGATCGACTTCTCGGCCGGGCGGGTCGAGACCGCCACCCGTGAGGGCTCGCCGAGACCGAACGTGCGGAAGACATCCTGGGCGAAGCGGATGCAGTCGCCCACCTCCTGCTCGACCTGCTCGGCGGTGCAGAAGATGTGGGAGTCGTCCTGCGTGAAGCCGCGGGCGCGCAGCATCCCGTTCACGACCCCGGAGCGCTCGTAGCGGTAGACGGTGCCGAGCTCGCTGATGCGCAGCGGCAGCTCCCGGTAGCTGCGCGTGCGTGAGGTGAACGCCATGATGTGGAAGGGGCAGTTCATCGGCTTCAGCCGGTAGGCGGCCGCGTCGACCTCCATGCCCGGGAACATCAGCTCGCCGTAGTTCTCCAGGTGCCCGGAGATCCTCCAGAGCTCCTCGCGAGCGATATGCGGGCTGTAGACAGGCTGGTAGCCACGACGCAGCGTCTCAGCGCGGATCCAGTCCTCCATCTCTTGTCGCACGATCGCCCCGCGCGGCAGGAAGATCGTCATGCCCGGACCAAGCTCGTCGGGGAAGTGCACGAGCTCGAGCTCGCGACCCAGCTTGCGGTGATCGCGCTGGCGTGCCTCCTCCAGCCGTTCGAGGTGGGCTTTCAACGCCTTGCGCGACTCCCACGCGGTGCCGTAGATGCGCTGGAGCTGCGGACGGCGCTCGTCGCCGCGCCAGTACGCGCCCGCGACGCGTTGCAGCGCGAACGCCGGGACCCAGCGGGTGGTGGGGATGTGGGGGCCGCGGCACAGGTCGGGCCACACGGAGCCGTCGGGCCGCACGTTCTCGTACACCGTGACCTCGCCGCCGGCGGCCACGTCGTCGCCGACGTTGGTCTCGATGACCTCACGCTTGTACGGCTCGTCGGCGAAGCGCTCCAGCGCCTCGTCTCGGTCGATCGCGACTCGGCGGAACGCCTGATCCTCACGGATGATCGCGTTCATGCGCTCGCTGATGCGGTCCAGGTCCTCGGGTGTGAAGGGCTCGGCCACGTCGAAGTCGTAGTAGAAGCCGTCGGTGATGGGCGGCCCGATCGCGACCTTCGCCTCGGGGAAGAGGTCGGTGACGGCCTGGGCCATGATGTGCGCGGTGGAGTGCCGCAGGACCTCCCGGCCCAGCTCGGTGTCGGCGGGCACGGGTGCCACCGTGGCGCTGTCGGGCACCGCCGCGTCGAGGTCGTGGGCTTGACCATCGACCGTGGCGGCCAGGACCTGTCGGCCCTTCAAGCCCAGCGCGTCGAGCGCCGCGCGCGCCGACGTGCCCGCCGGCACCTGCGCGCTCTCGCCCTCGGGGCTCTTCACGGTGATGTCGTGCTCGGTCACGCGCGTGCTCCTGCTCTGCTTCCATTTTTGGGTGGTGCTGGGGCAGCACCGGCTCCAGAGGATAGCGGGCGCAACGGGCGGTTCAGTCCGACCAGTCGTCGGCCTCGAGCTCGTCCAGCAGACGCTGAGCGCGCTCCTGCTCGCTCGCGAGGACCAGCACCTTGGTCGCCCAGGTGCCGGCGTCCAGCCCGTAGACCCCCGCCAGCAGCTCCCGGTCGAGCGCGACGACGATCCCCTCCGCCTCCAGGGCGCCTCGGATCAGCTCGGCGACGACGCGAGCGCGCACCGTGAGCACCACGAAGTCAGGCATCGTCGCGAGGGTACCGACGGTGAGTCAGCCGGTCAGGTGGCGTGACGGCCAGTCACCTACAGGTAGTCGACCGGCTGGCTGTTGGCCTCGCAGTAGGCGTTGCGCTCCACGCCGGCCTCGGAGTCGTTCGGGTAGGCGTACTGCTCACGGTAGGACCGCGCCTGCGCCGCCGCCTTCGCCTCGATCTGAGCCGCGACGCGCTTGCGCAGCGTCGGCGTGCGCGCGTGCACAAGCAAGGTGGCGTCGTACCACGCCTGTTCGCGCAACTTCGTCACGTACGCGAAGAGGACCTCATTGTCCAGCGTGGTCCCGTCGATGTCGCCCGCGTCGATCGAGTCGGCGAGGTGGTCGTTGATCGCTGTGATCGCGGGCGCGTAGGCGTCCCACAGGATCTCGTTCACCTGGTTGTGGTCGTCCTTGTTGCCCAGTCCGAGCGCCGCGAGCACGAACGGCAGGTCGCGGACGACATGGGCGTTGATGCCCATGATCAGGTTGCCCGTCGCCGTGAGCTCCTGATTCTCGGCAGCCGCGAACGCGATCCGCCAGGCTCGAGGCACCTGCGCCTTCCGCCCCTCCTGCCACGCCTCGTATGCGCCGAGGTAGTAGAAGGCGAAGACGCCGTCCTCGTGGTTCACGAAGGCGTTGCTCTTGAAGAAGTTCGGGTCGGCGCTCACCGTCTCGTAGTACGTGCGCGTCACGATGGTGTACAGCGCGGCGAAGATCGCGTCGTGGTCGCAGGTCCTCGCAAGTGGCGCGGTGTGCTTGCGCAGCGACCGCAGCACCCCGGCGACGCACTTCACCTCACCGTCGGGGCAGACCTTCAGCGCCGCCTTCTCGTAGTCGCCGTCGGCACCCTTGGGTCCCGCCGTCGCGACCGGGGCGAGCGTGAGCGTGAGCAGCAGCACGAGCGGCAGGATGATCGTCAGTCGGGCACGGAGCATCGGGAGACCCCTTCACAAAAGCGTACGAATCCGACACAAGACTACCCTGAGCACGCCTCTGTGCACTCTTCGCTTCCGGCGGTCGCCTGCGACCCACCGTTGGGGAGCGCACGCACGGCAGGGCGCGCCTCGACTCCCCAACCGCTCATCCGAGCCTTGCTTCAAGGAGGCGACGGACGTGCGGCCACTCCGAGAGCAGGATCGAGTACATCGCAGAGTCGCGGAGCTGGCCCTCCTCGCCGGGGACGTGGGACGGCTCCCACGCGCGCAGGATTCCCTCGAAGCGCGCACCGAGTGCGGCTATGGCGTCGCGAGATCGATGATTGCGGGCATCGGTCTTGATGTCGACGCGCCCGACCTGCCAGTCCTCGAAGGCGTGCGTGAGCAAGAGACGCTTCGCGTCGACGTTGACGCCCATGCGCTGCGCCGAGGCCGCCAGCCAGGTGCCCCCGATCTCAACGGCGTACGGAAGCTGCGCGCCGTGACGCGTGCGGAGGTTGAGGTAGCGAGTCACCCCCACAACTCGGCCGCCGACCAGGCTGGTCTGCGCGAACGGGACGACTTCAAAGACGCGAACGCCGACCAGCAATCCGCGCACGTATGCGCTCATCTGCTCTCGGCCCTGCGGGACCGTCGTGTACCCGTAGGAGTCCCGACTCTCTTCTACCGCGCGGACCAGATCGTCAACGTGCGCGTCAACGAGAGGTTGGAGTCGGACAAGCCGCCCGACCAGCTCGCCAACTCCGAGCTCGTGGTTCATCACGACATCCTTGCACTCCCGGCTAGGGCTACGGCAAGAACTCGCGCCGGCGCGAGATTCTTCATCTGCCAGCTGCCTCAAGCGGTGGAGCCACGCCAGGCCCACCTGGTTGTCATGGTCTGCCGCCCTTTCGGGCTGCACCCGAGGCACCGACCGGCTCCCTCGCGCATTCTCGTCATCCCGGGACGCGCCACCAGGCGCGGTGAAGTGCCGACACCCCATCTGTGAGAGCCGTAAGCACGACTTGGGGGGACATTTCCGTAGCCGCGACGCGTGCGGAGGTCTCTTCTGGTGGGCCCGACAGGTTTTGAACCTGTGACCTCTCGCGTGTGAGGCGAGCGCTCTCCCACTGAGCTACGAGCCCGTGCCGGTCCCTTCAGGAACCTTGGGAGAAGAGGATAGCGACCCTGGGGGGCTGTGCGCTAGCCAGCCGGCTCCTGCGGTGGGGCCACCGCGTCGTAGACGGTCAGGCCGCTGGGGTCGGAGGTGATCTCCTGCGATCGTGTCACGAGCAGCCGGGAGACCTTCGGCGAGGCCTCGAGCAGGACACTCAACCGACCGTCGTTGACCCGCACGAGCGGGCGTCGATCCAGGGTCTCGTCCTCTGCGGTGAGCAGGTAGATGCCGAAGACCTCGTTCTCGACCTCTCCCAGACCGTCCAACGTCGCCACGATGTCGCCTTCGTAGGACTTGACGGTCCCCACGACCCCCTCCGCGCGCTGTTCAGAGGTCCAGGTCGCGCCGAGCTCACGCACCACCCCCGCTTTCTCCTGCTGGTCCAACGCCTCTTCGAGCCGGGCGACCTGCCCCCGCACGAGGAAATTCCAGCTGGCGAGCAGCCCCATCGCGACCAGGCCGAGCGCGAAGAACAGCCGCAGCCGTCGGCTCGTGCCTTCGACATAGACGTCGCTGTCGTCGTCCTCGTCGTCGTCACGAGGCTTGGTCTCGAGCTGCTTGGCCGCCCGCTGCCGACGTTCCACGCGCTCGACGTCGGCCAGGTTGCTCGCGATCGCGCGCAGCTCCCCGACCCTGGCGCGGCACTCGAAGCAGTCGAGGAGATGAGCGCGGAACACCCGGCTGCGCGACTCCGCCAACCCACCCAGCACGTGGGTCACCGCCATATCTTCGAATTGGCGGTGCCCGTCCGGCTGCCGTGCCTGGTCCATGGACCGCAGGATACCGCGTGAGGCAAGTCGTTCGACAGGGCTATTTTCCTTCGCGCCGCTCTTGGCAAAGGACGCGCACCCGACACACACCTCAACCGGTGACCGGTTCCGACCGATCTTGGGAGTCCTCCGCCGCCTGTCCTCCAGCGTGCTGCTCGGGCGTGAACGGCGGAGGAAAATCCGGAGGGCACCAGGCCCATGGCCGGCGGCGCTGCGGACGGGCCAGCGCGATCCAGAGCAGCGGAATCCCGATCATCGCCAGAGCGGTGAGCTGGGAGCCGGTCAGCGTCAGGAACAGATCCTTGTCGGCCTCGCGGGCGAAGTCGGAGACGAAGCGGAAGACGCCGTATCCGGCGAAGAAGGTGACCCCCGCGAACCCGTCGAAGCGGGGCTTGCGCTCCAAGAAGAGGATGACTGCGAGCAGCACTCCCCCGGCGATCATGTCGTACAGCGCCGTCTGGTGGACCGCCGTGTCGAAGCAGCCCTGCACGGCAGGACCCGTGAAGGCGTACGGCGCGGCCGCGTCCCGCAGAGCCCCCGTGCAGCGCCAGCCGAGGATGAAGTCGGTCTGGCCACCCAGGTGCTCGCCGATGACCAGGTCACCGATCCGACCGATGAAGATGCCCAGTGCCATGCCCGGCGCGAAGGAGTCCAGCAGCAGCCGCACGCTGTAACCGCGCCGCAGCACGTAGGGGACGCAGAGCACCAGTGCCCCGGTGATGCCACCGAGAATGGAGAGCCCGCCTTCCCAGATGCGCAGCATGTCGAGCACGCTGTCATAGCTCTGGAGCCTGATGGCGACGTAGAAGAAGCGCGCTCCGAGAATCGCGCCTATGGCGGCGCGGGTGACGATGGCTTGCATGACCAGTTCGACGCTCTCACCGATGGGCTTGCGCGCGACACCGCGCAACTGCGCCCGGTACAGCATGAGCTGGGCGCCCATGAGGAAGCCGAGGGCCACCCCGATCCCGTGGGGCGAGATCTCGAGCTCACCGACGAGTGGGATGCGCTCCAGGATCGGCCAGCGAAGCACTGTGAGAGCGGTGAGCACGTCGTTCCTGAGATCGGCGGAGCCGGAACCTCCACGACTGTAGCTTGAGCTCCCCCGCCCGGCGGTCGGGGCGATCGGCCTTGCCGCTGAGGAGCTGCGTGACGGACTGTTCGAGCTGCTCGGCCCCTTGCTGCTCGAGCAGATGCTGAACCGCCTCGGCCCGCTTGTCCGGTGCGACCATCCACTCCTCAAGGCGAGCGAGCAGCCCGATCCCGAGCAGGATCAGAATCGGAAAACCGAGCAGCAGACCGAGCACGCTCATGCCCGTGGTCACCGTGTCGATCACCGCTCCTTCCGTGCTGTCCATCGTTGAAGATCACGTCAGTATGGCCTGTTTCGGCGGCTCACCCAACCAGCCGCGCGCGCCTGCGCTGACGGGGCGCGTGCGCCTGCCACACTGTCATCGTCGTCCGCCCACCGTATGCCGAGGAGCAAACCTGTGAGCACGCGCCTTCCCCAGGAAGTCGAAGAGGAGGATTTCGGGCCAGCCATGAGCGGCCGCGGCGGGCGACGGCTCAGGGGCCGAGCGTCGTCCGTCCCCAAGATGCTGCTGGGGGTGGTCCTCATCCTTGTCCTGTTCGTCCTCGCGGTCGCGCTTTATGCCAACGCCCAGATCAACCGCATCCGCGTGGGAGGGCTGGCCGAGCCCAGTCGTCCACTGCACGTGCTCGTCACCGGATCCGACAGCCGCGCGGGGCTCTCCGCCGAAGATCGCCGTGAGCTCACGACCGGTGGCGCCGAAGGCGAGCGCACCGACACCATCTTCATCATGACCATCGCCGACGGGAAAGCGGCACTGCTCGCGTTTCCTCGCGACCTGTACGTGACGCGCTGCGATGGCAGCGAAGGCAGGATCAACGCCGCCACCGGGATCCAAGGGCCGGGCTGTCTGGTGCGGACCGTGCGCGCGCTCTCGGGCATCCCTGTCAGCCAGTACATGCAGATCGACTTTCTGGGCTTTCGCGACCTGGTTGACGCCGCCGGAGGAGTTGACGTCTGTCTCGACGCACCGATCGCCGACGTCGACGCCGGGATCGACCTGCCCGCGGGTTGCCAGACCCTCGGCGGGGCCGATGCGCTCGGCTATGTGCGTGTGCGCAAGATCGACGACGACCTGCAACGCATCCAGCGCCAACAACAGTTCGTCAAAGCGCTCGCAAAGAAGATCGCCGCCCCCTCGACGTTCCTGAACCCGCTGCGGCTGTTCAGCACGGCAGGCGCGGGAGGCTCAGCGCTCACCGCCAATGAAGGTCTGGGATTGCTGGATCTGGCGCGTATCGCGTGGGGTGTGCGGGGCATCGCCTCGGCAGGCCCGACCGCCTACACCGTGCCCGCCACACCGGCGAGCGTCGGCGGCGCCTCGGTGCTCGTTCCCGTCGAGGACGAGGCAGCGCAGCTCTTTCGACGGTTCCGCTCGGGCGCCGTGCTCGATGAGGTCGGCGCCGCTGCGGCGCCTGCGCCCGAGGAGATCGATGTGGCGGTGCGCAATGCCGCCGGCGTGGACGGCCTGGCAACCACGACCGCCACCACGTTCGAGGAGGCCGGTTTCACCGTCGTCGAGGTTGGCAACGCCGGGCAGCGTGCCGACACGGTCATCCTGTACCCGCCAGGGCAGGAGGCGACCGCGCAGGTCGTCGCCTCAGAGCTCACCGTCGACGCGACGTTGGAGGAGAGCGCGGAGGCCGCGGTGCCGACCGTAGTGCTCGGCAGCGACGCCGCCGGCTAGAGACCCTTGGGTCTCTGGGCGCGTGGTCCGGGTACAGATACCCGGCTACGGCAGATACCGGTTAAGGCAGGTACCCGAGGGGGTCGCGCGCCGCGCCTCCGACGCGCACCTCGAAGTGCAGGTGCGGGCCGGTGACGTTGCCGGTGCTGCCGACGGTGCCGAGTTGCTGCCCTGCGCTCACACTCTGACCCACGCCGACCACGATCGACGTGTGGTGCGCATACGCCGTCACGATGCCGCCACCGTGGTCGACGAGCACCATGTTGCCGTATCCGCTCATCGAGCCCGCGTAGATGACCGTGCCGGAAGAGGCTGCCACCGTCGGCGCGCCCGTAGGCGCGCCGATGTCGATGCCCTCGTGCATCCGGCCCCACCGGTAGCCGAAGCCCGAGGTCATAGGGCCCGAGGCTGGCCAGGTCCATCCTCCGCCGCTCGCCGGTGCGGCAACAGGTGCGGCCGCCGGAGCAGGCGCCGACGGAGCGCTCTCTTGCTCGGGTGCGCTCGACCCACTCGGTGCCGGCGGTGCCGGCGGTGCCGGCGGTGCCGGCGGCGGAGCGGCCGCGGCCTGCCGAGCCAGCTCGGCCAGACGGGCGCTCTCATCCTCCAGACCGGACTCCTGCTCTTGGAGACTGTCCAATCGCGCGGCGCTGTCGGACGCCGCGATGGCCTTCTCCTGGCGGATCGCCTCCACCTGGGCCAGCAGCTCCCGTTGCTGGTCGAGCACGCGGCTCAGCGCGGCCTCTTCCTCCTTCAACACCTCACGTTGAGCGTCGACCGCGACCTGGGCGGCGGAGACGCGCTCGAACGAGCGCGCGTCCGAGTCACTCACCGCCTCGATGAGCGACGACCGGTCGAGCGCCTCTCGGGTGCTCGACGACGAGAGGACCGCGACGAGCGGCGCGCCCGTACCCTGCTTGTAGAGTTCAATGGCCCGATCCTGGGTGATCGCGCGCTGACGCTTCGCCTTGCGCCGCAGCTCGCCGAGCTCGGCCTGCGCGGCCGCGACAGCCTGCTGCTGTCGCTGCACGGCCAGCTCGGCCTCCTCGACCACTCCGAGCACCTCTTCGACCTTCTGCTCGGCGTTCTCCAGGGAGCCCTGACGCTCCGCGAGTTCGGCGCTTGCTCCCGCTATCTCGGCCTGAATGGCGTCGAGCTTCGCCTTCGTCTCGGCGAGTCGCTCCTCTTCGGGGCTGCTCGCGCCAGCGGGCAGCGCGAGCAGCAGAGCGAGGCTGAACACCAGAATGAAGAAGAAAACAGCAGGCAGCCGCCAGACATGCGAAACCAGGCGCATATCGCTCCACGGTCATGCCGCGCATCGGAAAAGAGACCGGGCAGGTCGAGCGCGACGGCGTAGGCTCGTGGGGAAGCTTGCGGCACTGTACCGGCCACCCCTCGAACTCTCCAAGGACCCGACGCAGACTAGCTAGTCATTCAGGAGCGTCAGACGGTTCGACGCGTCCGACCGGACGAGGGTCACAGGTTCCCGCTGTCGGACCGGGGACGGCGGTAAACTTCGCGGCTCGGCTTGGCTGTCCGTGAGCGTGAGCAAGGGCGCTGCTG
This sequence comes from Euzebyales bacterium, assembly GCA_038233095.1. Lineage (GTDB taxonomy): Bacteria > Actinomycetota > Nitriliruptoria > Euzebyales > Egibacteraceae > JBBSMR01. The sequence continues at coordinate 41,607 of JBBSMR010000002.1, forward strand.
CGCAGCGCCATCACGAGAGTAAGGGGAATCGCCGGCGGCGATCCCATGTCTGATTCGTGTTGGGACCTCAAGAGTGCTGCTGTTCACCATGAAGCGTTGGCTCCTGCGCGGGGCCATCGTCGCATTGGGGATCGTGTTCGTGCTCGCCGTGGGACTGGTGGGGCTGCGCGCCGCCCGCGCCGACGTGCTGCCCGGCACCCGTGTGGGCGGCATCGAGGTGGGTGGAATGGATCGCGCGACGCTCCAACAGGTGGTAAGCCGCCTCGCTCGTCGACGCATGAGCGAGAAGGTGCGGGTGACGCGCGGAGACAAGGCGGTCACGGCGACCAATGCCCAGCTCGGCTACTCCATGGACGTGACAGCGACCGTCGACGCCGTCTACGAGCGCGGGCGCCAGACGAACCCTCTGGAGGCGTTGGCCGACCATCTCCGCGCCTTCAACGGCTCCACCCGCGTCCCACCTCAGGAGCAGATCGCTCCCAATGAGCTGGCGGCCTGGATCGATGAGGCTGCAAACGCGCTGCGCCGACGCGTGCAGGAGCCGACGGTCACGTTCGAGGGTGCCGAGGCCGTCGTCACGCCCGCGCGTGCTGGGGAACGGGTGCGCAAGGAGGCGCTGCGTCGGCGCGTGCGCCGGGCCGTGTTGGTGGCCCGCGACGACGTGGTGCAGGCGCCGACGACCACCTTGGAGCCGAGCACGACACCGGCGGAGGTCCGTCAGATGCGCGCGCTGGCCGGCCGTGCGGTCGCGGCGCCGATCCGGCTGAGCCGGGGCGACGCGGCGCTCACGCTGACGCCTGAACAGATCGGAGCCACCCTCCGGGTGGAGCGCTCGACCGAAGACGATGGCCCCGTCCTGCGTTTCCGCGCTGACGCGGACGCGCTCGCCTCCGTGGTCGATGACGCCGCCGTGGACGCCGTCGAGTCCGAGCCGGTCAACGCCTCTGTCGAGATCGTGGGCGGGGGCCCTGAGATCACGCCCTCAGCGCCGGGCTTCGCATTCGTGCCAGGCAAGGCCGCCAAGCAGGTCGCGGCGCTCGCCCGCCGAAAGCCCGGCGACGACGGCACGCGCACCGCTCAACTGCGGGGCGAGTCGGTCGCTCCCGAGACGACGACCGCCGAGGTCCGCGAGCTCGGCATCACCGAGGTGGTCTCCAGCTTCACGACCGAGCACGACTGCTGCGAATCTCGGGTCACGAACATCCACCGCTTCGCCGACATCATGGACGGCCAGCTCGTCAAGCCGGGCGAGACCATCTCGCTGAACGGCGTCGTGGGCAAGCGCACGACCGACAAGGGGTTCGTGGGCGGCGGTGCGATCTCCGGAGGTGAGTACGTTGAGCAGGTCGGCGGCGGGGTGAGCCAGTTCGCGACGACGTTCTTCAACGCCGCATGGTTCGGCGGCTACGACATCGTGGACTACAAGGCTCACTCCTACTACATCAGCCGCTACCCGATGGGGCGCGAGTCGACCATCAACTATCCGAACGTGGACGTGAAGGTCCGCAACAACTCGCCGTACGGGCTGCTCGTCAAGACCTCTTACACCGACACGTCCATCACGGTCACCTTCTGGGGCACCGAATGGGTGGCCGTCGACACCATCGCGGGTGAGGCGTCGAACTTCACCTCACCCGAGACGATCTACCAGGAGAACAACGATCTCCCGGTTGGTAGCGAGCAGGTCGTGCAATCCGGCGGCGGCCAGGGCTTCGACATCGTCGTGACGCGGGTGCTGGACTACTCCGACGGGGGCAGCGAGCGCGAGGAATACTTCACCCGCTACCTCGCCGAGGCGCGCGTGGTCGAGCGCAACACCCCATGACGCGATGAGTCGCCCGCTCAGGGCGCCGGACCGTCAGCTCCCATGAGCGTCACGCTTGGGCTGCTGATCGTCCTGGCTCTCATCGCGGCCAACGCCTGGTTCGTCGCCGGTGAGTTCGCCTACGTGACGGCCCACAGGAAGCGTCTGGAGGAGCTCGCCGACTCCGGGGACGCGCGCGCCAAACGGGCGCTCAGTGTCCTGGGCAGGCTCTCGTTCATGCTCTCCGGTGCTCAGCTCGGGATCACCGTGTCGTCTCTGGCGCTCGGCTTCGTCACCGAGCAGACCCTCGGCCGAGCGCTTCGTCCGCTGCTGCTGGGACTCGGTGTCGCACCGAGCGCCGCGACCGGTCTCTCGCTCACGCTCGGCCTGGTCGTGGCCACCGTCACGCAGATGATCTTCGGGGAGCTGGCACCCAAGAACCTGGCGATCGCCATCCCGAACCCAACCGCACTCAGGCTCGCGCGCAGCACCTGGCTCTACCTGCGCGTGGCCGGGCCGGTCATCGCGTTCTTCGACAACGCCACCAACGGGCTCTTGCGTCTCGTCGGCGTCGAGCCGATCGAGGAGCTCGAGGGGGGCGTCTCCCCCGAGGAGCTCGAGCTCATCATCTCCGAGTCTGAGCGGAAAGGGGCGCTGCCCGAATCACAGGCCACCCTGCTCACCAGGGCACTAGAGTTCCGTGAGCTCGACGCCGCCGACGCGATGGTGCCGCGGCCCCAGGCCGTCACCATCGAGGGCGACGCGACGTGTGATGAGCTGCGGGCGCTGGCGAGCGAGTCAGGGCACTCGCGTTTCCCCGTGGTCGCGGGCGACCTCGATGAGGTCCAGGGCATCGTCGAGGTGAAGGAGATCCTGCGCGTCGCGCGCGCGCAACGGGCGGTCACCACTGTGGACCAACTCATGACGCCGCCGCTGGCGGTGCCCGAGTCCACGTCGCTGGGGCCGTTGCTGACCAAGCTGCGGACGGCCAGCTCCCAGCTCGCGCTCGTCCTCGACGAGTTCGGCGACGTCGCCGGTCTCGTCACCCTCGAAGACATCGTCGAGGAGCTCGTCGGCGAGATCCATGACGAGTACGACCCGCAGGAGCCGGCGCCGCGCACCGAGCCCGATGGCAGCATCGTGCTGCCGGGCTCGTGGCGGCTCGACGAGACCGAGCGGGACACCGGCATCGCGCTGCCACGCGGGCAGTACGAGACGTTGAGCGGGCTCATGATGCAATGGCTCGGACGGCTGCCCCGCGTCGGCGATGCCGTCACCGTCGACGGGGTCGCGCTCGAGGTCACCGAGCTCGACGGCATGGCGGTCGGACGGCTCCGACTGCGTCTGCCCCGCCGACGTCGTGGCGGGGCCCGCCGGTCCGACCAGAAGGCACGACCGTGAACGCCGGGGCCGTCGTCACCGCGCTGGCGTTGCTCGCGCTCAACGCCTTCTTCGTCGCAAGTGAGTTCGCGTTGGTGGCCGCGCGCCGCGCCCGCATCGCTCAGCTCGCCGCCGAGGGCAACCGGAGCGCGCGCTTCGCCCTCGCCTCGATCGAGGAGCTCTCGCTCACCCTGGCGGGCGCGCAGCTCGGCATCACGATGACCTCGCTCGGACTCGGTGCGGTCGCCGAACCCGCGGTGCATCACAGCCTGGAGCTGGCCTTCGAGCCGCTGCACCTGCCGGAAGGCGTGAGCTACGCGGTGACGCTCGCGCTCGCGCTCGGGTTCGTCTCCTTCCTGCACATGGTGCTCGGCGAGATGGCGCCGAAGTCTCTGGCCATCAGCGGGCCCGAGCGTCTCTCGCTGCTGATCGCCGCACCCTTCCGGCTCTTCGTCTCCGTCTTCCGCCCCGCGCTCCGACTGCTCAACGCCTCCGGGAACGGCGTCGTCCGGCTGGTCGGCGTCACGCCTCAGGACGAGGTCGCGATCACCCACTCGCCCTCCGAGCTCGCCATGCTGCTGGAGGAGTCCGCAGAGCACGGGACCCTCGAGAGCGCTGACCAGACGCTGCTCACCCGCGCGATCGAGATGTCGGGGCTCGACGCCGAGCAGGTCATGGTGCACCGCAGCGCCATCGTGGCGGTGCCCTCGGTCGCGGACCTGGACGCCATCGAGGAGGTCGCGCGCGAGAGCGGGCGCTCACGCCTGCCGGTGTACGACGGTGATCTCGATCAGGTCGTGGGCGTCCTGCATGTGAAAGATCTGCTCAGGGTCTCGGATGATGATCCCACCACGCTGACGGCTGCCGACCTCGCTCGACCGGCGCTCATCACCCCTGAGTCGCGTCCCATCGAGGACGTCATGGTCGACATGCGCGCCCAGCGTCAGCACATCGCGGTCGTCGTGGACGAGTACGGCTCGCTGGCTGGTCTGGTAGCCCTTGAGGATCTGCTCGAAGAGCTGATCGGCGAGTTCGAGGACGAGTCGGACCGTCGCTCCTGGCAGGTGCGCCACCGGCCCGACGGATCCGTCCTGCTGCCCGGATCGCTGCGCCCGGACGAGCTGCCAGACGCTGTCGGGCTGAGTCTGCCCGACGGCGACTGGGAGACGCTGGCCGGCTACGTCCTCGCCGAACTGGGGCGCGTCCCCGACGTCGGCAACGAGGTTGAGGTGGACGGACAGCGCCTCATCGTCGACCGCATGGACGGCAACCGCATCGCCGAGCTCCGCCTGCACCCCGCCGAGTCCTGACCCGCTGTTGGTAAGGCGAATGCCGCCCATCAGCGGCATGCACCCTCGGGACCCACACCGCCAAAGGCGAATGCCGCTCATTAGCGGCATGCATCCCCCGCGCCGAGGCCTTCCACCGATGGCCAGACAGATCCGGCCGGCCACACGTGAGCTCAGGCACGCTGGGTCGTATGAAGCGCCTTAAGAAAGCCTACGCACTCATGGAAACCCAGCACGGGGTGGCTGGGCGGCAAGAGCTCCTCGCGGAGTGCGGGCTCACGCGCGGACAGCTGGACAACCTGCTGCGTCGCGGGCGCCTCGAATCGGCGGGGCGCGGCGTGGTGCGGGCGCCCGGCAGCCCGCGTTCGCCACAGCAGCGTGCCATGGCGGCGGTGCTGCGCTGCCCGCCTGGCAGCCGGTTGACCGGCGAGTTCGTCGCGGCGGTGTACGGCATGGACGGTTTCACGCTGGCCTCCGCGCCGGTGCGCGTGCTCAATCCCTCCGGCGACTGAGGTCAGCAACGTCGATTTCACACGTCGCTCAACCCTCTGCCGGGGGGGTTCGAGGCCATTGTCGACGGGCTGCCGGCCGTCACGCCCGCGCGTGCCCTGGTCGAGGTCGAATCAGCGACGGGGGCCCAGCTGCGCAGCGGGTTCGACAGCGGCCGGTGGGCCGGCTTGCTGCCAGTCGAACGGCTCTCGACCTGCATCGACGCCTTCGGCGACCATCCAGGAGCGCTGCGCCTGTGTGCCGCCTCGACGGCGGCGTCTTCGACTTGGAGAGCGAAGGCGAGCGTTCGGCCTGGCCGCTCGTCGCGCAGCTACGACCGCGCCCCGAACCCCAGGTCTGGGTGACGCCCAAGATCCGCGTCGACTTCCTGTGGCGCGCGGCCGCGTACGTGCTGGGGTACTACGGTGGGGCGCACGCCGGTCAGCGGGAGCGGGACGCGCAGCGCCAGACGGCCCTGGAGGATCTGGGCTTTCTCGTGGACGTCCTCACCGCCGACGATCTGCGTGACGTGGAGGCGACCCGGCGACGGATCCAGCGGACGCTGGATCGCCGGCTGAGCTGAGACTCAGTCCGCGACCTCCATCGGGGCGACGAGGCGCTCGATCGTGACGCGCACGAGCCGTTCAGAGGGCACCGCGTTGCGCCGGCCGAACTCCTCTGCCCGGTCGGCGCCCATGTAGCGCCCGCCGATGACGGTGCACCAGTGCAGCAGCGCGTCGGGGTCGTCGTCGATCAGCTGGGCCCGCCCGTCGACCCGCACGTAGCCGTACGGCGGCTCTTCCAGGTCGGCGCAGAGGGTGACGCGCGGGTCCCTCCGCATGTTGCGCGCCTTCACGGTCTCGGCCCCCGTGGCGAAGACCAGGTCCTCGTCGTCGAGGGTGAACCAGATCGGGGCGATGTGGGGACTGCCGTCCTCACGCACCGTGGCGAGCTTGCCGGTGCGCGTGCCCTCCAGCAGGAAGACGCGCGCCTCGTCGTCCGTCATCGACTGGGCCTCAGTAGGTCGGGATCGAGTCGTCCACCTGGCGCGCGTAGGCGTTGATGCCGCCGAAGAGGTTGCGCACCTTCTTGAACCCCGCGTCATGCAGCAACTCCTGCGCCTGAGCAGAGCGCGCCCCGGACTTGCAGTGCACGACGATCTCCTCGGCGGAGTCCAGCTCGTTCATGCGGGCGGGCAGGTCACCCAGTGGGATGAGCTCGGCGCCGGGGATGCGGCTGATCTCGTACTCGTGGGGCTCGCGCACGTCGATCACGCGCACCTGCGAGCGGATCGACTCGAACTCTGCTGCGGTGATCTCCTCGAGCTGGGCCTGACCCGCCTCCTCGCGGTCGTGGCCGGGCACGCCGCAGAACTCCTCGTAGTCGATGAGCTCGGTGACGGTCGGGTTCTTGCCGCAGACGGGGCACTCGGGGTCCTTGTTGACCTTGATGGTCTGCCAGCGGGCCTCCAACGCGTCGTAGATCTGCATGCGCCCGATCAGGGGGTCGCCGACGCCGGTGAGCAGCTTGATCCCCTCGGTCGCCTGCCCCGCGCCGATGGTCGCGCAGATGACCCCGAAGACGCCGCCCTCGGCGCAGCTCGGCACCATCCCCGGCGGTGGCGGCTCGGGGAAGAGGCAGCGGTAGCACGGTCCCTCCTCGGCGTAGAAGACGCTGAGCTGACCGTCGAAGCGGAAGATCGAGCCGTACACGTTCGGCTTGCCGAGCAACACGCAGGCGTCGTTCACCAGGTACCGGGTCGGAAAGTTGTCCGTGCCATCGATGACGAGGTCGTACGGCTCGATGATCTCCAGCGCGTTGTCGCTGGTCAGCGCCGTCTCGTGGATGTTGACGGTGACGAACGGGTTGATGTCGTTGATCGTCTCGCGCGCCGACTCGGTCTTGCGCTTGCCGACGTCGGAGGTGCCATGGATCACCTGCCGGTGCAGGTTCGACTCGTCGACGGTGTCGTAGTCGACCAGTCCGAGCGTGCCGACGCCCGCCGCGGCCAGATACATCGCCAGCGGCGAGCCGAGCCCTCCGGTGCCGACCAGCAGCACCTTGGCGTTCTTGAGCCGGCCCTGCCCTTCCATGCCGATGTTGGGCATGATGAGATGCCGGCTGTAGCGGCGGATCTCGTCGTTGGACAGGCTTGCAGGTTCAAGGATGAGGGGTTCCATGGCTCACTCAACAGCTCGGCGGTCTTGGCGTATTCCGTCAGGGTAAGGGCGTAGCTGCCGGGTTCCCACTACGCTGGCAGTGAGAACGGTCGGGAGGCGACAGATGGAGGCGGCGGTCGGGACGCTCAGGCGGCGGGCCTTGACCGATCGGGCGGTTCAGGTCGAGCGTGGATAGCGACGTCGAACTCATCGGTGGCCCCGAGCAACGCATGATCGAGCTCGTCGCCCACCAGCCTTCGTGGAAGCAGGCTTTCGAGGAGCACCGGCGGCGGATTGAACGGAGCCTTGGCGGAACCGCCCGGCGCGTCGAGCACATCGGTTCCACGGCCGTGCCCGGGCTGCCGGCCAAGCCGATCGTCGACATTCAGGTGAGCGTCATCGACGTCGAGAACGAGACGCAGTACATGGCACCGATGACCGACGCCGGCTACAAGCTGCGCGTCCGCGAGCCGGCGCACCGCATGTTCCGCACGCCGGAGCTCGACGCGCACGTCCACCTGTGCTCGGCCAGCAGTGTCTGGGAGCGCCGGCATCTGCTGTTTCGCGATTGGCTGCGCCATTCCGCAGCGGACCGCGCGCTCTACGCCGAGACCAAGCGCGACCTCGCAACCCGCTCGTGGCCCACTATGACCCACTACGCCGACGCCAAGACAGACGTGATCGAGGTCATCATGGCGCGCGCTGAAGCGTGGGCGCGGTCGACCGTGAGATGACCGATGATCTGCTACTGGGGTTGAGCAGTCGAACGACGACGGATACTTACCATGACCGACCGTGCCAGGTCCACTCTAACCCTTCTCGTCTCTCTACCTCTCATGTTCAGCTTATCCGTCGTAATGCCGATTTCAATTGCTGAACAGCAACTTGATGAACCAAGCGGTTCAGTGGAAACGACACGGATCTATCGAAGCTTCAGAGCCTTCACAGCTCCTAAGATCGCACCCAAGGGCCTTTCCGCCAAGGTATCGGCTCCTACCTCTAAAGCCCTTCTCTTGACGAAGATGCGGAGGCGACCGATCTAGCTCTCACCGCAGGTGCAAGAGGGTGGACCTTGCCTGAGACCCAACAATATCTGATCCTCGCACAGCGCTTTGGCGAGGTCGAAACGCAACTTATGCGTCGCGCGCCGAACCTGTATGCTGGCGGACACTTGGATGAGCCAGACGTACCCCGACTCTCAATATGGCAGCATTCGGGGGTATGTGGATGCGTGACGATGGATCTCACGAGTGACAGCCCGGTACTGCGGATCAGCAAGTTTTGAGGAGATCGGTTTCGTGCACTTTCGGAGGTACACGCAAAGATCGCCTCGTGGCAATGGATGACGACGCCGTCACCAAAGTAGGTGATAGCGGCGGAGGATGGACGTACGGCAACACGGCTTATGGGAGTCTGGTAGGCACCTGCCCGGTGGATGGAGAGAGTCGCAACGTGTTCAGCGTGGCGGCGCTTGTCGAAGAGGCCTTGGGCGTCTCGGTTCGCACCCGGTGACGACCATGGCGTGCCGGTCAGGGGTGAGGAGGATCGGCGCGGCGGTGTGTGGTGCCGTCCTTCTCGGCGCCTGCTTCCTTACTGACCCCGAACCGAGGACGTCGAGCGGCTCTGAAGGAGGATCGGCGTATGGGCCGCTCGCGGTCTTTGCCTCCGATGCTCGCGGCAGACTGATGGCGAGAGGGGGTAAAGGTCCGCTGATCATCGACGAGCGCTGCGTGACGTTGAGGCCACGTCTCTCCGGCGGGCGTGGCTTTGGAGAGCCTCGGCTCTTGGTCTGGCGGTCGAGCGAGGTGCGTTGGGATGCTGCGGGCCGCTCGATCGTGTTCGCACCTCACGACGAGCCGTCTGTCTCGCTGGATGACGACCAGGTCATCCAGGTGGGGGGACGGGATCTTCTCGCCGAGGGATCTCGCCGACAAGGACTGGCTAGCCGCCCCGGATCCGTCCTGCCCCGGCCAGGCGTTCGAGGTGCGCTCGCTCTCGATCGGCCTCGCGCAGGGCTCCGAGTCCTCCTTGTGACCTGAAGGATCAGACGTTGAAGCCCATGGCGCGGAGCTCTTCCTTCGCGTCATCGGCGATCATGTCGGTGCACCAGGGGGGGCTGAAGACGAACTCGACATCGACGTCGGTGATCTTCGGCAGGCGGGTGAGGACCAGGGTGACCTGCTGGTGGATGAGCTCGGTGAGCGGGCAGCCCATGGTGGTCAGGGTCATGCGCACGTGCCCGGTGCCGTCGTCCTCGGCCCAGACGTCGTAGACAAGGCCGAGGTCGACGATGTTGATCCCGATCTCGGGGTCCATGACGGCCTTGAGCGCTGCGCGCATCGCGGACTCGGTCGGCAGGCCGCGCTCGTCGGTCTCGACCTGGAAGGTCGCCTCGCCGCCGTCGGTCTCAGAAGACTCGGTCTCGGGCCAGGTGCGCATCTCGGTCTCGCTCATGACTGCTCCTCTACTCGTAGACCACGTGGTGGCGGTCGTCGCCCTGCTCGTAGGTGGAGATGGCGTCGCGCAACGCCATCCAGCCCAGCAGGGCGCATTTCACCCGGACGGGGAACTGGGCGACACCCTGGAAGGCGATGCCGTCCAACAGGTCGTCCTCGCGCTTCACGCCCTCGCCGTGCATCATCAGCCGGAACGACTCGGCCAGGTCTTCCGCGTCGGTGAGCTCCCGGCCGGTCACCGCCTCGGTCATCGCCGAGGCGCTCGCCATCGAGATCGAGCACCCCTCACCGTCGTACACGACCTTCGAGACGGTCGAGTGGCCGGCCTCATCCGTTCCGACGGCCAGGCGCAGATCCAGCTCGTCACCGCAGAGCGGGTTCGAGTGATGCACGTGCACATCGGCGTCGTCCAGCTCCGGCGCACGGTTCCGCGGGCTGCGATAATGGTCGAGGATGATCTCGTGGTACAGGTCGTCGAAGCTCACTGCTCACCCACCTCAGGTTTCTACGCGAAGAACCGTTGGGCCTTCTCGATCGCGTCGACGAGCGGCTGCACCTCGTCGACGGTGTTGTACAGATAGAACGACGCGCGCGTGGTGGCCGCCGAGCCGAGCTTGCGCACGAGCGGCTTGGCGCAGTGGTGACCGGCCCGCACCGCGACGCCCTCGCGGTCGAGCATGGTCCCGATGTCGTGCGGGTGCAGCCCGTCGATCGCGAAGCTGACCGCGGCTCCGCGACGGGCGGGATCGTGCGGTCCCTGGACGCGCACACCGGGGATGGCCTCCAGCGCGGGGATGACCGTCTCGAGCAGCTCGATCTCGTGCGCCCTGATGGCGTCCATGCCGACCCCGCTCAGATAGTCGACCGCCGCGCCGAGCGCGACCGCCTCGGCGATCGCCGGTGTGCCCGCCTCGAAGCGGTAGGGGATGTCGTTGAACGTGGAACCCTCCAGGGTGACATTCAGGATCATCTCGCCGCCGCCGAGGAACGGGGGCAGGTCCTCCAGCAGCTCGGGGCGGGCGGCGAGGCAGCCGACTCCAGTCGGCCCAAGCATCTTGTGGCCTGAGAAGCAGAGCGCGTCGGCGTCCAGCGCCAGCATGTCGGTCGGCATGTGCGGCACGCTCTGCGCTCCATCGACGAGCACGACGGCATCGCCGTTGGCGGCCCGCACGCGGCCCGCGAGCTCGGCGACCGGGTTGATGGTGCCGACGACGTTGGACATCGCAGTGACGGTGAACAGCTTCACGCGGCCGGTGACGACCAACTCGTCGAAGGCGTCCAGATCCAGCTCACCCGTGGCCGGATCGACCGGCACATAGCGCAGCTCGAAGCCGGCGCGCTCCTGCACGAGCTGCCACGGCACCAGGTTGGCGTGGTGCTCCATCTCGGTGGAGAGCAGGATGTCGCCCGGCCCCAGCCGATTGCCAGCCAGCGCATGGGCCAGCAGGTTGAAGGCCTCGGTCGCGTTGCGCGTGAACACCAGGCCTCGCGGGTCGGCGCCGACGAACCGGGCGATCTTCAGGCGCGCCTGCTCGAAGGCCTCGGTCGCCTCCTCTGCCAGGGCGTGCACACCGCGGTGCACGTTGGCGTTGGACTCCTCGTAGAAGCGCACGAGCGCGTCGGTCACCGCCCGCGGCCGCTGCGACGTCGCCGCGGAGTCCAGATACACGAGCGGGCGCCCGTGCACCTGGCGTTCCAGGATCGGGAAATCCTTGCGGATGGTGGCGACGTCGAACATGGCTGCCCTCCCCGGGCTACACCGCGGCCGGCCGGAACCGGTCGTAACCGGAGTCCTCCAACTGATCCGCGAGCTCCGGCCCGCCCGACTCGACCACGCGGCCGTCCACCATGACGTGGACGTGATCGGGTGTCACGTAGTTCAGGATACGCGTGTAGTGGGTGATGACGAGCACCCCGAGATCCGGGCCGCTGAGCGCGTTCACGCCCTCGCTCACGATCTTCAGCGCATCGATGTCAAGGCCCGAGTCGGTCTCGTCGAGCACCGCGATCTGCGGGCGCAGCATCGCCATCTGCAAAATCTCGAAGCGCTTCTTCTCACCGCCTGAGAAGCCCTCGTTCACGTTGCGCTGCAGGAACTTCTCGTCCATCTGCAGCACCTTGAACTGCTCGCGCAGCTCGGTCATGAACTGGCGCACCGGCACGTCCTCCTCGCGTACGGCGTTCACGGCAGTGCGCAGGAAGTTGGTGAGGCTGACGCCCGGGATCTCCGTCGGGTACTGCATCGCGAGGAAGAGCCCCATCTGCGCGCGCAGATCCGGCGTCAGCTCCGTGATGTTCTCACCCTGCAGCAGCACCTCGCCACCGGTGATCGTGTAGGCGGGGTGGCCCATGATCGCGTAGGCCAGGGTCGACTTGCCCGACCCGTTCGGGCCCATGAGGGCGTGGATCTCCCCCTTGCTCACCGCCAGGTTGAGGCCGTGGAGAATCTCTTGATGCTCCCCCTCGACCCGCAGGTCGTTGATCTCCAGCTCTGCCATGTCGTGTGTCTCTTCCTCTCGGTTCGGTCAGTGACGTGGGACGTCGGCGTCGTTGAGCTGCTGGTCGAGGTCCACCCAGATGGCGGAATCCTCGACCTTGCAGGCGTAGACCGGGATCGGCCGGACGGCCGGCAGCGCGTCCGGCTCGCCCGTCTCCAGGTTGAACATCGAGCCGTGCAACGCGCACTCGATGTCGCCGTTCTCCACCCAGCCCTCGTGCAGCGGATACTCCTGGTGACTGCAGGTGTCGTGCACCGCGCGCACCGTCTCGGCGTCGAGCCGCACGACGCAGAGCGGCTCGTCGAGCTGGACGAACCGAGCGGCACCGACCGCAAGCTCGTCCAGGCCGCAGACCTTGATGAACGCCATCGCTTCAGCGTCTCCGCTCGTCCATCACGTGGTCGGTCCGGTCAGGATCTCCTGCTCGATCTCGCCCATGATGGTGTCGGTGACGCCGGGCAGGTCGACGCGGCCGAGCACCTCGGCGAAGAAGCCGAAGACCAGCAGGCGCGCCGCCTCCTCGCGCGAGATGCCGCGGGACTCCAGGTAGAAGAGCTGCAGCTCGTCGACCTGGCCGACCGAGGAGTGGTGACCGCACTGCACGACGTCGGACGTGAGGATCTCCAGGAACGGCACCGAGTCGGCCTTCGCGCCCTCGGTGAGGATCAGGTTCCGATTCGTCTCGTCGGAGCTGGTCGCCTTGGCGTGCGGCTCGATACGGATGTTGCCGAGCCAGGCGGCCCGGCTCTCGCCCTGCAGCGCGCCCTTGTAGACCGAGGTGCTCGACGTGTGCGACGCGTCGTGGTGGATGAGCGAGCGGTGCTCGATCATCTGACCGGTGCTGCCGAAGTACAGGCCGAGCAGCTCGCCGTTGCCGCCGGCCCCACTGAGCTCGACGTCAGGGCGGATGTAGACGGTCTCGCCGCCGAGGGTGACCTCCAAGTGGTGGTAGTTCGCGTTGTCGCCGACCTGGCCGCGGTGGGTCGCCATGTGGGCGACCGCGCCCTCCCAGTCCTGGGAGGTGACCAGCCGCACCGTCGCGCCCTCCTCGACGACGACCTCGACGACCTCGACGACGGTCGCCTCCGCACCGCCGACGTGGTCGACGTACACCGTCAGCTCGGCGTGCGGCCCGGCGTGAATGAGCACCCGCGGGGTGAGCGCGCCGGGCTGAGTGGACGTGACGGTGATCCCGATCGGCTCGCTCAAGCGAGCTTCGGCGGGGGCGGAAACGTAGACGCCGGCGCTGAAGGCCGCCAGGTTGAGCGCATCGAACTTCTCGTCAGCGCCGACCACGCTGCCGAGCGCGCCTGCGACGTCGCCGGGACGCTCGAGGGCCGCGGTGGCGAGGTCGGTGATGACGACCCCCGCCTCGTCTGCCGCTTGGCCCGAGCTGACGTCGACCACCGCGCCGTCGACGATCCGTGCCGAGCCCGCGAGCTGATCGGCGACGGCGGCCACGATCCCGCGCTGGATGTCCGGCGCCTCGCCCGCGTCGAGCACCAGCGGGCGCTCAAGATCGAAGCGGCTGGGGCGGGTGTAGCGCCACTCCTCGTCACGAGGGGTGGGCCAGGGCAGGTCGGAGAAGGCCTTGAACGCCTCCTGGCGCCGATCCCGCAGCCAGTCCGGCTCATCCAGACGCGCGGAGATATCCAGCACATCCTGCTCAGTCAAGTCCTTGAAGGTGGTCACCAGCGACATTTCCTTTTCGAGATCCAGCGAGGTCGAGCTGCACCGCCCCAGCGCCCCTGGGGCGGGCATGGACCGACGAATCGGGGGGTGCCGTCCGCTCGGAGGGGCGTTGGAGGGTGGGCGGGTGAGCGCCCCGGAGAGCGGATGGCGCCCCCCGGCAACCTTTAACCCACGGAGCCCTCCATGTTGAGCGAGATGAGGCGGTTCAGCTCGACCGAGTACTCCATGGGCAGTTCCTTGGAGATCGGCTCGACGAACCCGCGGACGATCATGGCGCGGGCCTCGAACTCGTCCACGCCGCGGGACTGCAGGTAGAAGAGCTGCTCGTCGCCGATCTTGCTGACGCTGGCCTCGTGGCCGATCTGGGCGTCCTCGGTCGCGATGTTCATGTACGGATACGTGTCGCTGCGGGCGTGCTCGTCGAGCAGCAGCGCGTCGCAGACGACGTTGGACTTCACGCGCTTGGCGTCGGACTGCACGTCGACCAGGCCGCGGTAGCTCGTGCGCCCCGTGCCCTGCGAGACAGACTTCGAGACGATGTTGGAGCTGGTGTCCGGGGCGTGGTGGACCATCTTGGCGCCGGCGTCCTGGTGCTGGCCGTCGCCGGCGAAGGCCACGGAGAGCACCTCGCCGCGCGCCCCGCGGCCCATCAGCCAGACGGCCGGGTACTTCATGGTCACCTTCGAGCCGATGTTGCCGTCGATCCACTCGACGGTGGCGTCCTCGTAGGCAGCGGCGCGCTTCGTCACCAGGTTGTAGACGTTGTTCGACCAGTTCTGGATGGTCGTGTAGCGCAGCCGCGAGCCTGGCTTGGCGATGAGTTCCACCACCGCGGAGTGCAGCGAGTCCGACGAGTAGATCGGCGCGGTGCAACCCTCGACGTAGTGCACGTAGCTGCCGGGCTCGGCGATGATGAGCGTGCGCTCGAACTGGCCCATGTTCTGCTGGTTGATGCGGAAGTAGGCCTGGAGCGGGATGTCGACCTTGACGCCCTCGGGCACGACGATGAACGAGCCGCCCGACCAGACGGCCGTGTTGAGCGCGGCGAACTTGTTGTCGTTGGGAGGGATCACCTTGGCGAAGTGCTCGCGGAAGATGTCCTCGTGCTCCCGCAGACCCGTGTCGGTGTCGAGGAAAAGCACCCCTTCCGCTTCGAGGTCTTCGCGAACTTTATGGTAGACAACTTCGCTCTCGTACTGCGCTGCCACCCCGGCGATGAGCCGCTGCTTCTCGGCCTCGGGGATGCCGAGCCTGTCGTAGGTGTTCTTGATGTCGTCGGGCAGGTCCTCCCACGAGTTGGCCTGCTGCTCGGTCGACTTGACGTAGTAGAAGATGTTGTCGAAGTCGATGCCCGAGAGGTCGCTCCCCCAGTTGGGCATGGGCCGGGCCAGGAACTGCTTGTAGGCCTTGAGGCGCATGTCGAGCATCCACTTGGGTTCGCTCTTGCGCTCGCTGATCTCGCGCACGACCTCCTCGCTCAAGCCGCGCTTGGGCTCGAACACCGGCTTGGACTCGTCGTGCCAGCCGTACTTGTAGCTGCCGAGCTGAAGGTCGTCGGCCTTGGTCGCCATGATGTGCTCCTGAGTGGTCGGGGCTTCTTAGATCGTGGTGCTGACGTGGCAGACACAGGCGTCCGCGCCACCGGCGATGGTCTCGCGGCGCGAGACCTTCGTGCCGAGCAGTTGCCGGAACATCGCGGCCTCGAACGTGCAGACCTCGGGGTGGGCTCTGGCGATCTCCTTGATCGCGCAGTGGCCCTGGGTGAGGCGGAGACGCCCGTCCTCTCCGACGCCGTCGGCGTCGGCCTGGAAGCCGTCCTGGCTCAACAGCTCGGCGAGCCGCTCGCTGCGCTCGCCGACGTCCTCGGCGCCCGCCAGCGCGGCGGCGTAACGGTCGGTCTGGGCCTCCTGCCGCCAGCGCATGAAGGCCAGCAGGCCCTGACGTCCCTGGGTCTCGCCGAGATAGTCGAGCAGGTCCCCCGCAAAGTCCGCGGAGCGGTCGGCGAAGAGCCGGTCGGCCCGCGGCGTCAGCCGGTAGCGCGCCCCCGGCCGGCCGGGTCCGGGGCGACGCTGCGTCGTGGCGGTGACCAGTCCGTCGCGCTCGAGGATGGCGAGCTGCCGTCGGATGGCCACCTCGCTCAGCTCGAGGGCCTCGGCCAGCTCGGAGACAGACGCGTTGCCCGTGCGCAGGCGCGTCACGATGGCGGCGCGGGTGTCACCGAGAAGATCGACGAGGGTGGGGGCGGGCGAACTCACAAATTAAGCATACAGCTTGTTGAGAAATACGTCACCCACCCAGGCCTCCCCATCTGCGCGGAGCCCGTATCCAAGCCGAGCCCGCCATCAGAGCCGACCCACCATCTCTGCGGTCGCTCACTCCACCGCCCCCGTGGCTCCTCCGTCCCCACCTCAACAGAGGCCCCGTCCGAAGGACTCGTGTATCCGCGAGTTCTTGCCCTCGCGTGAGCCACGCCTGCCCGACAAGTCCAACACCGGAAAGGAAAGGCTCGCGGATACGCGAGTTTTTGCTGGCTGCTGCCGCCCGGGCACGCTCTTGTGCCCGCCGAGGTGTTCCCATGGTGCGGAGGGGCCTTCGGTGTCGAGCGACCGAAGGCGGCCTTCGACGACTCGGACCTACTGGTCGCAGACCAGCTCGCGCTCGCCCAGCTCGATGCCGCCCCAGAGGCGCAGGCCCCGCAGCTCGTTGCGCGGCCCGATCCGAGCGCCCGCGCCGACGACCGCATTGCTCACGACGGTGCCGGACCCGATGACCGCGCCGGTGCAGACAACCGAGTCAATGACCTGGGCATCCTCGCCGATCTCGGCGTCGGCGAAGAGCACGCTGCCGTCCAGCTCGGCACCGGCAAACACCCGGCAACCGTCGCCCAGCACCGTCCGGCCGAAGAGCTGAGCGGTGGGCTCGATCCTGACGCCGTCGCCGAGGACGGCGGGTTGGATGATCCCGACCTCGTCTGCCTCGACTCCCTCGCCCCGCCAGACGCGGGCGTTCCCCTCACGCTCGCCCCTCGGCTCCCAGCCCAGCCGGCCCTCCAGCACGTGCCGGTTGGCGGCCAGATAATCGTCCGGTCGGCCCGTGTCGAGCCAGTAACCGCCGTCGAACTTGCCGAAGACCGGCTCGTCGTCGACCACCATGTCGGGCAGCAGCTCGTCCTCGAAGGAGAAGAAGGTCTCCGACGGGATGCGCTCGAGCACGTGCGGATCGAGTACCAGAATGCCGGCGTTCACGAAGTTCGACTCGGTCTCGTCCGGCTCGGGCTTCTCGAGGAAGCTGCGGACGAAGCCCTCGTCGTCGATCTCGAGCACCCCGAACTCGCTGACCGCTCGTACGGCGGTCAGCCAGAGCGTGACCGCGGACTCGCGCTCGCGGTGGAAGTCCACCAGCGCCCGCGGGTCGGGATTCGCCACGACGTCGCCGTTCATCCAGAACAACGGCCGGTCGGGGTCGAAGGCCCCCTGGTCGTAGCAGTAGCGCAGCGCCCCGCCCGTCTCCAGGCGTTCGGGCTCGGTGATGAGGTTCACGCTTAGCCCGAGCCGCTCACCCTCCTCGCGTATCGGGTCGAACTGCTCGGCGCTGTAGCCGAGCGCGAGCGTCAGATCGCTCACGCCGTGGGCCACCAGGTGGCGCATCTGGTGGATGATGAGGGGCCGGTTGGCGACCGGAACGAGCGGCTTGGGCAGCTCTGAGGTGATGGGGCGCAGCCGGGTGCCCTTGCCGCCCGCCAAAATGACGGCCTGAAGATCTGACACGTGGATTCCTTAGCGGGTTGGAGTACCGGGTTGGAGGACGCTCCCGCCAAGGTTGCCCGGATCCCGCGCCGGGCAAAACGACCTGTTACTGGCGCGACCGCCGGCGCCGCCGCACCTCACCCTGGATCATGTCCGACTGGTGCATGAACTTGCGCAGGCGCTGGTTGAACTCCCGGTCGACCCGGTTGCCGGTGCGCCGAGGCGTCTCTTCTTCCCAGTCCGGCTCGGCCCGCTTGATGGACAGGTCGATGCGCCCGTCATCCTTGATCTGCAGGATCTTGACGGGGACCTGCTGCCCCTCGGTCAGATAGGCGTGGATGTTCTCGACGAAGTCGCGATGGACCTCGGAGATGTGGACCAGACCGGTGACGTCGGGCGCGAGCTCGACGAACGCGCCGAAATCGTGCAGTCGGACCACCTTGCCGGTGACGATCGTTCCTGGCTGTACGGACACCATGCTCCTCTCACGGTCCCCGTCCGGAACGGACGCGACCGCACGTTGACAGAAAGGTCTCCGACAAGGCTAGCAGCCCTCCCAAGTGACGAAGAAGGGACGGCTATGGTCGCCGGGACAGACGACGGCGAGACGAAAGGGCTGGCGTGCACGCGATCATCGCTCCCGAACCAGGAGGGCCGGAGGCGCTGCGCCTCGTCGAGCTCGCCGATCCCGAGCCGGACGGAGGCGAGCTGCTCGTCCGCGTCGGCGCGACCGCCCTGAACCGCGCCGACACGCTGCAGCGGATGGGCGACTATCCGCCGCCACCGGGAGCAAGCGAGGTGCTTGGCCTCGAGCTCGCCGGGGTGGTCGAGCAGGTCGCGCCCGATGTCGAGCGCTGGCGGCCGGGAGACCAAGTCTGCTCGGTGCTGGCTGGCGGGGGCTACGCGGAGCTGGCGACGCTGCCCGCCGAGGTGGCGCTGCCGCTGCCGGGCGGCCTCGACCTTGTGGAGGCCGCCGCGGTGCCGGAGGTCTTCTTCACGGCCTACGACAACCTCTTCACGCGCGGCCGGCTCGCCGCCGGTGAACGCCTGCTCGTGCACGGCGGCGCCAGCGGGGTGGGCACCGCGGCGATCCAGCTCGCGGTACGGGCGGGCGCGACCGTCTTCGCGACCGCGTCCTCGCAAGCCAAGCTCGACACGTGCGTCGCGCTCGGCGCGAGCGCCGCGATCCACTACGAGCAGGAGGACTTCGTCGAACGGGTCGATGAGCTCACCGACGGAGCAGGTGTCGACGTCATCCTCGACATGGTCGGGGGACCCTACCTCGACCGGAATCTTCAGGCGTTGGCGCTGGACGGGCGCCTCGTCGTCATCGGGCTGCAGGGCGGCGCCTCGGCCGAGCTCGCCCTTGGCCGCCTGCTCACCCGTCGGCTGACCGTCACCGCATCGACGCTGCGCGCCCGCACCAGCGCGCAGAAGGCCGCGCTCGCCCGCGCGGTCGAGCGCGACGTCTGGCCCGGCTTCGCCGACGGTTCGCTGCGCCCGGTCATCGACCGAGTGCTCGCGCTGGACGAGGCCGCCGAGGCCCACCGCGTCATGGAGGCCGGCGAGCACATCGGCAAGATCGTGCTGCGCGTGAACGCCTCATAAGGCGGGGCGCCCGCGGCGCTCGGACGTGCGTGGACGCCTGGTGTGCAGGGTGCGCACCTCATGCCCGCGCACCGGGAAGCGAAGGGACAACCGCGATGCGCTACTTGTAGCGGTAGGTGATCCGACCGCGGGTGAGGTCATACGGTGAGAGTTCCACGGTCACGCGGTCGCCGGGCAGGATCCGGATGTAATGCTTGCGCATCTTGCCGGAGATGTGGCCGAGCACCGTGTGACCGTTGTCGAGCTTCACGCGGAACATCGTGTTCGGCAGCGCCTCCTCGACCTCGCCCTCGAGCTCGAGCGCCGCCTCCTTGGTCGAGCCGGCGCGCGCCTCACGCTTCGCGCGCGTCTCGGGATCGGCTTGCCGCCGTGAGGGCGGCCGGCCGCTGCGTCGTCTTGCCATGGGGCGTTCGCTTCCTTCTCGAAGTGGTTGCGAGCACCAACCTAGCAGGGTTCCTCGTTGTCACCCTGTGGAGGCGGACACGACGGCGCGGGGACGTCCAGCGAAGCGGCCTCGTCCGTGCTAAGTTACCCGTGAGTAGAGTTACTCGTCGGTAACTTAGAGGAGACACCGATGGCGCACTACCGCAGCAACCTCCGGGACGTGGAGTTCAACCTCTTCGAGGTGAACCGGCTGTCGGAGCGGCTGGGCCGCGGCCCGTTCGCCGCGATGGACACCGAGACCGCCCACGAGGTGCTGCGCGAGGTCGACCGGCTCGCGAGGGGCCGGTTCGCCGACAGCTTCGTGGAGGGCGACCGCACGCCGCTGCAGCTCGACAGCGACGGCAACGTCACGCTCCCCCCGGGCGTGCGGGAGAGCCTGAACGCGTTCTTCGAGGGCGAGTGGTTCCGCCTTCAGCTGCCCGAGCACCTCGGCGGGTACGGCGCACCCCCCAGCCTGAACTGGGTCTGCTCGTCGCTCCTGCTGGGCGCGAACCCGGCCGCCATGCTCTACACGGCGGGCCCATTCTTCGCCGGCATCGCCGACCGACTGGTCACCGACGAGCAGCGCGAGCGCTGGATCCAGCCGTGGGTGGAGCAGCGCTGGGGCGGCACGATGGTGCTGACCGAGCCGGACGCCGGCAGCGATGTGGGCGCCGCCCGCACGCGCGCGCTGCCGCAGCCCGACGGGATCTGGCATCTGGAAGGGACCAAGCGCTTCATCACGAACGGCGACTTCGACGGGCCCGAGAACATCATCCATCTCATCCTCGCCCGGCCGGAGCGTGGACCCGATGAGCCGCCGGCTCCACCGGGCACGAAGGGGCTCTCGCTCTTCCTCGTGCCGAAGTACTGGGTCGAGCCCGACAGCAGCCTGGGTGCGCGCAACGGGGCGGTGGTCACAGGGCTGGAGGACAAGATGGGGCTGAAGGCCTCGTCCACGTGCGAGCTCGTGCTCGGCGCCGGCGAGACCCCGGCCAGGGGCGTGCTCGTCGGCGACGTGCACGACGGCATCGCGCAGATGTTCAAGGTGATCGAGTACGCCCGCATGCTCGTCGGGACGAAGGCGATCGAGACGCTCTCGACGGGCTATCTGAACGCTCTGGCCTACACCCGCGAGCGCGTCCAGGGCCCCGATCTCGCCGAGGCCGCCGACCGGACCGCCGCGCGCGTGCCGATCATCCGTCATCCCGACGTGCGCCGGATGCTCGCCGACCAGAAGGCACATGTCGAAGGGCTGCGAGCTCTGGTCTGCTACACCGCCGCGCTGCAGGACGAGATCGCCCTCGCCGAGCACGCGGGCGAGCCGGATGCCGCCCTCATCGCCCGCAACGACCTGCTCCTCCCGCTGGTGAAGGGCTACGGCTCGGAGCGGTCCTACGAGCTGCTCGCGACCTCGCTGCAGGTCCTCGGCGGCGCCGGCTACACCCGCGACTTCCCCATCGAGCAGTACATCCGGGACGCCAAGATCGACACCCTCTACGAGGGCACCACGGGCATCCAGGGCATGGACCTGTTCTTCCGCAAGATCGGTCGAGACCAGGGTGCGACGCTGATGGCCCTGCTCGCCGAGGTCGAGGCGACCGCGAAGGGCGACACGGGCAACGGCCAGCTGCACGCGGAGCGCGAGCTGCTCGGCACCGCCCTGGACGACGTGCGCGAGATGCTCGGGGCGCTGGTCGGCTTCCTGCCCGTGTCGATCTACCTGGTCGGGCTGAACACCACGCCCTTCCTGTTCAGCCTGGCCGAGCTGGTCATCGGCTGGTTGCTCGTCCGTCAGGGTGAGGTGGCACTGGCCGCGCTCGACGGCGAGCCCAGCGAGCGCGACCGGGCGTTCTACACCGGCAAGCTGGCCTCGGTGCGCTGGTACGCGCGCACCGTGCTGCCGGGTCTTTCCACGCGGCGTGAGGTGCTGGCGTCCACCGACCTGGAGCTGATGGAGCTGGACGACGCCGCCTGGTAGCCAGCTCACCGCGGCCGTGATCGCGGGGCTGGAGTCGCTGTTGTTCGCGCTCGGTGCCGTGCTCTCGTCCCTGCACGATCCCGTGCGGATCGTGGCCTACGCCATCGGCGTGGCGTCCGGGACGCTGCTCGGCATGCTGGCCGATGAGCGCTCTCCACGGGCAGTCGCTGGTGCGGCTGGTCGTCGATGGGCCGGGCGAGGAGCGCACGGCCGGTGAGCGACCAGGGCTTCCGGTTTGACTGAAGGACCGGTAGGCTGATGCTCGCCTGGGCGGTGCTCGTCTCCTGCCGCCGACAGAGCCGCCCGCACGCGCCATGCGCCTGGACGTCCTGGGACCGCTTGAGCTCGCCGCCGGAACCACCGCGATCGTGCCGTTGCGATCGCGGAACCTGCGGCGGCTCCTGGCTGGCCTGCTCGTCCACGCGGGCACCGTCGTCTCGGTTGACCGTCTGGCCGACGTGGTCTGGGGTGACGCGCAGCCGGTCGATGTCGAGGCGGCGATGCACAATCTCATCTCTCGCCATGCGCGCGGCGCTGCGAGCGGTGGAGGCCGACGACGAGGCGCGCGGCGTGCGCCTGCTGACCCGGCCGCCCGGCTACGTGCTGCAACTCGACCACGCCGCGCTGGAGGCCGCGGAGTTCGAGGATCTGCTGCAGACGGCCGCGCCGCGCTTGACTCTCCTGCGGGTGGAGACCGTACTGTCGCGAGTCTCCACCCGCTCCCGGCCTGGTTGGCCCGCAACGAAGGAAGTGCGATGTCAACAGAGTTCGAAGTTCCGATCCCGACGATCGACCGGAGCATCTATGCGATGCCGGCCTTCGCGACGCTGACGGTCGCCGATATCGAAACCTCGGTGCGCTGGTACACCGAAGGCCTCGGTTTCGTCGTGCTGGCGTCCATGCCCGCTGCCGATGGCACGCCGATGCTGGTCCATCTGCGGCGCTACCGGCATCAGGATCTGCTGATCGTCCCCGCACGCGACGCGTCAGAGCCGACGGGAGCCGGACCGCGCCTCTCGTTCGCCGCGCCGGACATGACCGAGCACGAGGCGGCGGCCGACCGCGCCAGCGCGCTCGGGCTGGGGGACGTCGAGGGCCCGGCGCCCACCCCCTGGTTCACGGTGGATACCACCTTCACCGACCCGGACGGCTACGAGGTCGTTTTCACGTCTCGTAGCGACGAGGCACCACCGCGGGAGTGGAACGACGCGGTGCGCGCGTCACTCGTCGAGTGACGGGCGTGAAGGGAGGAGATCTGAAGGCGTGCGCACCTCGACAAGTGTTTCCACACGCCGCCGGAGGCGGTCGTCGATGGTGAGCAGCGGGAGGCCCTCGATCTGCGCGAGTGCGACATACTCGGCATCGTAGGTTTTTGCCCAGCCCAGTGAAACTGCAAGTGTCCTCGCAGCCCGCCACAACTGGGTGCGACGGACGAGCTGAATCGGCGCGGTCAACAGGCGCTCGACGCCGACTGATGCGAGTTGCTCGCTGATCTCCCCACGCCACTGCATGCCCTGCAGCGCCGACAGCACCTCGGAACGCAGCAGCACTGGTGCGTACAGGGCTTCGTCTAGAAGCGCGAACCCCTCATCAGCGACACAGAGCGCCGTCGTCGCGCTCGCATCGATGACCAGCGTCAATGGTCGCCGCGCGTCCTGTATATCGCCGCGACCACATCCGGCATGGGCTCCCCTGTGGCGGTGCGCAACCATGAGCGGGGCAACTCAACGGAGGTACCGCTCTCCCTCGGGAGATCGTCTTCCTCGACCATGTGTTGAAGCCCGATCTTGGTCGCGGGCAGCTTGCCGGACCTGATCCAGCGGCGCACCGTTTCGGGATCGCGCCGAACCCTCCTGGCGACCTCCAACACCGTCAACATAGCAGCATGCTACTACAAGACCCCTGACACGCGCGGCCGCGATCAACGTCGCCGACCGCGCGCCTCACCAGCCCTACGCGCCGATGCGGGGGTCTCCCGGTGAGGTCTTGCGCACGGTGACCACCGAGGGCCGCGGGGGCTGCGAGCCGTCAGGCCAGTCGCTCTGCGGCTCGGCGAGCGTGCCGTCGTCGCCGGGGTGCTGCACCGCGCAGAAGAGCGTCTGGTTGTCGGGCGTCAGCTCCGGACCGCAGGCCTCGGCCCCGCGCGGCACGCTCAGGAACTGCTGCACGTGTCCCCGCTCCGGGCCCGAGACGGGCACGAAGTGGAAGGCGTCGTTGAAGCCGAGCGTGCCCGGCTGACCGTCGGTGGCGATGATCATGTTGCCCTGGTTGTCAAACGCCAGGTTGTCCGGCGCGGCGATCGGGCTGACCTCGGACTTGTCGAAGCCCGCGAAGTAGGTCGAGGGATCGTCGGGGTCGCCGGCGAGGATGAAGATGCTCCAGGTGAACGAGGTCGCCGCGGCGTCGTTGCCGCCCTCGAAGAGCTCGATCACATGCCCCCATGGGTTCGGTCCGCGCGGATTTGCCGGGCCCTCGCCCGGATAGAAGAAGTCGTCGTTCGGGTCCGGTGTGCCGTTGTCGACCCGCACGCCGCGGTTCGTGTTGTTCGTCAGGTTGATGTACACGCCGCCGTTCACGGGGTTGCGCTGGATGTCCTCAGGGCGGTCCATCTTCGTGGCACCCAGCACGTCACCGGCGCCGCGGGCGTTGATGACGACCTCGGCCTGGTCGGCGAAGCCGTTCTGTTCGGTCAGTCCGTTTTCACCGTGGACCAACGGCAGCCACTCCCCTACGCGGTTGCCGGCGTCGTCCACGTCGAAGCGGGCGACGTACAGCGTGCCGTCGTCGAGCAGGTCCCGGCTGGCGTCTGGGTTCGCCTCGTCGAAGGTGCCGGCGGTGACGAACTTGTAGACGTACTCGAAGCGCTCGTCGTCGCCCATGTAGAACGCGACGCGGTTGTCCGCCGCCAGGCTGGCCGTGGCGCCCTCGTGCTTGAAGCGCCCCATGGCCGTGCGCTTCTTCGGCGTGAACTCGGGGTCGTACGGGTCGATCTCGACGACGTAACCGAAGCGGTTCACCTCCTTCGGCTCCTTGGTCAGATCGAAGCGGTCGTAGTAGCGCTCGAACTGGGGGAGCGTCGAGGTGCCACGGACGCCGTAGCGGGCTCCCAGCTTCTCCAGCCGATCACCGTCCTCGAGCGCGTCGAAATCCACCTCGTCGAAGTTGGCGAAGTAGAAGTGGAAGTTCTCCTCACACGTGAGGATGGTGCCCCACGGCGTGACCCCGCCGGCACAGTTGTTCAACATGCCCAAGACGCGCGTGCCCGACGGATCGGCGTTGGTCTGCAGCAGCTCGTCTCCCGCAGCCGGGCCGGTCAGCTCCATCGGCGTGAAGACCGTGATCCGCCGGTTGTAGCCGGAGCGGCGACGATAGGCCGTGGTCCTGTCGGAGCGGCGCCGGACCTGCACGATCGAACCGCCCATGGAGTACATCTGGATGTCGACGTGCTCCTTGCTGGGCGCGTCGGGCTCGTAGTCTTCGAACATGATCTCGGGGTTCGTGTACTCGTGGTTCACCCAGAGCAACGCGTCGCGCGAGTTCTCGAACCGGGACGAGAACGGCAGCGGCATGAACGCCACGAAGTCGCAGTTGTAGCCGAACTGCCCGGACTGGTCCTCGGGCGTCTGCTGGCCGAACCGGAACCGGCGCGTCCCCGGGATGATGGGGTCGCCCCAGCGGATGAGCACCTCGGAGGCGTAACCGTCGGGCACGACGACCGCATCGGCGGTCGTGGGCTCGATCGGGGTGAAGCGCAGCCGCTTGGCGTCCAGCGCCTGCAACCCGTCCGGTGCCGCACCGTTACCCGCGCCCGGCTTCGTCTGCGCGGCAGCCGGCGCGGCGCGACCCAGCGCGGTGGCTCCGGCGACCATGACGACCGACGCAGCCCCCGCCCGCAGCACGTCGCGGCGCGAGAGCGAGCGGGCGACCACGCTCTCGAACGTCTCGTTCTTGCTCGTGTTGGGGGCGTCGTGCCAGCAGTCGTAGCCGCACTTGTAACGGCAGGTCTGGTACCGGCCGGTGTGCGGATTGCCGAAGAGCGGGAGCGAACGGCGAGCGGAGTTTGTCACGATGGTGCCTTTCGTTCGTGTTGCCCCTGAAAGGAACGGGCCTGGTGGCCGCAGGGTGGTCACCCTAACGGACGCGCACTCGCCGCAACAGGTCCAAAAGAGAAAATGCGGCTGGCCGTTGGGTGAACATCCGCGCGCGGGCCGAGCCCGCACATCCCAAGTGGACCGTCGAGACGGCCTACGAGATGTGCGGCTCCATCCAAGTCCGCCCGAGCGGGAGGTCGGCGGGCTCCCCCCCGGGCGCGCGGCCGAGCAACTGGACGACCTCCAACGACCCGGTCTCGAAGCTGTACGCCGAGCCCGCCATATACATGCGCCAAGTCCGAAAAGCGCTCTGGCCACCAGCCTCGACAGCGCGCTCACGGTGCGCCTCGAGCCGCTGGAGCCAGCGCCGGAGCGTCCATGCGTAATGCGGCCGGAGCTGCTCGACGTCGAGCAGCCCGAAGCCGGCCTGCTGCAGGTCGCGGACCGCCTGCCACGCCG
This sequence comes from Euzebyales bacterium, assembly GCA_038233095.1. GTDB lineage: Bacteria > Actinomycetota > Nitriliruptoria > Euzebyales > Egibacteraceae > JBBSMR01. Next base: position 67,682 of record JBBSMR010000002.1, read on the forward strand.
GCACGAGCCCGCCGTCGGGAAAGACGTAACCGGTCACGAAGGTCTCCTCGTCGCCGCGCCGCACATGGTCCGCGTCACCGAGGGTGATCCCGTGGCACAGCAGGAGACCGCCCGGCTTCAGCGACGCGCGCACCGCGGCGAACCAGCCGGGGAGGTGCTCGGGACCGACGTGCTCGATCATGCCGATCGAGGCGACCACGTCGAAGCGCTCATCGACGTCCCGGTAGTCCATCAGGCGGACCTCGATCCGGTCACTCAGACCCGCCTCGGCGATCAGCTTCTGGGCCGTCTCCGCCTGCGTCTGCGACAAGGTCACACCCAGGCCCGTCACCCCGTAGTCCCGGGCGGCATGCAGCAACAGGGAGCCGAACCCGCAGCCGACATCGAGCAGCCGCTGTCCCGGTTCGAGCCGGAGCTTGCGGCAGACGAGGTCGAGCTTGCGACGCTGCGCCAAATCGAGATCGCCCATCGGGGTGTCGAAGTAGGCGCAGGAGTAGACCAGCTCGCGGTCGAGGAAGGTCTCGTAGAACGCGCTCGGGAGGTCGTAGTGGAACGCGATCGCCTGCCGGTCGCGTTCGCGTGAATGCATAGCACCCTGGAGCTGGGCGCGGCCCGAACCGGACCGGAACGCCTCCGGCGGCGCGGGCAGAGCGAGGATGGCCGCGCCGACCACGGCGGTCCGCCACCACGGCCCGTCCTTCATCCTGCCCAGCCGCTCCCCGGCGCCTATGGCCGCCAGGAGATCACCCTCCACCTCGACCGCGCCGTTGAGGTAGGCCTTGCCCGCCGTCATGTCCGACGGAGGCCAGAGCATCGCCCGCAGCGAACCCGGATCCCGCAGCGTGATGAGAAAGCTCGGATCGGCCGGGCCGAGCCGACGGCCGTTCCACAGACGCAGCGGCAGATCAATGCCGCCGTGGAGTCGCAAGAGCCGGTGGGCCCTTGCGACCTGCCGCTCGGCCCTGCGCTCTTGACGATCCGTCCAGCCGCGATCCTGTGGGTCAGACGAGGGTGCTGACCTCGGCCCACCGATCTGACGGCGGACTGCGTTCTCTTCGGCAATGCCTAGATCAGCCAACGTCGGTCCTCCTCGTGCCTCTCCCTACCGCTCTGCAACCCCTGCGAGCCGCCTACAATTTCGCCATGTGCCCGCATGCGGAGCCTTCTATGCCGGATCCCGCCGCCGTCGCACAGGCGGCCGCGATCCTGTGTGACGGGGGGCTCGTCGCCTTCCCCACCGAGACGGTCTACGGGCTAGGCGCCGACGCTCTGGATCCCAAGGCGGTCGCCCGCATCTTCGCGGTGAAGCAGCGGCCCGCGGACAACCCGCTCATCGTGCACCTGGCCGACGCCGGCCGGCTCGACGCCCTCGCCGTGACCACGCCCTGCGCGCGCCGCCTGGCCGCCCGCTGGTGGCCCGGGCCACTCACCGTCGTGCTGCGGGCGCGACCGCACGTGCCAAGCGTGACAACGGCCGGCCTCGACTCGGTCGCCGTGCGAGTGCCGGCCCATCCCGTGGCGCACGCCCTTCTGCGGGCGGCGAACCTGCCCGTCGCCGCGCCGAGCGCCAACCGCTCGGGCCGCCCCAGTCCGACCACGGCCCAACACGTCCTGGCCGATCTCGGCGACGCCGTCGATCTCATCTTGGACGGAGGGCGCTGTCTGCACGGCGTCGAATCGACCGTCGTCGACGCTCGCGGCGACCGGCCGATCGTGCTGCGGGAGGGCGCGCTCAGCCGTGAGCAGCTCGACGCCGTACCGGGGCGCGCAGGAGGGTCCGCCTCTCCGGGCACCCGGCACCGCCACTACGCGCCGGCCTGCCGCGTGCTGCCTGTCCCGATCGGGGAGGCGTGCGAGAGGGCCGAAACGCTGCGTCGCTCGGGGGCGCAGGTGGGCTTGGTGGCCGCCGTCGGCGGTGGCACGCCGCCCGGCGTCCTCGACTTGGGACGCTTCGCCGACGCCGCCGGCCTGGCGGCGCTGCTCTATGACGCGTTCCGGCGCGGTGAGGCCGCGGGCTGCGAGGTGATCGTCGTGGAGAGCGTGGCCGAAGAGGGCATCGGTCGGGCGGTCATGGATCGGCTGCGCCGAGCCGCCATCCGCTAGTCCAGTCGGTCCTACTTCCACCGGTCTGCTCAAGACCTTCGCTACCGTGTCGACAGGCACTGGGATGCGTCGTGGACGCCCTCGACAGGGCCGGTTGCGGCGCATGGTCAGCGAACAGCAAGCGAGGAGCGCTCAGCCACCATGGCCCCCGTGCAGCGCGAATGGATGGACGCGAGCACCGCACTGACGGTTCGGCACGCCGACGAGCCCGGATCGTGCTCGGCCGACGAGACCGCTCAGCTGGTCGAGCGGCTCGGCGCGCTCGCTCGGACGCTGGTGGCCGAAGGCGGCGCCGACCAGGAGGCCGACCAGGAGCTCGAGCGCATCCCCGGCTGGGCGGCAGCGCGGGCGGTCGCCACACAGCTCGCCGAACAGACCCGCGGCGAAGCCGTCACGGTCCTGACCGGCGGAGAGCTGGCGCAGCGCTACCTGGAGGCGCTGCGCGACGCGGCCGGGGCCGTGCACTACTGCCGCACCGTGCAACACACCAGCCGTTCCTGCTGGTTCTCGACCGCCGGGCCGGGTGCGGGGCTGTGCGGCCGAGTGCTCATCGCGGCTCACCGACTGAGGCTCCCCATCCCCGCCTGACCCGTGCCTCGGCTTCGGATACACACCCCCCGCCCCGCGCCCTCCCGTCCGCGCCCCGTCAAGGCGATTGACGACGAGTACGCGCCCAGGAAGCCCTCCTCGTCGTCACTCTCCCACGTTTCCGCAGGTCAGGAGCGGGCGATTGACGACGGAGCGGCTCCGGCTGCCTTGCTCCGCTGTCAATCGCCTCGACGCGGGCCACCGAAAAGTGAATCGACGCACGTCGTGTGCGGCGATTCTCCCTACTCTGGTGGTGGCGCTGCTCAGCGGCGCAATGAGATACTGACCTCGGCGAGCGGCGGGCGTCAGAGATTCGCGCGCAGGAACTCCAACGTGCGGTTCCAGGCGGTTTCAGCCTTCTCGGCGTCGTAGGTGCCCATGTGGTTCTCGTCGTTGAAGAAGGCGTGCCCGACGTCGTAGAAGTGGAACTCGACGTCCACACCCGCCTGCTCGCGAATGGACTGCTCCAGCTGTCTGGCCTGGTCAGGGGGATTGAAGTCGTCCTGCTCGCCGAAGTGGCCGAGCACGGGAGCGGCGATGCCGGACAGGTCCGGGTACTCCTCCCCCAGGACGCCGTAGAACGGGACCGCCGCGCCAACCCGGTCGCCGGCGACCGCGGCCAGCACGATCACGAAACCACCGCCCATGCAGAAGCCGACGGCGCCGACGCGCTCGCTGGTCACCGACTCTTGCTCGAGCAAGTAGTCGACCGCACCCGAGAGGTCGCGGGCAGCCTGGTCGACGGGCAGCTCGCCCATCATCTCCTCGGCCTCGTCGGCGTCGTGCGTCGTGCGGCCTCCGAACAGGTCGGGCGCCAGCGCCACGAAGCCTTCGGCCGCGAGACGCTCGCTGACGTCGCGGATGTGGTCGGTCAGACCCCACCATTCCTGGATGACGATGACGCCGGGCCCGGAGCCACTGGACGGCTGCACGAGATAGCCGTGGGCCTCGTTGCCGTTGCTGGGAAAGGTCACGCGCTCGCCGGAGGAGTTGCTCGCCATCGTCAGTCCTTCTGGCAGATGCTGGGAACGGATCGGTCGGTCTCGTTCTAACCCGCCGGAGACTCGGCCACACGCGCCGGTGCGGCCGCGCCCGGCAGGTCGCCCGCGACGCGCAGCCTCTCGACGAGCAGCGTGCGCCGCAGGCGCGCTCCCGAGCCCTCGCGGGCGGCCGCCGTGACGAGCAGGCGCGGGTCGCCCACCAGGAGCAGACCACGCGCCGCTCGGGTGATGGCCGTGTAGACGAGCTCGCGCCAGAGCAGCGCACGGTGGCTGGCGTCGAGCACGAGCACGACGACGGGCCACTCGCCTCCCTGAGCCTTATGGACCGTGAGGCACCATGCCGGTGTGAGGTCACCGATGTCGGCCCGCTGGTACGTCACGAGGCCCTGGGGAAACGCCACCTGCAGCTCCCCCTCGCGGACATCGGTCGCGATGACCTCGCCGATGTCGCCGTTCGCGACGTCGAGCGCCGCGTCGTTGCGGGTCTGCACCACACGGTCGCCCTCGTGGAACCCACCGAGCGCCGGTCGGCCAACGGCCGGGTTCAGCCGCTCCTTCAGGCGCTCGTTCAAGCGATTCACGCCCGCGTGACCGCGGTACATCGGCGCGAGCACCTGCACATCGGAGGAGGGACAGTCGAAGTACTCCGGAGCCCTGACCGCCACGATCTCAGCGACCCGGTCGGCGACCCTGCCCGGCTGCTCCACGACGGCGAAGACGTCGCCGTCGACACCCCGCACGACCGGCGGTGCGCCGGCGTTCACCTCGTGCGCAAGCGTGACGATCCGGCTCTGGGCGGCCTGGCGGTGGATGGTTTCCAGCCGGGTCGTGCTGACGACAGCGCCGAGCTCCTGGGCTTGCAGGTCGCGCAGCACCGCCCCCGCGCCGACCGAGGGCAGCTGGTCGGAGTCGCCGACCAAGAGCAGGTGCGCACCGTCGTCGACGGCGGCGGTGAGCGCATGGGCGAGACGGGTGTCGGCCATGGACCACTCGTCGGCCACGACGAGGTCGTGGGGCAGGCGGCGGCCCGGCCCGTGGGAGAACACGAACCCCCCCTCGCTCGTCGGTCGGGCCTCGAGCAACCGGTGCACCGTGGTCGCGGGGTGCAACGTCAGCTCCTCGAGGCGCTTCGCCGCCCGGCCGGTGGGCGCGCACAAGGCGACGCGCAGATCGGCTTCCTCGCAGGCACGGACGACCTCGACCACCGTGCGGGTCTTGCCCGTGCCCGGCCCACCGGTGAGCAGCGAGACCGCCTGGGTAAGCGCCGCCCGCACCGCGCTCGCCTGCTCGTCGGTGAGCAGAGGATCGGCCTCGTACTCGGCGGCCTCGGTGCCCACCCGTGAGCGCGCGCCGTGCAGGCGGGCGAGCTCATCGGCCAGCCCCTGCTCCGCGGCTCGATCGGCCGGGAGATACCACCAGCGCTCGTCGGCGTGCCACTCCGCCACCAACCGGCCCGCCCGACGTGCGGCCTCGATTGCGCCGCGGGCTGCCTGCGAGCCCACCCGCAACAGTACCGCGACGTCGACCGCCAGCTCTTCCTCGCCGACCGCCATGTGCCCACCGCGGGCGGCGTTGCGGCGTTGCGCCACGACGGCGCCGGCGATCATGCGGCGCTCATCGTCGAGCGGCAGGCCGAGAGCGCGGGCGAGCGCCTCGACCTGCGTCCACGTGACGCCACGGACCTCCAACAGTGCCCACGGATTGTCCTCCAGCAACGCGACCGCGCCGTCCCCGAAACGCCGGTGCACCGCCGCCGCGGTCGCCGCCCCGATGCCCGCGACAGCGAGCCGTTGCACCAGCTCGGCGAGCTCGCCGGCGGCGCGCCAGCGCTCGCCGACGCGCGTGGCGAGGACCGGTGAGACACCGCGCACGCCCGCCAGCCGCTCCGGTGCGGTCATCACGACCTCGGGCAGTCCCAACCCGAAGCGCTCAACCAGGCGTTCGGCGATCTTCTCCCCGACACCGGGAAAGTGTTCTGATGCGAGGAAGGCCTTCAGCCCCCCGATGCTACTCGGCGGAGCCGGCTCGAAGAAGAGCGCCGCGAAGGTCGGACCGTAACGGTCGTGCTCGACCCAGCTTCCCCGCAGGCGAACAGGTTGGCCGGGCAGGAGCGCCGCGAGCGGGCCGGACGCCCGGTGACGTTCACCCTCGGTGGTGAGCAGCTCGACCACACCGAAGCCATTGGCCTCGTTGCGGAAGACCACCTCGGTGACCTCGCCGACGAGCTCGTCGGCGTCGGACAAGGCCGGCCCGCTCACGCCAGACGTGAGGCGGGCCGGCTCGGGCCAACCACTACGCGCTGGACTCGCTCAGCTGCAGGTCGACATCCTCGACGCCGGGGACGCTCACGATGACCGAGCGGATGGACTCCTGATCGGTCCCGTCGGGGATCGCGCCGCGCACGAAGACCGTGCCCTCCGCCACGTTGATGTTGAGCTTCGGCAGGTCCGAGGTGCGCGGGTCCTCACCCAACCGGGTCCGCACCTTGTCGACCAGCGGTCGGTCGGCCGAAGGCGTCCCCATGTCCGAGGCGTCGTCGGTGGCGCTCCGCTTCAGCCGATCGGCCTCGTTCGCCAGGTTGCCGCCACGGCGGTTCAGCTCCTGGCGGGTTTCGCGTCCTGGCTTCGGCGCGGTCAGCACGCCGATGGCGTAACCCGCGAGCAGGCCGAACAGGATGGTGAGCCAGCCCTTCGAGCGCTTGCGCGGCTGCACGCCGAGCTTCGACGCCTGCGGCTCCTGCGTCAGCCAGGTGCCGAGTGCTGCGAGCCCGCTGGCGGACGCGCGTTCGGCGTTCTCGCGGGCCTGCTGGTAACCCTCTGAGGCGAGCACACGATCGGTCAGATCCGCAACCTTGGCGTTGATGTCGGTGTCGCTGTAGGCGCTGAGACCCTTGGTGGCCAGCGCCCCGGCGGCGCCCAGTTTCGAGAGAGTGTTGCCCTTCACCAGCTTCGACATCGCGCCGCTCTTCACCGCCTTCCTCAACGCGTCACTCTTCACCGCCTTCGCCAGCGCGTCGCTGTTCGCCACCTTGCCCGCGAGCTCTCCTGCGCGGCCGTCGAGTTGCATGGTCTTGACCTGCTCGGACAGCGCCAGCCCGAGGTCGCGCAGAGCCGTGCTCATGTCGGCACTCGCCTCGCGGGCGTTGCTGATCGCCTTCTTGGTCTCGTGCTGCGCCTTCTTGCTTCTGACCTTGGCCTTGCGTGCTCCCATGGTCCCCTCCTTGCGGGTGGACGGTCATGTGGACAGTTGGAATTCGTGCGCGTGTTGGTTCCCGATGTGCGCGGCGGAGAAACCGTGCGGTCCCTGCCTCAGTGTCGACGCCCTTCGAGGAAGTCCCGCACGACCATACTGCCAAGATCGTCGAGGTCGGGATAGAAGATGCGCCCTCCACAGGACGAGACCATCCGCTCGACGAACGCGGCGGCGCCCGGATCGTGATCGAGCAGGAAGACGTTCAGCGTCGCTCCCGTGCGCGCCAGGCGACCGGCCTCGGCCAGCGTCAGGCGCAGGGTCTTCGGCTCGGGCGGCCAGGCGAACATCGGCCGGTCCCCCTCCAGGTGCGCGGTCGGCTCGCCGTCCGTCACCATGATGACCTGCTTCTCGGCGCCGGGGTGGGCGCTGAGCAGGCGCCGCGCGATCATGAAGGCGTGCTGCATGTTCGTGCCGTACACCCGCTCCCAGCCCGTCGCCAGCAGGTCCTTGGGCTGCAGCCGGCGCGCGTAGTCGCTGAAGCCCACGATGAAGAACTCATCCTCGGGAAAGCGCGTGGCGACCAGCGACTGCAGCGCTAGCGCGACGCGCTTCGCCGGCACCCAGTTGCCGCGCAGCGGCATCGAGAACGACATGTCGAGCAGCAGCACGGTCACGGCACGCACACGCCGCTCGGCCTCGGCGAGCTCGAAATCCCCCGCGTCCAACCGGACACGCCGCAGGGCGCTCTCGCGCAGGCCGGTGGCGCCGCCCCCCCGCAGGATCGCGTTCTGCACCGTCCGACCGACGTCGAGACGGAAAGGGTCGCCGAAGCGCAACGGGCGCGTCGAGCCCGTCAGCTCACCGTCACCGCCGGCGTCGATCGTGCGGTGCGAGCCCACGCCGCCGGTGACCACCCGGTCATAGATGCGGGCCAGTGAGCGCTCACCGAGCCGCCGGATGCCGCGCGGGGTGAGCTCGAGCTGGCCGTGTTGGCGTTGGGCCGCACCGGCCTCCTCCAGCACCCGTTCGACCTCTCGCAGCGCCCGCAGGTCGCGGACCGCCTCGTCGCCCAGGACGGCGCGCAGGCGCTCCTCGTCAACGTCGTCGAGTCGGGCGCCCGGATAGTCCTGCCTGAGCGCCTCGCCGAGATCGTCGAGCTCCTGCAGATGCTCCACCCAGTCCACCGTCTCGACCAGGCTGCCTTCGTCCGGCGCGAAGGGCGGCGCGCCCGGCACCGCCTGGTTCCATCCGAGGCCCGGGAACTGCCGTTGCAACGTGTCCGCGAGCTGCTGCGCCTGAAAGGAGAGGTCGAGGTCACCGAGCACCTGCCCGGCGAGCTGGGAGAGCTGCGCCCGCTGCTCGCTGTCGAGCCCGGCCATGAGACTCGACATCGCCGCCATGCGCCGCGCGAGCTCCTCGAGCAGCTCGTCGAGGGTCTCCGGATCACCGTCGATCAGATCCGCGTAGCGCTGTTTGAAGGCTGCGAAGTCCGCTTGGACGTCCTCACCGCGGTCCCGCTTCGCCGCCAGCGCGTTCAACTCCCCGAGAAAGGCGTTCATCCGCTCAAGGTCGGCGGGGGTCATGGCGCCCAGCGCACCGGCGAGCCGGCCGAAGGTGGCCTGCGCGACGTCGCGACGCACCCTCTCGAGCAGGTCCTGGAAGTCGCGCTCCGCGCCCGCGTCGGCCCAGTCGTGCTGCTGCAGCGCCCCGAGCCGCCCGGCGGCGTCCGGTGGCAGCCGATCGAGCTCGTCCTGGCGGCGTGCCCGGGCCTCGTCGTCGGCGTCGAACTCCACGGCGCGACGCTCGCGCTCCAGGATCGCTTCCAGCTCGCGTTCGATTTCGCGCAGCGGTCCCTCCAGACCCATCCGCGAGAGCTCGCGGCACCGCGCCTGCTCAACCCGCCGGCGCAGCTCGTCGAGGCCGGCGGCGCGACCGGGCAGCCCGCGGCGGACGAGCTGCTGGAGGGCGTGCAGGGGTGAGACGCCGCTCAGGAGGTCGTCGCTCAGCTCCTCCAGCACCGCGTCGGCGGAGACGTCGGCGGGGAAGGGGTCCTGCGTCCCCGTCCAGCGGCCGAAGCGAATACGCATCGTGCTAGCCGCCGTAGCGGAACGCGCCAGGGCCGGTGTCGTGCCGGTCGACGCGCCGCATCAGGTGCAGGCCTTCGAGCGCGAACTCCAGCGCGGCGGCCGCGAGCGCCGGTGACTCCTCCGAGACCTCCAGGGCGGCGAGCAGCCTTGCCAGCCCCGGCACCTCGTCGAGCTGGGCGAGCAGCTCGCGACCGGTGAGCAGGTCGCCGGTCTCGACGCTCGCGCCGCCGTCGAAGAGCCCGACAAGGCTCGACAGGTCCAACCCGGCGACGCGCCGGCGGAAGACCTCGAGCAGCGCTCGGCGCATGAGACGCGTGAGGATCTCTGGTTCCCGCCCCTCCTCGAAGGACTCGAACTCGATCTTGCCGAGCCCGGCGCCGAGCACCTGCACCAGGTCGACGGGCCGCGCGACCGCCGGCTCCTCGCCCGTGCGCACGGCGCGGCGCAGCGCGCTCGCCGCGAGCGTCTCGTAGTTGCTGGTGGAGAAGCGCACGCTCACACCAGAACGCTGGTTCACCTCGGGTGCCGCGCGCAGCGCGCGCGTGAACGCGGCCAGCACCTCGGTCATGAACGCCGGCACCACCACGGCCGACTGGTCAGCCTCGCCGACCCTGGTCGCCTCCTGGCGGATGACGGCCACCTCGTCGCTCAGTAGCTGGGGGTAATGCGTGCGCACCTCACTGCCGAAACGGTCCTTCAGCGGCGTGATAATGCGGCCGCGGTTCGTGTAGTCCTCGGGGTTGGCGGTGGCGACCACGAGCAGGTCCAGCGGCAGCCGCAGCGAGTAGCCGCGCACCTGGACGTCGCGCTCCTCCATGACGTTCAGCAACGCGACCTGGATGCGTTCCGCGAGGTCTGGCAGCTCGTTGATCGCGATGATGCCGCGGTTGTGCCGGGGGATCAGGCCGAAGTGGATGGTGAGCTCGTCGGTGAGGTAGCGGCCCTCGGCGACCTTGATCGGGTCCACGTCGCCGATCAGGTCGGCGACGGCGATGTCAGGCGTCGCGAGCTTCTCGGCGTACCGCTGGTCACGGCCGGCCCAGGTGACGGGGGTGTCCTCACCGTGCTCGGCGACGAGCGCACGCGCTCCCGGAGAGAACGGATGGTACGGATGGTCTAGCACCTCGCTGCCGGCGATGACCGGAATGGCCTCGTCGAGCAGCTCGGTCAGGGCGCGCAGGATCCGGCTCTTCGCCTGCCCGCGCTCGCCCAACAGGATGAGATCGTGGCCGGCGAGCAGCGCCGTCTCAAGAGCGGGCAGCACCGTGTCGTCGAACCCGACAAGTCCGGAGACGAGCGGCCGGCCCGCACGCAGGCGGCGCGCGGCGTTGGCCGCCACCTCCTGTTTCACGGTGCGATCGGGGTACGCCGCGGCGCGCAGCGCGCCGATCGTGGCCGGACGGTTGGTCATGCGCTGGTCCCGATGCTCATCTGCCCGCGTCGCGTGCGGTCGATTCGAGGGTCGGAGGCCATATGTACCGTCTCGTTCCATCGCCCGCCAGAGCTGCTGCGCCGGTTGCCGACTTTTCGACGGCCCAGGCCGCAGAATGCAGCCCCCAATCGAAGGAGAGGTCCGACGTCATGTGCCGTGCGCGACCGTTGTGGTCGGTTCATCCGCGACCGTCGTGGTCGATGCGGGAAAGCCGCGTGCGGTGAGCAGCTCGTCGCACGTCGACGCTGGCGCGCTCGACGCGTTGCTCGTGCGGGTCGGCGCACATGGTGACGACTGGGTCGAGCATCTGCCTCCGGTGCCCGCCGGCTGCACCGTGAGCGTCTCGTTCGACTCCTGGCAGCTCCAGCAGCACGCCGCTGCGGCACTCGACGAGCTCGGCTACGTCACGGCGGGCGTGGCCCCAACCGGCACGCCCGATCAGCCGGGTGCGTTCTTTCTCGTGCCTTGGTCGAGCGTCTCCGAGCGAGGAATGTGGTGGCGAACGCTCACCGCCGTCGCCGACCGGGTCTATGACCCCGCCTTCGGGCCCGTGCGTGCCATGTTGCGCGACATCCTCGAGCTGCACGCGGCCACGAGAGGATAAGAGGGTCTTCGCGTTCAGGCCGAGGAGGTCTCCACCTACGCGGAGGACGCCCAGCGCTTGACCAGGCGCACCGTGGTCTCACGCTCGTCGCGACGGAACTGCAGATCGTCGACCAGGCTGCGCATCAGGTGCAGACCGCGTCCGGTCTCGTCCGCGTCCCCCGACCGTGTCGTGCCCGCGGCGGAGGCGGTGAAGTCCGCACCGAACCCTGGACCGAGGTCCACGATCTCGATAGCGCACCCCTGCGCGTCGATCTGCAGGTCGACCGAATATCCTTCGGTCCCCTCCGCATGGCGAACAACGTTCGTACAGGCCTCGCTGAGTACCAGCTCAATGTCGTCGACGTCCTCGCGGGGAAGGTCGAGTCCGGTCAACAGACACTGGGCGACCCTACGCATCACGGGGACATAGCGCGTATCTCGCGGCAGGAAGAGCTGGACGCCGAGTTGCACCGTGGGTCCTCTCTTCGTCGGTTGCGGCCTACGGTCTGCGGGCGAGGGCGCTGCTGCGCAGCGCCACCACCAATCTTGTGAGAATCGCCGACGGCGATTCACATGTCACAGATGCCCGCGGCCGGGCGCCCCCAACCGGGGCAGGCTGGCGTCATGGCCCCGGACGAGACCGTCGTGCTGCGCTGCGCGACCTACAACCTGCTGCACGGCATCAATGTCAAGGGCGGGCAGATCGATCTCAACGCCGCCGCGGACGCCATCGCCGCACTGGACGTCGACGTCGTCGCCTTGCAGGAGGTCGATCGGGACCAGCCGCGCAGCGGCCGCGCTGACCAGATCGGAGAGCTGGCGCAGCGCCTCGGCTGGCACGGTGAGTTCGCCGCGGCGTTGCACGGCAGTCCCGATCACTCCTGGGTGCGGGCCGGCGACGACGCGTCCCCCGCCGCGGACGGTACGGCCGCCTACGGTGTCGGCCTGCTGAGCCGCTGGCCTCTGCGGCGCATGGCTCGCGTGTCGCTGCCCGGCGGCGGGGACGGCGCCCGCACGCCGGGCGCGACCCCGAGCAGGCCCGGCTGGGACTACGAGCCCCGCGTCGCGCTCGCCGCGACCGTCACCGTGCACGGGATCGACGTGCGGGTCCTCTCCACGCACCTGTCCTACCTTCCATGGCGAGCCATCGCCCAGTTGCGTGCCGCGGGCCGAGCTTTGACCTCTGGTCTGCCGACGGTGCTGCTCGGTGATCTGAATCTGCCCGCCTGGACCGTGCGGGGCGCGCTGCCCGGCTGGCGCCACGCCGGCGGCACGGCGACCTACCCGGCATGGCGGCCACGCTTCCAGTTCGATCAGGTGCTGGTGCGCGGACCGGTCGTGGTGACAGGGAACCGCGTGGCAGGGACGTCCTCCAGCGACCACCTCCCGCTCATCTGCATGCTGGAGCTGACGGATTCATACCATTTGCACTAGGGCCGTATGTGCACCCGGTGTGCACAGTGCGCGCCTGCTGCACACGCACGGCTCGACTTTTCCCTGTATGCACTATGTTGCGGCCGCGAACCGGCGGCGCACCACCCATAGGCTTCGGCCGCTGCGCACAAACTCATCCCGCTCTGCCGTGAAGGAGTCCTGTCATGTCTGCCGACACCGAGGCCATCGTCAACGTCGACTGGGTCGCCGATCATCTCGAGGACCCCCACGTGGTCGTCGCCGAGGTCGACGAGGACGCCTCCGCCTATGACCGCAACCACATTCCTGGCGCGGTCAGCTTCGACTGGCAGGCCGATTTCCAAGATTCGGTGCGACGCACCTTCGTGGGAGGTGAGCAGTTTGCGCGCCTGATGGACAGCCGCGGGATCACCAACGACACCCACGTGGTGCTGTACGGCGGCAACAACAACTGGTTCGCCGCCTACGCCTACTGGTACTTCAAGATCTACGGTCACGACAAGGTCAGCCTGATGGACGGGGGCCGCAAGCTGTGGGAGCTGCAAGAACGCCCGTTCACCGACGAGGTCCCTGAGCGCCAGCGCTCCAGCGGCTACACGCCGGGAGAGCCCGATCAGGCGATCCGAGCGCGCCGCGACGAGGTGCTCTCGACCTACGTCGGCGCTCCCGAGGGCACTGCGCTCGTCGACGTGCGCTCCCCCGCGGAGTTCTCCGGCGAAGCGGCCGCGCCCGAGCACCTGCCTCAGGAGAACGCCATGGTCCGGGGCCACATCCCGGGCGCCGCCAACATCCCCTGGAGCAAAGCGGTCGACGCGGACACGGGTCAGTTCCTGGCCACCGATGAGTTGCGCGACCTCTACAAGCAGCACGGAGTCACCGAGGACGCCGACGTCGTCGCGTACTGCCGCATCGGTGAGCGCAGCGCGCACAGCTGGTTCGTGCTGCACGAGCTGCTCAGCTTCCCGCAGGTCCGCAACTACGACGGCTCGTGGACCGAGTACGGCTCCTTGGTGGACGTCCCCGTCGAGCGTTCCTGACGCTCTGGTCCGCTCGGCTCTGACGAGGTAGCCGTCCGGCGCCCGGCACGCCGGACGCTAGATTGCGACGGATGGCCGAAGAGGTTGAGGAAGACGTCGAATATGAGCCGATCCGTAGCTCGGGAGGATGGCGGGTACCCGTCGGCGTGGCGCTCATCGCCCTTCTGGCGTTGCTGGGAACGCAACGGCTCCGGATCGGCGGTGGACCCGAGCCCATCGCCGCCCAGGCCAGTCCTGCCGCTGGCTCGCAGCAGCCGCCCCGGCAGCTCGCCGACGGCTCCCCGGCCGCGCCGCCTCCCGATCCGATCGCCGGACGGTTCTCCGAGCCGGTGATCGCGGCCACGGCGCCGCAGCAGCTGCCCGACCGTGTTCAGCGACGCTGCCGCACAGCGCCGTTCGCCGGCCAGGACGCGGGCACCGCGGGGCGCTATCGGCACGACCTCCTGCAGGGGATGCTCGACGCCACGAGTCGCAGCGACGCCGTCCTCACCCCTGAAGCGCTCGGCGTGTTGCGGCTGGGTCGGTCGCCTTCGCCTCCCGGTTACCGGGGCCGTTATCAAGCCTCCTGCCTCGCCGTCCGCAATGAAGGTCGATGGGACGTCGCCTCACCCTACCTGGGCTTCGCCGTGCCGAACGGTCCAGCCGCGCGTGCGCCTGGCAGAGCGGCCCCCCGCTCGGTCCTGCTCACCACACCGGCACGGGCGGCATGGGCCGTGCAGGAGCGTCCCGGGTGGTGGCTCGCGCAGCCGTTGCGGACCGACGCCCCATTCTGGCAGGCCGTCGTCGAGCGCGGCCGCACCGAGCTGCGCATCGTGTACCTCGACGCCGACGGCGGCGTGGTCGAGGACACGACCGTCGAGCAACCGGGAACGCGCTCGCCACCGGCCAGGGCCCACGCACTGGACGAGCAGGTGGTGGTGGGCCCGATCGACAGGACACTACGCGACCTGCGCAGCCAGCCGCTCCGTCGTTGCTCCCGGGACGGCAAGCTGTGCGTCTGGGTCGGTCTGACCGCCGGCGAGGTCCACGCGACCGCCGCGTTCGGTCCCGACCGGCTCGACGTGCCGCCCTTCGGCTTCGTCGGGTACTGCCCCGCCAGCGCGGCGCTCGAGGGCAGCACGACCGCCGCGCGCTTCAGGCTGAACGGTGAGCTCGTTTCCGGCACGGTTCCGAGAGGACCCGTGACGTATCCCGTCCGCTATGACTACGATCGCGACCGCATCGTGGTCGACCTCACGAGTCCTGAGCCCGGCCCACCGGCTGACGACGGCGACGGACCGCCCGCAACCTGCGCCTTCCGAAGCCGCCCCATCGGCGCACAGCCGGGTTGAGGTCGTGGACGCATTCGACTATCTCCGCCACCTGCTGGATCCCGGCCGGCTCGCCGTGGTGGGCAGCCTGGCGGCCCGGCCGGCGACGTTGTCCGAGCTGGCCGCGGCCTCCGGTCAGCCGAGCCGGGCCGTCCTGCTCGCGCTGGAGTTCGAACCCGGCGTCCGCTATGAGGAGGCGCAGGTCAACGAGCTGCTCGGCCGGTACCATCCCGACCACGCCTCTCTCCGGCGCTACCTGGTCGAGGAGGGCTTCCTCGACCGCGCCGAGGGCAGGTACTGGCGCAGCGGCGGACGGGTGGAGTGACAGGTCATATGACAGCGGAAGCGGCGCGCGTCTTTCCCGGCGCTCAAGCATGGTCGGCCGCCGGCGGGGACGTCGGCGTCCTGCTGCTGCACGGCTTCTCCGGCAACCCGGTGGCTGTGCGGCCGCTCGGCGAGGCGCTGGCGGCAGACGGCTTCAGCGTGGAGCTGCCACGCCTGCCCGGTCACGGCACCCGCTGGCAGGATCTGCGTCACACCGGATGGGAGGACTGGGCCCGCGAGTCGCTCGCCGGTCTCGCCAGACTCCAGGCGCGCACCCGTGCCGTCGTCGTCTGCGGACTGTCGATGGGCGGGGCGCTCGCGCTGCACGTCGCGCTGGAGGCGCCCGAGGCGGTCGCAGGGGTGTGCGTGATCAACCCCATGATCACGCACCTCGGGCTGGTCCAACGGCTACTCCCACTGTTCGCGCCGTTCGTGCGCTCAGCGCCCGGCCTGGGCAATGACATCGCGCTGCCGGGCGCCGATGAGAAGCCGTACGACCGGTTCCCCACTGCGGCGCTGGCCTCATTCTTCAAGGCCCAGGAACGGCTACGGCCGCGCCTGCCAAAGCTGCGCCAGCCGCTGCTGGTGCTGACCTCCCGTCGGGACCACACCGTCCCGGTGGTCAATTCGCTGCTCCTGTGCGCCGAGGCGGGCTCGGCGCAGCCGCGTCAGGTCTGGCTGGAGCGCAGCTACCACGTCGCGACCCTCGATCACGACGCCCCGCTCATCGTCCGCGAAGTGAGCGCCTTCGCCCGCAGGCTGACCACCGCGTCCTGAGACGGTCAGGCGGCGCCGTGGTGGCTGAACGAGGAGGATTGAACGAGCCGCGGTCGGGTATCGAACGAGGATTCGATACTCTCGAGAGGAGCGAGCTCCCATGACGGATGCACAGACAGCGCCCGGCAACCCGGAGAAGGAGCCCGACGCGTGGGTGACGGGTGACGAGCGGATGACCGGGCCCCAGGCCTCGTATCTGCGGACCCTCAAGCAAGAGGCCGGCGAGGAGTTCGACCCATCGCTGTCGAAAGCCGACGCGTCGAAGGAGATCGACCGGCTTCAGGCCGAGACAGGCCGCAGCGGCGACGACTGACACGCCGTGCCTCGTCGCCCGAGGGCTAGAAGAGCTTGGCTCCTTCGGTGATGACCGCGAAGATCGAGAAGAAGCCGTAGAAGGCGACTGCCCACCACATCCACCCCAGGCGCACGCCACCCAGCTTGATCTCCCCCGGCAGCATGCCCTTGTTGAGTTGGATGAGCAGGAACGAGTAGATGAACATCACGATGCCGTTGAGCGCCGAGGCAATGACCGCCAACGTGAGTGGCTGGTCGAAGCCGGCGAGCAGGATCAGCGTCGCGAGCACGATCTCGAGCCAGATGACGATGAAGTACACCCGGCTCTCGCTGAAGCGCTCGTTTCCGCGCAGTGGACCGACCTTCAGGATGTCCGCGACGACGCGCCCAACCATGTCGAGCACAGCGATGTTGGTCGAGAAGAGCGCGATGAAACCGGTCAGCCAGTAGAAGATCTTGAGCCACGAGCCGGACGTCTCGCCGAGCGCCTCGCCGACGTTGCGGATGAAGGTGAAGTCCCTGCCCACGTCCGAGGTTCCGCCGAGGGTGGCGCGAACCACGAGCATGAACAGGATGATGGAGGCGGCCCCCACGAGCAGGAACGTGAATGCCTGCTCCTGCCGTGCGGTCTTCCACCAGCCTTCCCAGCGACGCAGGTTCTCCTCGTCGCGGCGGAAGAAGTAGCCGGTCGTGACTGCCGCCTCCTCCTCACCGGAGAACGGCGACGTGATACGCGGCAGGCGGGCGCCCATCCCGAGGCGCTTGTCGCGCACCCAATTCGACGTCGTGAGGTTGAGCGTGCCGCCGGCGCCGGCGAAGGCCAACGCTCCGAGCAGGGAGGCGAAGCCGACTGTGGTCACACTACTCGGGATACGGTCGATGCGGACAAAACCCTCGCCCAGGCGGGCGAGCGACTCGCCGGTCACCGCGGCGAAGAGCGCGACGAGGATGAACAGCACCATCGCCGCGACCAAACCGATCTGGATCTTCTCCGTGGTCTGGTAGACCACTGGCGATGCGGTGAGGACCACCCCGAGGAGGATGAGCAGCACGATCGTGATCGGCACGACGGCCCCGTCGCTCAAGTTGAACGCATAGGTGAGCGTCGTGCTGGCCCCGGTCGCCCATGCCGGCCAGGCCCAGGGGACGATCGTCGCGAGAATGAAGAACCACTGCCAACCGCTCCACAGCCGAGTGAAGCCCGTGACCGCCGTCTCACCGGTCGCGAGCGTGTAGCGCTCGATCTCGGTATTGAGGAAGTACTGGGTGGTGATGCCGAGCACGGCGAGCCAGACGAGCGTGAGACCGGTCTGGCTGGCGATAAACGGCCAGAGGATGTACTCCCCCGAGCCGATCGAGCCAGCGAGCAGGACCACGCCGGGGCCAATGATTCTTCGCAGCGGTAGGGGCTTCGGGAGCTCGGCATAAGGCACTCCAGGCAAATACCGGTCGGAGATCTCGGGGGCGAGCCCCTCACCGCCCTGTTCGCCACGAGCCTTCATCTCGGCCATACGGGTCCCCTCCTCGTGCGCTTGCTGCAAGTAACGACACCGGACGGTGCTGACACGAGCTAAGTGCACCGGGAGCCATTCGTCAAGGAGAGGGTTTCGACACGGCGGAATAGGCGATGTTGACCATCCGAGTCGAACTTCCTAGGGTGCGCACATGATCTCGGAGACAGTGCGGCGGACGAGCGAGCAGCTGCTCGGTGCCCGCGGCGTGATCACCGAGGAGGCGCAGCTGCGCACCTACGAGTGCGACGGACTGGCGGGCTACCGGGTGCGCCCCGCGCTGGTCGTGCTGCCGACCACGACCGAGCAGGTCGCGGGTGTCGTGAGAGCCTGCCACGAGGCCGGGGTGCCGTTCGTGGCGCGCGGCTCGGGCACCGGGCTGTCCGGTGGGGCGCTGCCTCACGCCGACGGCGTGCTCATCGTGCTCTCGCGCATGCGCGCCGTGCTCGAGATCGACCTTGAGAACCGGTTCATGGTCGTCGAGCCGGGCGTCACGAACGCCGCGATCAGCGCAGCGGTGGCCGAGCACGACCTGTACTACGCGCCCGACCCGTCCAGCCAGCAGGTCTGCTCGATCGGCGGCAACGTCGCCGAGAACTCCGGCGGCGTGCACTGCCTGAAGTACGGGTTCACGACCAACCACGTGCTCGGTCTGGAGTTCGTGACGGCGCAGGGTGAGGTCGTCCAGCTCGGCGGGCCCCTGGCCGAGACGGCCGGCTACGACCTCCGGGGGGTCGTCATCGGGTCCGAGGGCACGCTCGGCATCGCCACCAAGATCTGGGTGCGTCTGCTGCGCAAGCCCGAGCACGTCCGCACGCTGCTCGCCGACTTCGCCACGCCCACCGAGGCAGGCGACGCCGTCACCGCGATCACCGGCGAGGGGATCATCCCGGCGGGCATGGAGATGATGGACAACCTGGCCATGCAGGCTTGCGAAGACGACGCCCACGTGGGCCTGAACCTCGAGGCGGGGGCGGTGCTCGTCGTCGAGGTCGACGGCCCCGAGGCGCAGGTGGAGGCCGAGTTCGAAGCGGTGCAGCGGCTGTGCCGCGAGGCCGGCGCGAGCGACATCCGCATCGCCGAGGACGCGGCCGAGCGAGCGCTCATCTGGAAGGGCCGCAAGGCTGCCTTCGCCGCGATGGGCCGGCTGAGCCGCGACTACTTCGTGCAGGACGGCGTCATCCCCCGCACGCGACTGGGCGAGGTTCTGGAGCAGATCGCCGAGCTCTCGCAGGAGAGCGGCTACCGGGTCGCCAACGTCTTTCACGCGGGCGACGGCAACTTGCACCCATTGGTCCTCTACGACGGGCGCGACGAAGGGGCCGCCGACGAGGCCGAGGGCGTGGCGATCAAGATCGTCGAGCTCTGCGTCGAGGCGGGCGGCTCGATCACCGGCGAGCACGGCGTCGGCGTCGACAAAGCCTGCTCAATGCCGAAGATGTTCTCCGAGGCCGACATCGACGTCATGCTGCGCGTGCGCACGGCGCTCGACCCCGACGGCCGCTGCAATCCCGGCAAGCTCTTCCCGACACCACGGCTCTGTGGCGAACGGCCCGGCCCCTACCGACCCCATGCGCTCGAAGAGGCGGGACTGGCGGAGCGACTGTGAGCGGCACACTCACGGCCGTGGATGAGGCAAAGCGGACCGAGCGACCCGCCAGCCTCGCCGACGTCCGGGACCTGCTCCTGGACGAGCCCGGCACGCTGCTGTTCACGGGATCCGGGACCAAGCTTGACTGGGGGGCCCCGCCCGACGCGGACGTAGACCTGGTCGTCGAGACCTCCGGCTTGGACCGCATCCGTGCCTATGACGCCGCGGACGCCACCGTCAGCGTCGAAGCCGGCCTGCCGCTGCACCACCTCCAAGAGGAGCTGGCCGACGCGCGTCAGTGGCTGGCCATCGATCCGCCTCTGGGGGACGATGGTGCGACGGTCGGCGGCGTCTTCGCGACGAACGACTACGGCCCTTCGCGGCTCTCCTCCGGGGGCATGCGCGATCTCGTCATCGGGCTCACGGTGCTGCTGGCCGACGGCAGCGTCGGACGGTCCGGCGGCAAGGTGATCAAGAACGTGGCCGGTTATGACCTCGGCAAGCTCTTCTGCGGCTCGTTCGGCACGTTGGGGCTGATCACCGAGCTGACGCTGCGCGTCCATCCGCTGCCCGAGGCCTCCGTCACCGTCACGGTTCCTGCTGACGCCGACGGGGCCACCGCAGCCACGCGGGCGTTGCGCGCCTCGACGGTGGAGCCGACCGCGATCGACTGGGCCGAAGACACGCTCTGGATACGTCTGCGCGGCATGCGGGACGCCGTCCGGTCTCAGGCTGAGCAGGTCAGGACGCTGCTCGGCGAGCGGGGGGCGAACGGCGCCCAAACACTCTCCGGCGACGATGAGGCCGCGGCGTGGGAGCGCTTGGTCGAGGGACTCGCGGGTGGGCAAGGCGAGACGGTCCTGCGCGCCGCGACGCTGCCCAACCAGACGGCGAAGGCGGCCGCGGCGTTGCGGGATGCCGCCACGGATGCCGGGGCTCAGGCCGCGCTGCACAGCCACGCGGCGGTCGGGCTGCACACCGCCCGCCTGTACGACGGCGACGTTGGGGCCCACGCGCAGGCGCTGACCTCGTGGCGCGCCGCGTTGGGCGAGCTGGGCGGATGGACGAGCGTGCGCCGCCCGCTGTCCGGCCTCTCGGAGCACGTGGATCTGTGGGGACCCGCGCCTGCCGCGGTGGGGCTCATGCGGAGGGTGAAGGAGCAGTTCGATCCCCAGCGCCGCTGCGCCCCTGGTCGATTCGTGGGAGGGATCTGAGTGGATGCGCAACCCGATGAGCACGAGGCGGGCGGCCCGGTCACCACCACGCCCGCGACCGCGAGCGACGCCGGGATCTTCGACCTCCACCATCCTCCCGACCCCGAGCTGCTCGCCGACTGCGTGCACTGCGGGTTCTGCTTACCGACGTGCCCCACCTACGCCCTGTGGGGTGAGGAGATGGACTCCCCGCGCGGGCGCATCTACCTCATGGAGATGGGGCTCGCGGGCGAGATCGCCATGGACGAGACGTTTGTCGGACATCTCGATGCCTGCCTCGGTTGCATGGCCTGTGTCACCTCCTGTCCTTCGGGGGTCCAGTACGACAAGCTGATCGAGGCCACCCGGCCCCAGATCGAGCGCAACTTTCCGCGTGCCGCCGATGAGCGGGCCTTCCGGCGCCTGATCTTCGCCCTCTTCCCCTATCCCCGGCGGTTGCGGGTGGCGGCCGTTGGCGCCCTGCTGTATCAGCGCACAGGCCTGCGAGCGCTCGCCGAGCGCCGCGGGCTGCTCGACCGCCTGCCCGATCGGCTGTGCGCGCTGGAACGCCTGCTGCCCGAGGTGACGTGGGGCACGCTGCGCGCGCACAGCCCCCGCAGGCTGCCGGCGCGCGGGGTGGCGCGGCGGCGGGTCGGGCTGGTGGACGGCTGCGTGCAGTCGGTCTTCTTTGCCGAGGTGAACCGCGCCACGGCCCGCGTGCTCGCCGCCGAGGGTTGCGAGGTCCTGACACCCTCGAAGCAGGGCTGTTGTGGCGCCCTCATGCTGCACGCGGGCGAGGAGGCGGGCGCGCTCGACCGGGCCCGCGCGCTCATCGCCGTCATGGAGCGTGCCGAGGTCGACACGGTGGTGATCAACGCCGCCGGCTGCGGCTCGAGCCTGAAGGAGTACGGCCACCTTCTGCGCGACGACCCGGACTGGGCGGCCCGGGCGGAAGCGTTCTCAGCCAAGGTGCGCGACATCATGGAGCTGCTCGACGAGCTCGAGCCGCTGACCAAGCGCCACCCGATACAGGCACGGGTGGCCTATCACGACGCCTGCCACCTGGCGCACGCCCAGGGTGTCCGCCGGGCGCCGCGCGACCAGCTGCGCACGATCCCCGGCTTAGATCTGGTCGAGCTCGACGAGCCTGAGCTGTGCTGCGGCTCCGCCGGCGTGTACAACCTGTTGCAGCCAGAGCCCGCCGAGGAGTTGGGCCGGCGCAAAGTGGAGAACATCCGCCGCGCACAACCCGAAGCTGTGGTCACCGGCAATCCCGGCTGCCTGCTGCAGATCCGCCGCCACTTGCAGGGCGACCGCATCACCCTGTTGCATCCGATCCAGCTCATCGACGCGTCCATCACGGGCGCCGATCCGATCACCAGCGAAAGGCAGACCGCATGACGATGCACTACTTCTCGAGCGTCGGCTCGATGCCCGCCAAGGAGACGAAGCTGCGGCGCTCGTGCCTGGCGGTGCCCGGATCGGACGAGAAGATGATGGAGCGCGCGGCCGAACGCGACACCGACCAGATCTTCCTCGACCTCGAAGACGCGGTCGCACCGAACGAGAAGAAGGGGGCGCGCGACAAGGTGGTCGAGGCGCTGAACAGCCACGACTACGGCGAGACCGTCGTCACCATCCGCGTGAACGACGCGACGACGAAGTACATGTACGGCGACATCATCGAGCTGATGCAGGGCGCGGGCGGCAAGTTCGATTGCCTCATGATCCCCAAGGTGCAGGACGCCGGTCAGCTCTGGTTCGTCGAGAACCTCATGAACCAGCTCGAGGCCGACCTGGAGCTCGAGCAGCGCGTCGGCATCGAGGTGCAGATCGAGACGGGCACGGGCTCGGTGAACATGTTCGAGCTCGCGCGCGTCACCGACCGCACCGAATGCCTGATCTTCGGACCCGGCGACTACGCGGCCAACATGGGGGTGCCGCAGCTCGACCTCGGCATGCTCGAGCCCGACTACCCCGGCTACCAATGGGCCTACATCAACTCTCAGATCGTGAACGTCGCCCGCGCCGTCGGCGTGGACGCGATCGACGGCCCGTACGGTGACTACAACGACACCGACGGCTACCGCGAGATGGCCACGCGCGCGAAGCTGCTCGGCATGGACGGCAAGTGGTGCATCCACCCCTCACAGGTCGAGCTCGCCAACGAGATCTTCACGCCCTCGCAGGAGCAGTTCGAGTACGCCGAGGGGATGCTCGAGGCCTACCGCGAGGCGACCGAGGCCGGCAAGGGTGCCGCGACCTTCCAAGGCAAGATGATCGACGAGGCCAGCCGCAAGATGGCCGAGAAGCTGGTCACCAAGGGCAGGGCGGCCGGCATGGGCTGACTGGGCTGAGCGTCGAGTTGGGGCTGGAGCGCTCCGTGTGGAGCGCCCCAAGCCCGAGTTATGTTGCCAAGAACGGCTCGTGACTACGCACGCCCGAACTGTAGAAGAAGACCGCCAGCAGATGACCGAACACGACGTGGGCGGCAAACTCCAACGGGCCGTTGGGATTCTGAAACTGCGGAAAGACGGTGAAGGCGATAATCAGGAAGTTCACGACATAGACCAACGCGCCGTAGATCCCGCCGGCCAAGGCGATCGTCCCGTTGCTCTTGAAGAGCGGGCTCGCGAACGCGAACACCACGCCGAAGACGATTGACAGCACCGCGTGCACCGCTATGCCCAGCGGCACGCTCGCGGCGCCTGACTGGATCGCTCCCGCACCGAGCACCAGCGTGGAGATGAGCCGGAACGGCGCGACCGCCGGCTGGCCGGTCGAGGCCAGAAACCACATGTTGATGGCGATGAAGACTGCGCCGGCGATGAGCCCGCCGATAGCGCCTCGAGCGATCCGTGCGCCCAAGCTCTCCTTTGTTGCATTTGCTTGCGACGATGCATTCGCTGTGCCCATGGGTGGGCCTCCTCTGTTTGTTGGCTGGTTGCGCACATCGACACGCGTGTCGTCTGCGCGTCGGCGCTCTTGTTCCAACAGAACGAGCAACCCACAATATTCCGATGACGCATTGCGAGGTGCAGAGGCAAGAAAACGTTCATATCTTGCCGCAGCCAATTACGGGGGGAATGCCTGGATGCCCGGCGGCCCGGGCCGCAGCGGCCCTTCGGCGGACCAGGGGAAGACCACCCAGTCCTCCGTGCGCCGCCAGACGTACTCGCAGCGCACGACAGAGCGCGGCTTCTCGTAAAGCACCGCCGTGCGGCAGTCCGCCACACGTTCGGCGCACAGCTCCTCGACCAGCTTGAGGGTGTGACCGGTGTCGGCGACATCGTCTGCGATCAGCACCCGCGCCTGGCGTGCGGCCGCGAGATCGAGCGCGGGCGGCAGCACGACCGGCTCGTCCAGCCGCTCGTCTATGCCCGTGTAGTACTCGACGTTCACGAGGTAGCAGCCCTTCACGCCGAGGGCGTACGCCAGGGCACCTCCCACGAGCAGCCCCCCGCGGGCGATGGAGAGCACGACGTCAGGCTGGTAGCCGTCTGCGACGATCGTGCGCGCGAGAGCACGCGCCGCCTCGCCGAACGCCGCCCAGTCCAGGCGCTCCTTCTCCATGGTGTGAACCCTCTCGCGTCGGTGGCGGCGGTGTACCCGCGCGGGCGGCGCCTCTACCGGCCGCGAGGGAACAACCGTGGCTGGCGTACGTTGAAGGTGGCATGTCAACTCACCGTCTCGTCGCAGCGCTCCTGTTCGCCGGTGTCCTGCTCACCGCGTGCGCGACTGCCTCGGAGTCGTCTCCGGTCGGCCCGATCGATGCCGTCATCGACGAGGAGATCGGCGTCACCCCGGCACCAGATGGGCGCAGCGCCGTGTTGCGCGTGACCACGTCGCTGGAGATGGCCTGTGCGGTGGTCTACGGCGAAACCCAAGAGCTGGGAGGCGGTCTGGCCACCGACATCGACATGCGGGGCGGAGCACACAAGGACCATCAGGCCACGATGACCGGTCTGGAGCCGGATACCGAGTACTTCTACCGCGTGCAGGGGTCGGGGGTCGACGGAGCGCTCTATCAGGGCGAGCTCACAACGTTTCGGACTCCTGTCGCGCGGAAGGCGGCGCGGAAGAACGTCGCGGAGGGTGCGACCGTCGTGGAAGCCAGCTCGGAGTTCTCCGGAGATTTCGCCGCCGGCAACGCGGTCGACGGCGATCTGGCCACGGAATGGTCCACGGCCGGCGACGGCGATGACGCCTGGATCACCCTCGATCTCGGCGAGCCGGTCGACGTCACCGGCATCGGCTTTCGCAGCCGCGCCATGGGTGACGGCAGCAGCATCATCGAGCGCTACACCGTCACGGTGGACGGCCGCACCCTCGGACCGTTCGAAGCCGGCGAAGGGCTGAGCGTCGCCGAGACCACCTTCACTGGCCGCGAGATCCGCTTCGACGCGGCAGAGACGACCGGCGGCAACACGGGCGCCGTCGAGATCGAGGTCTACTCCGGGCCGAAGAACAGCCAGGCCTCGACCGCGAGTGGGACGAGGAGCGCCCGCCAATAGGCAGGCCGGCTCGCGCGGTCGCCGGCACGACGGCCGGCCCTTTCCGTTGCTGCCAGCCGGCGCCTGAGGCGCCTACCGCTCACTTGATGGCCTCGTCGAGGACGTCAGCGACCTGCGCGCGCGGGACGGCGCCCACCGCGACCGCCCGGCCGAGGTGGGCCAGCAGCGCGCGCGCCGTCGCCGGCTCGTCGGTCTGCATGGCGGCCTGATCCTGCGTCACTGACCTCTGCCACGCCCGCAGGCGGCCGAGCAGACCGTCGAGGCCGTCGAGGTAGTGGCCGTAGACAGCCGCGTAACGGCTCACCAGATGAGCCGGATGTAGATCCCAGCCCTGCCGGAACCCGTGGCGCAACGAGTGGCGCACATGCGCCGCGTGCTGTCGCCAGGCGGCGCGCACCGCGTCCGCGTCCTCCGCGTCCGGGGAGAGGTTCGTGGACCCGTCGCAGAGCTCGACCCCGGTCCCCGCGAGCCCGACCTGCAGCACGTGACGGGCGAAGTCCAGCGCGGGATGATCGAGCCGCTGCTCAGCCGGGGGCAGGTCGAGCGCGGCGGTGTAGTCGAAGACCCCGATGTGCGCGCCGCTCAGCCGGCCCGCTGAGGCCTCGACGAGCCTAGGCGCGACCACACCGTGGCGGTCGAGCACCGACTCGGTCATCTCGATCTGGACCTCGAACCGCAACGCGCCGTCGGCCAGCCCGCATGCCCGCTCCAGCCGCCCGAGCGCTTCCGCGAACAGGGCGACATGCGCCACGCTCACCACCTTGGGGAACGTCACCACCACGCCCTCGGGCAGCGCGCCGCACTCCTCGAGCACGCCCGTCAGGAAGAGATCGAGCGTGCGCAGGCTGCGCTCGTGCGCGCCGTCCGCGAACGACTTCACCCGCGCACCCCAGCGGCGCGTGAGGTCTCCCGCCCGGGCCTGCTGAACGATCTGTGTGGCCGCCGCTGCGGCGTGACGGTCCTCCTCGTCATCGCTGCGCGCTCCGTAGCCGTCCTCGAAGTCGATGCGCACATCCTCGACGGGCTCGCCGGTGAGCTTGGCGGCCACCCGCTCGCGGACCTGCGCGCTCAACTCCTCTTCGAAGGAGAAGATCGCGGCGAAACGCGTGCCGGCGGCGTGCCGGTCGAGCAGGCGCCGCGCCTGCTCGCCGTACTCCGCGACGGTGCGCGCGGTGTAGTCGTCGGCGGGCACGTAGAGGGTGTGCACGGGCTGGCGTGCGGTCGGCGCAACGACGCGCCGCTGGTCATGCTCGGCTCGCGCGGTCTCGATGCGTCCGGAGAGCTCGCGCAGCGCGGCGGGCCCCAACGAGCGCGCGGGCAACTCAGGCGTCCCTGGCGAGGGTGGCCTCGATGACGCCGAACGGGCGGTCGGCCACGACGAAGACCTCGTTCGGGTTCTCCAGGCCGTACGGCTGCAGGTCGACGAGATTGTGGTGCTGGTTCGGCATCGACAGCCAGATCTCGGCGATCTCTCCTCGGGCGGCGAGGACGGCCTGACCCATGGCGTACAGCGTGTGCTGCAAGGATTCCGAGTCGTGCTCGGCGAAGGTCTCCAGCAGCAGACGCCGGACTTCACCGGCGCACGCCGACCAGTCGAGGGCGAGGGCGTCGTAGCGCCAGCGGGCCGTGACCAGTGTCGCGAGGACGCGGTCGTCGGTCTCGGCCAGCGTCGTGTAGGCGTCGACGTGGAACCCGGAGAAGCCCGAGCGCGCGGTCTTCAACACGAGCAGGTCGCCGAGGCCGGCGGTGACGTCCGCGCCGTCGGGACCGACAGTGACGGTGGCGGTGCGCCGAGCCGGCGCTCCGCCCGTGAACGCGTGGTCATGGCCGTCGCCGCCGACGTCGATGCGCTCCCAGGCGGCCGCGGCCAGGTGCACGCTGGCGCGCTCGACCGACGCGACCGTCTCGACGAAATGCCGCGCGAGCTCCAGCCCGAACGCCTCGGGCTCGGGCGACCAGCGCTCGCGCGCGAAGGCGTAGACGGTCCCCCGCATCGTGTCCGTCGGCAGGACGGCCGCGTTCTCGCCCTCGGTGTGCGCGGCCTCGAAGGCGCCCTCCAACCAGATGTCCACGGTGAGATCGGTGACGTGGTGGCGCGCGCCCTCGCGGTCCACCTTGAAGAGGCGGATGCCGGACTTGCCGTAGCGGTTGTCGCGCAGCTTTCCGGGTGGCATGCGCTAGCTCCCCCGGTAGGTCGAGTAGCCGAAACCGCTGAGCAGCAGCGGGACGTGGTAATCCTGTTGCGGATCCGTCAGGTCGAACGTCACGGAGACCTCCGGGTAGAAGCTCGACCGCCCCTCGGCCGCGAACCACGCGGCGGTCTGGAACGTCAGGCGGTACACCCCGGCGGCGGGGGTGCGCTCCCGAGGGAGCAGATTGGTCAGCCGCCCGTCGGCGTCCGTGACACCGGCGGCGAGATCGGCAAAGGTGCCCTCGGCGGTCCGCATCGCCAGGACGACGCCGACGCCGGGAGCGGGAAGGCCCTGCGTGGTGTCGAGCACGTGCGTGGAGATCATGGGTGCACCAGCTTCTGCAGTCGGAGTCGGGTGATCTTGCGCTGCTCCTCGGCGGCGACGCCCTCCTCGGTCGCCGGCTCGTTCGGCAGGCGTTCGCGCAACGCCGCCAGCATCTGCTCGGCGCTCAGCCCGCTCGCACAGATGAGGAAGACGTGCCCGAAGCGCTCCTCGTAGACACGGTTGCCCTCTTCCAGCGCGGTGAGCGTCTCCGACGCGGCGGCGGCCGTGCCGGCCTGCTCCTGCTCCGCCCAACCGCCGGCGCCGCGTTCGCCGATGCGCGGATGCGCGACGAAGGCCTCGCGCCAATCCGCCGGTTCGAGGCCCCGCCAGACCGCGTCCGCCGCTTCGAGCAGCGCGTCGAACGTGGCGAACGGGCGCCGCGCCATCATGGCCTGCACCCACCGCTGCGAGGCGCAGCACGCCCTGAAGTCATCGGCGAGCTGATCGGAGGGCAGCGCGGACAGCCAGCGCGCACCCCATGCGCGCCAGCCCTGCTCGGTGACGCGGCCGTAGGCGCGCAGGCGGGCCACGCCACCGTCGGGATGGATGCCCAGCCGCAGATGGGTCGCGGGCGACGAGCCGTCGATGCGGAAGGCGTGGCGAGCGTGGGCGCGCATCGGCGCGGGCGGCACGACCGGGTGCCAGGCGTCGTCGGGCGGCACTTGCGAAGGGTCGAGACCGGGCGCGTGTGCCAACTCCACCGTGCAGCGGTCCGGGTAGTTGCCCTTGAAGTGCGTGGTGTCCACCTCGACCCGGCTGAGCTCGGCCTCCGCGGCGAGCCGGACGACGACCCAGTCGTGGCCGGGCCCGCGGCGGCGGCGCGTCTCCCAGCCGCCGCCCATGTGCGCGGGGCTGCCGGGCGCGAGCAGATGGTGGGGTGAGGAGAAGAATGCGTCGCTGCATGCCACCACGCGACCGCCGGACGTGGTCGCCGCGACGTCGGCCCAGGTGTCCGGTCCGGTGAGCGCGCGCAGGTCCGGCGCGGCCTCGCCGCGCAGGCGCAGCCGGGCGACCCCGCCGTCGGGATGGATCGTGAAGCGGACGTGGCTCACGAGTCGCTGCCCTTCCAGCGGGAAGACCTGCTCGGCGTCACCCTTCAGCGGCGTCCGCACCAGGAGCTCCTCCCAGCTCAGCGCGACGAGCCGGTCCGGCGCCGGGTCGCCGTCCACGAGGCAGCCCTCCAGGCTGCACGCCTGCGGGTAGTTGCCGCGGAAGAAGGCGGTGTCGATGACGGCCTGCCGCAGGACGCCCGGCACGCCGAGGCGCACAACGCACCAGTCGACGCCGGGTGTCCGGCGACGGCGGGTCTCCCAACCGTCCATGAGCTTGCCCCGGTCGGTGTACGCCTCGGGATCGAAGACCGGCGCGCCGGGCAGCAGCAGGTTCTCCTTCGGCGCGAAGAACTCGTCGTTGGCCGCCAGCACGAGCGCGCCGAGATCGGCGGCGGCCAGGTCAGGCCAGCCGGGGTCGGTGGCGGCTGTTGAGGGGCACGCTGCGCCCCGGCTCACCCGTCGGCTCAGCAGCTGGCCCGGCGACGGGGCGGCCCAGAATGCGGGGCCGGCGCGGCGCTGGGCCCCGGTGTCGGTCGCCGGCCGGCCGAGGTGGACGCCGTCGGCGTAGACCTGCCGCCCCCTGACCCACGTCGCCCTGACCGCGCCCCGCAGCGTGTGCCCGTCGTAGGGCGTGACCGGGTGCCGGTGCTCCAGAGCGTCCGCGTCGACCGTCCAGACCGCGCCGGGGTCGAAGGCGACGAGGTCCGCGTCGCGGCCCGGCGCGAGCGCGCCCTTCGACGTGAGACCGGCGAGCACGGCCGGCCGCTCGCTCATCCAGCGCGCGACCGTCGAGAGCGCGACCCCACGCTCGGCGGCGTGTGTCCAGACGACCGGGAGCGTGAGCTGCAGCGAGGCGATGCCGCCCCACGCCGCCACGAAATCCCCGTCGTCGAGATGCTTGCGCTCGGGTGGGCTGGGAGAGTGGTCGCTGGCGATGAGGTCCAGCGTCCCATCCGCCAGGGCTCCCCAGAGCCGCTCGGCGTTCTCGCGGTCGCGGATGGGCGGGGCGCACTTGTGGGCTGTCGCGCCGTCCGGGATGTCTTCGGCTGCAAGGGCGAGGTAGTGCGGGCAGGTCTCGGCGGTGACCGGGCTCCCCCGCTCCTTCGCCGCGCGCAGCGGCGCGAGCCCATCCGCCGATGAGAGGTGCAGCACGTGCACGGCCACGCCATGACGTTCGGCGAGTGCGATCGCCGCCTCGATCGCTGCGGTCTCCGCGCGCTCGGGGCGGGACGCGAGCCAGGTCGCGTAGCGGCGCGGATCACGACCGATCAGTCCGGCGGCCGCCTCGTCCAGCGGACCCGGAAGCTCCGCGTGCACGAGCACCGGCGTCTCGCGGCCGGCCAGCACCGTCATGGCTTCGTCGAGCTGCGCGATGGTGACCGGCGGAAACTCGGGCACCCCGGAGTCGGCCAGGAACGCCTTGAACCCGCAGACTCCGGCGTCCGCGAGCGGTGCCAGCGCGGCGGCGTTGCCCGGCACGATGCCGCCCCAGAACGCGACGTCGACCTGACAGCGGCCTTCGGCGGCGAGCCCTTTCTCATCCAGCGCCGCCACGCTGGTGGTGGGTGGGATGCAGTTGAGCGGCATGTCCACGATGGTGGTGACGCCGCCGGCGGCGGCGGCCCGCGTGGCGCTGACGAAGCCCTCCCACTCCGTCCGACCGGGCTCGTTCACGTGCACGTGGGAGTCGACCAGACCGGGCATGAGCACGAGCTCGCCCAGGTCGATCACCTCCCCGCCGTCGCCTGGCTCAGCGTGGTCGATCGCGGTGATCTTCCCGTCGACGACGTGCACGGTCGCGGGTGCCTCTCCCTCGGGCAGGAGCGCCCGATCGCTGCGCAGCGAGAGGTCACCGGTCATGAGCGGTCACGGTGGCGCGGCCGTCGGCGAATGTCAACCCGCCGCCCCCGCCGTGGAGCGGACAGCGGGAGAAGATTATTGACAGTGGCGGGCGGCTCGTTCACCCTCCGAGGTGAGAGGCCACGAAGGGAGATCGGTTGACGGTCGCACGGCCGCGCACGCTCGACGACGCTGTCGACGCGCTGACGGAGCTGCAGGACGCCGAGCTGCTCGCGGGCGGGACGGACTTCATGGTCGAGGTGAACTTCGGTCACCGCCGCCCCCGCAACGTCGTGGCGCTGCGGCGGGTGGAGGAGCTGCGCGGTTGGCACGAGATCGACGGGCAGATCGAGCTCGGGGCGGGCCTGACCTACCGCAGCATGGAGCGCGAGTTCGACGAGCTCCTGCCGGCGCTCGCGAGCGCGGCTCGTACGGTCGGCTCGCCGCAGATCCGCAGCGTGGGCACGCTCGGCGGCAACGTCGCGACGGCCAGCCCCGCCGGGGACACCCTGCCGCTCCTCGCGGCGCTCGACGCCGAGGTCGACCTGCGCGGACCCGAGGGCGAGCGCTCGTTGGCGCTGACGGCGTTCATCACCGGGGTGAAGCAGACGCAGCGCCGTGAGGGCGAGGTCATCCGGGCGGTGCGGGTGCGCCGCGCGGACGGACCCCAGGTCTATTGCAAGGTCGGCACCCGCAACGCCATGGTGATCGCCGTGAGCTGCCTCGCGCTCGTGCTCGACACCCAGGCGCAGCGGGTGCGCTGCGCGCTGGGCGCCGTCTCCCCCGCGCCGCTGCGGCCCTCCGAGGCCGAGGCGCTCGCGAGCGCAGCGATCGACTGGTCGGCGCTCACGGCGCCGCCCGACGTGGTCACGCGCTTCGGAGAGATGGCGGCCGCGGCGTGCTCGCCCATCACCGACCACCGCGGCACGGCCGACTACCGCCAGCACAGCATCGCGGTGATGGCACGGCGTGCGTTGAGCCGGGCGCTCGCGCAATGAGCGGAGAGCCGACTCCTGGCTACGCCGCCGCGGGCCGTTCGGAAGGCTCGGCGGTGCCGGATGAGGCGGGGCCGTCCGAGGCGCCGCTCGCCGCGGAGTCCGAGACGTACGAGCTCACCGTGAACGGCCGCGCACTGTCCGTCCAGAGCGCCTGGATCGGCGAGAGCCTGCTGCACGTCCTGCGGGAGCGGCTCGGCCTGCCGGGGTCGAAGAACGCCTGCGAGCAGGGCGAGTGCGGCTCCTGCTCGGTGCTGCTCGACGACGCGCTCGTCTGCGCCTGCTGTGTCCTGGCCGCCGACGCGGTCGGCTCGGCCATCACCACGGTCGAGGGGCTCGGCGCCGACGGACCGACCGACGTGCAGCGCGCCTTCCTCGAGACCGGAGCGGTGCAGTGCGGATTCTGCACGCCCGGGCTGATCGTGACGATCCACGACCTGCTCGACCGCGACGCCGAGCCCAGTGACCTGGCGATCCAGGAGGCGCTCGCGGGCAACCTCTGCCGTTGCACCGGGTACGGGCGCATCCTCGAGGCGGTGCACCGCGTGCGCGCTGAGCGGGCTGGCCAGGCGGCGCGATGATCGCCCCACACGGAGTCAGGGCCAGCACGACCGCCCCGCCCGCGGCGCGCCCCCGGACCCCACCTCGGGGAGGGGTCGGCAGCGACGCGGCGCGCCCCGACGGCCCGCCGAAGGTCTCCGGCGCCTTCGCCTTCTCCTCCGACCTCTACGCCGAGCACATGCTGTGGGGACGCACGCTGCGCAGCCCCCACCCTGCCGCGCGCATCGTAGACGTCGACGTCTCCGAGGCCGCGGCGATGCCGGGCGTGCACGCCGTCGTGACCGCGCGCGACGTGCCCGGCAGGCCCACCTACGGCCTGGAGCATCCCGACCAGCCCGTCTTCGCCGACGACGTGGTGCGCTACCAGGGCGAGCCGGTCGCGGCCGTGGCCGCCGACCATCCCGAGCTCGCCTGGCGCGCCACGCAGGCGATACGGGTCACCTACGAGGAGCTCGACCCGCTGGTCGACGCCGAGGAGGCGATCGACGCGGCCCCGATCCACCCCGACGGCAACGTCTTCCGCCACCTGCCCATCCGCCACGGCGATCCCGACGCACGCGGGGACGTCACCGTCGAGGGCACCTACGAGGTCGGCATGCAGGACCAGGCTTTCATGGGCCCCGAGTCGGGCTTGGCGATCCCCGACGGCGACGGCGGGGTCGAGCTGTACATCTCAACCCAGTGGCTGCACGTCGACCGTGAGCAGGTCGCCGCCTGCCTCGACCTGCCGCCCGACCGGGTGCGGCTCACGCTCGCCGGCGTCGGCGGCGCGTTCGGGGCGCGCGAGGACGTCAGCCTGCAGGTGCACGTCTGCCTGCTCGCCCTGCGCACCGGACGGCCGGTGAAGATGCTCTACTCCCGCGAGGAGTCCTTCTTCGGTCACGTCCACCGCCATCCGGCGCGGCTGTGGTACCGCCACCACGCCGAGCGCGACGGCACGCTGGTGAAGGTCGAGGCGCGCCTGCTGCTCGACGGCGGGGCGTACGCGTCCTCGTCGACGGCGGTGATCGCGAACGCGTCCTGCTTCGCGGCCGGTCCGTACCGCGTCCCCAACGCCGTCATCGACGGCTGGGTGGTGCGCACGAACAACCCGCCGTGCGGCGCGATGCGCGGTTTCGGCGCGGTCCAGACGTGCTTCGCGCACGAGGCGCAGATGGACAAGCTCGCCGCCGCCTTGGACCTCGACCCCATCGAGCTGCGCCTGCGCAACGTCCTGCGCACCGGCGACACGCTCGTCACGGGCCAGGTCATCCGCGGCACCGCCCCCGTGCGCGAGGTGATCGAGGCCGCCCGCGACCATCCGCTCCCGTCGGAGGATGACGCCGATCCCCTCACCCTGCCCGGAGGCGCCGGGCGGACGGCCGACCGCGCCGACGTCCTCCGGGGCATCGGCTTCGCCGTGGGCTTCAAGAACCTCATGTACTCCGAAGGCTTCGACGACTTCTCGACCGCCTCGGTGCGGCTCGAGCGCGGCGGGGACGGCGAGCCGGTCGCGACGGTCCACTGCGCCGCCGCCGAGGTCGGGCAGGGCTTCGTCACGCTCGCCCAGCAGATCGTCCGGTCGGTGCTCGGGGTCGACCAGGTCATCCTGCGACCCGCCGACACCCAAGTGGGCTCCGCCGGGTCGACGAGCGCCTCACGCCAGACCTGGATGAGCGGCGGGGCCGTGCAGACCGCCGCCACGGCGGTCCGCGACGCGCTGCTGCGCCGCGTCGGCGAACGTCGCGGCGTCGATGTGCAAGGCGCCCGCCGCCAGCTCCTGCGGCTGGACGACGGCGCGATCGTGCACGCCGACGACCCCTCGTTTCGGATCCCGCTGGCCGAGGCGCTCGAAAACGGCTCGATCGAGGAGACCCGGGAGTACCACCACGACCCGACCGACCCCCTCGACGCCGACGGCCAGGGTGACGCGCACGTCGCCTTCGCCTTCGCCGCGCACCGGGCGGTGGTCGACGTGGATCCCGAGCTCGGGCTGATCCGCGTGGTGCAGATCGCCACTGGCCAGGACGTCGGGCGGGCGCTCAACCCCGTCCAGGTGACCGGCCAGATCGAGGGCGGCATCGCTCAGGGTCTCGGCCTGGCGGTGATGGAGGAGATCCTGGTCTCCGAGGGCAAGGTGCTGAACCCGTCGTTCACCGACTACCTCATCCCGACCACGCTGGACATGCCGCCGGTGCTCGCGACCCTCATCGAGCAGCCCGAGCCCGGCGCCCCGTTCGGCGCGAAAGGCGTCGGCGAGCCGCCCACGATCTCCTCCACCCCCGCGATCGTGGCGGCGGTGCGCGCCGCCACCGGCCTGGACCTCATCCGCGTCCCGGTCCGCCCGCCGGACATCGCCCTCGCGGACCGGCCGGTCTGATGCCGCCCCGCGGCCCTTGCGTGGACACTTGCCATGCGCTCCGCGTGGTAAGTGTCCACGCAGCACGCTGGGAGCGCTGTCCACAGGCGGGCGGTGGAGATTGCCGGCGCGGAGACGTCGCTGCTGCACTGTGTTCCCATGTTCCCGCCTCGCGTCGCCGCCCTTCTGCGAGAGCAGCATGGCCTCGTCGCCCGCTGGCAACTGCTCGACGATGGCGTCCCGGCAGCCACGGTGAACACATGGGTCACCAGAGGTCACCTGGAAGTGCTGGAGCGGGGGGTCTATCGCCTGCACAGCGCCGCACGGCCGCCGGTGCAAGATATCCTCGCGGCCGTCCTGCGTTGTGGTCCGGAGGCGCGCGCCGGTGGCTGGACCGCCCGCGCACTGCACGGTCTCGAGGGGTTCTCGCTGGGCGCCAAGCGCTGGGTGGTCATTCCGCCGTGCACGCGGGTCCGGGGCGTGCGGTTCATCGTGCAGCGGACGCTGGTGGCCCCGAGGGACGAAGATGTGGTCAGCGGTGTCCCGACCGTCTCGGCGTCCCGGGCGATCATCGACACCGCGACCCGGACCGCAGGCAAGCGCTTGCGGGTGGCCATCGACGACGCACGGCGCAGGAATCTGTTGAGCCTGCGGGAGCTGATGAGCCTGGCCGGCGGCATGCCGAAGTACGTCGGGGCCGCAGAGATCCGCAGGATGTTCTCCAGCGGCGCGCTCGACCAGGACGGCGAGGCCGAGCGCTGGCTGGCCGTGGGACTGGCCGAGCGCGGCGTCTTTCCACTCTGGTCGGCCCAGGTGTTGCCCGGGATCTTCCCCGACGCCGCCATGCCGGAGGCGAGCCTGATTCTCGAATGCGACGGGGGCGAGCACCACACGTTGCTCAGCGATCGCGCGTACGACGCGAGCAGAGAGTCCCTGCTGCGGGCGGATGGCTGGGAGATCCTCCGCTTCAGCGGCACCCGGCTGCGGCGCGACCTGCGCGGCGTCGTCGACCAGGTCGTCCGAATGCGCCAACAGCGCATCGACGCGGGCCGCGGCAAGCCACTCACCTGGCGGCCGCTCTCGCCGGGACGCCGATTGCGGCCACCGGCAGCCTGAGACTCTTCGTCCGCGGACGTTTGGTGCGCACTGTGCACACCAAGCGTCCGCGCAGCTTGGATGGGCGAGATGGGGGCAGGCCGTGAATGACTCGGGCCGCACCGTGTTGCGGGGTGCCCGCTGGCCGGGTGACGTGGCGTTCGTCGACGGGTGGATCACCGCCGTCGGCGAGGTCGAGGCCGAGGACGGCGACACGGAGCTGCGCTGCGACGGCGACCTGCTCACCGCCGGGCTGATCAACACCCACCACCACCTGTACCAGTGGATGACCAGGGGACGCGCGACCGGCTGCGACCTGTTCGGCTGGCTCACCGAGCTGTATCCGGTGTGGGGGCGCCTGGACGCCGAGGACGTCCACGCGGCGGCGCTGGTGGGACTGGCCGAGCTGGCGCTGTCGGGCTGCACCACCGCCGCTGATCACCACTACGTCGTGCCCGGCGGGGACGACAGCGTCTTCGACGCCATCGCCGAGGCGGCGCAGCGCATCGGGCTGCGCCTCCATCTGGCGCGCGGCTCGATGGACCTCGGCGAGGCTGACGGCGGCCTGCCTCCCGACCACCTCGTTGAGGAGCTCGACGCGATCCTCGCCTCGACCGAGCGCGTGGTGAGCCGCTGGCACGACGGTGAGCGGATCGTCGTCACGGTGGCGCCGTGCAGTCCCTTCAGCGTCTCCGAGGCGCTCATGCGCGAGTCCGCGGCGCTCGCGCGCCGCCACGGCCTGCGGTTGCACACCCATCTGGCCGAGACGCTCGACGAGGAGCGCGACGCCCTCGAACGCTACGGCCAGCGACCCCTGGCCGTGCTCGACGGCTGGGACTGGATCGCCGACGACGTCTGGCTCGCCCACGGCATCCACTTCGACGACGCCGAGATCGCCCGGCTCGGTCAGGCCGGTGCCGGCGTCGCGCACTGCCCGTCGAGCAACGCCAGGCTCGGGGCGGGCATCTGCCGGGTGACCGACCTCATCGAGACCGGCGCGCCCGTCGGCCTCGGCGTGGACGGAGCGGCCTCGAACGAGCAAGGTACGCTCGCCGCCGAGCTGCGCCAAGCGGTCTACGTCGCGCGCCTGCGCACGGGCGATCCGGCGGCCTTCGGACCGGCCGACGCGCTGCGCCTGGCCACCGAGGGCGGCGCCCGCTGCCTCGGGCGAGACGACCTCGGCCGGCTCGAGCCCGGCGCTCGCGCGGACCTCGTGGTCTGGCCCGGAGACGACCTGGGCGACATCGCGGACCCCGCGGCCGGCCTCGTGCTCGGGCCGGACCGTCGGGCGCGCCACGTCATCGTGGACGGGCGGGCGATCGTGCGCGACGGCGCCCTGGTGGGCGCCGATCGGCGGGCGCTGCACGCGGATCTCGCCCTGCGCGCGCGACGGCTGTGGACATGAGAGGATGCCAGCGACGGGACGGCTGACGAGAGGACGAGACATGAGACCGAAGATGATCGCGCTGCTGTTCGCGCTGGGCCTGCTGCTGGCCGCGTGCGGCGGCGCCGCGGAGACCGAGCCCACCGGAGGCGCTGCGGGCACCGCTGGCGAAGCGGGCACCGGGTCCACCGGCAGCGAGACCGCGGGTGGGGGCGAGCAGACCGGGGAGCCGCTCAAGGTCGCCTTCGTCTACGTCGGCCCGGTCGGCGACGCCGGGTGGACGTTCCGCCACGACGAAGGCCGCCAGGCGCTGGAGGACGCGCTCGGTGACCAGGTCGAGACCACCTTCGTCGAGAGCGTCCCCGAGGGCGCGGAGAGCGAGCGCGTCTTCGAGGATCTCGCCCGGCAGGGCAACGATCTCATCTTCGGCACGAGCTTCGGCTACATGGACCCGATGCTGGCGGTGGCGGAGCGCTTCCCCGACGTCGTCTTCGAGCACGCCACCGGCTTCAAGACGGCCGAGAACATGGGGACCTACTTCGGGGCGGCCGAGCAGGGCCGCTACCTGGAGGGCATGGCGGCCGCCTCCACGTCGGAGTCGGGGGACCTCGGCTACGTGGCCGCCTTCCCCATCCCTGAGGTGCTGCGCGGCATCAACGCCTACACGCTCGGAGCGCGCTCGGTGAACCCCGACGCCACCGTCCGGGTGGTCTGGACCTCGACCTGGTTCGGACCGGACATCGAGAAGCAGGCGGCGGAGAGCCTGCTCGATCAGGGCGTCGATGTGATCGGCCAGCATCAGGACACGCCCGCGCCCGGGCAGGCGGCCGAGGAGGCCGGCGCGAAGTGGACCGGCTACAACTCCGACATGGAGCAGTTCGCGCCGGAGGCGTGGCTGACCGCCACGGTCTGGGACTGGGGGCCCTACTACACCGAGACGGCCCAGCAGGTGCTCGACGGCACGTGGGTGTCCGAGCAGTTCTACGGCGACATGGCCGGAGGCCTGGTCAACCTGGCCGACTTCGGGGCGTCGGTGGCCGAGGAGACGCAGGAGATGATCAGCGCCAAGCAGCAGGAGATCATCGACGGCAGCTTCGAGGTGTTCACCGGCCCGGTCACCGACCAGAGCGGCGAGGTCCGCATCCCTGAAGGCGAGACCGCCCCGCTCGAGGACCTGCTCGCGATGGACTATCTGGTGGAGGGTGTCGAGGGCGAGATCCCGAGCCAGGAGTGAGCGCCCGCCCGGAGACCAGCGACGACGGGGATCGACCACCCGCCGTCGCCGCCCGGGGCATCACGAAGCACTTCCCTGGCGTGGTCGCGAACGCCGACGTGGACCTCACCGTCGAGCACGGCGAGGTCCACGCGCTGCTGGGCGAGAACGGGGCGGGCAAGACCACGCTCGCCGCGGTGCTCACCGGTCTGTACGAGCCGGACGCGGGCGAGTTCGTGCTGGCCGGGCAGCGCCACCGTTTCCGGAGTCCACGCGAAGCACTCGCGCAGGGCGTCGGCATGGTGCACCAGCACTTCCGGCTCGTGGACCGCTTCACCGTCGCGGAGAACATCGCGCTGGGCGACCGACGCCAGCCGCTGCTGCTCTCCCAGCGCCGCCTGGAGCGCAAACTCGGCGACCTGAGCGAGCGCTACGGCTTGGAGATCGACCTGGGCGCGCGCGTCGGCGACCTCTCCGTCGGCGAGCGCCAGCGGGTCGAGATCGTGAAGATCCTGCACCGCGGCGTGGACGTGCTGCTGCTCGACGAGCCAACGGCCGTGCTCACCCCCCAGGAGGCCGAGGCGCTCTTCACCGCGGTGCGGGCGATGGCCGCCGACGGCAAGGCCGTGGTCTTCATCACCCACAAGCTCGGCGAGGTCATGGCCGTGGCCGACCGCGTCACCATCATGCGCGACGGGCGCGTTGTCGGCACCGTCGCGACCGCGGCGTCCGACGAGCAGGAGCTCGCGCAGCTCATGGTCGGCCGCACCGTCGACCTCTCGCCCCGGCGCGCGCAAGAGCCCGCCGGGGAGGCCGTGCTCAGCGTGCGCGACCTGCGTCTCGACGTCGGGCCCGCTGAGGCGGGGCAGGCGCTGCGCGACCTCACTCTGGCCGTGCACAGCGGCGAGATCGTCGGGGTGGCCGGCGTGGCGGGCAACGGACAGGTCGAGCTGGCCGAGGTCGTGGCGGGCCTGCGGGCGCCCTCGGCCGGGCAGGTCGAGGTCGGCGGCGCCGACGTCACGGGGGCTGGCGTCCTGTCCACCCGCCGAGCGGGGCTTGCCTACGTGCCCGAGGATCGGCTGGGAACCGGCCTGGCACCGGGCCTCTCCATCGCCGACAACTTGTTGCTCACCCGGGAGCGCGGATTCATCGTGGACCGGCGGGCCGCCAAGCGTCAGGCCGAGGAGACGATCGCGGCGTTCGACGTGAAGGCCCGCGGTCCGAGTGCGCCCACGGGAGGGATGTCCGGCGGCAACGTGCAGAAGATCCTGCTCGCCCGGGAGCTGCGCGGCACGGCCCGCGCGCTCGTGGTCGCCGCGCCGACCCGTGGGCTGGACGTCGGCGCGACCGCGTTCGTCCGCGGGCTGCTGGACGACCGGCGCCGGAACGGCTGCGGCATCCTGCTGATCTCGGAGGATCTCGACGAGCTGCGTGCCCTCGCCGACCGGATCGTCGTGCTCTACGAGGGACGCATCGTGCTGGAACGACCGGGGCAGCACGCCGACGTCACCGAGCTGGGGCTGGCCATGGCCGGAGTGGAGGTCGAGACCGGGGTCAGCACGTGATCCGCCTTGAGCGCCGCGAGCACGTCCGGTGGTGGCACTACGTCAGCGTGCCGGTCGTCTCGGTGCTGCTGGCGGCGCTGACCGGCGCCGTCTTCCTCGTCCTCACCGGGTTCGACCCGGTCGCCGTCTACGCCGGGATGCTGCGGGCGTCGCTCACCTCGCGCTTCGGCCTCGCCGACACGCTCGTCTCGGCCACGCCGCTCATGCTCACGGGGCTGGCGGCGGCCGTGGCGTTCCGCTACCGGCTGTACAACATCGGCGCGGAGGGGCAGCTCTACGTCGGGGCGATCGCCGCGGCCGGTGTGGGCTTGGCCCTCGGCGAAATCCCGGCACCGCTGGCGATCCTCGCCGTCGTCGTGGCGGGGGCGCTGGGAGGCGCACTCTGGGTGCTGCTGCCGGCGCTCGCCCGCGCCTGGCTC
Organism: Euzebyales bacterium; assembly: GCA_038233095.1. Lineage (GTDB taxonomy): Bacteria > Actinomycetota > Nitriliruptoria > Euzebyales > Egibacteraceae > JBBSMR01. Next base: position 107,611 of record JBBSMR010000002.1, read on the forward strand.
GGCACGAGCGAGATCATCACCACGTTGCTGCTGAACTACGTCGCGCTGTTCGCGATGCGCTACCTCATCTTCGGGTCCACGAGCCTCTGGCGCGATCCGACCGCCACGAACTTCCCGCAGGGCCGGCCGCTGCCGGAGGCCGCGGAGTTCCCCGAGTGGGGGCTGACCCGCATCCATCTCGGGCTGGTCGTCGCGCTGCTCGCCGTGGTCGGGCTCTGGTGGCTGCTGGCGCGCACCCGCGTCGGCTTTGACCTGCGCGTGTTCGGCGACTCGCCTGAGGCCGCCCGGTACGCCGGCATCGGCGTGCGCCGTGTGGTCGTGGGCGTGCTGCTGCTCTCGGGTGCGTTGGCTGGTCTCGCGGGGGCTGGCGAGGTCGCGGGCAGGGCCCACCAGCTCGATCCACAGGGTCTCGCGGTCGGCGTGGGGTACGCCGGCATCATCGTGGCGGCCCTCGCGCGCTACAACCCGCTCGGGGTGCCGCTCGTCGCGGTGCTGCTCGGCGCCATCAGCAACGCCGGGACGGCGCTGCAGAGCACCGCGGAGCTGCGTGTCCCGGTGGCGGTCTCCACCATGCTGCAGGGAGCCATTCTCATCTTCGTGCTCGGAGGCGAGCTGCATCTGCGCTACCGCGTGCGTCTCGGCCGCGGCACCGCGGCGCCGGCCACCGCCGATCAGGCGGCGACCGAGGTGGTCACGACCCCCGAAACCCCTGCACGGGAGCGTCCGTCGCGATGAACGAGACCGCGCTCGTCGCCACGATCGCGGCCGCCGTGGCCGCGGGCACGCCGCTGGCGCTGGCGGCGCTCGGCGAGCTGCTCACCGAGCGCTCCGGCATCCTGAACCTCGGGGTGGAGGGGCTCATGCTGATGGGCGCCGTCGTCGCCTTCCTGGGCGCGGACGGGACCGGCAGTCCGTGGCTCGGACTCGCCTTCGGCATGCTGGCCGGGGGTGCGCTCGCCGCCGTGCACGCGTTCCTCTCGGTCACGATGCGGGCGAACCAGATCGTCTCGGGGCTCGCGCTGGTCATCTTCGGCACCGGCCTCGCGACCTTCATCGGCCAGCCGATCGAGGGCCTCCCGCTGGCGGCGCGCCTTCCCGACCTGGGCGTGCCCGGCCTGCGCGAGCTGCCCGTCCTCGGGCCGGTGCTCTTCGACCACGACCTGGTCGTGTATGGCTCGTGGTTTCTGGCAGGCCTGATCGGACTGTATCTGGGGCGCACCCGCACCGGCCTGGGAGTGCGCGCCGTCGGCGAGTCACCGGCGACCGCCGACGCCGCAGGTCTGCGGGTCGCCGCCGTGCGCTACGTCCACACGATTCTCGGTGGCCTGCTGGCCGGTGCCGGCGGGGCGTACCTCATGCTGGCGCGCGTGCCGAGCTGGTCGCAGGCGGCGACGACGAACGGCATCGGATGGATCGCGCTCGCGCTCGTCGTCTTCGCCGCCTGGCGGCCGTGGCGAGCGCTCGCGGGCGCCTACCTGTTCGGCATCGCGCTGCGGGCCAACTTCGCGCTCCAGGCGGCGGGCGTGCGCGGCATCCCCGCTGAGTTCCTGGCCATGCTCCCCTACCTGCTCACCATCGCCGTCCTCGTGCTGCTCTCGCTCGGCGATCTCCGGCGTCGCCTCGGCGCGCCCGCCGCGCTCGGTGTGCCGTTCGTCCGCGACGAGCGCTGAGGAGCGCTCGTCGCGGTCGCGTGACTCCCCCCGGACACGGGGTAGGAAGGGTGCAACGGGGACCTATCCATCGCATCCCATCAAGAGGAGCATCCCAGCATGAAGGCACTCGTCTACAAGGGCCCGTACGAGGTCGCGGTCGAGGACGTCGAGGACGCGACGATCCAGGACCCGACCGATGTCGTGGTACGCATCACCTCGACGGCGATCTGCGGCTCGGACCTGCACATGTACGAAGGGCGCACCGCCGCCG
>JBBSMR010000003.1:0-107695 GCA_038233095.1 Euzebyales bacterium
AACCGCAACCACCCCCAAGACCGCGGCGACCCGCACGCCGCGCTCCTCACCCTGCCAGAAAACCCCCCTAAACCGGCTCTAATCCTCCTCGTGCCAGCACCCTCTCCAGCAACGCCGGCCCCACCGCCCCTACCATCCCGAGACGGTCCTCGATGCACGCCTATGAATGATTGGGGCTAGTAGGCGAACAGAACAGGACGCCCGTCCGACGGATTCACATGTCAGCACTTCATCGCGCCTGGCGGCGCGTCCCGGGATGATGAGAATGTCGTGGGGTGGGTCGTGGGTGACAGAAAGCGTCGGTTTCCGACGCGTTCTTGCGCAGGCCCGCGGAGCCGACCGCCTCCCGATGGTTCGTGGATGACAGAAGGCGTCGGTTTCCGACGCTTTCTCGCCAGGGGGGCGTCGGGGTGAGAAGGGCGAGGCGAGTGGTCTAGCGTGGCAACTCACCGCGTGGAACGCTCCACAAAAGGCGCACACCATGGCAAACCTGGTGGTCTGAAGGCTCTTCACGTGTCAGCAGCAGTCAGAAGGCGTCTCCGAGGCGTTCTCGCCACGAAAGGTGCTCAGGTGGCGGCGTTCGGCGTCGAGGAAGCCGCCGCGTGCTCGGGGTCGTGCAGCAGGCAGGCCGCCTCGTGGGCGTCGTCCAGCTGGTAGAGCGGCGGATCCACGCGGTCGCACGGCGCGAAGACCTCCGAGCAGCGCGGATGGAAACGGCAGCCGGTCGGCACGCGCGAGGGGTCGGGGGTCTCGCCTTCGAGGATGACCCACTCCTCTCGGCGTTGCGGGTCCGGGACGGGCACGACCGAAACGAGCGCCTGGGTGTAGGGGTGCTGCGGCTCGGCCAGCACGCGCTGGGTGGGACCCGTCTCGACGATTCGCCCGAGGTACATGACGGCCAGACGGTGGCTGTAGGCGGCGACGGTCGACAGGTCGTGGGTGATCATCACGACGGCGACGCCCTCCTCGGAGGCGAGGGTGGCGATGAGGTTGAGGATCTCGGCGCGCGTGGAGACGTCGAGCATCGAGACCGGCTCGTCGGCGATGAGGACGTCGGGGCCGAGGATGAGCGCCCCGGCGATGCAGACACGCTGACGCTGGCCGCCGGAGAGCTCCGAGGGCCGCCGGTGCAGGAAGTGCTCCGGCGGGGAGAGCCCAGCCTGGTCGAGCGCGCGGCAGACCTTGTCGCGGACCTCGTCTTTCGAGCCACCGAGGCCGTGCACGTCCAGCGACTCGGCGACGGTCTCCAGCACGCTGCGGCGAGGGTTGAGCGACTCGTACGGGTCTTGGAAGATGATCTGGGCGTGGCGCCGCAGCTCCTTCAGCCCCGAGCGGTCGAGCTCGGCGACGTGCCGGCCCGACAGCGTGATGCGCCCGCTCGTCGGCTGGTCGAGTCCGAGGAGTAGGTTCGCCGTGGTGGTCTTGCCGCAGCCGGACTCGCCGACGATGGCCAGCACCTCGCCGGGGGAGACCGAGAAGGTGATGTCGTCGACGGCCCGCACGAGACCGGGTGGCTCCCGCCGCAGCAAGGCGCCGAGCGACCGCCGCTGCGGAAAGTGGCGCACCAGGTGCTCGACGACGAGGACGGGCTCAGCCATCGCCGGACCCTCCACCGGAGCCAACGGTCGCGGGGTCGTGCAGGAAGCACGCCGCGAGCCGGCCATCATCGAGCTCATACGGCGGCGGGCGCTCGGTCGTGCAGCGGTCCATGGCGTCGGGACAGCGGGGATGGAAGCGGCAGCCAGAAGGCTGGTTCGTCAGCCGTGGCGGTGCGCCGGGGATGCTGCTCAGGGCCCGGTCCGGGTGGTCGATGTCGGGGAACGCCTCGAGCAGCAGCCGGGTATACGGATGCTGGGGCGAGGCGAACACTTCGGCCGTGGGACCCTCCTCGGCGATCGTGCCCCCATACATGACCGCGACACGGTCGCACGTGGCCGCGACCACCCCGAGGTCGTGGGTCACCATGATCATGCCCATCCCACGTTCGCGGGCCAGCGAGGCGAGCAGCTCCAGGATCTGCGCCTGCACCATGACATCGAGCGCGGTGGTCGGCTCGTCGGCGACGACGATGTCGGGGTCGCAGGCCAGCGCCAGCGCGATCATCGCGCGCTGGCGCATGCCGCCGGAGTAGGTGTGCGCGTACTCCGCGGCGCGCGAGCGGGTGATGCCGACCGAGGCCAGTAGGTCACCAGCACGCTCGGCGGCGGCTTTGCGGCTCACGCCGTCGTCGTGCAGCCGCACCGCCTCGGCGATCTGGCTCTCGACCGTGCGCACGGGATTGAGCGCGTTCATCGCCCCCTGGAAGACGATCGCAAGACGCTGCCAGCGCAGTGCGCGAAGGTCCGACGCGGGCAGCGTCAGCACGTCCAACTCGTCGAAGGTGACCTGACCCGCAGCCACGCTGCCGCCTGGCGGCAACAGGCGCAGGAGGGCGAGCACCGAGGTCGTCTTGCCGGACCCAGATTCGCCGACGAGCCCGAGCGACTCGCCCCGGCGCAGGTCGAACGAGACGTCGTCGACGGCACGTGCCGCTCCAAGGGCGGTCTCGAACTCCACCGACAGGTTGCGCACCGACAACAGCGCGTCGCTGACGGGTTCGTCCGCGTGGTTGTGGGCGCGGGCACGTGCGCGGCGAGCTTGCGGGAGCTCGGGCTCCAGGTGGTGGCGCTGCAGACGCGGGTTGAAGACATCCTCCAGGGCCGTGCCGAAGAGCGTGGCCGAGAGGACGACCCAGAGCAACGCCAGTCCGGGTCCGAACAGCGCCCACCAGGCGCCGGCGGTCACCGCGCCGCGGGTGAACGCGAAGTTCAGCATCTGGCCCCACGAGATGACCGTGGGATCGCCCAGCCCGATGAAGGCCAGGGTCGACTCGGACAGGATGGCGAGCGAGATGACCAGCACGGTGTTCGCCAGCATGAGCGGCAGGACCAGGGGAAAGACGTGCCGGCGGATGATGTGGGCGTCGCCCGCGCCGAGCGCACGGGCGCGCATCACGAAGCGCCGCTGCTTCACGGTCAAGGTCTGTGACCGCACGAGCCGAGCGGTCGTCGTCCAGCCGAGCACGCCGATCACGATGATGATATTGCGCAGCGACTGACCGACGATGGCGACGATGACGATCTGCAGCACGAGCGCCGGGATGACCAGGAAGAAGTCGGTGATGCGCATGAGGACGGTCTCGAGTGCGTGGCCGTAGTAGCCGGCCACCAGCCCGATGAACCCTCCGATGAGCAACGAGATCGCGGCGGCGGCGAATCCGACGATGAGCGAGACGCGCGTGCCGTACAGCAGCGCGGAGAGCACATCCTTCCCGCCGTCGTCGGTGCCGAGCAGGTGGGCCGCCGAGGGGGCTTGGTAGATGTCGTCGATCGCGACGCGCACGGACTCGTAGGGATCGTAGGGCGCGAGCAGCGGGGCGAACAGCGCGATGATGATCGCCACCACCAGCATGATGGCGCCGGTCATGCCGACCCCGTTGCGCCGGAACGTCTGCCACGCCCCCGGCTCGTCCGGGGAAGTGTCCCCGCCCTCTGCCGGTGACGGTTCGGCGGTCTGTGTGGTCGTCGCCGTCATGCCCGCTTACCTGATCTCATGCCTCACCGACCCGCGGATCCAGCCAGCCGTACACGACATCGGCGGCGAAGTTGGCGACCACGACGCTGATGGCGAGCAGCAGGAAGGCGCCCTGCAGCACGGGGTAGTCGCGCGCGTTCACGGCGTCCACGGTCAGCAGCCCGAGTCCCGGGAGGGAGAAGACCGTCTCGACCTCGATGGCCCCGGAGACGACGAAGCCGAGGTTGAGCGCGATGAGTGTCGCCATCGGCAACATCGCGTTGCGCAGCGCATGGCGGGTGATGACCTGAAAGGTGGACAGGCCCTTCGCCTTCGCGGTGAGGATGTAGTCCTCGTTGAAGACCTCCATGACCGTGCTGCGCATGATGAGCATGTACTGCGCGAGCAGCGCGAGGGTGAAGGTCAGCGTCGGCAACAAGAGGTGGCGGCCGAGATCCGCGAAGTACGCGCCCCAAGTCGCGTAATCGGCGCCCACCGTGAGCCTGCCGCCGGTCGGCAGTCCGAACCACGTCGAGCCGACGAAGAGCAGCACGATGCCGAGGAAGAAGGTCGGCAGCGACCACATGAGCAGCGCGAAGAGCAGCGCGCCGGCGTCGATCTTCGTGCGCCGCCGCCACGCCGCGACCAGGCCGAGCGCCGTGCCGAGCACGATGGCGAGGACCTCCGCCGCCAGGATGAGCCAGAGGGTGTTGGTCAGCGCCCGGGACACCAGCGACGCGACGCTGGCGTTGCGGAACTCATACGACGTTCCGAGGTTGCCGCGCGCGAGCTCGCGCCAGTACGCCACGAACTGGGTGTCGAAGGGTTCGGCGGTGTTGATGAAGACCGGCTTGTCGAGGCCGAAGCGCTGCTCGAGCGCCGCGATCGACGCGGGGTCGAGTCGTGGGTCCCGGACACCGGACTTCGCCGGGTCCCCCGGCAGCACCCGGAAGAGCAGGAAGTTGAAGATGACGACGGCGATGATCGTCAGCAGCGCCCAGGTCGCCTTTCTCAGCAGATAGCGTCCGCGGCCGATTGTCTGCTCCTTCGCCCGAAGGATCCGTCCGGTCGCGCTACTGCGCCACCGGTCGCACCGCCGTCAGCGCCGATGGGTCCGTCAGCTCCAAGCGGGATTCGTCGACCGGCCAGCCCTCGAAGGTGTCGGTCCGGTAGGCCTGCACGGTCTCCTCGTAGTAGGAGACGACGAGCGCGGCGTCCTCGACCAGCATGCGCTGCAGGCCGTGGATCATCTCGATGCGCTTGTCGGCGTCCGTCTCGGTCGCCTGCTGCTGGAAAAGCGCGTCGTACTCGGGATTGCAGTAGCCGGTCTCCGAGAAGCCGGTGGGGATCTCGCTGCACAGCCCGGCGCTCAGCAGGTAGGCGGGATCCGGATCGCTCACCCAGCCCCAGATGAACACGTCGTGGTCGAAGTTCGGGCAGCAGATCGACGTGAGCGTGTCCGGGTCCACGCCTCGGATCTCGGTCGCCACGCCGATGTCGGACCACCAGCCGCTCACGAGCTCGGCCTCGCGGGGCGCCGTGTCGATGTCGTTGGCGAAGTTGAAGCGGAAGGTCAGGTCCTTGCAGTCCTGGTCGGGCTTGCACTCGCGGATGCCGTCACCGTTGGTATCGGTGTAACCGGCCGCCTCGAGCTGCTGGCGCGCCGCCTCCAGGTCGAAGCCGTAGTCCTCGACGTCGTCGGCGAACCACGGCCCAAGCCCGACGGGTGTCAAGGTGAGTCCGGGCGTGCCGAAGCCGAGCAGGGCGACGTCTATGATCTGCTGCTTGTCGACGGCCTTGGAGAGCGCCTGGCGCACCTCGAGGTCCCGCAGCGCCGGATGGCCGGTGCACTTCGAGCCCTCGGGGCAGTCCTTCGGGTCGAGCATGTTGAAGATGATGTCGCGCAGGCCAGGGGAGATGGGGTCGCCAGAGACGACCTCGACATTCTCGGTGCCCCGCAGGGTGGGGATGGCGGTGTTGGGGAACTCGCTGACGACGTCGACCTCGCCGTTCAGCAGGGCCTGCACCCGCGCGTCCGGGTTCTTGATCGTCCGGAAAATCGCGCCGTCGACGTTCGGCGCCTGGCCCCAGTAGTCCTCGCGCTGGGCGAACTCGGCGAACTCGCCCTGCCGGTAGTCGGCGAGCGTGAACGGCCCCGAGCCGATCATCTCGGCGTTCTCGAACGCGACGGGATCATCCTGGGCTTCCCAGATGTGCTTCGGCACGACGTAGGCGAAGACGAGCCGTGACTCGAAGTTGCCGATCGGCTTGTCGGTGGTGATGGTCAGCGTCGTGTCGTCCACCGCTTCGATCTCGCTGAAGACGTCCGGGTAGGCCGAGAGGTAGGGGAAGTCCTCGGTGTCGCGGTACAGCTCCAGGGTGTACTTCACATCCTCGGCGGTGACCGGCTCGCCGTCGCTCCACATGGCGTCGTCGACCATGTTGACCGTCCAGGTGCGCCCGTCGTCCGAGACCGACCAGTCCGTCGCCAGCTCGGGCTGGTACTTGCCGTCGAGGTCGAGCGCGATGAGCGTGTCGTAGACCAGCTCGTACACCGAGTACGCCTCGCTCAGCACGCCGTTGCCGGGGTTCAGGCTGTCCGGCGCCCCGCCCCACGCGATCCGGACCGTGCCGCCCGTGGCGTCGCTGCCGCCACCGGATGTCGCTCCGCTGGCCTCGGGCGATGCGCCGCTGAGTGCGCGCTCGACGCCTTCGCTTGCTCCGCCGCCGAGCTCGTTCTCGTCGTCTGGCGCTGACGGAGGGCTGCCGCAGGCCGCGGCGAGGACGCCGAACGCCAGCAGGAGGAAGGCCAATCGACGGCTTCGTGACGCGTTCACGTGTGTGCCCTTCTCAGTCTCGTGAGGCCCTGCTCGCCGCTCATGCCGACACCGCCCGCCTCAAGGAGGCGGCGCGCTCATTTCCTACTACTGCGTTGGTATTCTGCCCCGCAACCCCCGGCTGTCAAGGACCGAATACGCCCATGCACGAGCTCTCCGCTGCGCCGAGCCTTCGCGGTCGCGTTCTGCGACCCGGCGGCACGATCGGCGTCCCGGCTCCCGCCTCGCCGTACTTCAACCGCTCGGAGCTGCTGCGCGGCGTCGAGTGGTGGGAGGGGCAGGGCTACCGGGTCAAGCTGAGCGAGCACATCCACGCCCGGCGCATGTACACGGCGGGCACGCCCGCGCAGCGCGCGGCTGATCTGGAGGAGATGTTCGCCGATCCCGAGGTCGACATCGTCCAGTGCTACCAGGGTGGGTACGGGTCCGCGCAGCTCGTGCCGCTCGTGGACTGGGAGCTGATCCGCGCCCACCCCAAGCCGTTCATCGGCTACAGCGACATCACCGCGTTGCACCTCGCGCTGCGTCACTACACCGGGCTGGTCACTTTCTACGGCCCGACCCTGGGCGACGTCGCCCACCCGAAGGTCAAGGCGTTCAACCAGCAGCGCATGCTGGCCGCGCTGACGGCGCAGGAGCCGCTGGGGACCGTGCCGGACAATCCCGACGACGCCTACCTGCGGGCGATCGCTCCGGGGCGGGCGAGCGGCACGCTGGTGGGCGGCTGCCTCTGGCTCATCGGGCAGACGATCGCCACGCCCTGGCAGCCCGACCTGCGCGGCGCCATCCTCTTCTTCGAGGACGTGGACTGCCCGGCCTGGTACATGGACGGGCTGCTCAATCAGATGACCCAGATCGGGATGCTTGAGGGTGTGGCCGGCGTGGTGGTCGGAGAGCTCGTGCGCTGCGACTGGAGCAGGTCGCGGGCCGACTGGGCGCAGACGCTCTCGATCGAGGATGTGCTCGAGCAGTACCTGCAGCCGCTCGGGGTGCCGGTCCTCTACGGCCTGCCGATGGGCCACGGCGAGTATCTCACGACCACGCCGCTGGGTGTGCGGGCGACCCTCGACGCCGACGCGCGCACGCTCACGATCGACGAACCCGCGGTGGAGTCGTGAGCGCCGGACCCGCACGGGAGGAGTGCTGATGCGTGAGGAGCAACACTGGATCCCGCTGTCGGACGGCTGCCGGCTCGCCACGACGCTCTTCCGCCCCGACCTCGACCGGCCGCAGCCGGTGGTCCTGGAGGCGCTGCCCTACCGCAAGGACGACCTCACGGCCAACTACGCCGGCGAGTACCGGCGGCTCGTGACCGAAGGTGACTACGTGGTCGCGCGGGTCGACCTGCGGGGGACCGGCTCGTCGCCCGGTATCGCCATCGACGAGTACCCTGCTCAGGAGCGGGTCGACCTGTGCGAGGCGATCGCCTGGCTCGCCGACCAGCCGTGGAGCACCGGTGGGGTGGGCATGTACGGCACCTCCTACTCGGGCTTCAACGCGATCCACCTGGCCATGGAGCGCCCCCCGGCGCTCAAAGCCATCTGCGCGATCTACGCCACCGACGACCGCTACACCGACGACGTCCACTACGAGGGCGGTGCCCGTAGGGCGATGGACTTCGTCGACTACACGACCTACATGGTGGCGATGAACGCGCTGCCACCGGTGCCGTCGGTCTACGGCGAGGGGTGGCACGAGGAGTGGCTGCGGCGGATCGAAGCGACCGAGCCCTGGATGCTGCGCTGGCTCGACGAGCAGCATGACGGCGAGTACTGGCGCCACGGCTCGCTGCGTCCGGGCTACGACGCGATCGAGTGTGCGACGATGATCGTCGGAGGGTGGGCCGACGGCTACCGCAACGCGACGCTGCGCATGTTCGAGCAGCTGAGCGGACCAAAGCGGATGCTGATCGGCCCCTGGGGCCATCAGTCTGCGGAGACGGCCCTGCCGGGCCCGCACATCGACCTGGTCCCCGAGCTGCTGCGGTGGTGGGACCGCTGGCTCCGTGGTGACCTGAACGGCCTCGACGACGAGCCGCCTATCACGCTCTTCGTGCGCCGCTCCACGAAGCCCGAGCCGGACGGGGCCGAGATCCGAGGGGAGTGGCACACCGAACGGGGCTGGCCCCTGCCGGAGCTGCGCGACACGGTCTTGCCGCTCGACGAGGCGGTCGCGTCGGCGGGCGCCGACACGGGCGCTGACCGTCTTGAGGTGCGCGGGGACGTCGGAGCGGCGGCGTCGCTCTCGTGCGCCGGCGCGCTGCCGTGGGGACAGCCCTTCGACCAGCGCCAGGACGAGGCCTTCTCGCTCACCTACGACTGGCCGGCGGTCTCCGCCGAGCGCGAGCTGCTCGGATACCCGGTGCTTGAGGTGGAGCTCGCCGCGTCCGCGCCGGTCGCGTTCCTCTCCGCCAAGCTCTCCGACGTCTTCGCTGACGGGACGTCGTCGATGGTGAGCCGGGGCTTCCTCAACCTGACGACCCGCGACTCGGCGAGAGACCCTCAGCCGCTCGGGCCCGGCACCTGGTATCGGGTCCTCGTGCCGCTCACCGCGACCTCGTGGGTGTTCGAGCGAGGCCACCGGGTGCGGCTGGCGCTGGCGGGGACCGACTGGCCGAACGTCTGGCCGCCTCCCGAGCCCGTGACGCTCTCCGTGCGGCGGACCGGCTCACGCCTCGTGCTGCCGCTGCGGGCGCTGCGGGGCGCGGACGCCCCGCGGCCTCGCCTCCAACCGCCGCCGGCGGAGTGGTGGGACGCTGAGGCGACGAAGCAGCTCGACGAGGACGAGGCCGACACCCAGCCGGTGCTCTGGCGGCTGGAGCACGACGTTCTGGCACGACGGTCGCGGGTGGTCACCTCGCACCGGTCGGTCTACCGCGCCGACAACGGCGCGCACGTGGTCGAGGACTACGACGGCCGGACCGCCGTGTCGACCACCGATCCCGGGGACGCCGCCGCCGTCGGCCGCGCGGCGTTCGAGCTCGCCTGGCCGGAGGCGACCGTAGCCTCGGAGGTCCACAGTTCGTTACGCAGCGACAGGCAGAACTACACCCTCGAGCTGGAACTCGACGTCACGCAGGATGGAGAGCGCGTAGCCACGCGTCGCTGGGAACGCGTCTACCCGCGGCGGCTACAGTGATCAGGCTCTAGCTGGGTCGCTCCTGAAAGAGCTCGCACTGGTGGGGACCGGCAGACTTGGATCGGTACATGGCGCGGTCGGCGTCGTGCAGCAGTGCCAGTGGCTGGTCGCCCGCACGGCCGATCGTCACGCCGATGCTGGCGGTGACGAAGATCTCGTGACCGCCGACGTGGAGCGGCGCCGTCAACGCGGCGAGCAGGCGCTCGGCCATCGCAAGAGCGTCGATCTCATCACGCACCACTTCGCTCAAGATCACGAACTCGTCGCCGCCGAGCCGGGCGACGGTGTCACCGGGACGGACCGCATTCTGCAACCGCTGGGCAACGACGGTCAGGATCTCGTCGCCGGCGCTGTGGCCGAGGCTGTCGTTGATGCGCTTGAACCCGTTCAGGTCGGCGAACAGCACGGCGACACGCTCGGCGGTGCGTTCCCGTTGACGCAGCGCATTTCCCAGGCGGTCGAGCAGCAGCGTGCGGTTGGGCAGGCCCGTGAGGGGATCGTGCAGGGCCTGCAGCTCGAGCCGCCGGCGCGTGCAAGCGTGTCGGTGGGCGGCGGCGAGGACCGCGGCGACCGCCTCGAGAAATTCGTGATGGCCCTGGTCGAGCTGGCGGTCAGCGGGCAGCTGTAACCGCAGGTGTCCGAAGACCGTGCCGTCGGCCGTCACGGGCAGCGTCACCGTTGCCGGAGGGGCGGCTTCAAGGGTGCCGGCTTCGGCGGGCGTGAACGCACAGGGCGCCCGCAGCATCCGATGGACCGTGCGCAGGGCGGTCTTCTGCAGGGTCTCGACGTTGCGTGGCCGGGGGCTCCCGGGACCTCGGTCGTCGTGGGCGACCGTGGCCATGAACTCCGTCATGAGATGCCTCAAGGCCGCCGTGCGACCCAACGCGTCTTGCAGTTCGTGCTGCTCGCGCCGCAAAGCGACCCGTTCGTTGATGCCTGCGGTCGCCTCTTGCTGGAGGATCGCGACGGCACGCGCCTGCTCGTCTGTGTCGGAGAGCTTCGAGAAGCTCTCGGTCGGCAGGACCGTGGAGTGGAGCTGACACACCTCTTGGAAGGCGACGGTGTCCGCCTCGCGGTCGAAGGACGCCATCGGATAGGCGCAGAAGAGTGCGAAGTCGCAGGAGTTGGCGAGTTCATTCCAAAAGTCCTCAAGCTCGATCGCCGCGGTAATGTTCCCCCGCGCCCAGAGCAGCGCAAGCATCTCCCCGAAGACATGAACCTTGCCGTGCTCCGCTACAGCCCGCTCGACCAGCCGGCCGACCACCTCGCGAAACCGGAGCCGATCTGGCCGTCCGTCGCGCATGAAGCTCGCCAGCGTCTCCGCCGCGTCGATGGCCACGCACCGCCCAAGGGCATCGCCGTTGGCCCCCCACTTCAGTGAGCGCTGCCGCGATGTGTTCACGATGCTCGGGGGTCGCCACGACGATCGCGGCGTGCCCGTCGCGCCACGCGGGCGCCAAGAAGTCGGCCACCGAGTCGACGAGGAAGCGGTCCGTCTCGTAGAAGCCGACGGCATGGTCATGCGGACGCTTGGACGCGGCTCTAGCCCTCTGCCCCAATGTCACCCTTGACCTTCCCCCTCCTATGTATCCCGTCTCATCGTACTGGACGGCCCGGGGTGAGCGACAGGGGCAGGGCGAGGAATTCTCGGTTGGTTTACCGGGTGAAGCAGGTTTGTGACGAAACCGTCTCACCGTTGAACCCGTCGGCGGGCCTCGGGGACCAACGGCAGCACGTGTGATTGAGTGAGCCTCGCGATCGCGTCATGGCTCGCCTGCCAGGCCTGCCAGATCTGTCCTGCCCACTCGCTGACCAACCGCCTGTGCTCGTCCGGCGAGCCCGCCAACGCCACGTCGGCGACGGTCAGTGACCCCCGGTTGGGTGGGTGAGCGCACAGTGGCCAGTGGGGCTCCGTCGGCCCCATCCGGGCGTGCGCGGTGCGGACGTCGGTGCCGCGAATCCCGAGGTCCAGACCCATGTGGAGTCCGACGAGCCCGTAGATGAGACCGCGCAAGTTGCTCCCGGGATGCTGCGTCTGATAGGCGTCGACCGTGAGTTGGTGGAGGTCTCTCACGAGCGCGGGTTCGATGAGCTCGTGGGCCGTGACCTCACCGTACAGCTCCCAGCACTCGGGGCTCATCGCGTCTGACCGCGGCGTCCATCCGTTCGGCGGCAGTTCGACGCCGCAACCGGGGCAGCTTGTCCAGGTCGGTGGCACGATCAGGTCTGACCGACCCGCTCCGCGCCGATGACGCCGCGCAGGAGATCCGCCTCGAAGGGTTCGTCGCCGTGCAGCACGCTGATGTCGCCCGTGGTTTCCAGGATCACGGCCACCACCTGGTCGTAGTTGAGGACGTTGGCCTCCCGCAGCTTCGCGCGCACGTCGGACTCGGTGACGCGCACAGTGTGAAGGTGGTCCTGCATCATCTCAGTTCCCGCCATGAGCAGCATCGGCGTGTTGTCCACCAACCGGCCGCCGACGTCGGTCCGCATGCGCAACAAGGCGACCGTCGCCTGGGTTCCGTACAGGCCGGCGAGCACGACGATCCCTCGGCTGAGCGAGACCGTCGCCGAGGTCGCGACCGACGCCATGAGCGAGCCGACCGCCACCGTCATGGCGAAGTCGAAGCTCGACATCTTCGAGAAGCTCCGCAGACCGGTCAGCCGGGTCGCGATCAGCACCGCGAAGAAGATGCCCACCGTCGAGAGCAGCGCTAGCACCGCCACCTGCCAGGTCGTACCCATCCAGTCCCAGACCACGGCGTCTCCCCTTGTCTCGTCGGAGAGCGCCTGACGCGCTCGGAGTCCACGCTGCCCCTGGGACCCGCACAGTAGACACCGCCCCTGCATGATGAAGGTGTCTCCGTATTCCGTCAGAGCCGAATGGGTCTTGGAGGAGCGAACGTGAAGCACTTTCCGATGTGCGACAACCTCGAATGGCCGTACTGATTCGCCGGCGGCAGAGGCGCCGGTCAGCGCCACGACACGGCGGCGTCTCCCAGCAACTCGATGAGGGTCTCGGCATTGCGGGGAGCGTTCGCCTGGTGGTCGTTGTTGAAGTACACCCAGCCGTCGAGACCGTCGGTCGCTGCGTGCCGCAGGCGTTCGGCCCACGGGGCGAGCTCGTCTGCGGCGTAGTCGTAGCGGTAGCGCTGCGTCTCGTCCTCGGACAGCCCGTGCAGCCGCAGGTAGAGAAAGTCGGCCGTGACCGGGCACGCGTCGGGCATGCGACCGTCCGAGAGCCACACCCAGGCGACATCATGATCCGCCAGCGCCTGCTCGACCTCTGAGGCGTACCAGGAGCGGTGCCGGAACTCGACGGCGTGCCGGTGCGAGCCGGGCAGCGCTGAGAGAAAGCGCTCGAGGCGCTCGACGTCGACGTGCAGGTTCGGCGGGAGCTGCCAGAGCCACACGCCGTGGAAGGTCTTCAGCGGGGCGAGCCGCGTCGTGACGGTCTCGACCGGGTCGCGCGGGTCTCTGAGCTTCTTCTGGTGCGTCAAGTAGCGGCTGCCCTTGACGGCGAAGCGGAAGCGGTCGGGCGCGCGGTCGTGCCAGCTCTGGACCGTCGACTGGCGCGGCAGCCGGTAGAACGTGGCGTTGATCTCGACGGTGGAGAAGCGCGTCGCGTAATACTCGAACCAGCGGCGCTTCGGGCAGTCGTCGGGATAGAAGGCGCCGGACCAGTCGTCGTACTGCCATCCGCTGGTGCCGACCCGGACCGTGCCAGTCGCCATGCGCCACTCCTGCCCGGACGAACCAGGGCCCATGCCGCCCGAACTCCACTGTGGGCTTGACCGGAGGTGCCGACCGCTTCACCATTGGCGCGGCTCGCTCTTCCGCGGAGTAAGGAGGCAGACGTGGACAGGCTCCCGATCGTCTATGTGCGGGGCTTCGCCGGGGAGCGCGGCATCGAGAAGGCCGTCGAAGATCCCTTCTACGGTTTCAACGAAGGGTCGGTGCACGTGCGCGTGGGCGCCTCCGGCGACCCCAGTTTCTATCAGTTCGAGAGCCCTCTTCTGCGGCTGATGATCGACGCCGACTACACGCTGCTCGTCCGAGGCAGCCAGGAGCGCTATTTGCGCGACGCCGAGCCGGGCAGCGTCGATCCCGCCTCGATCTGGGTGCACCGCTTCTACGACCTCTCCGCCCGCAGCCTCACGACCGAGGCACACCGGACGGGCGACGGGGAGGAGGTCGCGCGCCCCGACCCCTACCAGGCATTCGATCTGGAGGCCGCGGCGAGGGCGCTGCTGGAGCTCATCGAGCTGGTGAAGGACCGCACCGGCGCACCGCGGGTGTTCCTCGTGGCGCACTCGATGGGCGGGCTCGTCTGCCGCTGCCTCATCCAGAAGGTCTTGCCCGACCGCGGCGAGCACGCCCTGGAGCACGTCGATCGGCTCTTCACCTACGGCACCCCGCACGGCGGCATTCATTTCGAGGTCGGCTTCGGGCTGCTCGAGCGCCTGCGCGACACCTTCGACGTGCAGGGCGGTGCCATCTTCGGACACCGCAAGATGTATGACTATCTCACCCCTACGGCGAGCGCTCGCCGCGACGGCCCCGAGAAGGCCTGGAGGGCGAACTCGCTGCCAGCCAGCGCCTTCCCGGGAGAGCGCGTGTTCTGCCTGGTGGGGACCAACCCCAGCGACTACGACGCCGCGCTCGGGCTGTCGGCCAAGGCGGTGGGCGCAAAGAGTGACGGGCTCGTGCAGATCGAGTCCGCCTACATGCCCGAGGCGCGGTTCGCCTTCGTGCACCGCAGTCACTCGGGACGCTTCGGGATGGTCAACTCCGAGGAGGGCTACCAGAACCTGCGCCGCTTCCTCTTCGGAGATCTACAGGTCACCGCCGACCTCGTCGACTATCGGCTCCCCGGCGAGCCCGACCCGGAGGTCGCCTGGCAGGCTGAGACCAGGCTCTCCATCCGGGGCTTGCCGATCGTGATGCACGAGCAGCTCGCCGCGCATCACTGCCCGATCCAGCTCGAATGGTCGCGCGACGCCGAGACCGCTGACCGCCCTGTCCCGCTGGTCACGACCTTCCTGTCGTCAGACGAGCGACCGAGGGACAGCCAGAAGATGCGCTACACGCTGCAGCTTCGGATCCTCTCACTGCGCGAGCGCAACGGCGTCTTCTGGTTCGGCGACCACATCGAGCAGTCCGCCGACTTCGACGACATGCTCATCATCGACATCGAACCTCCCGGCGAGCAGCGGGCGTTCCCGCGCGCCTGGGGGCGCTGGGCCTCGATGATCCCCACGCCGCTGCGCGAGTACGAGCCCGCCGACCGGGACCTGCTCACCGACGACGACCCCGAGCCGGGCTCGTGGGTGGCGAATGTAGCGCTGCCCTCCCCGGGCGGGGACTTCCTCGGCGCCGGCACGCGACTGCGCCTCGTGGTGCGCGGTCGCCGCCCCGCCGCCGACCCGGCCTATCGCCGGTAGCGGGGCGCTCGGCGTCCTCCCTCTGCCCGCTCCGAAGAAGGGTCACCACGAGGTCCGGAGCCCATGGCACCACGCCCGGTTCCCCGACTCCTCCCGCCAGGTCCGCTCAGCAACCGGCATAAGATGCCGGACGCGGTGCCGACGTTTCGGGCTTGCCTCGGGGTCACGAGAGCGGGCGAGCGAGACATAGCAGTGGCACTCATCAAAGGACACCCATGAGGTGTGAGACGCCGTCGAGTCTCAGCTGTCCTCGGGGGTGCTGGCCTGCCTGGCTGGGGGTTTGCGGCCGTGGGCGTGGGCGCGGTAGACGCTCGCATGCCTCACACGATGCCAGCCAGATGGGTGCGCCCGGCAACACCGGTCTTGGCGTAGATGTGTGAGAGATGGTTATCGACCGTGCGCACGGATACGACGAGGGCCTCGGCGATGGCCTTGCTCGACAGGCCCGAGGCGGCGAGTCCAGCGATCTGCCGCTCTCTGGCCGTGAGGGGCAAGGGGTCGAGCAATAGCAGGGCTGGCGTGCGCGCCCCCTCACACAACGCGGCCAGACGCGTGGCGTGTCCGGTGGACGCCGACGCGCTCGCCATCCTGCCGGACCCCCGATGTACGCGAGCCGCCTCTGACGCCGCCTCCGCCGCAAGAAGCGTAAGGCCGAGCTCCTCGAAGCGGGCGCTCACGTCGTCGAGCCGCTTGCCGTCACGGCCAGCGAGCGCGGCAGCATGCGCCGTATAGATCCGGACCGCCTCGCCATCGACCTGGTCAATGACCGACGCGAGCCGGTCTGATGCGCCTCTTGGGTCACCCAGACGGGCGATGTCGTGCATTGAGGTCGCGGCCCATCCGAACTCGCCACGGCGCTGTTGGCAGTCCGCCGCTGCAATCGCCAGCCGCAAGGCGCCGGCGCCGTCCCCCCGCGCAGCGCCGACCCAAGGACGCGCGTTCTCTAGGAAAAGGGCAAACGGCGCCCCGGTCAGCACTTCGGCTTCGCGCAACGCCCCCGCCGCCGCGTCCGTGTCGCCGGCCACAGCGGCGGCATGCGCCAACTCGGAGAGTGCTGACGGCAGGCACCCGAACCGATCATGTTCGCAAAAGAGGGCAATGCCCATGCGCAACCACCGAAGTGCTGTGCGTGGCTGTCCCCGGTGACGGGCGATGATCCCCAGCCACAGCGCCCATAAGGCACACGCGTCGGTCCAGTTCCGTTGCACGGCCTGGTCGTACCGCGCAAGTGCTTCGCCCTCAGCGTCCAGCGCTCGTCCCGCCAGCAAAAGCGCGATGCAGCGATCGATGGGCAGCTGCACGGGGGCGAACGGATGGTCCTCGGTGGTCCCGGCGACGAGCGCTTCCCCACGCTCGACGTAGGACAGCGACTCGTTGCTTCGGCCGCACAGCGCCGCGGTGAGACCGCCGACTACCAACCCGCTGAGCGGTGGGTGATCCTGAGCATGTTGCACGGCTTGTCGCGCCACGCGCAACGCGGTGGTCGTGCGTCCGCTCCACATGAGGCACATGGCGTCGAACGCCTCGAGCTCGGCGCGCCAATGCGGATCGGCCGTTTCGTCAAGCGCGACCGCGAGGACTTCTCGCGCCTGGTCAGCCCGACCCAACATGAAGGTAAGGTTCTCCGCTCGCCGCAACGCCAGTTGCACTCGCACGTCCACGTCCGAGCTCAGCGGCACCAGCGCGGCAAGGATCGCCTCACCGTCCGCGCTGCCTCCCCGCCCGATTACCGCATCACCAAGAGCCCAGTGGGCATCCAGCCCGCCGCCCGCTTCGACGGCGCGACGCCCAAGATCCTCGGCAAGCTCGTAATCAAACACCTGCATCGCATGACGCGCTGCGCGGGTGAGCATGTCGGTGTCGCAAGGCGTCCCGGCCCGCCCGCTCCACGCAGCGATTCGAAGCATGTCGTCAGCACGGCGCATTGGGGTGGTTTGGACGGCGGCGACGAGCCGCTGATGGAGGTACGGCGCCAGCATGAGGGGGGTGTTGCGGCGCAGTACCGCTCCATACAGGGGATGGGCGAGCCGCGCCTGACTCCGTCGGTTGTGGCGGCTGATGGTGATGAGGCCGGCGCGTTCGGCCCGCTCGAGTGCATCCGGGGGCACAAGATGTTCGAGCACGGTCACGCCCAACGGCTCACCGAAGGCGAGCAACTCCAACCCCCTCCTGGAGGCCTCGTCGAGTCGCCCCAACCGGGCTTCGATCAGCTCGCTGAGGCGCGGGCCGGGAGTGACCGCACCCAGCAAGCGCCACACGCCTCGCGTACGGACAAAGGTTCCGTCCTCTATGCCGCTCGTGACAAGCTCGCGCAGGTACAGCGCGTTTCCCTGCGATGTTCGCCACAGCCGGTTCGAGCTGACGCCATCGATGGGGCCATCAAGCGCCAATGACAACAGCTGGTTCGCGGCAGGCTCTGGCAGCGGTGCGACGTCGAGGCGCTCGACCACTCCGTCCTTCCAGAGCACGCCGAGCCCATCGGGGACGGGTTCGCCCGTGCGGACGGTGACGATCAAGAACGTATGCGCAGCCTCGGCGAGTTGATGAACCAGGGTCGCAGATGCGTCGTCGAGCAAGTGCGCGTCGTCGACGGCCAGCACGAGCCGCCGCCCGTCTGGTCTGTGAGTGAGCTCCTGAACGGCAGTGCGCAGCAGATCGAGGCGATCCCGCGGGCGGCGAGCACCGGCGGGAAGGAGGTGGCTCAGGGCCCCGAAGGGAATCGAAGCGGCCGATTGTGTACCCACGGCCCATTCCGTGGCCCAGCCCGCCTCGTGGGCGACGGCCAGGGCTTCTTGCGCAATCCGTGTCTTCCCAACGCCTGCCTCGCCCGCCAACAGCACTCCGCGAACGTTTCGACCTCGGAGCGCCTCGGCCACATGCCTGAGCTCCTGGTCCCTTCCGGTGATCGGCCAGCGCGTCAGCACCCATCAATTCTAGGCGATTGGCCCAGCGGTGAGTAATCAGCGCTGGAGAAATGAGTAGCCCATTGCTCAGGCACACAGGCCAATCCCTTCATAGGCTGCCGAAAGGCGGTCGCCCGATGCGGCACGCGGAGCGCGCGCCACGTGAAGTCGCGGCGGATCGGGGGAGCGGTGCGCTCCGTGAAGTCGCGGCGGGCGCGGCTCACCTCAATGCCCATCCCTCTTGTGTGAAGGAACGATCATGAGCGAGATCACCGTGCCGACCAGCGACCTTGTCCGCCTGCTGGACGCAGTTGCCTATCCCAATCCCGACGACGTCGGGCCGCTTGGTCCCGCCGGTCCCGTCATCCGCTGGTGGGACTGGGTCGCGCTGAACCCTCAGCCCCTCCCTCCCAAGTGGCAGTGGACCGAGCCGTGGCGCAAGTGGGGCCCCCACCCGGAACCGTGGAGATCATGGGGTGACCGTCCGGACCCGCGCGGCTGGACAATGGTCGCCCAGGCGACGATCGGCCAGGCCATGGAATCATTCGAGATGGCCGGCATCATCGTGGTGGGCGGTGACACGGAACGGGCGCGGGAGTCGATACAGGACTCGCTCACCAAGTTCGTTGACGACATTTGCGGCACCCCACCGCGAAAGGGCCCCTTCCCGGGTCCGTGGGGCCCCGTTCTCGACCCCGATCGGTTGCATCCCTCGAACCTCGTGATCGCCGGAGCACAGTTCCACAAAGCCGCCGAATCGCTCGGCGATCATCCCCTGCGGGGGACGATGCAGGACGCCGCGCAGCGCCTGTTCGAAACGGGTCTGTCCCGTCTGGGCGAGCGGTGAGTCGATCGCGCCACTCGACCCTCGGGCAACGCCCAAGATTCGGGTAGCAATTGATGGCACCGCCCGTCGCTGCTTCCGTCACCATTGACAAGATCGGGGTGTGTTGACGCGATGGCCGAACTGCCGAATCCCCTCCGGCTGGTGCGCCACGACGACCTGCTGGTCGTTGATGTTGAGTTTCACAACCTCGGCATGGCCGACGACGGGTCTGCGCTGCAGCGGACCGATCCTGCCGCCGAGGCGTATCTCACCGTTCACCTGCCGTACCAGCATGTCGCGGAACGCGCCTTCTTCTTGTTCGAGGGAAGCCGGGAGAACACGGGGCCACAGCCGTTCGGCGCGATCGCGGCCGGTCCCAGTCGGCTCGTCTTCGCGCTGCCCGAGGGGACCGACAACATCCCGTTCACCGCCGACGCCCTGCTGGACTGGGCCGCCCTGACGCCACGCCTGGCCGCCAATGCCATGCCACCGGAGGTCGAAAGCGGACCCGGCCCCGGCGTCCCCCCGGCGGACGTCACGGCCGTCGAGCTGGTGTACCGCCTGCTCCTGTCCCCCGATATGCACGGTCGCTGGCAGCATCGCGCGGTCCCGTTCACGTCGCAGGGTCGGACCGAGGTGTGGCACACGAGCCTGACATCAGACGCGGGCGCGGCCGGCATGTCGGTGCGCGCCATCGCACGCCGCGACGTGCCCGACACCATGCGTACGTCCCTGTCGGGTCGGGACCTGGACGACATTGTCACGCTCTCGTCGGACTTCGGGATCCGCCCCAAGAGCGCACGGCAGTTGGGGCTTCCGCTGGCCATCTGGTTCGTGCTCCTGGAGCAGGCCCGTCTACGCGGATACCGGTATGTGCCGCGCCCACTGACGGCAGAGCGGATCGTCCTGAGCGCCCTGGGCGGCTCGGCGCGACTGCACGGCCAGTGGGACTACCCACCGCCGGACCGCTCCCCCGGGCAACTGCGCGCCTTCGGCATGCCGACGCCCAGCCTGGAACGCTACGACCACGTGACAGGGCAGGGGCGCGACCAGTATGTCCGCGTTGTGCGGAGAGGCTTCATGTCCAGCGGACACCGTGCATCACTGGTCAAGGTCACCGAGCGCCGATTCGAGCCCGAGCAGCTGCGCGTCGAGCAGGGCCCGCACGGTCCCGTCGGCGTCTTCGGCGCTAACGCCGTGCTGCGGCAGTGGTTCACCATCATCATCTCCGAGCCCCACAAGGACTACGGCGAGCTGGCGGCGGGCTATCAGCACGGCGGCCGCGAGATGCCGCTGCGTGCCATCGAGCTGACCACCCTCGACACCGGCAAGATCGACCTGCCCGTGCCGATGCGCACAGTCGAGGCGCGGGCCACCCTCGACTTCATGCGGGCCAACCGCCGCCTGCCCGCCGACGAAGCCGAGCTGGCGCCGTTCCTGCAGGAGCGCCTCGAGTTGTCCTTCGTCGATCCGTTCTGGGTGAGGGTGGCAGGCGGCGACTTCGCGTTCGGCATGCGCGCCACGGACTGGGAGGGCGGACAGGCAGCGTTCACCAGCCCGCTGGTGTTCGTGCCGTACGAAGCGGTCGAGAACACCGCCAAGGTCGCGGCGGCGTTCGCCCTCGGGAGCCAGGACCGCCGCACCCGGACGCTCGGAGGACAGACACTGGCCCTTGCCGACCCGACGGGCAGCGAGCCCGGCTCGACACGCGCGCCGGTGGCTTCGCTCACCTTCGGCCTCCAGCCGGTGCCGCCAGAGCGCGTCGGCGGCCTGCCGGTCCTGTACCGGCCGCGCTGGCTGCTCCAGGTGACCGGCGCCGAGGCGCACGTCGAGGCCGTGCAGCGTCTGACCGGCACACGTGAGGCGCGCGCGATCCGCTTCCACGCCACCTATCTGTCGCAGGGACTCGCGCCGGGGCCCAACCCCGCCGGTCTCTTCGCCGACCTCGTTGCCCCGCTTCCCGTCACCTTTGACGGCCCAGCGGGCGGCGGTCTGGCGCGTCCGGATGCGCCCGTCGCGCTCCTGTCGAGCCGCCAGGGCGCGCTCGCGAAGACATTCGCCCAGCCGTCCGTCGCCCCCGCGGACCTCGCAAGCCTCTTCGGCGACGCACGGCTGCTGGGAACCGTGAAGCTCGCCGACATCCTTGCCGACATCCCGGCGTTGCACGTCGGTGCGTTCTCCCTGGCCGACCTCGCCGAGGCCGAGTTCCAACACCTGCTCGATGATCAGTTGGCGCGAATTCCCGTGCCGGTCTTGCGGACGCGCCAACTCGTGCGCGGCGGTGTCCCCTACGCCGTCGAGGCGCGCTTTGTGTGGAAGCCTCCGCTCAGCGACGCGCGCACGGAGCTCTTCTCGTTCTCCGACCGCTCTCGGATGGTGCTGGACGCGCGTACTGTGACCCCGCTGGACGGCGGCGCGGCGACCGCGGAGGTCCGAGGTGAGCTCCGCGACCTCGAGCTGACGTTCTTCGGGGTCGCGGTCGTGAAGCTCGATCTGCTCGCGTTCACCGCTCTGCCTGGACGCAAGCCCGACATCACCGCCGAAGGCTTCGACCTGCGCTTCGACGGTCCGCTGGAGTTCATCAACACGCTCAAGGACGTGCTGCCCGCCGACGGTTTCAGCGATCCCCCCGCGATCGAGGTCACCCCCGCCGGCATCAGCGCGGGGTACACACTGGGCATCCCCACCGTTGGCGTGGGCATCTTCAGCCTCCAGAACCTGTCGCTGTCCGCGGCGCTTGCCGTCCCCTTCGCCGCGCAGCCCGCAAGCGTGCGGTTCGCCATCTCGGCCCGCGAGGCGCCGTTCCTCGTGACCGTCGGGCCCTTCGGCGGCGGTGGCTTCTTCGCACTCGAGGTCAGCGCCAACGGGGTCGAGGCCATCGAGGCGTCGATCGAGTTCGGCGGCAGCATCTCGCTGAACCTCGGCGTCGCCAGCGGCGGCGTGACAGTCATGGCCGGCATCTACTTCGGCAGGACCGGCGATGTCACGACGTTGACCGGCTACCTGCGGTGCGGCGGCTACCTGTCGGTGCTCGGGCTGATCAGCATCTCCATCGAGTTCTACCTCGCGTTCACGTACCGCGACAAAGGCGGCGGCCGCAGCGAGATCTGGGGCCAGGCCACCGTCTCGGTCTGTGTCCAGATCGCCTGCTTCTCGACCAGCGTGAAGCTGTCGCTGGAGCGCCGCTTCGCCGGCGCCTCCGGGGACCCGTCGTTCGCCGACTGCGTCGAGCCCGACGACTGGGAGCAATACTGCCTCGCGTTCGCGGAGGAATCGTCATGACCATCGCGCAAGTCATCCAATGGATCGCCTTGCCGGACGGCGCGCACGGCGACGGGACGACACTGCGGCTGTCGGTTTTCGTCGCGCCGCGACTGCGCACCGACGAAGCGGACACGCTGGCGCCGTTCACGGATTTCCTCGACTGGCCCGCACGCCTCCGGGATCCCGAGACCGCCTTCGCGGTGGAACTTTCCGACCCGGGAGGCGCGGCCGCCCCCACGACCGCGGCCGCGACCGTGGCGAGCGACCCGCCCGACTCCGCGCTGTGGCAGGCCCTGTTCGACGTGACGACGCCGGTGCGGCCCTTCACCTTCGACGATTACGCCGACCGCCCGTTCGTCACCTACTCGGTCGGCGCGGTCCAGAACACGCTCCGGCGCGCGTACGCGGCCGCGGCGCTGGCCGCCCCGGACGCGCTGCCGCGCACACGCGCCGCGGCCGACCGTGACGGCGAGCGCCCCGCGGACCTTGTCCGCATCCTGAGCGAACTGCTTGGCCTGCGCGGTGGCCGCCTCTACGAGGGCGTCGCGGACGGTGACGAGCTGGACGAGCGCATCGCGGGGCTGCTTGCCGCGGCGCGTTCGGACGCGGCGCGACGCCGTGGGAACCCCGCACTGCGCGGTGGCCCGCTGCTCGAACCGCTGCCCTCCGACGGATCGACGAGCCGAGACTTCGAGCGGGCGCTCCTGTTCCACCGCCGGCCCGGCGAACCGGTCGATCTGCCAGCGGACCGCGACGCCGCGGTCGCGCACTTCGCCGCCGGCGTCGATGCGCACCAGATGTTCTCGGCCCTTGGTGATCATCCGGCGTTGTTGCGGCGCCTGGGGCTGGTGTTCGACCTCGATGTGGCCGCCGACGATGTGCCGGAGGCGTTCGTGTCCGCTCCGCTGACCCTGCGTGTCGTACCGACATGGTCGACGTCGTTGGACCCCGGCCAACACGTCGATGTCGCGCCGTGGACGGCGTACGCTCACCAGCGGGTCGCCGACGAGACGTTCTTCGCCGCGGCACCGCGCACGCCCAATCCGGCCGCGCCGAGCGACGCCCCGCCGACCGGCCTGATGGGCCTCCCCGAGGACGAGTTCAGCCTCACCCAGATCGATGTCGACGGTGCCGCGCTCAAGGTCCTCAACCTGGTCGCGACCGTCGACCGGGTCGCCGCGCGTGCGACCCCTGACGAATGGCCCTTGGGCGAAAGCGGTGAAGCGGGGCTCCCCACGCTGCGCACCGGCGGCCTGGCGCTGCTCCACAGTGACCGCGCGGGCGATCTGCAGCAGCGCTTCGGACGCTCCCTGCAACTGAACGGCGCGCTGGAGGCGGGCGTCCCGCCTGTGTTCCACGCCGAGGATCTGACGCGCGGCTACCGGCTGGACATCCGCGACAGCACCGCGCAGCGCTGGCTGTCGGCGCACGAACGGGTTGCCACCTACGAGGTCGCCGACTTCGCCCCGACCATCGACGCGGTGCGCGACGAGGGCGCCTTCCAGGTCAGCTTGGCCGAGCCGCCCACACCCTTCGGCGGGCAGCCCGACCCCAACGCCGAGGTGTACGTCCACGAGGCGCTCGTGTCCTGGGACGGGTGGAGCCTCGCGGCCGCACGCCCGGGCAAGAGCATCAGCGCCGATCCGCGTGCACCGGCGGAGGGTGAACCCGACACCCAACCGCAACGTGTCGTCAACGAACCGCTGACCACCATGGGCCTGTCGGTCCAGACGCGGGCACGGGCGGGAACGCTGCCCCGGCTGCGCTTCGGACGCGCCTACCGGGTGCGGGTCCGCACCGTCGACCTGGCCGGCAACGGGCCGACGCCGGCCGAAGCCGATCGGCACCTCGACCTGGCCGCGACCGACACGCCGGTCGTGCCGGCCACCGACGCGTTTGCGTTCCTGCGTTTCGAGCCCGTCCCGCCACCCGCGCTGGTCCCGCGCGCCCGCTACGGCGAGGGACAGTCCCTGCTGCGTATGGTCGTGCGCAGCGACGCCGACCGCACCGTCGACCAGTACACAGAGGAGTTCAACGCCTCGGAACTGGTGGCGGGTGGCGGGCATGACTTGTACCAGGCACACGACGACCGCCACGTCGCCCCGCCAAAGGCCGCGCTCCAACTCATCGAGCTGCACGGGTGTCTGGACGACGTCGTCGGATCCGATGGTGCAGAGCCCGATGGAGCACGCCGCGCCGCGCTGCAAGCGGCGTACGCACTGGCGGCACGCGAGGCCGGGTCGCTCGACGATCCTTCGCTGCCCGGCGCCGAGGTGGTGGAACTGCGCGACGACAGCGAGCCCAGGCAACGCTACGTCGTCCATCCCGAGGCCCAGCTGACACTGCCGTACCTCCCGGACCCGTTGGCCACCGGCGCGATGTTCTTCGGTCTGCCCGGCCAACCCGAGGACAAGCCGTTCCACGTCGACGTCACCGGTCCGACCTGGCACGAGGCGATGCCGTTCCTGTTTCGCCTCGTCGAGGGCGCACAGCCCCCGCAGTGGGACGGCGCCACCCGCGCGCTCACCGTGTCCCTACCCCAAGCCGCTACGGCGTCGTTCCGCGTCGCCTCGGTCTTCGGCGGCGACCTTGGCGAGTCCGGCATGTTCCAATGGTGCCTCGAAACTCTGCCCGACCCGTCTCCGGTCATCGAAGCGGCCGAGGCGAACCGCTGTTGGCTGCTCACCCCATGGCACAACGGCGAGCTGGTCCACGCCGTCCAGCGACCGTTGACGCAACCGACGTTCGACGTGCTCGAAGTACAGCGCGATCGGGATGCCATCAACGCGGAGTTGTTCGGGTTGGTGGTCGTCCACGCGCCAAGCACCGACAAGGTGGATCTGATGGCCGCCTGGAGCGAATCCGTCGACGACCCCGCCCGGCCGGGGCCTGAGCGCCGGGACGCACACGCCGCCGTGTTCGCCCTGCCCCTTGCGGTTGCGGCGACGGAGTCAGCCGACATCGACCCGCATGAGATCCCCTTCAGCTTGCGCGACCGGGACGAGACCGCGCTGCTGTCGTTCTCCACCGTCATCGCCGGCTCCCGCGGACTGGCCGCGCCGACGGCACACACCTTCGGTGACACCAGGCACCGGCGTGTGGCGTACCGCATCGTCGCCACGACACCGTTCCGCGAGTACTTCCCAGCCGAGTGGACCGCACAGCCGGAGTTGCTCAGCCAAACGAGTGAGTCCGTCGCGCTCGACGTTCCGAGCAGTGCTCCGCCCGCGTCGCCCGACGTGCGTGTCGTCGTCCCTACCCAGGGTTGGGAGATCGACGAACCGGACGTGCGCCGCCGTCGTGGAGGCGGTTTGCGGGTCTACCTTGGCCGGCCGTGGTTCTCCTCCGGCGACGGCGAACTGCTCGGGGTGGTGCTCGGCGGCTCCCCCCTGTCCCCGTCGTCGTCGACGTATCCCTTCGTCACGCTGCTCGGACGCGATCCCGTACGCGCCGGAGCGCCGGTGGAATTGGCTAGCGTTGCGGCGTTCCGCAACGCGACCACAGTCGCGGACCGGGTCCGTTTGCTCGAGGTGACCGACCTGGTCACCGTGGTCGGTTTCCAGCCGGTCTATGACGCCCGCACCCGCCGCTGGTTCTGCGACATCGACCTGGACACCGCCCACGCCTACTTCCCATTCGTCCGCCTCGCGTTGGTCCGCTACCAACCCCATGCGCTGTCCGACTGTCACACCTCATCGGTCATCCTGGCCGACATCGTCCAGACCCTCGCCGACCGGACCCTGACCATCGTGCGCGACGCCTCCACACCCGACACCGTCCAACTCAGCGTCACCGGGCCCTCCTACACCGCCATCCGCGGACCGAACGGCGTGCGCACCGACGACCCCGCGCTCGGGCGGGTCACCGCCGTCATCGAACGGCGCGACCCCGCCATCGCCGAGGACCTGCTGGCGTGGCGCGCGGTGAACGGCACCGAGGTTGAGCTCGCACGCAGGCTTGATGACAGCATCGCCACCTGGACCGGCAACGTCGTCATCGGTCAAGAGGGCGACGACGGTCCGCGAAGGATCCGCGTGATTGAACGCGACCACCTGGCCGCCGATCCCGAGACCGCCGACGCCGACGGGCTCACCGGCCGGATCGTGTACGCCGATGCCGTGCCGTTGTGATCGCCGCAACGACAGCGATCGACCCGTCACCTGATCTTGCCGGTGATCTCCCACGGGCTGGAACACCGGGCCGCACAAGCTGCTGTCGCAGCTTCACACCGTTGCGGCCGCGTGCATCGTGGTGGGATGCCTGCCCCCGTCGATGACGACCGAGCACACAAGCTCGGAGAGCGTGAACATCACCTCGGCAGATTCGCCGACAAGGACGCCGGTCGGTGACGTCCTCGGGTTCTTCCACAGCGCGTAGCGGGAGCGCTTCAACCTGGGCGCGTTACTGGTGAGCCGGCCGCTGTCGTGGTCCACGAAGTGCTGGTGTCTTGTGAGATCTATCGGTGGCGCAACATGACATCCACGTCTGGGAGCCGCTCAAACCGGGAGAAGGTCCCGGTGTCCGCGATCTCCTGGGCCGCCTGGAGGAATCCAGCCCAAGCGGTGCGCGCCAGGGTGCCGCCCACGCTGATTCGCCGTACCCCGAGTGCTGCCGCCTCTGCGACAGTGGTGAACGGAGCGTTGATCAGGAGGTTCACCGGTTTGGGTGACACCGCAGCAACGATCGCCGCAACGTGGTCCATGGTTTCGATCCGTGGAGCGTAGAGGCAGTCGGCGCCGGCCTCCGCGTAGGCGCTCAGCCTCCGGATCGTCTCGTCGATGTCTGGACGTCCGACAACAAAGCCCTCGGATCGACCGGTCAAGACGATGCCCGTTCCGCTCTCATCGATCGCCTGACGCGCGGCCCGAATACGCTCTACGGCCAGGTCGAAGTCATGCAGCGGATGCGCCTCGTCGCCCGTGGAGTCCTCAATCGAGAGTCCGGCGATCCCCGTGGCAGCGGCCAGCCGCACGTTGACGTTGACTTCCTCGGGATCCACCGCGAAGCCACCCCTGAAATCTGCGTTCACAGGTAGACCTACGGCGCCGACGATGACACGGAGATGCTCGAGTGTCGTCTCGAGCCTGACCTGGTTGTCCGCACGACCCACGGTCCATGCGAAACCGGCGCTCGTCGTCGCGAGCGCCTTGAACCCGAATTGCTCGAGAGCGCGAGCGCTGCCCTCATCCCACGGGTTCGGCATGACGAAGCAGCCCGAGGAGTGCAAGCGGTGGAACACAGCGACTCGATCGGCCTGTGTGTTCATCCGCACCTGCTCGGTAGAGGGCGCCGACTCGTCACCCTACTCCGGATCGGGCATGGAGGGGAGTGCGGCGCCCCTGTCCTCGATGGCTTGCCGATCGACGCCGCGTCGCGCCTGTCATGATTCGCGTGAAGATTTCGTTGAGCCGCCGGCATCAGTGACACCCTCCACGGGAAGGGTGTCAGCGTTCGATCCGTCACCCTTGTTCGCGGCGGAGTGCGCGGCCCGGTATCCCGGTGTGGAGGTCCGGCAAGGCCGCGCCGAGGGGATGCAGATGTTGCGGCGCTTCTGGGATGCCGCACTCGCGGTCGTTCCCGATGCGCCCGACGAGGCGCGGACCCTGCGCTTCGGCCGCGAAGGCGAGCTCGCCGACCTGCTCGACTCGGCGGGATTCGCCGATGTCGTTGAGACGACGCTCGATGTCGACTACACCTACGCCGATTTTGACGAACTCTGGTCAGGCTTCCGTCGAGGGATCGGACCCGCGGGCTCGTCCTGTGAGAGCTTGCCCGACGAGATCCGTGCCGCCGTCCGTGACGAGTTGTTCCGAGGGCTCGGCTCACCGACAGACGCGTTCACGCTGGCTGCGACCGCCCTATGCGCCCACGCCCGCAAGCCGGATTGACCCCGCACCAGCCAACCAACCCTCACGGCGCCGACATCAGGAGCACCAGTGCGTAGTGAACCCCTCGGCGGCGGGCGCAGCCTCGTAGCTCATGTCGGCTGGGATGGCGGCAAGACCGGCTGCCCAGCGCGGTAGCCGCAGTGAGACCGGTTCACGGTCGTCGCGTGCACCTACCAACAATTCGTCTTCACTCGGCCGAGGCGCCGGCGACTGCTCAGCACCGCTGGAGGCGGTACCAGTGCGGGTCGGCGTTGCGGATCGGACCGGGCAGCTTGACGTCGAGGGCCCGGTGTGCGTCGGTGATCTGCCAGTGGGGAGCGAAACGGGCGGTGAGCTCGGCGCGGTCGACACCACGGGGAGCGGGACCGCGCCGGCCAGGGGCGAAGACGAACATCAGCAGCGTCGCACCCGGGGCGCTCACGCCGGTCACGCCCTCGGCGTAGCGGGCGCGGTCGGTGTCACGCAACCCGTGGAAGCAGCCCAGGTCAAAGATGAGATCGTAGGGGCCGGGCAGTTCGAGCGTCTCCAGAGCGGCGACGTCTCCGCGCACCCACGTCACGTCGACGCCGGTGGACCGGGCGCGCCGCCGTGCGGCGTGCAGCGCCTTGGCCACGCTGTCCACGCCGGTCACCTTCCATCCGCGCGCTGCCAAGTAGACCGCATCCGCGCCGGTGCCGCAGCCCAGGTCGAGCGCGCGACCGGCGGGCAGTGCGCCCGCGCCCTCGACGAGGTCGATCAGCTCCCCATTCGTCTCGTCCTGGTCCCACGGCTTCACGCCGAGGGCGTACATGACCTTGTATCCCACACTCATGACTGAACCCTTCGAGCAGTCGATCCGCTGAGCACAAATCGTGTACAGGTAGCATGTATCGAATGAGCGAAGAAGTCAAGAGGCGTTCCTACGACGCGAGCGGCCGACAAGCACAGGCCCGCCGGACCAGACGACACATCCTCGCGACGGCGCGCCGGCTCTTCGTCGAACAGGGCTACGCGGCCACCAAGATGACCGCTGTCGCCGCCGCGGCCGACGTCTCGGTCGAGCTGGTCTACGGCGCCTTCGGAACGAAGGCGAACCTGCTCAAGACGGTCTTCGACGTCACGATCGCCGGCGACGACGAGCCGGTGCCGCTGATGGAGCGCCCCGCCCTGCTCGCCATCCGGGCCGAGCCCGATCCTGCCCGTGCCCTGCGCCTGTACGCCACGTTCGTCGCCGACACGGCCCCGCGGGCCTTTCCCGTGCACCTGGTGGTGCTGACCGCGGCGAGCAGCGAGCCCACCGTCGCCGCGCTCGCCGACGAGCTCGCGACCCAACGCCTGACCGGCATGACGATGTTCGCCAGGCAGCTCCAGACCAGCGGACGGCTGGCTGTCTCCGAGGAGGAGGCGCGCGACCTGCTGTGGACGCTCAACTCCCCGCAGCTCTACGAGCTGCTCGTGCTGCAACGCGGCTGGTCACTCGCACGCTACGAGCAGTTCCTCGCCGAGACCTGGATCCATCACCTACTCACCCCAGACGCAAGGTAGCTCAGACGGCAGGCCGATCCGAGCACGACGGCGCGACGGACCTCGGCCTGGTGCTCACCGGCCTGACGTCGTCGACGGCGTGAGCCGCCGCGCCGCCTGACCGGAGGCCGGTCCGGCGTTGGACTTGCTTATCTCATAACATTCAGATATGTTTGAAGGTATGAGTTCACTCAACCCTGATGAGATGACGTACGTCGAGCGGTTCGGGCGGTTCTGGGAGAGCTTCGGTGGACCCCGCACGGCGGGACGGATCATCGGTTGGCTCATGATCTGCGAGCCGCCCTACCAGTCCGCGTCTGAACTGGTGGAGGTGCTGGGTGTCAGCAGCGGGTCGGTCTCCACGTTGAGCCGGCAACTCATGCAACTGCAGATGGTCGAGCGCGTCACCTTCCCGGGAGACCGAGCGTCCTACTATCAACTTCGCGATCATGTGTGGGTCAACACGATCGAGAACGAGATGAGTGGGCTGCGCGAGCTGGCTGCCCTTGCCGAGGCGGGGCGGAGCCTGCTCCCGAGCGAACGGGCCGACCGCGTCGAGGAACTGGCTCACGTGACCGACTTCTTCCTCGCGGAGTGGCCCGACCTCGTCGAGCGGCTGCGTGCGCAGATGGGCGACCGGACGGCACATTCCTGAAAGGCAGCGCCATGAACAGCGATTCCGCGATCCGCACTGAGAAGCTGACCAAGCACTACGGCGACTTCGAGGCGCTCGTCGATCTCGACCTCGAGGTCCGGGTGGGGGAGGTCTTCGGTTTCCTCGGGCCGAACGGGGCCGGGAAGACCACCACGATCAAGACGCTGCTCGACCTGATCCGACCGACGCGAGGGCGCGCATGGATCGCGGGCCTGGACACCCATGAACATCCCGTGGAGATCCGGCGCCACATCGGGTACCTGCCGAGCGACCTGACGATGTATCCCGCGCTCACCGGCAGGGACACGCTGAAGTACTTCGCCAACCTGCGCGGTGGGGTGGACTGGTCGCTCGTGGACGCGCTGGCCGACCGGCTCGACGCGGACCTGGGCAAGAAGGTCGGGGACTACTCCAGCGGCAACCGCCAGAAGCTCGGGATCATCCAGGCGTTCATGAACACCCCCGACGTCATCATCATGGACGAGCCCAGCTCGGGGCTGGACCCGCTGGTGCAGCGGGAGTTCCAGGCGCTGATGCGTGAGGTGGTCGCGGACGGGCGGACGGTCTTCTTGTCCAGCCACACGCTGTCAGAGGTGCAGCGCGTCGCCGATCGGGTCGGGATCATCCGCCGCGGTCACATGGTGGACGTCGAGACCGTCCACGATCTGCGCTCCAAGGCGATCCGGCGCGTGGAGCTGACCTTCGACGCGCCCGTCGAGCAGCACGTCTTCGAGTCCGTCGACGGGGTGCGCGACGTCACGCTGCAGGGTGACCACCGGGTCGAGCTGTCCTTCGACGGCCAGATGGGGGATCTGCTGTCGGTCGTGACCGACCGTTACCACCTGCTCGACATCAGCAGCCAGGAGGCCGACCTCGAAGAGATCTTCCTGGCCTACTACCGCGACCCGGATGCCGACCGCGTCGAGGCCGCCCGTGAGGAGGCGCACGCCTGATGTACGCCAGCATCTTCACGAAGTCCGTGCGCGACAAGGGGGTCGCCATGCTGGTCGGCGGCGTCGCAATCGGCCTGCTGCTGTGGATGGGCATGGCGGCCTACAGCGAGATCGACATGTCGTTCTACTACGAGCTCCCCCCGGCGTTTCTGGAGACCATGGGCATCGCGACAGAGGTGGGCGGTGTGGGCGGCATCGCCTACGGCGCGATGTACAACCTGATGGGCGCCATGACCATCGCCGGACTCGCGATCTCGTACGGCGCGTCGACCATCGCCGGCGAGGAGCGGAACGGCACCATCGGGCTGCTGTTGGGCAACCCCAAGAGCCGCACCCACGTGCTGGGCTCCAAGATCGCCGCGCTGGTCGTCCTCGTGGCGTTCGGCGGGCTGTTGCTGTGGGGCGCCGCGCTCGCCGTCCCGGTCATCACCGGCGTCGACATCACCGGCGTGGCCGTGGGTGCTCTCGTGGTGCACCTGAGCGCCAACGCGCTCTTCTGGGGCATGCTCGCCGTCGCCGTCGGCGCCTGGACCGGCAACCGCACAACGGCGTCGGGCGTTGCCGCCAGCCTCATGGTGCTGTCGTGGCTGGCCGTCTCGATCCTGCCGTTCATCGAGCGTGTGGCCGACCTCGCCAAGCTCTTCCCCTGGTACTACTTCAACGCGAGGCAGCCCGAAGCCAACGGCATCAACTGGAGCCACCTGGCCGTCCTGCTGGGCCTGTCGTTTGTGCTCGGCGTGGTCGCGTTCATCGGCGTGAACCGGCGTGACCTGCGCGACGCCAGCTCGCGCGTCACCCTTCTCGACCGGCTGCGTGCCAACCCCCGCACCCGAGCGATCGCGGACCGCGTCGCGGGCTCGGCGCGGGTGTCCGGCATCACCGCCAAGACCCTCTCCGACCACCAGGGGATGGTGGTCGTGGTCGCCGCGCTCCTGTGCTACGCGGGCCTGCTCATCCCTCCGATGTACAACCTGCTGCCCGACGCGTTCACCACCGCCATGGCCAACCTGCCGGACGTCCTCATCAGCATGATCGGTGGGGTCGACATGTCCACCCCCACCGGATGGCTACAAGGCGAGACGTTCTCGCTCGTCGTCCCGGTCGCGTTCATCACGGTGCTGGCCGCGGTCGGCTCCCGCGCCCTGGCTGGCGAGGAGGCCGACCACACGATGGGTCTGCTGCTCGCCAGCCCCATCTCGCGCACGAAGATCCTGCTCGACAAGGTCGTCGCCATGGTCGCCTACGGCGCGATGCTGGGGGTCATCACGTTCGTGACCAACACCGCCGGGGTGACGCTGGGTGGGCTGAACGTGAACCTCGGGAATCTCTTGACCATCAGCGTCTTGGCGACCTTGCTGGGCCTGGTGTTCGGAGGGGTCGCCCTGGCGCTCTCCGCAGCCACCGGCAGGGTCATGCTCGCGGTCTACGGCGCCGCCGGGCTCGGCCTCGTCTCCTACTTCATCGACGCGTTCTTCCCCCTCGCGGCGAGCTTCGAGAGTTGGGCGGTGATCTCGCCGTTTCACTACTACCTGTCCAGTGACCCGCTGGTCAACGGGATGGCCTGGGGCCACGCCGCCGTCCTGGCCGCGCTCTTCGCCGTGCTCGTCGCGGTCTCCATCCCCCTGTTCAACCGCCGACCTGCGCGGCTAGTCGTGTGCGGTGAGCGGGCAGGCAACCGATCCGCATCGGCGGTAGAGAGGAGAGGCTTACGGCAGGACCGTGAAGCCGTGTCGGCCGAAGTCGTCGTCGAACGTGAACGCCTTGTCCAACTCCCGTCGCCGCATGACTTCGAAGCTCACCCAATCGACGAGTGAGACGCCGCGGCGGCCGGCAGCCAGCAGCGCAGCGACCGCTGCCTGGCGCACCTGAGCCGGTACCGAAGTGATGTTGACCGCTGGGAGAACCCGCTCGTGCAGCCGACGGACTGATGTCATGCCGAGTCGGCGCTGGACGAGCGCGCTGGCCTCCACGACCACGTAGTCGTGCGTGATCAGCGGCGTCGCGGGCTCCTCGAGGCTCGCGAGATACGCCACTGCGGCGAGATGCTCAGCGTCGTCCGGATCGAGGAGCGCGAACAGTGCGGAGGTGTCCACGAAGACGGTCACGCGTCGAAGTCCTCGGCCAGGAAGGCATCGTGATTGCGGGCGATATCAGTCCGCCCTGAGCCCGCGTCGTGCTGCTGCGCTGCCTGCAAGGCGCGGCGGATCCGCCCGCGTTGCGCGTCCTCGGCGACCAGCTGATCCACGGCTTCGCGCACCACGGCCGCGACGGATTGTCGGCGGCGAGAGGCCACCTCGCGCAGCGAGGACAATTGCGCTTCGGTCAGCGTGATCTGGGTACGCACCATGCCACCACTCTAGTGCCTTCATGGTGGATAGGGGTGGTACGGTGACGGCCAAGATGCCCGTCCGTCTTCCTGGGAGGTGAATCGCTGCCGGCTCGGCTACGGGAAGAACTCGCGCATATCCGCGAGCTTCTTCATCTGCCAGCTGCCTGGGGCCCCGGATCGCCGAACGTCGTGGGCGGCGATTCTCCCTACTCTGGTGGTGGCGCTGCGCCGCAGCGCCCTACTTGCTGAACGTGAATCGAACCACACAGAGAGGCTCACCCATGGCACCGACGCAGCAGCGGCAACTGGTCACCAGAGGCGAGCGCGCCGCGGACTTCGTCGCCCGCCGCGGCGACGGGCAGGCCACCCGGTTCTACGCCTACGTGGGCGGTGCTCCGGCGGTGCTCGTCTTCTCCGGCGCTGGGGGCGAGCCCGCCGCGGCCGTCATCCGCGACCAGCTCCGTGAGGCGCTCGCGTCCGACGTCGTCTTGCACGTCATCGCGGCCGGGGGAGAGCTGACCGAGCCCGCGACGTTCAGCGATCCGCACGGGGCGGTGCACGCCGCGTACGGCGTCGCGGCGGATGGCGAGCCCGTCAGCGTCGTGTTGGATCCGAACGTCCGTGTCGTTGCGACGCGGGCGCACGCGGACTCCTCAGGGGACCTGGCGGAGGTGCTCAGCGCATGCGCAGCGGCCGCGTACGACGGCGAGGGCCGCACTGTCCGCCCCCAGGCGCCCGTGCTGTTCGTCCCGGACGCGCTCTCCCCCACGTTGTGTAGACAGCTCATGGACTTGTGGGGCGAGGAGAACGTCGAGACGGGGGTGGAGACCAGCGTGGACGGCGGCCGCGCCGAGACCGCCGACGCGCAGCGCAAGCGCCGGCGGGACCACACCGTCACCGATCAGCAGTGGCTGCGGACGCTCACCTCATACGTGGGCAGGCGGATCATGCCGGAGATCCGCAAGGCCTTCGCGTACGAGGCCAAGCGGTTCGAGGGCTTCAAGATCGGCTGCTACACCGCCGAGGACGCCGGGTTCTTCACCGCTCACCGCGACAACCTGAGCCAGGCCACGGCGCATCGCGCGTTCGGGCTCACACTGAACCTCAACGACGACTACGAGGGCGGCGAGCTGCGCTTCCCGGAGTACGGCCCGGACCGCTACCGACCGGACGCGGGGGAGGCGCTGATCTTCTCGGGCTCCCATCTCCACGAGGTGCTCCCCGTCACGCGCGGTCGCCGCTTCGTGCTGCTGTCGTTCCTGTTCGGCGGCGATCAGCCCGGCCAGTAGGCGGCGTGGTTCTCGCAGGCATCCGTCGAGTCGGGAACCTTGCGCCGGCGGGCGACGTCTCCTCATGTGACCTCCACCGAAGGAGCCCTCGCATGAGACGAGGCGTGCTGCTCGTCACGCTCGCGTTGCTGGCGCTGGCCATGTCGGCCGGGCCTGCCAGCGCCTCGTGCGCCGGTCCCATCGAGGACTTTCTCGACGATCGGCCGATCGTCTTCACCGGGACGGTCATCGACGAGCGTGTCGGCTACGGACTGGTGGAGGTGGAGCAGATCTGGCAGGGGCCGGACCTCGCGCCGCAGGTGTGGGTCCAGGGTGGCCAGGACCAGCCCCCATGGCCAGCGCGGTTGCTCCTGGTGCGGCGGTGGCGCCGCCAAAGGCGCGGGGAGCGAGTTGCGTGACGGCCCGGCCTACCAGGGAGCGGACAGGTCGGAAATCATTGGCAAGTGCTTCACATTGGGCGTCTGAGCAGGTCCCGAGATCACGGTTCTGCTGAGAAGGGAGTCGGCACGTCACGCGCAGACCCTCTCGTGCGTCTTCTCCATGAGTATGAGGAGGAGGCGTCGGTGAGGAGCGGTCGCGAAGCCGAGTTCGAGCGGTTTTGCGACGAGCTCTATCCGAGGCGCTCGCCCACTATTGCGGTGACGTGTACCTGGCCGAGGAGTTCGCCCAGGAAGCGCTCATGAGGGCATTCCGCGACTGGGAGAAGGTCGGGCAGCTCGACTCACCCTCCGGCTGGTGTTATCGGACGGGAGTGAACGCGGCGAACTCGTGGTTTCGACGGCTGCGCGCTGAGCGACGCGCGCGCAACCGTTTGGAGACCGAGGCGGGAGGCGATGAGCGCGCCTCCGTGGTTGAGCATATGGCCGTACGCGAGGCGCTGATGGCCTTGACGGCTCCGCAGCGGGAGGCCGTCGTCCTGAGGTTCTACCTCGAGTTCTCCGTGGACGAAGCCGCACTCGCGCTCGACTCGACGTCTGAGGCGATCCGTGCGCTGACGCATCGAGCGATGGTTCGTCTGCGAGCGGCTCTGCTCGACCCGGTCCTGCAATCGGAGGGTGAGAACAATGCCGACTATTGAACGGCTGCTGGCCGACAGTGCGGCCGCCCACACCCGGCCCGTTGATCCCGCTGATCTGATTCGACGTTCACGACGGCGCACGAGGGGAACCCGAACGGTGGCTGCACTCGCCGCAACGGCGCTCTTGGCGACCGTGGCGATCGCGGGCTTGCCGGTCCTGTCCTCGACGACGCTGCGTTTCGTAGATCAGGAGACCGGTTCTGCGCGGGAGCGACTGGACGCTGCACGCGGCGCCGAAGCGAGTCCGGAGGTGCTCCGCGGCGTGCCCGTGTGGGTGGTGAACGCTGGAAAGGACACGTTCGTGTTCGTGGTAGCTGCCATCTTGGATGACGGTGTGCTGGGTCGACCTGAGCCGGTGTTGTGGTGCGGTGCCGCTCGCGCCTTCGTGACTCGTCGTGGAGCATCCGTGTTCGACGTGAACGGTGACTGGTTGACGGGGCCAGCCCCCCACGGCCTGCCCATGGCTCGCGCGAGTCGCCTCAGCGGCGACCAGGTCATGGTGGACCGACCGCTGCAAGCCGCCCCGCGGGAAAGCAACGAAGGCGGAAGAAACTTCGACGCCTGCTTCACAAGCAACGGACTAAAGCCCGGGGTGTTGCCGCATCCGGCGGTGCGTGAGCAGCCGGCGGCGAATCGATAGGTGGGGGCAGAGCGCGATCGGAGTGCCCGCACGCTTCAAACGACCAGCGCCACGACGCGGTCGTCGTGATCGACGAGGCGGTGCATGCCGTCGGCGCCCGGCAACCTCACGAGAGAGTCGCCGACCGGGATGCGCGCGCCGTCCGGCCCGACGATGATCGTCGCCTCTGCGTCGATGGCGACCAGCTCGCCGTCATGACGCAGCAGCACGGGGCTGTGCGGTGAGGCCGAGAGGGCGACACGCCCGCCGCGGAGCCGCCGAGCACGTCGAGATCCTCGGTGACCTCCACCCAGGTGGTGAGGGAGTGCAGCCCGCCCGCGGGTTCGGTGTGTGGACAGCTCATGGACCTGTGGGGCGAGGAGAACATCAAGACGGGGTGGAGGCCAGCGTCGATGGCCGCCGCGTCGAGACCACCGACGCGCAAGCGCCGGCGGGACCACACCGTCACCGATCCGCAGTGGCTGCGGACGCTCACCTCATACGCGGGCAGGCGGATCATG
Source organism: Euzebyales bacterium (assembly GCA_038233095.1). Lineage (GTDB taxonomy): Bacteria > Actinomycetota > Nitriliruptoria > Euzebyales > Egibacteraceae > JBBSMR01. The sequence goes on from JBBSMR010000003.1 coordinate 36,800, forward strand.
CCGGAGATCCGCAAGGCCTTCGCGTACGAGGCCAAGCGGTTCGAGGGCTTCAAGATCGGCTGCACGGTCTGGATCGGAAGCCAATCTCGGTCGAAATCGGGAGAGTTGAGTGGTCGAAAGTGGTACTCATCGACGACGTCTTGCCCGATGTGCTTGGCGCGCACCCCGCCGTCCTCCTTGTCGGACCACGCGCCGCAAGAAAGACGACGACAGCTCGTCAGTATGCACGCAGCATCGTCCGACTCGATCGCCCCGCGGCGGCCCTTCGTCGCTGATCCTCATGCGGCGCTAGCCTGGCTGGCCGAACCGGTGCTGCTCGACGAGTGGCAGGTGGCGCCCGAGATCCTGGGTGCGGTGAAGCGCGCCGTAGACGAGGACAGCCGACCGCAGCACTTCGGCTCGACCTGGAGACGGTCTTGAAGGATCCTCCGGTGGCTTCGGGATCAGCCCGGCCAGGCTTCGGCGTTTCCCGTGGAGATCCCGTCCGCTGGCGGGCAGGATCGACATGACAGCGTGTCAACGCGAAGCGGAGTGCTCGCGAATGGAGCAAGAGGGGCGCTGCGACACACCTTTGTGCGGGGGCCTCTCAGAAGCAGCACAAACAAGCACAGAACGGGTACCCAAAGGGCGATTCACCTGTCAGGGGACGAGCGCCACGACGCGGTCGTCCTCATCGACGAGGCGGTGCATGCCGTCAGTCCAAGGCAGCCGCCGGACGGGACCGCGGATCGGTGTGCGGCGGCCGTCGGGTCCGACGATGGTCGTCGTCTCCGCGTCGACGGCGACCAGCTCGCCGTCATGTCGCAGCAGCACCGGGCTGTGCGGTGAGGCCGACAGGGCAACCCGCCCGGCGCGCAGCGCGCCGAGCATGTCGAGCTCCTCGGTGACCTCCACCCAGGTGGTCGGGCAGCCCAGCGTCTCGGGGTCGCCTGGCCGATGCCAGTCGCTGCCGCCGACGGGCACGCCTCCGCGCGCCCGCCACCACCGCAACGGGCGGTCGGAGCGACGGTCCCAGCTCGAGTGCCAGGCCTCGATCAACGAGGGGCTCCGCGAGAGCGGCCGGCGCCAGGCGCAGTCGCCGGCCAACGGGTGATTGAGCGAGAGCAGTCCACCGGCGGCTTCGGCGTGCGCCACCCACTCGTCGCTCGGGCGGCGGAAGTCGACCCAGCCCACGTCGCCGAAACAGTTGGCGTGACCGGTGTCGGTCGTCACCTCCTGTCCGGGCAGCAGGAGGATCCCGACCCGCTTTCCCGCCGCCGCGAGGTGTGGGTGGTGGCTCACCGTGTTGTGGTCGGTGACGGCCAGGAAGTCGAGTCCCCGCCGCACCGCCAGGTCGGCGAGCTGATCGATGGTGAGGGCGCCGTCGGAGTGGACCGTGTGCGCATGCAGGTCCCCGGCGATCCAGCGTCTGCCCGGCGCGGCGGGCAGACGCCGGGTCGAGCCGCGCGGCAGCGACTCCGGTTGCTCGAAGGAGGCGCCGGCGGCATCGATCGGCCAGGCAGCGCCTGTCTCCACGGTCACCATCACGTCCACGCCTTCGGGTGGGATGCGGTGCAGCCCCACCAGCACCCGCCACGTGCCCGCCGGGAGCGGGCCGGGGAGGTAGCCGGGCGTCGCGTCCGAGGGTGTGACGACGAACTCGCTGCGGGCGCCGCCCGAGTAGCCGCGGAAGCGCTCCGCGTCGAACAGACCGAGATCGAGCACCGCCCGCGTGCCGTCGTACTCCAGCCGCAGCGAGACGGCCGGCGCACCGGATGGAACGTCGAACGGCACGTACTGATACACCGACTCGGCCCGGTCGTCGGCCGTCCAGCGTCGGTGGAACGTCGGCACGAGCACGTCAGCTCGCGGCCGACGCCGTCTCTTTCTCGGACTTGGCGTCCTCGATGACTGGTGTGCCGACCAGCCCACCGTCGGCCCGACGGTAGATGAGGAGCTGCTCGGGTTCGGGCGTGACCCAGGCCTGCGCGCCGATCTCGGGCGGATGCCGGGTGACGCCCTGCGCCGAGATGTCCTCGGCCTCCACGGTGACGAGGTACTGCGTGCCCAACAGCTCGGTCACGGCGACCTGCCCGCCGATGGACTCGTCCTCCTCGGTCTCCGAGACGGTGGTGTGCTCGGGACGGACGCTCACGACGACCTCGTCGCCGGACGAGACATGCTCCGAGGCGTCGTCGGGCAGGGGCAGCGCCGCCGAACCGACGCGGACGCGGCCGTCCTCGACGACACCGTCGAGCAGGTTCATCGGCACCGAGCCGATGAAGCTCGCCACGAAGAGCGACGACGGGCGGTTGTAGACCTCAGCAGGGGCATCGATCTGGCGGATCTGGCCAGCCTCCATCACCGCGATGCGGTCGGCCAGCGCGAGCGCCTCGGCCTGGTCGTGGGTCACGTAGATCGTGGTGATGCCGAGCTCCTTCTGCAGCCGTTTGAGGAAGGTGCGCGACTCCAGGCGCAGCCGGGCGTCGAGGTTGGAGAGTGGCTCGTCGAGCAGGAACACGCCGGGCTCCTGAGCGATCGAGCGCGCCAGGGCGACGCGCTGCTGCTGCCCGCCGGAGAGCTGCCCCGGGCGCCGCTCGAGCAGCTCGCGCATGTCGAGGCTGCCCGCCGCCTCCGCGGCCTTCTCGCGCCGGTCGTCCTTGGAGACCTTGCGGACCTTCAAGGGATAGGCGACGTTCTCCTCGACGGTCATGTGCGGGTACAAGGCGTAGTCCTGGAAGACCATGCCGATGTCGCGATCACCGGCCGAGACCTTTGTGACGTCGCGGTCGGCGATGCGAATGGTGCCCTCCGTCGCGGTCTCAAGGCCCGCGATGGTGCGCAGCAGCGTGGTCTTGCCGCAGCCGGAGGGCCCGAGCAGGGCGAAAAACTCCCCGTCCTTGATGGTGACGTCCAAGCTGTCCACGGCGCGGACGCCGCCGGGATAGACCTTGGTGAGACGCTCCAGTTCGACCTTTGCCATCAGCCCTTGATCCCTCCGTGGAAGCGGAAGCCGTAACGTTGGTTGACGAAGAGATACATGAGCACCACCGGGACGGAGTAGAGCAGGGAGAACGCCGAGATGACGCTCAGGTCGGCCTGCCCCCCTGAGGTGTAGAAGCTGTACATGATGACCGCGGCAGGCTGCATGGCCGGGTCACGCAGCAGGATGAACGGCATGAGGAAGTTGCCCCACACCTGCACGAAGACCCAGACCGCGATCACCGCCAGGCCCGGACGGACCACCGGCACCACGATGTCCTTCAGGATCTGCACGGATGAGGCGCCGGCCACCCTGGCCGATTCCTCGTAGCTCTCGGGCACCGTGTCCATGAAGTCCTTGAGGATGAAGATCCCCGCCGGCAGCAACCCGCCGGCCATGACCAGCACGACGCCGGTGTAGGTGTTGATGAGCCCGAGCTGGAACATCAGCTGGAAGATCGGGACCATCGCCGCCGACCCCGTCACGATGGAGGAGAACAGCAGGAGGATGTACAGCAGGACATCGCGCCCTGGCACCGCCACCCGGCTCAGGGCGTAGGCGCAGAGCGCCGCCGAGGCACACACCAGCAGCATGGTGATCACGGAGAGCAGCACCGAGTTGCGCAGCGACGACAGGACGAAGGGGTTCTCGAACATCTCCGTGAAGTTGGCGAGCGTGAAGCTCGGCACCTCGACCGACAAGCTCGGGGTGCGGTCGAACGGCGCGAAGATCAACCAGAGCATCGGCAGCGCGAAGAACGCCCCGACCACGATGACGAGCAGGTAGAAGCCGATCCGGGAGAGCACCCGCTGCACCGTCCGCGTCTGGGTGGGGGAGGCAGCCATCAGGCGTCCTGCTTTCCGACGACGCGCAGATAGATCCAGGCGATGATGAGGTTGATCACCAGCATGATCGCCGAGATCGCCGCGCCGAAGCCGAGGCGGCCGTTGCTGAGCGCCACGTTGTAGATGTAGATCGGCAAGGTCTCGGTCTGGGAGCCCGGCCCGCCCGCGGTGATGAGGTACGGCGTGAACAGGTTGAAGGTCCACAGGCTGATGAGCAGCAGCGTGGTGAGGATGTGCCCGCGGATGCTCGGCAGGATCACGTCACGCAGCTGCTGCCAGAAGGATGCGCCCGCCAATCGCGCCGTCTCCAGGTGCGAGGGCGGCATGGAGTTGAGCGCCGCGCTGAACAGCAGCATCGAGAATGCGGTGCCGCGCCAGGTGTTGAAGAAGATGATCGACAGCAGCGGATACTCCAGCAGCCAGTCGACGTTCACCGGGCTGAGCGTGTTGAGGGTGCCGCTGTCGCCGTCCAGGAGCGCGATCCACAGGAACGCCACCACCGACGCGGGGATGATCCAGGCGACGATGGCCAGCACCTCGAAGGCCTGCCGCTGCCAGCCCCGCCAGTCGCGCAGGATCCACGCGAGCGTGAAGCCGAGGAACGCCTGCCCGATGACCGCGGAGCCGAGCACGAAGATGAGCGTGACGTAGAGGGAGTTGAGGAACTCCCCCTCCGAGACCGCGTTCAGGAAGTTCTCGAGCCCGACGAACTGCGGCTCCGCGGCGGCCAGGCCGGTCAAGCGCATGTTCGTGAGCGCCAGGTACAGCGTCCACAGCGCGGGGAAGACCAGGAAGAGGCCGATCAGCCCCGCCGCCGGGGCGACGAACGCTGCGGCGCCTTTGTTGCCGAGCACGTTCGCGCCGCCGGTCGCGCTCTCCTCGTCGGTGGCTTCGCGCTCGGCGGCCTCCGGCTCGGCGGTCACTGACCGCCACCGACGTTCTCCTGACCGACGATCTCGATCAGCGCCTGCTCGTACGCCTGCGCGGCCGCGTCGACGGCGCTGCGGTCCGCCACGACGTCTTCGACCGTCTGCTGGATGACCTCAGAGACCTGGGGATACTCCTGGAAACCCGGGCGGTACCAGGTGACGGGGAGAACCTCCTCCGCGACGAACGAGAGCATTGGCTGGCCCTCCAGCGCCTGCTCGTTCACGTCCGTGCGCGCCGTGATGCGCGGCTCGCGCTCGACGAACGCCTGGACGGCCTCCTGCGAGCCCAGCTCCTTCAGGAACTCCCAAGCGATCTCGGGGTGCTGGGTGTTGGGATTCATCACGCGCCCGGTGCCGCCCGAGGCGCTGACGAAGTCCTCGTCGCGGATGCCGGCGCCCGGCTCCATGGCGGGGATCTTCGCGTAGCCGATGACCTCGTCGCGGTTCTGGACGGGGAAGAGCCCCTCCTCCGGCGCGATGACGCTGCGCCACAGGTAGTCGCTCTCGGCCAGCACGCCGATCTGGCCGTTCGCGAACATCTCGAACGTCCGGTCGCGCGCGTCACCGCGTAGCTGCAGGTCGGCGTCCCCGAGGCCCTCGCTGTAGACGGTGTCGAAGAACCCGAGCGCCTGCTGCAGGCCCTCGGTGTTGCCCTGCCACTGGCCCTCGTAGAGCTCGACGCCGGTACCGAGCAGGATCGGCACGAAGCCCTGCAGCGTCGTGGCCTCGCCCATCGACTGGCCGGCGTTGAACTGCAGCGGCACGACGTCGGGCATGGCCTGCTGGATGGTCCGTCCCGCCTCGAGGATGTCCTGCCAGCTCTCCGGCTGCCAGTCGGTCGGCAGGCCGGCCTGCTCGAAGACGTCCTTGCGGAAGAACAGCACGCGGCCATCAGTGCCGAACGGGATGCCGTAGCGCTGATCCTCCAGCACCAGACTGCCCTGCACGGCCTCCGGGATGGCGTCCCAGCCCTCCCAGTCGCTCACCTGCGGGCCGACGATCTCCTCCAGCGGTGCCAGATACCCGGCGGCATTGAACTCGCTCAACCAGAACTGGTCGAAGCCCATGATGTCCGCGCCCTCGCCCACCCGAAGATCCAGGGCGAGCCGGGTCTTGTAGTCGTCGTCACCGGTGCCGCCTTCGACGAGCTCGACGGTGACGTTCTGGCCCTCGTCGGCCATGCGCTGCTCGAAGGCGGGGATCACGTCCTCCAGCAGCCACGCGGCCGTGGCGGCGTTCTTGCCGCCCCGGACGGCGTTCTCGATGATGCTGATGTTCACGGCTTCGCCGTCCGCCGCACCGCCGCCGCCGCCGCCGTTCTCGGTGCTCGCCGCGGCGTTCTCCGTCCCACCACCGAGGTCGGCGCCGGGCAGGTCCTCACCGCTGCCCTCGTTCTCGCCGTCCCCCCCGCAGGCCGCTGCGGCGAGGACGAGCACGAGCAGGATGAGCGCGGTGCGCCATGAGCGTCGCAGCATGTCGGATTCTCCCCTTGGCATCGGTTGCCGCGAACCCCTTGGTCCGCAGCGCGAGACGATGATGCGAGAAATCGATTACAGTGACGCGCCACATTGAACAGGACGAGAGCCGAGCATGTCAACACCGGAGTTCACGGAGGACCTCGAGCAGCAGGGTGGGTCGCCTGTCGGGGTCGTCCCGCTGCTCTGGGACCTCACTCAAGCACGGCCGGAGACCGTGCTCGGCGAGATCTCCGACCTCGGACTGCTTGGCGTGCAGTGGCAGGAGCCCTTCGCCGGTCGAACGGCCGAGTACGGCCTGTGGGTCGCCGAGGTGTACGCAGCGGTGGAGTGTGACGCCGATGGGCCCTCACCAGAAGCCCCCGACGCCCTCCGACGGCGGCTCGAGCGGCTCGACGAGTTGGACGGAGATGTGCTCGTCGTGGCGTGCGACGGCGCATCGGTGCGGGATGGGTGGGCCGGCCGCGCCCAGTCCGCCGAGACGCCAAGGCTGACGGTCCGGGGCTGGCGGCGTTTGGCGGCCGTCGTCGATGGGATCGCCGATCAGGCCCGTTCACTCGGTCGCACCGTGGCCTTCCATGCGCACGCGGGCACCTGGGTGGAGAGCCCGGAGGAGCTCGCGGGACTGCTCGAGGTGACAGATCCCGAGTCGGTGGGCGTGTGCCTCGACACCGGGCACCACCTCGTGGGCGGCGCTGATCCCGTCGCCGACATCGCCGCGTACGGCCGACGGATCACCCACGTCCACCTGAAGGATGTCGTCGGGTCGGTGCTCGCGGCGCTGGTCGAGGGCGAGGTGAGCGGCTTCCAGGAGGCGGTCGAGCGACGTGTCTTCTGTCCGCTGGGGCAGGGAGTGCTCGACCTGCCGGGCGTGCTCCGGGGCCTGCACGACCTCGGGTACGACGGCTGGCTCATGCTGGAGCAGGACTCCGCGTGGCAGCCAGCAACCGAGGCCGTCGCCGCCTCCCTCTCGGCGCTCACCGCGGCGCTGCGGGAGCTGAGCTGGCGAAACCCGCTCGAAAGCGGAGCGCCCCGACAAACCCTCTAGTCTGACGCAGGCTTCGGGCGCAACTTCGCCCGTATTCCGGGCAGAACTGTGTCTCGCGGACCGGCCAGCGTCGCCTTCCTGCCCATTGGTTGCGCAACTTCACCCGCTTTCCGGGCAAAGTTGTCCGCGCTTCCCCCGGAGTCGTTGGCATCCAGGCTTGCCGAGACGTCATTCCTGCTGGGACGAGGGGGCGACGAGCTCCAGCATGTCGAGCGCGATTGCCGACCAGCCGAAGTCGTGCGCGCCGTGGCCCTCGCCGGTCTCGGGGTTGTAGTACTCCCGGAAGCCGCTGCGCTCGATCAGCGCCACGCTGCGGTCGACCAGGTGGACGGCGAGCTCGCGATGACCGTGGCGCAGCAGTCCGCGCGCCAGATACCAGTTCGCGTTCAGCCATGTCGGCCCGCGCCAGACCAGAGAGCCCCCGACGACCCCGGGCCGGTAGCTCGGCTCATCGCGGGCGACGCTGGGGACCGGAAAGGCGGCGTCGTAGCGGGCGGCGTCGCGCAACTGTGTCACCAGCCGCCGGACCATCTCGGCGGACAGCTCCGGTAACAGCAGCGGAAAGAGGCTGGTCACGGTGTTGGCGGTCAGCCAGTGCTCGTCCGCGCCCGCCAGGTCGAAGAAGAGCCCCCGGTCGGGATCCCAGCAACGAGACAGCATTGTCGACACGGTCTGGTCGGCTCGCCGGCGGTAGACACCCGCCGCGGCGGCCCCGCCGGAGCGTTCCAGCAGCGAGGCCAGGACCCGCAGGTTCTCAGCGTAGATCGTGTTGACCATGACGTCCTCGACGATGAAGCGGTCGAGGGAGAACATCACGTCCAAGGCCCGGTCGTGCTCGTCGTAGGGGTCGGCGACGCGGTGCCAGGCGGCGGTGAAGTCCGCGTGCTCCTCGCTGTGCACGCCCAGGTAGGCGTCGAACTTGGGGGAGTGGTCAAGGCCCGTCTCGTCGGGTTGGAGCACGGCGATGAGGCCGTCGCCGTCGGGATCCCGCGCCGCGTCGCACCAGTCGTAGAACCGGCGGACGCTGTCCACGACCTCGGCGACGAAGGCGTCACCGCGGCCGCGGTCGGCGACCGAGGCGACCGCCTCCGCCAGCACCGGCGGCTGCATGCTGTTGGAGAGCCAGGGCGTCCGGTACGCGATGGCGTAGGTCGAGAGCATCTTCTCGTACTGCTCCCGCTGCCAGAAGGTGACATGGGAGATGAAGCCGTCGTCGTGCTGGTTCGCCATGAGGCTGGTGAGCTCCCTCTCAGCCCGCTCGGTGTCGAGATGGCTGAGCGCGATGGCGTGGAAGCACGAGTCCCAGAACCACTGGAACGGATAGGTGCCGAACGACGGGCAGACGAAGTCGTAGTGCCGTTCGCACCACGGCGCCCATCCGGTCTGCCGGTTGCGGTGGGAGAGCTCTGTGACCGCTGAGCGCAGAGACCGGCGGCGGTCCGCCCAGTCGTCGTGCCCGTCGGCTGTCATGGGGCCCCCGGCCCCGTCGAGCGCCGCACGATCAGCTCGATCGGCCAGGTGACGCTCTCGACGGACTGGCCGTCCAGCCTCCGGGAGACGGCGTCGACGGTCCAGGCGCCCATGGCGTACTTCTCCTGTTTGATGGTGGTCAACGGCGGATCGACGTAGGCGCTCAGGGCGATGTCGTCGAAGCCGACGACGCCGACGTCGGCCGGCACCGACAGGCCGAGGTCGCGCAGCGCCGAGAGCGCCCCGATCGCCGTCAGATCGTTGTGCGCGGTCACCCCGCATCTCGGGGTCAGCATCTCCGCGGCCTGCATCGTCGCCCTGCGTCCTCCTTCGAGCGTTCCGTCGCTCGCGACGATGGTCAGCTCAGCGTCTGCGTGCGCGTTGACGGCCGCGCGCACGCCCTCGACCCGTTTCGACGTCTCACCGGCCGCCGCCGAACCGGCCAGGTGCAGGATGTGCCGGTGCCCGCAGGAGAGCAGGTGGGTCGCCGCCAACCACCCGCCCGTGTGATCATCACACGCCACGGCGGGGACGCTGTCCGGTGTCGGGCGGGCGTTGGCCAGCACGACGGGCACAGGGAACGCGGCGAGGCGCTCGACGTGTCGCCGCGCCATGCCGCCGGAGGCGATGATGGCCGCGTCCACCCGACGTTCCAGCAGCAGATCCAGGTAGCCCGACTCGCGGTCGGCGTCGTTGGCGGCGTTGCAGAGCAGCACGGAGAGCCCGCGACGGCGCGCCTCGTCCTCGACCCCCAGCACGAGCTCGGGGTAGAAGGGGTTGGCGATATCGGTCACGACCAACCCCAAGGTCGCCGTCGACCGCTGGCGCAGCGCGCGGGCGACGGCCGATGGCCGGTAGTCCAACGCGGCCACGGCTGTGCGCACGCGTGCCCGGTTCTCCGCGCCGACCGAGTCCTCGCCTGAGAGCACGCGGCTGACGGTGGCCGTCGAGACCCGGGCGTGGGCCGCGACATCGGCGATGGTCACGCCCACGCACGCCTCGCCATGTCCAGCCGGTGCCAGTCGCGGAAATTCGGGGCTTGCGTGTAATCGATCACACGGCGATCTTAGAGGACGGCACCGTCGACGGCGAGGCCACCCTAAGCCCCAGGAGGACGTGTGGTCGAACGCGTGCGCGTGGCGGTGGCCGGACTCGGCGCGGTGGCGCGCGCGGTGTATCTGCCGATCCTCACCCGGAGGTCGGACCGCTTCGAGATCGTGGGCCTCTGCGATCTGTCCGGGGAGGCCGCCGACGCCATGGGTGAGCGCTTCTCCGTGGCGCCGGCTCAACGCTTCACCGCACTGGAGAAGATGCTCGACACCGTCGAGCCCGACGCGCTCGCGGTGCTCACCTCCGGCTCGCACACCGAGGCCGCGCTCGCCGGACTCGACCGTGGAATCGCCGTGCTGTGCGAGAAGCCGCTGGCGATGACCGTGCGTGAGGCCGATCTGCTCGACCGCGCGGTGGGCGGTCGCGAGGATCGGCTCATGCTGGGCTACATGAAGGTGTACGACCCCGCCGTCCGTCGAGCCGCCGAGCTGGTCGAGGGCCGCTCACCCGCGCGAGCGGTCGACGTGACCGTGCTGCATCCCAGCGGCGAAGCGCAGCTCGCCATGTCAGAGCTGGGCCCAGGCGCCTTCGAGCTTCCGACCGACCTTCGGATCGACCTCGAAGAGGCGCAGAAGGCGCTGGAGGCGGAGGCCCTCGGGGAGGCCGCCGCGGCCGCCCTCGGTGGGCTCTACTCAGGAGTGCTGCTCGGCAGCGTCGTCCACGACCTGGCGGTGCTGCGGACGCTGGGCGTCGAGCTCACCGCGATCGACCATGCTGACCGTTGGCCCCACGAGTCCGTGCCGGCGTCGGTCTCCTTCGCCGCCAGGACTGCCGAGGGAGTGCGCGTCAACGTGGCGTGGCACTATCTCGACGCCTACCCCGCCTACCGCGAACAGGTCCGCTGGCACGACCAACACGGGTCGGTCGAGCTGGAGTTCCCCTCGCCGTACCTGCTGCGCGCGCCGACGACCTTGCGGACGCTGACCTCGACCGGTGAGGGCGCCAGCGAGAAGCGCTTCGCCTCTCATGTGGAGGCGTTCGAGGAGCAGTTGCTCGCTTTCCACGCCATGGTCACCGACGGGGTCGTCCCGGCCGCGGGCGTGGACGAGGGTCGGGCCGACGTCGTCACCTGCCAGCGGGTCGCGGCGGCGCTGGCCCGTCGGGAGGGTCTGGAGCTGGGCGGTGAGGCCGCGACGATGCCGTGAGAGGACCCCCGGGTGACCCTCGGAGGAGACGTGGCCTCACACAAGGCGACACCGACCTCCGAATCGGCTGATATCACACGGCGGCGAACGATTCGCCTGCTGCGTGTCCCCGTGTGCGAGGTCGTCCCATCTGGCATTGGCTACTCTTCGACCACTTCGAAGTCCGCATGATCGCCTCGTTCGCGCGCGGCCAGCGCCTCGTCGGCCAGCCGCCCGATCGCCGCCGCGCCCAATCGGTTCTCGTACAGCTTCATTGGGCCCGGTCGGCCGGGATGCAACGTGTCCCACTTCGATCGCTCGCCCTCATCACGCCCCCTGCCCTGCGCGTGCGACCCGAAGCCATCCACCACCGTGTTCCAGAGCACGGGGTGGTACTCGCGGAGCAGTGCGTACTCTCCCAACGGGATCCACGGGTCCTCCACCACGAGGAAGCGGCACGCGAAGTCATCCAGGTCGAGGTTGCCGACCTGCTGAACGCTCTTCGCGTGCTCGCGCAGCCGCCGGAACAGCTTCTTGCTTGTGTCCCGCTCCGCCCCCATGCGCGTCGCCGACGGCGCCGACCGACCGATGTATATAGGCAGATCGGTGTCAGCAAGACGCTGGTACGCGACAAACGGGCCCGTATAGTACAGAGCGTACAGCCCGCCGCCCAGGAAATGCGCCGGCGGGAGAGGCTCGCGCGGCTGTGACTCCAAACGCCGGCGCACCGACTCGGCTAGCTGATCGCGGTCGAGCGGGTTGTACGGCTCGAACTCGCGCCACATGATCCTCGGCATCGACGGGACCGTAGGGCAGAAGCCGGCCCGCCGTCGAAAAGGCTGTCCACGTCTACAGGTGGTAGAGCTTGAGCAGGTGCTCTCCCACGGCCCGCGCGACGGGGACGACCACGGCGTTGCCGATATGCCGCATCGCGTGAGAACGCGCGTGCAGGAATCTGAACCAGTCGGGGAAGCCCATCCCGCGCGCCGACTCCCGGACCGTCATGTAGCGGAGCCGGTCGTCCGGGAAGCGGATCATAGCCTCGCCGCCGCAGACTCCGTGCACCCCCGCCTTGAACGTCTTCGCCGGCCAGTCCATTCTCGACCCCGTGTGGCCTGGATACGCCTTCGCGCCAGGGATCCCAACGTGGTTGGTCACTCCCGGCGCCTCCCTCCCTTCGACAGGCTCCGGGAGACCGGCCAACATGTCGCGCACAGTCCGCCACCGCTGTAGGGCATTGAACTCTCCCAACGGCAGCGGCGTCACGCAGTGCCGAGGGTGTTCAAGCTCGTGCTCCTCCCAGTACGAACCTTCTGCCTGCGCCGAGATCAGCGTCGCCCGCGAATGCGTCACCGGTACAGGCCACCATGCGTTCCGCTCTGCGATGTCACTGCGTACACCAACGAGGAACACGCGCTTGCGCGATTGCGGTGCGCCTAAGTCAGCGGCGTTGATCACTTGTCGGTGCACCTCATACGACAGGCTCACCCGGCTCGCGCGCCGCGACTTGCGCAGCCGCGCGGCATGCTCCCCCCACCACTCGTTCCGTCGACGGCGGACCGTCGGCCAGCGGAGCTGGTCCTCGATGTACTCGAAGTACGGCAAGAATGAACCACGCAGCAGCCCAGGTACGTTTTCGAAGATCACCGTCTTCGGCGCCAACGCCCGGACATAGTCGAGCGCCGCCGGGAACATGTTGCGCTCATCGGTCGCCCCCCGGTGCTCCCCGCCCAGACTGAATGGCTGACAGGGGGGCCCGCCAGCGAGAAGATCAATGTCGTCAAGGCCCTGCGGGTCGTCCGCCAGCTCGCGTACGTGGTCGCGCACATCGGCGCGGAGCACACGGTCCGCGTCCCACGGCCACTCGGGCGTCCCGCCGTTGACGCGCAGGGTGGCGCAGGCTTTCTCCTCCCACTCGACGAGAAGCTCGTGGTCGAACCCCGCGAGGTGGGTTCCGAGCGCCATACCGCCGCCACCTGCAAAGAGTTCGAGGCTTCTTGCCATGTTGGTCCTCCTTCGCCGTGTCCCCGCACGGGTCTTGTACACCGTCATCACGTGTTGCGGCGAGCAAGCTCGACCGCACCAAGGATCCTGTCAGCCACCTGTGACAGGTCCTCTCGCACCTCGGACTCCCACACGCGCACGACGGTCCATCCACCCTGCTCGAGCTGTCGGGTCACCTCGCGGTCACGTTGCACGTTGCGCTCGATCTTCGACACCCAAAAGTCCGTGCGTGTGGGAAAAAGGTCGGCAAGCGAGTCGAGGCCGCGCCGCCTGTGCTCGTTGCCGTGCCACATGTCGCCGTCCAAAAACACAGCGAGCCGTATGCTCCGTATCACAAGGTCGGGACAGCCCGGCACATCACGCGGATGCAGCCGATAGCGCAAACCACGGGCGTGCAACTCGTGTCGCAGCGTCAGCTCAGGACGCGTGTCCCTCCCCTTGTTTGCCTGCATCACGCGCCGCGTCACCTCGGGAGGCTGGCGGCGCCGCTCGGATCCCATGGCCACAAAGGCTAGGGCTTATGGAGAGTTTGGTGGGTTGCTCTATCTCTGCCGGCGGTGGCGACACGCCGCTGACCTGAGGTTCTACGTGCACCAGCTTCGAGGCGCTCTCCGATGCGCCCCGCAGTTGCACCGCGCCTCCGGGATTCTTTCGGCGTACACCGCCGCGCCCAGCAGCGGTGCGTGCTCGATGTGACGCGCACGGACCGACTGCGCGCCTGTCGTCGCGACGTCGAGGCTGGGAGCGAGCAGGTCCCAGGCGTTCGCGATCGAGCCGCCCACGACCACGCACGTCGCGCCGAAGCGCTCGACCCACGGCGTCAGGGCGTCTCCGAGCAGGCGGGCGGTCTCGGCGAAGACGGTGGCGGCTGTGCGGTCTCCACTGCGGGCGCGCTCGGCGAGTTCGCGGACCGAGACGGCGTCGTCCGCGCCGTAGCGGCGCAGGATGCCTCGGCTGGAGACCAGCTCATCAAGGATGGTGTCAGCCACCGGCAGGTGGTAGAGCCAGCCGTCGGGCGGCACGGACGGCCCGCGCGCGACGCGCTCGCCGTCGTCGAGGAACGCCGATCCCAGGCCGGTGCCGAGCGTGACGGCGATCACCCGGCGGTAGCCCTGCGCGCTGCCTGTCCACCACTCGCCGAGTCCGAAGGCGTGCGCGTCGTTGAGGAAGACCATGCGCTGCCCGGAAGACGGCCCGAGGCGCTCGCCGAGCGCGGCACGCAGATCGACCCCGTACAACGCGTCGAGCTTGGCCAGACCCTCGATGCGGGGGATCCCGCGCTCGTAGTCGAAGGGACCGGGGAAGGCCAGGCTCCAGTCGGTGGGCGTCTCTGCCGTTGCGGCCAGCGCGGAGACGAGCGCGTCGAGGAGCGCCTCGCGCTCGCCATCGAGGGGCAGTTCCGTGCGCACGGGCTCGTCGAGCAGCTCTCCGGTCAACGGGTCGACCGTCGCCGCGGTCACGTGGGTGCCCCCGATGTCGGCGACGCGGATCCGACGGTCGGAGCGTTCAGCCATCGCGGACCTGAGCCTTCACCACCATGGTCGGTGAGGACGCCCCGGCGCCGGTCGCGCGCAGTCGGTACGGGCCCACAGACGCCGGCACGATGATCGTCTCGGCGTAGTGCAGGACGTGGTGATGGCCCGTGTCGGTCACCAGCGTCACCTCGACGCCCGCGACGAGGTTCAGCACGTGGTAGTGGCCCCCGGTGGCGTCGGCGATCTCCACGGCGAAGACCAGCCGACGGACCTCGAAGAAGAGCTCGGGCAGAGCGCCCAGCAGCTCCTCGGCCCACCCGTCACCGTGTCGCAGCACCTTCGGCTGCGGGATCAGCTCCTCGACCGCGCCACCTCGGCGGGACGCCCCCACGTTGGCGAGCGCGTGCTCGACGTGCACCGGACGCAGCGAGCCCTCCAGATCGGTGCGCAACCAGTCATACAGCCGCAGGCTGTAGGCGTACGGCGTCGCGCTGACCTCGAGCACGACGTTGCCTTCGCCACTGCAATGCGGTGTGCCGGCGGGGACGAGATAGAGCTGGTGCGCCCGCGCCTCGAAGGTGCGCACGTAGCCCGTGATGTCGTAGGGCTCGGCGTCGTCCCGCGCCGCCTCGGCCTCACGGCGCAGCTCCTCGAGGTCGGCGTCGTCCCGCAGGCCGAGGTAGATGAGGCGGTCGCCGCGGGTCTCCATGACGTAGTAGGACTCGTGCTGGGTGTAGGACCACCCGAACGTCTCCTGCATGTAGCCGGGCAACGGATGGCAGTGCACCGACAGGCCCTGGCCGTCCCACGTGTCGAGGTAGTCGAAACGGATGGGGAAGGAGCTCCCGAACGCGGTCGCGTCCGCCCGGCCCAGCACCCGCTCGGCTTCGACGGCGAGCAGGACGTCCAACGCGACCTCGACCACGTCTTCCCCCGTGCCCAGGCGGATCCCGGCTTCGGGCGCGATCAGCTCATAGGACCAGGCAAGGTTCGCGGCGTCGGTCTCGATGCCCAGCCGCTCGCGCATCCACTGCCCACCCCACACGCCGGCGTGGAAATGGGGACGCGTCCGGAAGGGCCGCCCCGCGAGCTCGGCGAGCGTGTGGCGCAAGGTCTCGCCTGTCAGCCAGGTTGGTCGGGCGGGCTCCCGCAGGTCGATCATGCAGTCCACCTTCGCGACCAGTCCGGCGCGGTGACGATCCAGGATGGGCCAGTCGACGAACGTCAGCCGGCGCTCGTCTCCGGTCTGACCGCGCGGCTGGCCCAGGTTCGCGGCGTCGCCGCGCCGCACCGCCTCCAGCCCGAGGTCGCGTGCCACGTCGACGTACCAGAGCAGTCCGTGGTCGACCAGCGCCGCGCCCGGCCCCGCGATCAGATGGACACCGCGGTCCGGCGCCGGTGCGGGCGCCGGAGGCTCGAGCAACGCCGCCAGGTGCTGGGTGGAGAGTCGCAGGAAGTCCGGGTCCCCGGGCAGCATGCTCTCCGCGGTCAGGCGCTCGATCTCAGGCCACGGGCGGGCATGCTCGCGCATGTCGGTCACCGTGGTCTCGTGGCCCGACCGCCACCAGGCCGCGCGCAGGCCGCCGATCAACTCGTCCCATCGGACCCACTGCGGCCCGTCGACCGCGACCACCTGCTGCGGTCGCACCGTCGCCGCCAGGTCGTCGTAACCCACGCCCACGGCACCCGCGATGACGGGGTAGGTGGGCTGCGCGTCGTACATGCGTGAGAGAGTATGTGCTCGCGAATGCCAGTTGGCGGGCGAGCTCAGCCGGGAGGCAACGGTCTGCGCAGCAGCACCCGCGCATGCTGAGTTCATCATCCGTCGCTTCGGAAAGAGGCCATGACCGAGCTGCCAGACCTGCCCAGCATCGACCCGCTCGTGCGGCGCGCGCACGAGGGCGGCAAGCTGCGCGTCGGCGCCACGAGGTCAGTGACCACCGCCGAGGATCTCGCGCTCATCTACACCCCCGGTGTCGCCCAGGTCTGCCAGGCGTTGGTGGCCGAGCCGGCTCTGGCGCGCACGCTGACGATCAAGGGCAACAGCGTGGCCGTGGTGACGGACGGCTCGGCGGTGCTCGGTCTCGGCGACATCGGACCGACGGCGGCGCTGCCGGTGATGGAGGGCAAGGCGGTCCTGCTGCGCGAGCTCGCCGGCGTCGACGCCTACCCGATCTGCCTGGACGAGCGCGACCCCGACCGGCTCGTGGAGATCATCGCCAGCATGGCGACCGGCTTCGGCGGGGTGTTGCTGGAGGACATCCCCGCACCCCGCTGCTTCGAGGTGGAGGGCAAGCTCCGCCAGCGCCTCGACGTGCCCGTCTTCCACGACGACCAGCACGGGACGGCGGTGGTCGTGCTCGCCGCTCTGCTGAACGCGCTGCGTGTCGTCGGCAAGCCGCTCGATGCGCGCCTGCGGGTGGTCGTGCAGGGCATCGGTGCCGCCGGCATCGCGGTCTCGGAGCTGCTGATGGCCGCCGGGGTGGAGGACCTGATCGGGGTGGACCGAGAGGGCATCGTCAGCCAGCGCCGGGCGACCGCCCGCGATCCGATCTTCCGCCGGCTCGGCAAGCGCAGCAACCCGCGCCGGCTGGAGGGTGAGAAGCAGGTGGCGCTGCGCGGCGCGGACGTCTTCGTCGGCGTCTCGGCGGGCCGGACGATCACCACCCAGGATCTCGCGCTCATGGCGCCGGATGCGATCGTGTTCGCGCTGGCCAACCCGACGCCGGAGATCGACCCCGCGCTGGCGCGCCGCCACGCGGCGATTGTCGCGACGGGGCGCAGCGACGAGCCGAACCAGATCAACAACGTGCTTTGCTTCCCCGGGCTGTTCCGCGGTCTGCTCGACACCAGGGCCCAGGCCGTGGACGACGATGTCAAGCTGGCCGCCGCGCGGGCGATCGCGGGGACGGTTCCTCCGGCAGCGTTGAGCGCCACCCATATCGTGCCCTCGCCGTTCGATCCGGCCGGGGTCCCTGCCGTCGCGGGGGCGGTGGCCGCCACCGCGGCGGCGCAGGCGACGCATGGGTAGGCGCCGCAACCTCTGGCCGGAGCCTCAGCGCAGCGCCCAGACGGCGACGAGGCTGACGCTCACCTCCTCGCTGCCGGGTTGCAGCGGGACAGCGGCCTCGTCCGCCATCCGGGCGGCGAACTCCTCGGCCTGCGGTGCGCTGGCCGCCTGCTCGCGCAGGCTGATCAGGGAGCCGAGCTCGCGGCCGGCGAGCTGCGCGTACTGCTCGGCCTTCGCGCGGGCCTCGGCGAAGGCCCGCTCGCGGGCGCTCTGCAGGAGCGCGCCGTTGTCTTCGAGGTCGAAGCGCACGCCCTGCACCCGCGCGGCGTCGCCCGCGGCCTCCACGGCGGTCCCAAGGACCTCACCGGCGCGGTCGAGGTCGCGCACCGTCACGTCGACGAGGTTGCGCACCTCATAGCCCCGTACCACGGGGTCGTTCTCGCCGGGTTCCTGTTCCTCGTATCGAGGCTGCACCGAGAACTCCGCGGTCGCCACGTCGGTCTCGTCGATGCCCGCGTCAGCCAGGGCGGCGAGCAGGTCGGTCGCCGCGCTGTTGGCGGCGTCGAGTGCCTGCTGGATCTCTGGGCGCTGCACGGCGACGCCCACGGTGACCCGCAGGGTGTCCGGAACCCCGGAGACCCGCCCAGTGCCGACGACGGTGATGCCCTCGGTCGACCCGTCGTCGGGCGCGACGGCCTCGACTTGGGCGAGGACAGCGCGCTGCGCAGAGCCGTCCGTGCCCGCCGCGTCGGGCGCCTCCTCCGCCGAGCAGGCGCCGAGCACCACCACGACGCCGAGCGCAACGATGAGACGCTTCCTCCAAGTCATGGCCTACTCCTCTTCCGCTGCGAGTCTGACGCCTCTTCGACGCGCCAGGTCCCGTCGGA
Organism: Euzebyales bacterium; assembly: GCA_038233095.1. Taxonomy (GTDB): domain Bacteria; phylum Actinomycetota; class Nitriliruptoria; order Euzebyales; family Egibacteraceae; genus JBBSMR01. The sequence goes on from JBBSMR010000003.1 coordinate 55,139, forward strand.
GTTCCCTCCTCGGATCGCGCCTGCTTGGGCGGGCTGCGCTGATGGGCACGCGGTCTACTTAAGCGTCGTCCTGGCGGCGTCGCAGGTAGTCGGCCACCTGGCGCACGTACCGCCGGTAGCCGGAGATCGCTCTGGGCAGCGCCGCGGCGACGATGCTGAGGTCGATGTCGTCGTACTCGTGGATGAGGCGGTTGCGCAGACCGGTCGAGGCCGAGAGCTCCTCAGCCAGCGAGGCGTCCAGCAACTCGACCTCCGCAGCGCGGGTGAAGGACTGGTGGTAGTCGCTCGGAGGGAGTTGGCCAGAGGCCGTGACGACGTGGGTGTTGATCTTGACGGCCAGATCGACGATCTGTGTCAGCGCCCGCTCGACGGCCAGCCGCAGAAGGTCGTCTTGGTCCAGGGTCGGTTCGGTCATGTGACCTTGTGTCTCCAGAACGGTCAGCAACCGATCGATCTCGACGAGTCGCCGTTGGACGGCCTCGGGCCGGAAGGCTGCAGGTGTCATCCCGCCAGCATCTCGAGTTCGAGGTCCCTCAGCCAGCGTGTCTCCCAGAGCATGGCCAAGGCTGTCACCTGGGCTTCGGCGAAACGGCCCGGTACCGACTCGAACAGCGGACGACCGTAGCCGAGCGCTTCGGCCCGGAGAACGGTGCCGGCACGTGAGAGATCGAGCACGTCGATGTCCTCGTAGCCGGTCAGGGCATACAGGTCCCCCGACAAGGCCAGCAGATCGAGCGGCGCGGGGGCCTCGACCGCGAGGTCGAGGTCGGCGGCAGGCCGGTTCTCAGTCAGCACACTGCCGAACACGACGACCATCGATAGCCGGTGACGCTTCACCAGCTCTTTCAGCCGGCTGCCCTCATCGGCGGCACCTTCGAGACGTCGGAGAGCCTGGCGTGGATCGCTCGGGGCTGACATGATCGCAACGCTAGCGGAACACGCATGCTGGCACTGCGAAGTACGGAGTGATCATGGCCCTGCTGGACGGACGAGTCGTACTCGTCAGCGGAGGCACCCAAGGCGTGGGCGCGGGAGTGGCTCGAGCCGCCGCACGCGCAGGCGCGAGTCTGGTCGTGACAGGACGCCGCCGCGAGGTCGGCGAGACGCTGGTCGCGGAGCTCGAGGAGTTGGGCGCAAAGGCTCATTACATCATGGCCGACGTCGCGGACGTCGAGAGCGCGCAGGCGTCCGTGGCGGCGACGATCGAGCACTTCGGCCGGGTGGACGGCCTGGTCAACTCCGCTGGTCTCACCTCGCGCGGGACGCTGCTGGACACCACACCGGAGTTGTTCGACGCTCACATCGCGGTCAATCTGCGGGGCCCCTTCTTTATGATGCAGGCGGCCGTGGAGGACATGCGCCGCCGAAGCGAGGCTGGCTCCATCGTGAACATCATCTCGATCTCCGAGCATGGAGGGCAGCCGTACCTCGCGCCGTACGTCGCCGCCAAGGCCGGGCTCGCCGGCCTCACGCGCAATGCCGCGTTCGCCCACCGCCACGACCGGATCCGCATCAACGGCCTCGACATCGGCTGGACGCAGACCGAGGGTGAGGACCAAGTGCAGCGGGAGTTCCATGACGCCGACGACCAGTGGGTCGAACAGGCGGCCAGGGAGCTGCCGCTGGGCAAGCTCGGACAGGTGGACGAGATCGCTGACTTTGTGGTCTTTCTGCTGTCGGACCGCAGCGGGGTCGTCACCGGTTCGGTCATCGACTGGGATCAGACGGTCGTGGGCGCCTTCGACTGATCTCCATGTCAGAACATCTTCACGTCAAAACGACTTGAGGAATGCGGCTTGATCCCTCATGCTGCGTCACACACCACCGGACGAGACGTCGGCCTGCGTGGCGCGGAGCTCTCGCGTCTGGCACCCCGACGGTGGAGGGATCGCGATGGAGCTCTTGATCGGCGGCCAGTGGCGAGCGGCTGAGGACGGCGCAACCGAGGAGATCGCTTCACCGTTCGACGGGACGGTCATCGGAACCGTGCCGGTGGCCGGCGAGAAGGACGCTCAGGCTGCTCTGGACGCCGCCGAGCGGGGCGCCGAGCGGTGGCGCCGGACGCCGGCCCACGAGCGCGCGCGCATCCTGCTGAAGGCCGCGGAGCTGGCCGACGAGCGGGCGGAGGAGGTCGGCCGCACGATCTGCGGCGAGACCGGCAAGGCGATCGGTGAGGCCAGCGGTGAAGCGGGCCGTTCCGGGGACATCATCCGGCTCGCTACCTACGAGGGCACCCATCTGTACGGCGACACGCTCCCCCTCGACGCCAACCCCGGTACCGGCCTGGACAAGATCGGGTTCACCCTGCGTCAGCCGTGCGGGGTCGTCGTGGCGATCACCCCGTTCAACTACCCGGCGCTGCTCGTCATGCACAAGGTGGCCCCGGCGCTCGCCGCCGGGAATGCGGTGGTCCTCAAGCCCGCCCGGACGGCGCCCCTCACCGCACTCAAGCTCGCCGCGTGCTTCGTCGACGCCGGCCTGCCCGAGGATGTGCTCTCGGTGGTGACCGGCCCCGGAAAGGGCCTTGGTGATGCCCTGGTAGCCGATCCCCGTGTGCGGAAGATCTCCTTCACCGGGTCGACCGCCACAGGGGAGCACATCGCGAGCGTCGCGGGCCTGAAGAAGCTCTCGCTGGAGCTGGGCGCCTCCTGCCCGGTAATCGTGCTGTCCGACGCCGACGTCGAGGCGGCCGCCGATGCGGTCTCGGCCGGTGGCTACGTGAACGCCGGCCAGGTCTGCATCTCGGTGCAGCGCGTCATCACCCACCCGGACGTGCACAGCGACTTCCTGGACGCGCTCGTGCCGAAGGTCGAGGGCATCACCGTGGGCGACCCTTCCTCTCCCGACACGGGGATGGGTTCGCTCATCACCGCCTCGGAGGCTGAGCGCGTGCAACAGGCGATCAGCGCTGCCGCAGAGGGCGGCGCGCGGGTCCTGACCGGCGGGGACCGCGATGGTGCCACGGTGGCGCCCACCGTGGTCGCCGACGTCGATCCGGCCTCCGACTTCAGCAGGGACGAGCTGTTCGGCCCAGCCGTGGGGGTGACCAGTGCGCCCGACTGGGAGACGGCATTCTCCCTGGCGAACGACACCTCCTACGGTTTGGCCGCTGGCATCTTCACCTCCGACGTCTCTGGTGCTGTCCGGGCCATGCGCGAGATCGATGCCGGCAACATCCACATCAACTGGACGCCACTGTGGCGCGCGGACCTCATGCCCTACGGCGGCCTGAAGGGCAGCGGGTTCGGCAAGGAGGGCCCACGGGCGGCGGTGCGGGAGATGACCGATCTCAAGACGATCGTCCTCCACGGGCGCCCGTGGTAACCGGGCCAGACGACCCGACGCGTTGAAACAGGAGAAGGCATGACCAACCAGTCCACCGTGCGCCTGACCGTCGCGCAGGCCATAGTCCGCTATCTCTCACAGCAGTACTCGGTCGCCGACGGGGTGCGCCGCCGGCTCATCCCCGCAACCCTCGGCATCTTCGGCCACGGCAACGTCGCCGGCATGGGCCAGGCGCTGGACCACTTCAGCGAGGTCATGCCCTTCATCCAGGGCCGCAACGAGCAGGGCATCGTTCACACGGCGACCGGCTTCGCCAAGGCCTCGCTGCGCCATGCCACGCTCGCGGTCACCTCCTCGATCGGGCCCGGTGCGCTCAACATGATCACCGGCGCCGGGCTGGCCACGACGAACCGGCTCCCCGTCCTGCTGCTGCCCGCGGACGCCTACGCCACGCGCCATCAGGGACCCGTCCTGCAGGAGTTGCGGCACCCGATCGAGGCCGACACCAAGGTGAACGACGCCTTCCGGCCGGTCGCCCGGTTCTTCGACCGCATCAGCCGGCCTGAGCAACTCCTCACGGCCCTGCCGCACGCCATGCGGGCGCTGACAGACCCCGTGCTCGCGGGCGCGGTCGTGCTCTCGCTGCCGCAGGACGTGCAGTCGCACGCCTACGACTACCCGGAGGACTTCTTCACCGAGCGTGAGTGGGTGATCCGCCGTCCCGCGCCGGACGAAGGCGAGATCCAGGCCGTCGCCGAGCTGATCCGGCAGGCCGAGCAGCCGCTCATCATCGCCGGGGGCGGTGTCATCTACTCGGGCGCCACGGGGGAGCTCGAGACCCTCGCCGAGGCAGTCGGCATCCCCGTCGCCGAGACCTTCGGCGGGAAGGGCGCGGTGCAGCGCCACGCCTGGTGGCAGCTCGGGGGCATCGGGCTCGAGGGCACGCCAGCCACCAACGAGCTCGCCCAGGACGCCGATCTCATCCTCAGTGTGGGAACTCGACTGACGGACTTCGCCACGGCCTCGCACTCGCTCTTCCAGCACCCCGACGTGCGCTTCGCGAGCATCAACGTTGACCCCTACGATGCCGACCGCCTCGGTGCGACCGGCATCCTCGGCGACGCCAAGCGCTCGCTCGCGGCGTTGCACGACGCGTTGGAGTCGATGGAGGCGAGCAGCACGTCCTCCTGGCAGGAGCGGTGCCGGCAGCGCCGGGAGGAGTGGCTCGCCCGTAGGGCGGACGCCCTCGATCCGGACACGCTGTTCGACAAGTCTGCGGTGCAGGAGGACTCCGACATCGTGACGAGCACCGATGCCGTGCTCACTCAGGGGCAGGTTCTCGGGGTGCTCCAGGAACACGCGCAAGAAGGTGACATCGTCGTCGCGGCCTCGGGTGGCCCCCCCGGGGATCTCCAGAAGGTCTGGGACGCCACCGAGGGGCGGCATGCCCACCTGGAGTTCGCCTTCTCCTGCATGGGCTACGAGCTGCCCGCCGCGATCGGCGTCCGTCTGGCGACCCCCGATCTGTCCCGCCGCGTGACCGCCTTCATCGGCGATGGGACCTTCCTCATGCTGCCATCGGAGCTGGTGACCGCGGCTCAGGAGAGCGCCGCGATCACCGTCGTGATTCCCGACAACCACGGTTACCAGGTCATCCACCGACTCCAGATGATCACCAGGGGGGAGGAGTTCGGCAACGAATTCCGCTACCGCGAGGGTGAGCTGAAGCTGACCGGGGAGCAGGCGCAGGCGCCGCGACTCGAGGGTGACTATCTGGACGTCGATCTCGTGCGGATCGCGGCGGGCATGGGCGCTCACACCGTCCGCGCGGTCACCGCCGACGAGGTGCGCCAGGCGCTCGACGAGACCCGCGACATGGAGGGGCCGGTGGTCATCGTCGTCCCCGTCATCCCGCACGCGGATCTGCCTCCCGCGGGGGTCTGGTGGGACATCGCACCGGCCGAGGTCTCGGAGTCGGAGCTGGTCTCCCAGCTCCGCAAGGAGTACGAGGAGGGGCGGACGGCGCAGCGGTGGTACGGGTGACGGCGACCGCCGTCGGAGACACGGAGGCACGGTCGCCGCTGAACCGCGGGCGGTTGCGGGCTCGCCTGCGCGCCGGCGAGCCGACATCGGGCACGTTCGTCGGCGCGGCCTCAGCGATCGCCGCGGAGGTCTGCGCCGCCGCGGGCGTGGACTGGATCGTCCTCGACCTCGAGCACGGCTCGGGCGGCGAGGAGCAGGTGCGGGCCGTTGTGACGGCGGCTGGCTCCTACGGCGTGCCGACCGTGGTACGGGTCGAGTCGCCCGAGCGCATTCGGCTCGGCCGGGCGCTCGATCTGGGAGCGGCGGGGGTCATGCTCCCGCGCGTGGAGTCCGCGGCTGACGTGCGGCAGGCCGTGCGCCACCTGCGGTACCCGCCCGACGGCGATCGCGGGGTCGCCACCTACAACCGCGCCTGCCGCTTCGGGCTCGATCCCGGCGCGCTGGAACGCGCCGACGAGGAGGTGCTCGGGGTCGTGCAAATCGAGAACGCCCACGCGGTCGAAGATGTCGAGGAGATCGCCTCGATCGAGGGCGTCGATGTGCTCTTCGTCGGGCCAAGGGATCTCAGTCACGATCTCGGAGTTCCCGGTGACACGGCAGCGCCGGTCTTTCGCGAGGCGCTGGAGCGGGTGCGCGCCGCTGCCAGTGACCACGGCAAGGCGTGCGGACTGCTCGTCGGCGACGGCCCGGCCGCCGCGCAGAAGTGGACCGAGGGCTGGACGTTCGTGGCGATCGGCTCCGACAGCACGCTGCTCGCCAAGGCGCTGAGCGACGAGCTGGCACAGGCTCGGTCGGGGCGCGCGGATCAGCAAGCCGCTGGAGACCGCTGAGCGTGGCTGAGCCCGACGCAGGCGTCTCCTTGCCAATCGTCGTCGGGCTGGGTGACGTCGATCCGGGACGGGTCACCGACGTGCTCGAGGGTCATGCGATCTTCGTGAACGACTACTCCGACGACGAACTGGCCGCGGCGGTGGGTGCCATCGCGAGGGCCGATGTCGACATCGACGAGGCGTTCTTCGAACGCGCTCCCGCCCTGCGCGTGGTGGCGCGGACCGGCGTCGGCGTGGACCGAGTCGATCTCTCTGCCGCCTTGTCCAGGGGCATCCCGATCGTCATCACACCCGGCGCGGGCACGCACGCCGTCGCCGAGGGTGCGTTCGCCATGGCGCTGCACCTCGTCAAGCGGCTCACTCCGCTGACGCAGCTCGTCCGTGAGGGTCGTTGGGGCGGCCGGCAGGACGTCACGGTCAAAGACCTCGACGGCGCCACGATCGGGATCGTCGGCTACGGCCGGATCGGGCAACGCGTCGGAGAGCTCGCACGCGCCTTCGACATGCGGGTTCGCGCCTACGATCCCGTGAGCCCTCCACCCGACGAGATCTCCTGTACGGATCTGAGTGCGCTCGCCGAGGTCAGTGACGTGCTCACCTTGCACGTGCCGCTCACGGACGAGACGTACCATCTCATCGACGAGAAGGTGCTCGCTCGCATGCCCTCTGGTGCCATCCTGATCAACTGCGGCCGCGGGGGCCTACTGGATCTCGACGCCGCGCTCGCGGCGCTGGAGCAGGGCCGGCTCGCAGGCGTGGGCCTGGACGTCTTCGAGCCCGAGCCGCCTCAGCGTCACGCCCTGTTCGACCGACCCGATGTCGTCCTGACGCCGCACGTCATGGGGTTGACCGAACGGGCCTTCGCGGCCATCTTCACCGACGCCGCGCAGGGGGTCGTGGACGTATTGGAAGGCCGCGATCCGGCAGCGGTCGCGAACCCGGACTGGGACGCGGAGGGCGAGACACCATGATTCAGCGGTCGACGAGCACGACCTCGAAGGAGTACGCGTCCGCGCGGTAGATGTGCTGACCCAGCTCGACGGCTCGGCCCGCCGCGTTGTAGGTGGTGCGCTCCATGGTGAGCAGCGGGGCGCCACGGCGAACGCCGAGCATGGGCCCTTCGTCGCCGGCGGCGAGACGCGCTCCTATGCGCTGGGTCGCCAGGTTGATGCGCACATCGTCGTCGCGCAGCAGCTCATAGAGTCCGTGCGATTCGAGCTGCTGCGTGGTGAGCGCCCCACCGAGCTCGGTGGGGAGCCAGTTGTGCATGAGGGCAAGGGGCTCGTCGCTCGCGTAGCGCAGCCGCTCGAGGTACACGACCTCGGTGCCCAAGCTGAGGCTGAGTTGCTCGGCCACGTGTTCCTCGGCGGGGACCATCTCATGGGCGAGCACCCGGGTCACGGGATTCATGCCTGAGCGTGCCAGGTCGTCATACAGACTGGTCAGTTTGATCTCGCGCTTGACCTCGGGGTTGTCGACGACCTGCGTGCCGATCCCGCGGTGGCGCACGACCAGCCCCTTGGTTACCAGCTCCTGAATGGCCCGCCGGATGGTGGGCCTCGAGAGCCCAAAGCGGTCCGCCATGCTGAGCTCGTTTTCCAGGCGGGCACCGGGGGGCATCGCCCCGTTGTAGATGGCTTCCTCGATCTGGCGCGAGACTTGAAAGTACAGCGGGACAGGGCTCGACCGGTCGAGTGTGAACCTCAGATCCTTCACCTCGGTCAATGAACTCCCACCGCTGCTGACAGTCCCTCTGGGTGCTCAGTTTAGCGGCGATCATGGCACGCGGCTCGCGAATGTCAAGACATTAGGTCGAGCTATTGACAAGAGGGAAACAGGTAGGAATACTGCTGATCCGGGCCCCTGGAACAAGGGCTCCCAGCGACGTCCAGTGTCTTGGAAGGGCCACGCATGGTGGGTTCGACGGGCGACTCCTTCGCCCCGGTCGAGGTCCTGACCATGGGACGTGTGGGCGTCGACATCTATCCGTTGCAGGTCGGGGTGGGGCTGGAGGACGTGGAGACCTTCGGCAAGTTCCTCGGCGGAAGCGCCACCAACGTCGCGGTGGCGGCCGCGCGGCACGGGCGGAGCGCCGCCGTGATCACACGGGTGGGTGAGGATCCCTTCGGCCGTTATGTGCACGCCGAGTTGCGGGAGCTCGGGGTGAGCGACACCCACGTCAGTGCCGTAGAGGGCCTTCCGACGCCGGTCACGTTCTGCGAGATCTTCCCGCCGGACGACTTCCCGCTGTACTTCTACCGCGAGCCGAAGGCGCCGGACATGGAGATCCACGCCGACGAGCTGGACCTCGACGCCATTCGCGAGGCGGGCATCTTCTGGATGACCGTGACCGGACTGTCGCAGGAGCCCAGCCGGGCCGCGCACCGCGCGGCCTGGGAGGCGCGTGGCCGGCGCGAGCACACGGTGCTGGATCTGGATTACCGCCCGATGTTCTGGGAGAGCCGGGAGGAGGCCAGGCGACAGGTCGAGCCGGCGCTGGAGCACGTGACGGTGGCCATCGGCAACCGTGACGAGTGCTACACCGCGGTGGGTGAGCGCGAGCCGCAGGCGGCCGCGCAGGCACTGTTGGATCGCGGCGTCGAGGTCGCGATCGTCAAGCAGGGTCTCGAAGGCGTGCTGGCGCGCACCCGCGAAGAGACCGTGGAGGTGCCGACGTTCTCGGTCGACGTCGTGAACGGGCTCGGGGCGGGTGACAGCTTCGGCGGCGCGATCTGCCACGGCCTGCTCTCCGAATGGCCGCTGCGGCGCATGCTGGAGTTCGCCAACATCGCCGGGGCGCTGGTCGCAGGACGCCTGGAGTGCTCGACGGCCATGCCCACCACGGCCGAGGTCGAGGCCGAGATGGGCGAGGTGTCCCGTGCCTGACCTGGATCTGTCAGGCCTGCGCGAGGCACGCGCGCGACGCCCCGAGTCGATCTCTGAGGTCGCGCAGAAGCGACGGCGACGTTCGCTCCTCGGTGACGACGGACAGCTCATGCTCATCGCCGCGGACCATCCGGCGCGCGGCGCGCTCGGCGTGCGCGGTGACAGCGCCGCGATGGCGGACCGCCAGGAGCTGCTCCGCCGCCTGGTGAGCGCGCTGGGACGAGCCGGCGTGGACGGGGTGCTCGGGACCGCCGACATCCTGGAGGATCTCCTCTTGCTCGGCGCGCTGGACGAGAAGGTGGTCATCGGCTCGATGAATCGGGGCGGTTTGCAGGGGGCGACCTTCGAGCTGGACGACCGCTTCACCGGCTACGACGCCACGACGATCGGGACGATGGGGTTCGACGGTGGCAAGATGCTCTGCCGCATCGACACCGCCGATCCCAGCAGCGTCACCACGCTCGAGTCCTGCTCCCGGGCCATCACCGAGCTCGCGGGGCACGGCCTCATGACCCTGCTCGAGCCGTTCATGTCCACCAGAGTGGACGGTCACGTTCGCAACGACCTCTCGGAAGCGGCGGTCACGCGCTCCGTCGCGATCACGAGCGGGCTCGGTGCCACGAGCAGTCACACCTGGCTGAAGCTCCCGGTCGTCGAGGGGATGGAGCGGGTCATGGCCGCGACGACGCTGCCGACGCTGTTGCTCGGTGGCGATCCGTCCGGCGCACCCGAGCAGACCTATGCGAACTGGGAGAAGGGGCTTGCGCTGCCCGGCGTGCGGGGGCTCGTGGTCGGACGCTCTCTTCTGTACCCGCCGGACGGGGACGTCGAGACGGCGGTCGACACCGCCGTGGACCTCGTGCGCGGTGGCAAGCCTGTGGAGGCGACCGCGTGACTGTGCCAACCGACAGAGGGAGCCAGAGATGAGGACCATCGAGCACTGGATAGGCGGCAGGTCGGTCGCCGGACGGTCGAGCCGCAACAGCCCTGTCTGGAATCCCGCAACCGGCGAACAGCAGGCCGAAGTCTTGCTCGCCACACCTGAGGACGTCAATGAGGCCGTGTCCGGCGCCCAGGACGCCTTCGGCGGCTGGTCCCAGACGTCGCTCAGCCGGCGCACGAAGGTCATGTTCGCCTTCCGCGAGATCGTGAACAGCCGCATCGACGAGCTGGCGGAGATCATCTCCGACGAGCACGGCAAGACGCTGTCAGACGCCGTGGGTGAGGCGCAGCGAGGCTTGGAGGTCGTGGAGTTCGCCTGTGGGATTCCCCACCTCATCAAGGGCGAGTACTCCGATCAGGTCTCGACCGGGGTGGACGCGTTCAGCTTCCGCGAGCCGCTCGGCGTCTGCGCCGGCATCACACCGTTCAACTTCCCGATCATGGTCCCGATGTGGATGCACCCGGTCGCGATCGCGTGCGGCAACTCCTTCGTGCTCAAGCCGAGCGAGCGTGACCCTTCCGTCTCCTTGCTGGTGGCCGAGATGTATTCCGAAGCCGGTCTGCCCGATGGGGTCTTCAGCGTCGTGCACGGCGACAAGGAGGCCGTCGATGCGCTGCTCGACCACCCCGACGTGGCGGCCATCTCCTTCGTCGGCTCCACGCCCATCGCCCAGTACATCCACGAGCGTGGCACCGCCAAGGGCAAGCGCGTGCAGGCGCTGGGCGGGGCCAAGAATCACGCGATCGTGATGCCCGACGCCGAGCTCGACTTCGCCAGCGACCACGTGCTCTCCGCCGCGTTCGGATCGGCCGGAGAGCGCTGTATGGCCATCTCTGCCACCGTCACGGTCGGTGAGGCCGGAGACGCGTTCACCGACGTGCTCTCGCGCAAGGCCGAGGAGGTGCGGGTCGGACCGGGTCGGGACCCCGAGAGCGAGATGGGTCCCGTCGTCACCCCTCAGGCGCGCGACCGCATCATGGGCTTCATCGACACCGGCGAGCGGGAGGGCGCGACCCTCCGGGTCGACGGTCGCGACATCAAGGTGCCCGGCCACGAGAACGGCTTCTTCGTCGGCCCGACCGTCCTCGATCACGTGCAGACCGACATGGAGGTCTACCGCAACGAGATCTTCGGGCCGGTGCTCGCGGTGCTGCGCACCGACACGGTCGACGAAGCCATCGCCCTCATCAACGCCAACCCGTACGGCAACGGCACCGCGATCTTCACGTCCAGCGGTGACGCCGCCCGCCGGTTCCAGCGTGGTGTCCAGGTCGGCATGATCGGGATCAACGTCCCCGTCCCCGTGCCCATGGCTTTCTACTCCTTCGGCGGCTGGAAGGACTCGCTGTTCGGCGACAAGCACGTCCACGGTCCGGAGGGCGTCTCCTTCTACACCCGGGCGAAGGTCGTCACCTCCCGCTGGCCCGAGAGCCAGCAACCGTCGGGCGCCAGTTACGACATGCCCACCGCGGAGTGACGGGGTGATGATGAGCACCGCCGACGAGCCACGGGTCCGGTTGGGCAGCGCCCCGGATTCCTGGGGCGTCTGGCTCCCCGACGACGACCGTCAGGTGCCCTGGGAGCGGTTCCTGGATGAGATCAGCCTCGCCGGCTACGAGTGGCTCGAGCTGGGACCGTACAGCTACCTGCCCACCGATACCGGACAGCTTCAGGACGAGCTGAAACAGCGCGATCTCCGCTGCTCCGGGCAGGCGGTCTTCGCACCGCTGCACCACGAGGACGGGTTCGAGGAGTCACTCCCGGCGGCCCGTGCCGTTGCTGAACTCACCACCGCCGTCGGCGGCGAGTACGTCATTTTGCTACCGGGTCTGCACACCGACGAGGAGGGCGAGCGCGTCGAACCGAGGGAGTTGGACGCCGACGCCTGGAAGCGGCTGGTCGACGGCAACTCGCGGTTGGGGAAGCTGTTGCACGAGGAGTACGGCGTCACGCTGGTCTTCCACTCCCACGCCGACAGCCATGTCGAGTCCCAGGAGCAGATCGAGCGCTTCCTCGCCGATACCGATCCCGCGTACGTCCAGCTCTGTCTGGACACCGGCCACGTCGCCTACGGCGGGGCGGACAACTTCGAGATCATCGCGCGTTACCCCGAGCGCATCGGCTATGTCCACCTCAAGGCGATGGACCCCCAGATACTGCGCCAGGTCGTCGAGGAGGGCCTCTCCTTCGCCCAGGCGGTGAAGCGGGGCGTCTGCGTGGAGCCGCCCGCCGGCGTCCCCGACATGCGGCTGATCAGTGAGGCGCTGCAAGGACTCGACGTCGAACTGTTCGCGATCGTCGAGCAGGACCTGTTCGGATGCTCGCTCGACCTGCCGCTGCCGATCGCGCGTCGCACGCGCGGTCATCTGCGCAGTTGCGGAATCGGGGTGGACGTCAGTCGAGAGTGAACGGGACCGAAAAGATGGTGAATTCCGGCCGATCGGCGGCCGGCACGTCGAGAAGGAAGGCGAAACACATGAACCGCATGGCCACGAGGCGCTCCATGGTCGCCCTATTCGCAGTGTGCACCCTACTCTTGGCCGCCTGTAGCGACACGGGCGGAGCTCAAGAAGAGGCAGGCGGAGGAGGCGGCGGAGGAGGTTCTGGCGGCGTCGACACCGAGCGCATCACGATCGCGATGGTCACGCACCAGGCACCGGGCGACACCTTCTGGGACCTCGTGCGCGACGGGGCCATCGTCGCGGCCGAGAAGAACAATGTTGAGTTGAACTACTCCAACGACCCCAGTTCGAGCAGTCAGGCCAACCTCGTCCAAAATGCGATCGACCAGGGCGTCGATGGCATTGCGCTCACGCTCGCCTTCCCCCAGGCGGTCGGGCCGGTCGCGCAGGCCGCTGTGGATGCGGGCATTCCCGTGGTCGCCTTCAATTCAGGGCTGGACAACTGGAAAGACTTCGGCATCCCGATGTACTTCGGTCAGGATGAGAAGATCGCAGGGGCCGCAGCGGCCGAACGTTTGAATCAGGAAGGTGCCAAGCACGTGGTCTGCATTAACCAGGAACAGGGTCACGTGGCGCTGGAAGCCCGCTGTTCAGGCGTCCAGGAGAACTTCGAGGGCCAGTCTGAAGCCCTGTTCGTCAACGGTACCGACATGCCGTCGGTGCAGTCCTCGATCACGGCGAAGTTGCAGGAGGACTCCAGCGTGGACACCGTGCTGGCCCTGGGCGCTCCCTTCGCGATGACAGCGCTGCAGGCGGTCGAGGCGGCCAACAGCGAAGCCCAGGTGGTGACCTTCGACCTGAATGACCAGGTGCTGCAGGCGATCCAGGGTGAGGAAATCCCTTGGGCGATTAACCAACAGCCGTTCGTCCAAGGCTACGAAGCGATCGATGCACTCTGGCTGACGGTGACACAGAGCAGGAGCGTCGGGGGCGGTGAGCCGGTTCTCACCGGTCCTTCCTTCGTCGATCAGAGCAACGTGGACGGGTTCATCCAGGGCGGCGCCAGCGAAGCCGCATCAGAGTGATTTCGAGGTCGACATGAGCCAGACACTTGACGAGAAGCCGACCGAAGAGCGCGACGAACGTGCCACTCAGCGGCCGATCCACCGACGTCTCCTTGGGCGGCCGGAAATCGGCTCACTGCTCGGCGCGGTCGCCATCTTCATCATGTTCCTGATCGTCGCTCCCACCTTCCGAACGCTGCCCGCGCAGACCACCGTGCTGTACGCCAGTTCGACGATTGGTCTTATGGCTGTGGGGGTTGCCCTGCTGATGATCGGAGGTGAGTTCGACCTCTCAGCGGGCGTGGCGGTGACATCCGCCTCGCTAACGGCCTCCATGTTCGCCTTTCAGATGAGCGCGAACGTCTGGGTCGGCGTGCTCGTCGCGCTTGCAGTTGCGCTGGCGATCGGCTTCTTCAATGGCTGGCTCGTCATGACGACGGGCATCCCGAGCTTTCTGGTGACGCTCGGCACGTTCCTCATGTTGCAAGGTCTGAATCTCGCGGTCACCAAGTTCGTCACCGGCAATGTGGCGAGTCCGAACATCGCCGATATTGAGGGCTTCGAGAGCGCTCAGTTCATCTTCTCGTCGAACATCCCGATCTTCGGTTTGTCGATCCGGATCACCGTTCTTTGGTGGCTGCTCTTCGTGGCCATCGCCACCTGGGTGCTGCTGCGGACGAAGATCGGCAACTGGATCTTCGCAGTGGGTGGCAATCAGGAGAGCGCGCGCGCCGTCGGTGTGCCCGTGAAGACGGTGAAGATCGGTCTCTTCATGACCGTCGGCTTCATGGCCTGGTTCACCGGTATGCACCTTCTCTTCGCCTTCAGCCGCGTGCAGTCAGGTGAGGGCGTCGGCAACGAGTTCCTCTATATCATTGCGGCCGTGATCGGCGGCTGCCTGCTGACCGGTGGTTACGGCTCGGCTGTGGGAGCGGCAATCGGTGCGTACATCTTCGGCATGGCGACGCAGGGCATCGTTTACGCAGGCTGGGAGCCTGACCTCTTCTTCTTCTTCCTCGGCCTGATGTTGCTGCTCGCCACGATCGCGAACAAGTGGGTTCGCCAGGCCGCCGCGAAGGGGTGATGAGCATGACTGAAAACGGAGCGGCAGAGAAGCAGTCCGGTGAGCGGACAACTCTGATCGAGATGTCCGATATAGGTAAGAACTACGGCAACATCTATGCCCTTCGGGGCATCTCGTTGGCTGTGAGCAGCAGGGTGATCACCTGCGTGCTGGGCGACAACGGAGCGGGAAAGTCGACGCTCATCAAGATCATCGCTGGCTTGCACAAGCACGACGAGGGCACCTTCAAGGTCGACGGTGAGGAGACAAGCTTCTCTTCGCCTCGTCAAGCCCTGGACCGCGGTATCGCTACCGTCTACCAGGATCTTGCCGTCGTCTCTCTGATGCCGGTGTGGCGCAACTTCTTTCTGGGCTCGGAGAAGGTCAAAGGCGTCTGGCCGGCCCGCGCCCTCGACATCGACTCCATGAAGTCGACCGCACGGGAAGAGCTGCTCAAGATGGGCATCGACCTGCCCAACATGGAACAGCCCCTCGGGACCCTGTCCGGAGGTCAGCGACAGAGCGTCGCGATCGCGCGGGCGGTCTACTTCGGCGCGCGGGTGCTGATTCTGGATGAGCCGACAGCAGCCCTGGGTGTGAAGCAGTCAGGGATGGTCTTGAAGTACACGGCAGCAGCGCGCGATGCCGGTCTCGGCGTGGTCTTCATCACCCACAACCCACACCATGCTTACCTCGTGGGGGACCACTTCGTCATCTTGAAGCTCGGTGAGATGGTGATGGACAAGACCAGGGACAACACGAGCCTTGACGAGTTGACACGTGAGATGGCCGGTGGTCAAGAACTGGAGGAGCTCTCCCATGAGCTGGAACGCGGCTAGCCGGGCTAGGAGAAGACGATGGTGTTGAGTGTCGGAGTCGTCGGCACAGGCAACATCGGCAGCTATCACATCGAACGACTTGCCGGGCGGCTTTCGGGCGTGAGGGTCTCGGCAGTCTTCGATGTCGCAACCCAGCGTGCCGAGCAGATCGCCGACTCGATCGGAGCTCGAGCACATGCGGAGGGCATGGATCTTGTCGCCGACGACGACGTCGATGCAGTGGTCATCACCTCTCCCGGTCCCACGCACGCCGAGTTTGTCCTCGCGTGTATCGGTGCCGGCAAGCCGGTGCTCTCGGAGAAGCCGCTCGCCACGACGGTCGATGACTGTGAGAAGGTGCTCGAGGCCGAAATCGCGCACGGGAGTAGGCTTGCGCAGGTCGGGTTCATGCGCCGATACGACCACGGCTACGGTCAACTGAAGGCCGCGATCGACGATGGTTCGATCGGTGAGCCATTGATCGTGCACTGTGTGCATCGCAACGCGACCGTGCCCGAGGCTTTCACCAGCGACATGTCACAGACGGATTCGGTGGTACACGAGATCGATACCGCCCGCTGGCTGCTTGGGGAGGAGTTCACTACCGCCACGGTCCTCCGGCCGCGGCGCAGTCCGCTGGCGGCTGAGCACCTCCAGGACCCCCAACTCGTGCTGTTGGAGAACGAAGCCGGAGTGATCGTCGAGGTGGAGAGTTTCGTCAACGCCCAGTACGGCTACGACGTGCGTTGCGAAGTGGTGGGGTCCGAGGGCACGGTCGAGTTGGAGACCCCCAGCGTCGCGTCACTGACCCGCGAGGGGCAGCGCGGCCGCTCGGTGCCGACTGACTGGAAGGAACGCTTCGACGACGCCTTCCATGTCGAATTTCAGCAGTGGGTCGACGGGCTGGGGTCCAGCACGGTGAGTGGGCCCAGCGCCTGGGATGGCTACGCGGCGACCGCCGTCTCCGTCACCTGCGTCGAGGCTCTCAATAGTGGTCGACGAACGCCCATTCACCTCCGAGAGAAGCCGGCACTGTACCGCTGAATCCAGGGCGTGAAGACCGTTAACGATACGACGCCGGATCGAACGCAGGGAGATTCGTCATGAAGGTTGCGCTTGACCCGTACATGTTGCGCAGCGTCCCGCTCACAGCGTTGCCCGGTATCGTTGCCGATCTCGGGTATGAGCATATCGAGCTCTCACCTCGCGAAGACTTCATGCGTTCTTTACCCATCCACGGGGGAGTTCCGACCAAATCGCGGCGTTCAAACGCGCGCTCGATCACGCAGGCGTGAGGGTGGCGTCGATCCTGCCGCTGTACCGGTGGTCCGGCCTCGGGGAGGAGACCCGTCAGGCGGCTGTCCGGTACTGGAAGCGGGGGATCGAGATCTGCGTCGATCTCGAGTGCGAGGTCATGAACTCCGAATTCAACGGTCGACCGGAGCAGCCTGATGCGAGTGAGGCACTGTTCTGGCGCTCGATGGAGGAGTTGCTCCCAGTCTTTGAACGCGAGCAGGTCGCACTCAGGCTCGAGCCCCATCCCGACGACTTCATCGAGGACGGCAGGGCTGCGGTCGACCTGGTGCGCGGGATCAACTCCGAACGTGTCACCTTCCTGTATTGCGCCCCGCATGCCTTCCATCAGGGTGGCGACATCGCCGGCGTCATGGAGTACGCAGGCGACCTGCTGACCCACGTGCATGTCGCGGACTCCTTTGATCACCGTGGCTCGAGCGGGCTACGCTACATCGTGAATCCGCCGGGGTCGCCGGCCCGCGTCCACCAGCACCTCGACATCGGTCAGGGAGAGGTTGACTGGGGCGAATTCTTCGGCACGCTCGGACGCCTTGGTTTCGACGGGATCATGACCGCCTGCGTGTTCGCCTGGGAGGAGCGTGCACGCGAGTCAAGCACCTTCATGCGCGAGCAGATTGAGCAGTACGTCGCCAAGTGGTAGCGGCAGTCTTCTCTCCCGCGGGCTGTGCAGAAATAGCCTTGACGAGCTGCTAGTAATTCTCATGATTTCGGCGGCAGCCCCGTCGAATTCCTCACCACGAGGCGAGGTGGTACGACGAGGTGTCGGGGCCGGCCGTCCCTCCGCTCACCGTCGAGGCGCTCGATCAGAAGCTCGACGGCCTCCCGACCCATCTGGTCCGTGGGCTGGTCGACGGTGGTGAGCGCGATGCGGTGGAGACCACTGATCGGTAGGTTGTCGTAGCCGACGACCGACATGTCGCCGGGCACCAGCACGCCGGCGGCGTCGAGCGCCTCGAGCGCGCCGATCGCGGCGGTGTCGTTGGCCACGAAGACAGCCGTCGGAACCGCCTGCCAGGCCAACATCGTCCCCATGGCCTCGAGCCCTTCCGCGTGCGTGTATCCGCCCCGGACGCTGGCGATCTGGTCGTGCAGTCCGTGTCGCCGCATCCCGTCTTCGTAGCCTTGTCGGCGTTCGCGGGCCCCTGGTGCTGTGCCCGCGTGGATGTGGGCGATGCGTTCGTGTCCGAGCTCCACGAGGTGGTCGACCACGCCCCCCGCTCCCGCCACGTCGTCGTTGCGGACGGAGTCCATCAGGGCGGAACGGGTGGGTCGTGCGACCAGAACCATCGGCACCCGCTTCGCCGCCTGCTCGATCTCGGCCAGGCTCACCGTCGCGCCGGCCATGATGAGGCCGTCGACGCGCATCTGGAGCAGCGTGTCGAGCGCCGTTGACTCGCGCCCGGCGTCGAGGAACGCCGGGGCGAGGACCGCGCGGTAGCCGCCTCTGACGGCACCCTCCTCGACGCCGTCGATCAGGTCGGCGAAGAACGGGTTGTGCAGGTCCGACAGCACGATGCCTATCACGCCACTGCGTCGCTCGACGAGGCTGCGCGCGACCGCGTTGGGTCGGTAGCCAAGTTCCGCGGCGGCGTCGAGCACGGCGGCTCGGCGCTCCTCGCTCACCCGCTCGGAGCCCCGCATGACCAACGAGACCAGCGATTTCGACACACCAGCACGCCGGGCCACGTCGATGATGGTCGGCTGCCTCACGGTTGCGTTCGTTTGCTCGGCATCGGCTTCCGCAGTCCGGTGGTGGAACGTTCCACTCGGGTTCAGAGTAGGGTACGCAGACGCGCGGCACACAAGCTGGAGCCGGGAGTCAGTTCATTGCAACCTGAAGAGCGTGGCCCGGTGCGCTGGGGCGTGCTCGGCACCGGGCTCATCGCCAGACGCTACGTCCTGGGGGCGCTGCGGCAGGCCGAAGACGTGCAGTTGGCGGCTCTCGCCTCTCGCTCCCTCGACCGCGCGCGGGAGGTCGCGCGGCAGTATCCAGGCGTTGACGCGTTCGGGTCGTACGAGGCGTTGCTGGCTGACGATTCGATCGAGGCGGTGTACCTGCCGCTGCCGAACCATGTGCACGCCCAGTGGATCCGGCGGGCGGCGGATGCCGGCAAGCACGTGCTGTGCGAGAAGCCGCTCACCCTCACGGCTGCCGAGGCGGCGGACGTGGAGGCTCACTGCCGCGACAGAGGCGTGCTGTTAATGGAGGCCTTCATGTACCGCCTGCATCCCGCCTGGGGACGGGCTCTCGCGTTGATCGAGGAAGGCGCGATCGGATCCGTGACGGACGTCTCGGTGTGGTTCGCGTTTCGGTCGACCCGCACCGACGACGACTACCGGTACGTGCTGGAGAAGGGCGGCGGCGCACTGCTCGACGTGGGTTGCTACGCCGTCGATGTCGCGCGGCTCTTTCTGGGCGACGAACCCACCGACGTGCAGGCGAGCGCGCGGTTCGATCCCGACAGCGGTGTGGATGTGACGTTGAGCGCCATGCTGGACTACGGCGAGGCACAGGCCACCTTCACCTGTTCGATGGAGCAGGAGCCCGACCACCGCTTCAGGGTGCACGGCAGGCGCGGTTGGCTCTCGATCGCCGATCCGTTCAACGCGCCCGCCGGCCATGCGACCACGATCACGATCGCCAGCGGCGGCGACGAGCATCCGCACGCGTCGCAGCGCAAGGTGATGACGATCCCGGGCGCTGACCAGTACGGACTCCAGGCGACCGCGCTGTCGCAGGCCATCCGGACCGGGTCAGCGAGCCCCCGACCCCAGGGGGAGGCGACCGCCAACATGCGACTGATCGAACGCGTCGCGGCCGCCGCCGGCCTCCAGCCACCAGGTCAGTAGGTCAGATACCAGGTCTCGTCGGCGTCCGGCAACGTAGAGCGTGCGGCCCAGTCGCGCCCCTCCTCGCGGGCGATCGTGGCGAGCTCGCGGAAGCGGGGGCGAAGTTCTGCCTCGGCGAGCTTGTCCCGCTCGTCCGGGGGGAGGGTGACGGCCTCGCCCCACAGGGCGCGGCCGACCATGAAGCCGGATGCGCCGGCTCGGCAGGCCACTTGAAGCTGCTCGCGGAACAGCTCGTAGGGGTCCCCGCCGGACAGCAGCGCCCACGGAGCGGGTGAGGCCGCGTCGAGCTCCGCGCAGGCGTCGCGCCACGCGCCGCGATCCTCCTCGTGGCGGGTATCGACTGGGAACTGCACCTTGAGGACTTCCGGTCCGAGCGCCCCGAGGCGGCGGACGGTCTCGACCACGATGCTGCGCCGTTTCGCCGCGTACTCGGAAGAGTCGGGAGACAAACCGGGCTTCACGGTGTAGCCGAACGGTTCGAGGAAGAGCGGCACGTCGTAGCGCGCGCACTCGGCGATGACCGCGCTGATCATCTGGTCCTGGAGCTCGGTCACGCGCCCCGCGTCAGGGCGGTAGAGCACGAGCAGCTTGATCCCCGACGCGCCGAGGCGTGCGGCCTTCTCCACGCTCCAGCCGTCGAGGAGCGAGGTCTGCCAGGCCTCGGGATCCCCGAGATAGCCCTGGGCCTCGAGCGCGCACATGAAGCCGACACTCCCGGGGAGGGCGCGTGTCCCGATGGCTTGGGCGGCGTTGAACTCCGGCTCGAGCATGACACCGGACGCCTCGTGCGCCAGGGCCTCGAGCAACGCCAGCTTGGTGCGGGTCATCGTGCTCGGCGTGACGCTCTCGGGATCTTCCGGAGCGAGCACGGCACGCAGGGAGTCGCGGTGATCCGCGGCCAGGATCGTGAAGATCCCCTCGCGCGTCGACATCTGCGCCAGGCGACGGGCCTTCCCGGGCGTGAGGACTCGTGGGCCTGTCACCGCTGCTCCTGCTCTTCGAGGAAGGTCCGCACGTCGTGCTCGGTCGGGAAGGCGACGGCGCAGCCGTGCCGGGTGACCTGGATGGCCCCGCACGCGTTCGCGAAACGGGCGGCGTCGGGCCAATCTCCTCCACGCGTCCGCGTCCGCACGAGTCCGGAGGCGAACGCGTCACCGGCACCGACGGTGTTGACCACCTCGACCCCGAAGCCGGGCACGTCGTAGCGCTCGCCCTCGTCGAACACCGTGACGCCTTCAGGACCGCGCTTGAGGACGACGGTGGCGACGGTGCCCGCGGAAACCAGGGACGACACGCGCTCGTCGAGGGCCTCGAGGGAGGCGTCGGGCAGCGGCTCACCGCCCGTCACGATGTCGGGATCTTCGGCGAGCGCCGCGTGGAACTCCTCTTCGGTGCCGATCGCGACATCGACCAGCGGAAGGACGCTGCGCATCCTCAAGCCGAAGGCGCCCGGGTCGGACCAGTCGGTGGGCCGCAGATCGAGGTCGAGGTAGACCGTTCTGCCGAGCCGTTCCGCATGCTCCGCGCACGCGAGCGCCGCGTCCGCGCACGAGCCGCGGCTGAAGGCGTTGCCCGACAGCATCTGCGCAGCGATCCCCGCGCACGGCAGCTGCTGCGCGTCGGTCACCGTCAGGTGGATGTCCGCCGGGTCCTCACGGTAGAAGGAGAGGGGGAACTCATCCGGTGGTTGCACACCCAGGAGCGCGAGCGAGGTGAGTTTGCCGCTCTTCCTGGGAATGTAGGACGTTTCCACTCCCTCGTCGCGCAGGTACCGCAGGACGAAGTCGCCGACCCGGTCCTCCCCGACCGCGGTGAAGGCGATTGTGCGCAGGCCGAGCCGTGCCGTGGCGATCGCGATGTTCGTCGGACTGCCGCCGACCGTCGCGTCGAAGCTCGACACGTCAGCGAACTCGGCGCCGATCTCGCGCGCGATCAGATCCATGTTGACGCGGCCCACGGTGACGAGGTCCCAGGTGGCCCCCGGTGTCTTCGTCACAGTGTGGCGGCGAGCTCACGGAGGTAGGCGAGACTCTTTTCAGCGTCCTCCTTGGGTCCGGCGCCCTTCTCGGGTACCTCGTGGACGACGGCGTCCTGCTCGAGGACGTACCAGCCGTCGTATCCGGTGGACTCGAGTTGCTGGATGACGTCGGCGATGTCGATGTCACCCTCACCGAGCGCTTGGAACATCCCGTCGATCACGGCCTGACGGAATCCCATGTCGCCCTCGCGCACCCGTTCTGCCAGATCCGCATCCGCATCCTTCAGGTGGACGTGGTGGGTACGACCGGTGGCGAGCTTGGCGATCTCGACCGGGTCGGCGCCACCGATGAAGAGGTGACCGGTGTCCAGGCAGAGCCCCACGTCGCAGGATTCGAGCAGCCGATGGACGTGCGACGGGCGCTCGATCGCCATCCCCCAGTGCTGGTGGAGGGCGGTCTGCAGATCGTGCTCGCTGGCGATCGTCCGCACCTTCTCGAGGTTCTCCAGAAAGGTCGACCACTCCTCCTCGTCCATCTCGATGGACGTGTCGTAGCCGTCCAGGTGCGAATCCGGGCCCAGCACCATGACCTTCGAACCCGTGCTCGCGAGTTGGGTCGATGCGTGCTCCACGTACTGGAGCTGCTCGTCGACGAGGTCGGGGCGGTAGAGCACCGCGGGCACGAAGCCCCCGACGATGCGCAGGCCGAAGGTGTCGAGATGGCGTGCGAGCTCGTCCGGATCGCGCGGGAGATAGCCGTCGGGGCCGAGCTCGGTCGCGGTCAGGCCGATCTCCACCATCTCGGAGAGGACCCGGTCGCGATCCATCGTGTAGCCCCAGCCGGGCGACCCGTCGACACCCCAGGTGATCGGCGCACCGGCGATGCGGTCCATGATCGTTCCCATCGTGACCTCCGCGCTTGTGGAACGTTCCAACGCGAGGTATACCTCCGAGGGTGTGTGCTGTCAATCGATGGAGCACCACGGGAGATCAACGTGACCACCGCGCTCGGTATCGGCCTCAGGGCGTCGGCTGGAAGGGTTGGGGCCGCCGAGAGGAGAGCGAGATGAGCAGCCTCTTTCACCCAGCCGGAACGATCGGTGACGACGACCGTTCGGTGATCGTCACCCCCGGGATGGGAGGGTTGGACTACGGCGGCCTGGAGGTCGTGCCCTTGGCATCAGACTCCAGCTACACCTTCGCGACGGGGACGCGAGAGGTCGCCGTGCTGCCGCTGTCGGGAGGCGTCGTCGTCGAGGTCGAGGACCGTCGTTTCGAGCTCACCGGACGCGAGGGCGTCTTCAAGGCCGTGACGGACTTCGCCTACACGCCCATCGACACCGAGGTCCGTATCACCGCCACGAGGCCCGGAGAGATCGCGCTCTGCACTGCCGAGGCGACCCGCCACATCGATCCGTACCGCGTGGATGCTCAGGACATCCGCATAGAGGTCCGAGGTGGCGGGGTGTGCACGCGCCAGATCAACAACTTCCTCAGCGCCGACATGTTCGATGCGGACAAGCTGATCTGCGTCGAGGTGATCACCCCTGAGGGCGGCTGGTCCTCCTACCCGCCGCACAAGCACGATGAGTTCACCGAGGACGAGGTGAAGCTCGAAGAGATCTACTACTTCCGGATCGACGTGGCGCTCGGCACCGCGTTCTTCAGCTGCTACACCCCCGATGATTCGATCAACGAGACGGTGACCGTCCGCGACGGTGATATCTACCTCGTCCCGCGTGGGTACCACGGTCCCGCCGCCGCAACGCCCGGCCACCACATGTACTACCTCAACATCATGGCAGGGCCCGCCGAGGAACGGGTGTGGCGCTTCACCGAGGACCCTGATCACGCGTGGGCACGGCCCATGCTCGAGGCCCAACCTCCCGACCCGCGTCTCCCGCTCACCGGCCCGCGATGAAAAGGCATGTGCCTGCGGTCGTCGTTCAGCTAGAACAGGAGGACTTCTCGTGACTCGTACGCTTGGCGTCGGCGTCCTCGGCATGGGCTGGATGGGGCAACTCCACTCCGCCTCGTACCAACGGCTGAAGTACCACTACCCCGACGTCAACGTCGAACCGAGGCTGGTCATTGCGGCGGACCCGGACGAGGGACGCCAGCAGATGGCGGTCGACCGGCTCGGGTTCGCCGAGTCGACGGCGAACTGGAAGGACGTCCTGTCCCACCCCGACGTGGACGTCGTGAGCATCACGACCCCGAACTTCCTGCACCGGGAGATGGCCGTCGCAACGGCCGAGGCCGGCAAGCCGTTTTGGGCCGAGAAGCCGCTCGGGCGCTATCCCTCCGATGTCGCCGACGTCGGTGAGGCGGTCGAGCAGGCGGGCGTCATCACGATGGTGGGGTTCAACTACCGCTACGCCCCGGCACTGCAGCGGGCCCGGGAGTTGATCGCCGAGGGGGCGCTCGGTGAGATCACCCACTATCGCTCGACGTTCATCGCGGACTACTCCAGCCACCCCGACGGGGTGCTCACTTGGCGCTTCTCCTTCGAGCAGGCGGGTCTTGGCATCCTCGGGGACCTCATGTCCCATGCCGCCGACATGGCGCTGTACGTCCTGGGCCCGATCGAGCGCCTCACGGCGCAGCGGGCCGTCTTCATCCCGACGCGACCGAAGTCTTCGGGCGACGCGGAGAGCCACTTCGCGCGAGCTGCCGAGGACGCCGAGCACGCGCCCGTGGAGAACGAGGATTACGTCTCGGCCCTCTTGCACTTCGCCGGAGGGGCGCGCGGGACGATCGAGACCAGTCGCGTCGTCGTCGGTCCGCACGTGCGCTACGTCGTCGAAGCGCACGGCACCGAGGGGGCGGTCGCGTGGAACTTCGAACGTATGAACGAGCTGCGGTTGTACGAGCGACGCAATCAGGACGCGGGCTACCGGACGGTCTACGCCGAACCGGGGCACGGTGACTTCGCGCACTTCCAACCGGCGCAGGGCATCGGCATGAGCTTCGACGACCTCAAGGTGATGGAGGCCCACCAGTTCGTCTCGTCGGTCGTCTCCGGTGAGCAACTCCCCGGAGGGGTGCCGGACGCCGTCGCGATGATGCAGGTCATCAGCGCGATGGAGCGCTCGTGTGAGAGCGGTGTCTGGGAGGACGTGGGAGAGATCACGCCTTCGATGCGGATGAGCGTCGAGGGCGTCGCGTGAGCGCGGTGGAGATCGGTATGGCAGTCCTGGGGGCAGGACGTATCGGGCTGCTGCACGCACGCAACGCGCTCGGTCTCGCGGAGGGCGTCGCTCTGCGTGTCGTCGCCGATCCCTCCGAGGAGGCCCTGGAGCATGCGCGCTCGGCGGGTGCGGATACCGCGCGGGACTGGCAGGAGGCGGTGCGGCGAAGCGACGTCGACGCGGTCCTCGTCGCCTCACCCACCCGCTTTCACCGTGAGCAGGTGCTCGCCGCCGCCGAGGCTGGCAAGCACGTCTTTTGCGAGAAGCCGATCGACCGCGATCCCGACGTCATCGACGAGCTGATCGAGGCGTGCGAGCAGGCCGGCGTGTCGCTCCAGACCGGCTTCAACCGTCGATTCGACCGGAACTTCGCGGCGCTGCGCGAGCGCGTGCGGGACGGCGAGGTGGGACGGGTGTGGAGTCTCCGCATCACCTCACGGGATCCCGAGCCGCCACCACTGGACTACCTGAAAGGATCGGGAGGTCTCTTCGCCGACATGGCGATCCACGATTTCGACATGGCCCGCTTCATCACTGGGCAGGAGATCGTCGAGGTCGGCGTCTTCGCCGATGCGCTCATCTCGGAGCACACGTCGGAGGCCGACGACGTCGACGTGGCGTTCACGAGCCTGCGGTTCGAGGACGGGACGCTCGGCGTCATCGAGAACGCCCGGGCCTGCACCTACGGCTACGACCAGCGCGTGGAGGTGCACGGTGAGAGAGGCACCGTGTTCGCCGGCAACGAGTCCCGCGACACGGTCTGGCTCGGAGACTCGAGCGGGTTCCATCGCGAGCCGCTGCTGGACTTCTTCCTCGACCGCTACAGCGCGGCCTACGTCCGCGAACTCGAGTCCTTCGCCTCCGCCTGCCGGGAGGGCGAGCCCGTGGAGGTGACCGGCTGGGACGGCCGTCAAGCCGTCGTGGCTGCCGCGGCGGCGGACCGTTCGCTGCGGGAGGGCCGCAGCGTCACCCTGGGGTAGCCCTCGACGGCGGCGGGGACGGCGACTCATGGAAGCGCCGCGCCACCTCGACCGACAGCGCCGCATGGGCGCACCCTGCCATGGCAAGCTGTGCGGATGCAGATGCCTTCGGGGTTGCGGCCGCTCGCAGCGCTGCTGGGGACGTGGCGGGGTGAGGGTCATGGCGAGTACCCGACCATCGAGCCCTTCGACTACGGCGAGGAAGTGACTTTCTCCCACGTGGGCAAGCCCTTCCTGGCGTACGCACAGCGCACGTGGTCGCTGCAGACGGGGGCGCCGTTGCATGCCGAGACGGGCTTCTGGCGCCCTGGCGGGGACGGCCTCCTCGAGGTGGTCCTGTCCCACCCCTTCGGGGCGGTCGAGGTGCTCACCGGCAGTGTGCACGACGGTGCGCTGCGGCTCGCCTCCTCGGCGGTGGTGACGACGCCGACGGCGCAACGCATCGACGGCACGGAGCGGGACGTCGATGTCGCGGGGGGCACGCTGCACTACACGCTCCGCATGGCCGCCGCCGGCCATCCCATGACGCACCACCTGGCAGCGGTGTTGCGGCGGGTGCAACGATAGGTGTCGGTCACGGGACCGTGATGAGGCGACCGGCTGGTAGGTTGCCACTACGTCCTCTGGTCGAAGGGTTTGTGGCATGCACATCACGTTGGCGCGCCATGGGGAGACCCAGTGGAGTCGGACCGGACAGCACACCGGCGGGACCGATCTGCCGTTGACGGAGGAGGGCGAGCGGCAGGTCGCGGCGCTCGGGAAGCGTCTCGCCGGCAGCAAGTTCGACCTCGTGCTGTCGAGCCCCGCGCTGCGCGCCTCCCAGACGGCGAGCGCGCTTGGCCATGAGTTCGAGACCGACGAGCGGCTCGTCGAGCTCGACTACGGCGAGTACGAGGGGCTCACGACGGTGCAGATCCGCGGCCGGCGCCCCGCGTGGGACCTCTGGTTCGACGGCTGCCCCGACGGCGAGACCGTGGCAGAGGTGGGCGACCGCGTGGACGGTGTCCTGCAGCACCTGATCGAGTCAGGCGCCAAGTTGGTGATGCTCGTCGGGCACAGCCACACGTTCCGCGTACTCGCCGCCCGCTATCTGGGTCTCGAGCCCGAGATCGGGCGGCTGTTCAAGCTCGACACGGCGACGCTGTCGGAGCTCGGCGAGTACCACTCGCGCCCCGTCGTGGTCCGCTGGAACAGCTACGACCACCTGCGCTGACCGCCGGGACGCCGGTCGCGGCGAGGTTTGCCAGGTCTTTACCGAGCGTTGACCCGACTGCGGGCATGTGGGGCCTAGCGTGCCTGTTGGACCACACATCAGGCCCGAACGGCTCGATAGTGCGACGCCCTAGGAGGCGGTGAGCAGGATGAGTGCAGGACAGATGACACCGATCCGGCCGACGACCGGCCGCGGACGGATGCCGGCCGATGCCGCGGCGGTCACCGTCGGCGTGTTCGACACCCTCGAAGAGGCCGAGCGCGCGGCTGCCATCCTGCGTGTACACGGTTACGGGGCCGGCGACCTGTCGATCGTGGAGAACGCTCGTCTCAGCAGCACAGGCGTGCTCGGCAGGCTGCGCGCTCGCCTGGACTCCACTCGTCTGAGCCGCCTCGTGCTGGTGTGGCACGGCGACCCGGTCGAGGTGGAACGCATGCGCGAGGTCCTCGCCGAGGAGTACGCGCTCTCAGCCTGAGGCTCGGCGTGGGACCATCAGATGGGCTCGTGCTGCGGGCCAACAAGGGCTGACGGCTGCGCCTCGGGTATTCCGCCAGTCCATGCAGAACTGGTGGAATATCTGAGCACATGGTGATGCGGCGGTTCAAGATGATCCGCCCCTGCCGCCCCTGCCGCCCCTGGAGTAGGACCCCATCTGAGAGATGGGCGCTCGCGAGAGCGATGCGGTGGACGACGACTACCGAGGACGCGTCTCGCAGCATGTCGACGAGGTTCTCTACGGCTCTCCAAGAGGGCTTGATCTTCGTCGATACATCCTTCTGGTACGCGCGCGTTGACCGCGGGGACGTCCATCGCGGCGGTGGAGGCGGACCTGTCGCGGGAGGCTTGGACGTGGCTGCGCCGCCACGATGAGCGCTCGTACTCCTACGTCGATGCCACAAGTTTCGTCCTGATGCGGAGAGCAAGCCTGCACGAGGTCTTCGCCTTCGACACCGACTTCGCCGCCGGGTTCGCCGAGCTTCGCCAGTAGCGTCCTGTCGGGCCGGTTTCCCTGGGGTGCGGGGCACGGCGAACCTCGCTGGCGTTGTGGACGGCGCGACGCGCTGATGTCGGTCCCCCTGGCCGCAGCTTCTCCCGGATACCGGAGCAAGTTGCGACTGCAGTCTCCACTGAGAGGCTCGTGCGTCGGTCGTGCGTCCGGCGGGGAAGGCCAACGTCCAAGCGCACCACGCAGGGTGCTCCGACTGTGCAGCACACTCAAGGACCCCGTCTACCCGTCCGATGCCCTCGTCTACGTTCAGGATGGCGGGGTGGGCTGGCCGGCTCGCGGGACGGGGGTGCGCGTTGAGTCCGGTGATCGTCGCGGGGGGATCGCCGCGGCGCTGCTGCTCGTCCCGTGTGGGCTGCCGGACTGGTGCCGGGGAGCCTTGGATCCGGTTTGGCCGTCGTGTATGTAGTCAGTGAGCAGAAGATCGTGATGGGGATCATCTATGCGGCGCAGGGCGTGCTCTGGGTCTGCTACCCCTGGCTCATGCTGAGGGGCCTCCGCTCGGTCCGAGAAGACGATCGGCGCGCCAGAGCCGCACGGGGCGGCGGGCGCCAGCGCGGAGAGACCCAGTAGCCTAGGGACCGCGGTCGTTGCCGCCTGTCGGCGTGAGTGACGACCGGATGGTGGGCATGATTCGCCCCCGTCGTCACTCAGTCGCTTCTGACCTGCGGAAACGCGGCTGAGTGACGAGGAGGGAAGCCTCGAACCCTGACCTTCCGTCGTCAATCGCGCAACTGGCCGCAACGCAATCTGTGCAGCGGCGTTCCCGAGTCAGGCGCGGCGGGCGACGCCTTCGCGTCGCGCCGCGAGGAGCGCGGACGCGCCGAAGACGACGGCGCTGCCGAGCACCCACGCGAGGTGGACGACCGCAGAGGCCGTCGGGATGCCCGTGAACGCCGCGACGTCCGACGCCGGTGCCATCTGCCGCCAGGCGAGCTGTCCGAAGTGGTACGTGGGCAGCCACACAGCGAGCGTGCTGAGGAAGCCCGGCAGCTCCGAGAGCGGGAAGAAGAAGCCGGAGCAGAACGACAGCGGGAGGAAGATCAGGTTGGCGATCGCGGCGGCCGCTCGCGGGCGGACGAGGTAGGCGATCGCGAAGCCGAGGGTGCTGAACGCCAGCACGCCGGCGAGCATGACGGCGGCGAAGGCGAGCCAGTTCCAAGCGTCCAGTGAGAGACCGCCGGCAAGGACCGCAACGGCGCTCATGGTCACGACGATGAGGGTGGCGTAGATGACGGCCATGGCCATCTTGCCGGACAAGTGCACCCACGAAGGCAGCGGCGTGGCGCGCAGCGTGCGAGTCCACCCGCGGCCACGCTCCGCGGCGAGCTCGTCGCCGAAGGTGAAGATTGCGAGTGAGACGATGCCGTAGGCGCTCAGCGAGACGAGCATCATGACGCCGTAGGGCGTGCCGGCTGGCAGCGTGATGGACGCCCCAGGCAGCCCGAACATCGCATAGAGCAACACCGGCACGGCAACAACACCGATGACGAACTCGATGCTGCGGAAGGCAGCGAGGACCTCCGTGCGCACCTGCAGCGCCAGCAAGCCGAGCGGACCTCCGTTGCGCCGGGTCAGCGGCGGGCTCGCGGGGGTGGGCGCGTACGTCGTGGCGGAGGAAGCGGAAGCGGTCATGAGGGGGCTCCATCCAGGGTCGGGACCGGCGGTGCCGCGCGCGTCAAATGCACGAAGGCGTCCTCCAAGTCAGCGTCGGCGACGGTGAGGTCAGAGATGGCGTGCCCGCCGAGCACCAACGGGACCAGCACATCCTCAGCCTTGGCGGCGTGGACGAGCAGACGCTGCATTCCTGGTGGCGCCGGGCCGCCGCCGACGTCGTCGAGCTCGATGCGCTCGGCGCCTGGCAGCGCGGTGACCACGGCCACTGGGGCGTCCGTGGTGACCCGGATCGTCTTCGACGCGACGAGCCGCTTCAGCGCGGCGGGGGGCGCGTCGGCGATCAGCCGTCCGTCCCCCAGCACCACGACCCGGTCGGCGACCGCGTCGGCCTCGGCGAGGTCGTGCGTGGCGAACAGCATCGTGGCCCCGTCCCGAACGCTCGCGCGGGTCCGCTCCCAGAAGGCCCGACGGGACGCCACGTCCATCGCCGCGGTCGGCTCGTCGAGCAGCAGCAGCTCGGGGGCGGACACGATCGCCAGCGCCAGGAGCAGCCGCTGCCGCTCGCCACCCGAGAGATCGGTGACGGTGCGCCTGCGACGATCGGTCAGCCCGACGCGTGCCAGCACCTCGTCGACCGGCAGCGCCACCGGATAGCTGCGCCCGATCAGGCGCACCAGCTCCGAGACCGTGACCTGCTCGGGCAACCCGGCGTCCTGCAGCATGACCCCGAGCCGGCGCTTGACCCGCCCGCCTGGGGCCTCTCCGAGGACGCGCGCCTCCCCGCTGGTCGGCCGAGCGAGCCCGAGGAGCAGCTCGAAGGCCGTCGTCTTCCCCGCCCCGTTCGGGCCGAGGAGAGCGACGACCTCGCCTCGAGCGACCCGCAGGTCGAGGCCGGCGAGTGCCTCCACCGACCCGTAACGCTTGTGCACCGAGCGCAGTTCCAGCACCGTCACGTCCATCACCTCCTGCCCGAGACGCTAGGGACATCACCGCCGCGCGTCTTGTGCCAGACGTCATGTTTCGCAGGCATGACTTCTGGCACCTGCGAGCTGTCGGTCGGCAGGCGTAGGGTCACGGTGTGAGCGAGCGCAACCTCGAGCGGCTGGGGATGGCCGCGGGCGCGATCGCCTGGTTGGCGGTCGGCGTCCCCGTGCTGCTCGAGCAGCTGCTGGGCTCAGGCGACATCATCAACGGGCCCGCCTGGGTGTGGTGGCTCGCCTACCTTGGCTATCTCGTCGCGTTCATGCTGGCCGACGCGGATCGTCTTCCCGGCTGGCTGACTCCTCACTGGCTGCTGGGGGCGCAGACGGTGCTCGGGGGCATCGTGTACGCGATGACGCTGGGGTTCGGCTGGACGGCCGTGCTGCTCGTGGTCACCGCGGTGACCGCCGCCTACGTCCTCGACACGCGCGGGACCATGGCGCTCGTCGCCGCGCAGACCGCCTTCATCGCCGTCGCCTCGCTCTTCGCCGGCGCCGACGCGCTCAATATCTTCCTCTCCGTCGTCGTCTACGGGAGCTTCCAGGCCTTCAGCGTGCTCGTGGTCTGGAGCGAGCTGCGCGAGGCCGAGGCGCGCGCCAGCCTCGCGGAGGCGAACGCTCAGCTGCGCGCCGCGACGGTGCTGCTCGACGAGTCCAGCCGGGTGACCGAGCGGCTGCGCATCGCGCGCGACCTGCACGACCTCATCGGACATCAGCTCACGGCGCTGGCGCTCGAGCTCGAGGTGGCGTCACATCGCAGCAGCTCGCCCGCCAGTGAGCACGTGAGCCGGGCGCGCCGGATCGCGAAGGAGCTGCTGTCGGATGTCCGCTCTGCGGTGGGAGAGCTGCGGGAACCGACCCCGGGACTGCGCTCCGCGCTGGAGGCGGTGGTCGCCGACCTTCCACATCCCGAGATCCACCTGCACGTGCCGGCACACGTCGAGGCTGACGAGGAGCGCACGATGGCGCTCGTCCGCTGCGTCCAGGAGATCGTGACGAACGCGGTGCGCCACGCTGACGCCGACCACCTCTGGATCCGCCTCGCTGCGACCGAGGGCGGAGGGACGCGCCTCGAAGCGCGCGACGACGGACGGGGGGTCGCGGCCCTGCGGCCCGGCAACGGGCTGACCGGCATCCGGGAACGGATCGAGCAGCTCGGAGGCGAGGTGGCGTTCGAGGTGGGTCCCGGGCGCGGCTTTCTGGTCGTCGCGGAGGTGCCCGCCCCGTGATCGAGGTGTGTGTCGTCGATGACCAGACGCTTGTCCGAGAGGGGGTCCGCAGCCTCTTGGAGCTCGCCGAAGACGTGGTCGTCACCGGCGAGGCGGTGGACGGCGACGCGGCGCTCGACCTCATCGCGCGTCAGCCCCCCGACGTGGTGCTGCTGGACCTGCGCATGCCGCGACGCGACGGCATCGCGACGCTGGAGGCATTGCGCGCACGCGGGATCGACCTGCCCGTCCTGGTCCTGACGACCTTCGACGATGATGAGCTCGTCCTGCGCGCGCTGCGGGCGGGTGCCCGCGGGTACCTTTTGAAGGACGTCACGCTCGATCAGCTGGTCGAGGCGATCCGCACCCTCGCCAGCGGCGGGACCCTCGTTCAACCTGCGGTGACCGAGCGGATGGCGCGCGCGCTCGCGGAGCAACCGGAGTCCGATGCGTTCACCGAGCTACCCGCGCCGCAGCCGTTGACGGAGAGGGAGCTGGAGATCCTGCGCCTGCTCGCGGGCGGGTATGCCAACCGGGAGATCGCCGCGGCGCTCTATCTCGCGCCAGGCACGGTGAAGAACCACGTCTCCAGCCTGCTCATGAAGCTCGGCGTCCGGGACCGCACGCGCGCTGTGCTGCGCGCGCTGCACCTCGGACTTCTGACCCACGATGCCGGTCAGAACCCATGATCGCCCGAGGGTCTTGAACGTCACCGGCTTCCCCGGGCCCCGAGGCTGTCAGTACGGCGGCTGAAGATCGGGGATCATCGGGAAGTGCCGCACGTTGCGGGTCAACAGCGGGGCGTCCAAGAGGCTCGCTGTCGCGGCGATGAGATAGTCGCTGGCATCAATACCGGAATAGGCCGCCCGGAAGCTCCTCGCGAAACTCGTTGCAAGGCGGATGATGTCCTCCGTGACGGGAATCCATTCGATGGCCGCCATGAAGCGTTCGACCGCTTCCTCGTCGTCATCTCGGACGCCGGCCAGCAGCTCGAACCGAACGATCTCACTGCCGATCATGTCTGTCCCAGCCGACAGCAGCTCATCGACCAACGCCCCAGCCGGCTCGTAGCCACGAAGATAGTCGATGGCGACGCTCGCATCGACCGATCTCACGACCACCCGAGCTGTTCGAGGCGCTCGTTCAGGTCGCCGCGGATCCTCTCGACAAACTCCTCTCCGGTGAGTGGAAAGTCTCGCCACGCCCCGAAGCTCGATCGGAGAAGAGCGATCCGCGCTTCACGATCCGTCTTCCCATACCGCTCTCGGACAGCGCGTCGAATGAGCTCAGAACGCGAGGCGCCGGTGCGCGCGGCCGCCCGATCGAGCAACTCAACGTCTTCTGCCGCGAGGTAGATCTGCGTGCGTTGCATGACGCCACTGTACATCACCCGGCGTCCCTCAGGCGCGGGCGGAACTGCCGCCCGGTCGTGACGGCACGAGAGTGATCGCGGCGGCCCCCTCGATCGACGTACTACGCTTTCCTCGACTTCCGACAAGAGGTAGGGATGACTTGCGAACACTGACGGGACGGCTTGTTCAGATCCTGTTGGCCGTGGTGCTGGTCGCCTGCGGTGGGACGCCCGGTGAGGCGACCGACAGTTCGCCGACCACCGCCGTGGCCCAGCGTGGGGGCGCGGCCGGCACCATCCGCCTGTACACCTCCGTCACCCAGGACACGGTCGACGCCGTGCTGCAAGGCTTCCAGAGTTCGAACCCCGACGTCAAGGCCGAGGTCTTCCGCGCCCCGACGGGTGAGTTGAACGCGCGTCTGGCGGCCGAGCAGCGCTCAGGCGGCGTCAAGGCGGATGTGCTGTGGCTGACCGACCCCCTGTCGATGTACGCCTACGACGAGCAGGACCTGCTGGCCGAGTGGACGCCAAACGGCGCGGAGGCGATCCCTGAGCAGTTCAGGACCGAACGGTTCTGGGGCACCCGCATCCTCAACCTCGTGATCGTCCACCGGCAAGGCCTGCAACCCGCCCCGACGGGCTGGCAGGACCTGGCCGACGACGCCTACAGCGAGCCGGTGGCCTTCCCCGACCCGGCCTTCGCCGGGTCGTCGTTCGCGGCGCTCGGCTACTTCGCGCTCGATGAGGAGTTCGGCTTCGACTACTACCGGGCGCTCAGGGCGAACGGTGCCGTTGAGGTGCAGGCGCCCGATGAGGTCATCACCGGGGTCGCGGAGGGCCGGTTCTCCGCCGGCATGTCGCTGGACAAGAGCGTCCGGGACGCGGCCGAGGAGGGCGCGCCGATCGAGCTGGTCTGGCCCGAGCCCGGTGCGATCGCGCTCTACAGCCCGATCGCGGTGATCAGGAGCACGACGAACGAGGAGGCCGCCCAGGCGCTGGCCTCCTTCGTGCTCACCGAGCCCGCACAGGCCGCGATCGCCTCCACGGGTTGGCAGCCCGTGCTCCCCGGTGTCGAGGGGCCGCCGATGCCGACGGACGCCGAGCAGGTGTTCCCCGACTGGGAGGCCGCCTTCGGCCGTCAGGACGAGCTGCTCAGCGAGTACCGCTCGAGCCTCGGAGACTGATGCGACGCTCAAGAGGCTGGGAGCGGTCCGGTCGCCTCGTCGTCGGCCTCGCGCTGGCGCTGCTGGTGGGCTACCCGCTGGTGCGGCTGGTGCTCGCCGCCTTCGCCGACGGGCCCGAGCCGGTGCTGGCCACCTTCGAGCGCTCCGGAATCGCCCGCGCGGTCGGCAACACGGTGTGGACGTCAGCGGCGGTGACTGCGGCGGCGGTGGCGCTGGGTACCGCCGGGGCGCTGACCATCGAGCGTGGCGCGGTGCCCGCGCGGCGCTGGCTGCGCGCGGGGCTGCTGCTCCCGCTGCTCGTCCCGCCGTTCGTGGCCGCGCTCGGCTGGACAGCCGGATACGGGCCGGGCGGGGTGCTGGACGACGCTGTGGGAGTGGCGGTCCCACAACTGTACGGACCCGTCGGTGTGATCACGGTCATCACCGTCAACGCCGTGCCGTTGGCCTATCTGATCGTGGCCGGAGCCTTGCGCGGACGGGCCGAACCTGACCTTGAGCGGGCGGCGCGCGTCAGCGGGGCCAGTGTACGAACGGCCCTGTGGACGATCACGTTGCCGCTCCTGCGCCCCGCGCTCGGAGCCTCTGCGGTCGTGGTCTTCGTCTTCTCCGTCAACAGCTTCGGGGTGCCCGCCGTGCTCGGCACGCCCGCCGGCTTCGAGACGATGACCACGGTGATCTACCAGAACCTGGCGTTCGCCGCGGATCCCGACGCCTT
Source organism: Euzebyales bacterium (assembly GCA_038233095.1). Lineage (GTDB taxonomy): Bacteria > Actinomycetota > Nitriliruptoria > Euzebyales > Egibacteraceae > JBBSMR01. The sequence continues at coordinate 90,063 of JBBSMR010000003.1, forward strand.
CACCCGCGTGCTCGTCCTGGCCGTCGCGCTCGTACTCGTCGCGGTGGGCGCGGTGGCCGTCAGCGACGCCGTCGCGGCGGGCGGGCGGGTGCGGCGCACCGGCGGGCCGGCGGGAACAACCTCCGCCCACGTCACGACGCAGGGTCGGTGGGCGGCCGCGGTGGCCTGGGGCTACGTCGGCGCCACCAGCCTGGTTCCGCTGGTCGCCTTGGTCCTGCTCGCGCTCACCCGGGCGGTGGGGCTGCCGCCCGCCCCGCGGTACTGGACGCTGCAGAACTTCGCGGACGCCGTCGATGGGCGGACCCTCAGCTCGCTCGGGCACAGCCTGCTGCTCGCGGCGGTCGCCGCGACCCTGCTGGTCTGCCTCGGCGGCCTGGTCGCCGCGCTGGAGAGATCGCCAGCGGCACGACGGCTCGGCACCCTCGCCACGATGACGTTCGCCCTGCCCGGATCGGCGCTGGCCGTCGCCGTGCTGCTCGCCTACGGCAGTGTGCTTGCCGACACCCTGGCGATCATCCTCGTGGCCTATCTGGGCAAGCTGTGGGCGTTGGGCCACCGGCCGCTGGCCGCCGCCGTTGATCGGCTCCCCGGAGACGTCCACCGAGCCGCGCGCGCTTCGGGGGCAGGACCCGCCACGACCCTGATCACCGTCGTCGCGCCGCTGCTCAGCCCCGCGCTCGCCGCCGGGTGGGTGCTGGTCTTCCTCTTCGCGTTCCACGAGCTGACGATGTCCGCGCTGCTGTACGGACCGGGAACCGCGACGCTGGGGGTCGCCGTGCTCAACCTGCAGCAGCTCGGCGACACGCCGGCGACCGCGGCGCTCGCCATCCTGCTCACGGCGGGCGTTCTCGTGGGCGCCGCGCCCCTGCTCGTCTTCCGCGGGACCTGGTCCCGGCTGAGGCGGGTGGACTAGGTGGGCACCGACAGCGTCCTGGCCTGCACCGGTCTCACCGTCGGGTACGCGCAGACGCCGATCCTGCACCACCTCGACGTGCACATCGAGCACGATGAGTCGGTGGCGGTGCTGGGCCCTTCTGGGTCGGGAAAGACCACCTTGTTGCAGACGGTCGCGGGGTTCTTGGTGCCTTGGGAGGGCGAGATCCGAATCGTCGGCACGCTCGTCGCGTCACCTACGAAGGTGGCGCCGCCCGAACGGCGCAGCCTCGGGGTGGTCTTCCAGCACTACGCGCTGTGGCCGCACCTGTCCGCGCTCGACAACGTTGCCTACCCCATCCGACGCCGCGGCGCCGCGACCGAGCGTGCGCGCGGAGAGGCAGGCGAGCTGCTCGACCTCATGGGCATCGGTGCCCTCGGCGACCGCCGCCCCGACGAGCTCTCCGGTGGGCAGCAACAGCGGGTCGGGCTGGCGCGCGCTCTCGCACGCCGCCCAGACGTGTACCTGTTCGACGAGCCGACCGCTCACCTGGACGCACCGCTGCGCGGCGCGCTGCAGGAGGAGCTCGCCGAGCGTCGCCGTCAGACCGGCGCGGGGGCGCTGTACGCGACGCACGACGCGGTCGAGGCGCTCGCCGTGGCGGACCGTGTGGTGCTGCTGCGTGACGGTCGCGTCGTGCAGTCCGGCGCGCCCGTGGAGGTCTATGAACAACCGGTCGACCTGTGGGCGGCCAGGCTCACCGGCGCCGCATCGGTCCTGCCGACCGAGGCGCTGGCGTCGATGGGGCAGGCACTGGAGACGGACCCCGACGGTCACGCGCAGGTCCTCATCCGCCCTGAGTGGGCGGCGCTGCCGGGCCCCCTGCCCGGGCTCGTCACTCAAGTCTGGTACCGGGGGGCCCACACGGACTATCGGCTTCAGACCCCTGCCGGGGATGTCGTCGTGCGCCGCGCCGGCGGGCCGTGCGCGCGCGTCGGCGAGCGGCCCGGTTGGGCGCTGCACCGCTGCTGGCCGGTCTGAGAGCCCGCGCCATCAGGCGGGCCGGCTCAGCCGAGGATGACGGCCGGGCCCGGATGCGCGAGACGGTGGTTGACCATCTCCAGCGTCCTCCGCGAATAGGCTCGCAGGGCATGCCGCCCGCGTGGGCTCAGACGGTCACAGACCCAGCCCCAGTGCATGGAGACCCAGTCACCGACCTGCACCTCCTGCACGAAGCCGAGACCGTCGATGGCCTTGACGACCGTCTCCACGCGCGGGGCGCCGAGCAGCAGCCGCCGTCCGTCCCACTCCAGAGGCCGGGACCGGACGGCGACCTCGTCGCCGGCCACCGCGACGGCCTGCCCCCAACGGATGCGGCAGCGGTCGAGGATCTCCAACGGCTGGCCACCACGGTCCTCGGGGCGCAACAGCCCCACCCACGGGTAGACGCAGAAAACATGAAAGCTGTGGTGGGGCACTCCTCCAGCAGGGATCGACTCGGCCAGGCGGTCCCAGCCTGGCCCCGCGCGTCGACGAAAGCGTTCCTCCAGCGAGTTGCCCATCAGCGCCGTGGGCACCTCATCGAGCAGGCGGTTCCCGACCCAGTACGCCTCCACCACGCGTCGGTCGAGCGGATCCAAGCCGCTGGATTCCGCCAATAGCTGCAGATAGGGCCACGCACCATTGAAGGCCTGTGCGATCTGCACGATGCCGGCGTCCACGACCCGCGCCGCGCCGTACTCGAGCAGCTCGCGATGATCCGTGGGGCCGCAGTATCCGCGTTCGTTCGGGGCGTAGGCGTAGCGCGCGAACAGCAGCGGTCCGAAGGAATCGGGGAGGGTCCGGGGGACGGTGTCCGACGTGGTGGGGGGCCGACCGGGATCCATGGACGCTCCGAGCTCGTAGGACTCTTCGGCGACCAGTATGCAACCCGAGTTACGGGGGAGGCCGAGAAACAGCCCGCAGTCGGTCGATCAGCAGATGCGAGGAAGGGGGTCGCCGACGAGCATGTCGATCATGCGGTGGCCGCCGAAGGTCGTGCGGCCGAGCACGCGGCCCTCGGGCTCGTCGCGCACCTCGCCGATGATCGCGGCGTCCGCGCCGGCCGGATGCGAGCGCAGCGCGTCGAGCGCGGCGTCGGCGTGCTCGGGTGCGACGAAGGCGACGAGCTTGCCTTCGTTCGCGACGTAGAGCGGGTCGATGCCGAGGATCTCCCCGGCGCCGACGACTTCGGGTCGCAGCGGCAGTCGCTGCTCGTCGATCACCACGCCCAACCGGGTGGCCAGCGCGATCTCGTTCAGCACCGTGGCGACCCCGCCCCGGGTGGCGTCGCGCATGCAGTGCAGCGATTCGCCACAGGCCTCGAGCATCGCCTCGGCCAGCGGCCACAAGGGCTGGGTGTCGCTGGAGACGTCGGCGTCGATGTCGAGCTCACCCCTGGCCAGCATGATCGCCACACCGTGATCGCCGATCGTGCCCGAGACGAGCACCTTGTCGCCGGGACGGACCAGTTCGGGCGCGACCGCGACGCCGGAGGGCACGGCGCCCACCCCGGTCGTGGTGATGTAGAGCATGTCGGCCTTGCCGCGCTGCACGACCTTCGTGTCCCCGGCGACGATCGCGACGCCGGCCCGCCGTGCGGCCGCTCCCATGGCCCCCACCTCGGCCGCGAGCACCTGCGCGTCGAGGCCCTCCTCGAGGATGAGCGCCGCCGACAACCACGCCGGACGAGCTCCGACCATGGCGAGATCGTTCGCCGTGCCGTTCACGGCTAGCTCGCCGATCGACCCGCCTGGGAAGGTGATCGGCTGGACGACGAACGAGTCGGTGGTGAAAGCAAGCCTCGCGCCGTCGAGCGCGAGCACCGCCGCGTCGCCGAGCGCCGCCAGCGTCGGGTTCTCCAGCGCGGGCACGATCAATCCCTCGACGAGCTGGCGGGACGCCTTGCCGCCTGCCCCGTGCGACATGGTGATGTGCTCGTCGATGAAACGGGGGCGTCGCCGGCGCATGTCCTCGATGCGCTCGATGACTTCGTGTTCGGTGAACTGCTTGGGCATCGTGCCTCCGGATCAGGACTTTTCAGACCTCGACGTGCATCCGCTTCTTCGCGTAGCGGCCGTAGTTGTAGTACGCGGCGCAGGCGCCCTCGGACGAGACCATGCACGTTCCGATCGGCGTCTCCGGGGTGCAGGCGGTGCCGAAGACCTTGCACTCCCACGGCTTCAGCACGCCCTTCAGGACCTCGCCGCACTGGCAGGACTTCGGATCGGCGACGCGCACACCCGGAACGGGGTAGCGCAGCTCCGTGTCGTACTCCGCGTACCGGGACGACAGCTTCAGCGCCGAGTGGGAGATGAACCCGAGGCCACGCCATTCGAAGTGCGGCCGGAGCTCGAAGACGTCGGCCATCACCCGCAGCGCCTGCGGGTTGCCGTCCCACGGCACGATGCGGGCGTACTGGTTCTCGACCTCGGTCCGGCCCTCGGCGAACTGGCGCATGATCCAGGCGATCGACTCGAGCACGTCGAGCGGCTCGAAGCCCGCGCACACGACCGGCTTGCCGTGCTGGGCGGGGACGAACTCGTAGGGACGGCAGCCGATCACGGTCGAGACGTGGCCCGGCCCGATGAACGCGTCGAGGCGCAGATCGGGGGAGTCGAGGATCGCCTTGATCGCCGGGATGATCGTCACGTGGTTGCAGAAGACCGAGAAGTTCGTGATGCCCTCGCCCTTCGCCCGTACGAGCGTGAGCGCCGTCGAGGGCGCGGTCGTCTCGAAGCCGATCGCGTAGAAGATGACCTGCTTCTCCGGGTTCTCGCGGGCGATGCGCAGCGCGTCCAGCGGCGAATACACCATCCGGATGTCGGCGCCCCGGGCGTTGGCGTCGAGGAACGAGCCGGTGCTGCCGGGCACGCGCATCATGTCGCCGAAGCAGGTGAGGATGACGTCGTCGTGCTGCTCGGCGATCGCGACCGCGTCGTCGACCCGACCCATCGGGATCACGCAGACGGGACAGCCGGGGCCGTGCACCAGCTCGATGGTCTCCGGCAGGAAGTCATGGACACCGAACCGGTAGATCGCGTGGGTGTGCCCGCCGCACACCTCCATGATCTTGTAGTGCCGACCGGGCTCGGCAAGGCTGGCGATCTGGGCCGCGAGCGCGCGCGCGAGCTCCGGGTCGCGGTATTCGTCTACGAAACGCATGGGTCTCGACCTCTCTAGGCTGTGAGCTTCTCCAGAGCGACTTTGGCGTGCACGAGCAGCAGGTCACCGGCTGCGACCGGGCCGACGAGGTCGGTCGCGACCACCTCTTCACGACCCGTTTCGTCGCGGCACCGCGCGTCATAGGCGTCGGCCTCGACGACTCTCAGCGCCACGGCCACGTCCCCGCAGGTGATGCAGCCGTCGTCGATCGAGCAGGCGTCGACCGGTGTGCCGAGCGACGGCGGTGGTGCTGGGCCGGCGAGCGGCAGCAACGGCGACGCGCCGCTCATTCGATCCTCGATCCGGCGATCTCGGCGACCTCGGTGTCGAACTGCTCGCCGAGCAGCTTCAAGCCGCTCATCGCCGTGGCCGCCTCCTCCTCGTCGATGATCGACATCGCGAAGCCGACGTGGATGAGCACCCAGTCGCCGATCTCGATGCCTTCGTCCTTTACCAGGCCGATGTTGATGTTGCGTCGGACACCGGTGACCTCGACCTTGGCGAGCTGGTCGGTCTCCTCGAGGAAGTCGACCACCTGGCCCGGGATGCCAAGACACATGGCGTTAGCTCCTTTCCGCCGGTTCGGCGGCGTGATAGCGGATCGACTCGAGTACCAGGTCGTCGCCGCCCTCGCGGGTGACCCGGACGCTTCCACACGTCGGGCAGGCGGGCGTCGGATCGCGCGAGTCGAAGGTGGCGCCGCAGTCATCGCAGGTGCCCTGCACGGGCACGAAGACCAGCTCGGGGTGGGCCCCGTCGGCGACGCTGCCGGCGGCGACCAGCTCGAATGACTGGGCGAAGGCTTCGGGCTGAACGCGCAACAGGGTGCCGACCCGTACCGTCAGGCCGGCGACCGGGCGGCCGTCCGCGCGCCGCTCGACCGCGGCCAGGACGCTCTCGCACATGCCGATCTCGTGCATGGCCTCAGCCTCTCTCGTCAATGGGCAGGGTGTGACCCAGCCCATTGTCGGGCTCGCTCAGCAGTGTCACAAGCTGCTCCACCGTGGGCTCGACCGCCGCCTCGACCACAGGGGAGAGGCCCATCCGCTCGCTGACCTCGGCGGGCTCGCACCCAACCACGACCGTGGGTGGCAGCGTCCCCCCGAGGCCGCGCAGGCTCGCGAAGACCGTGGCCGGGTCCATGGCGTGGCTGTCGACCGTACCCCGCTCGGTCTGCTCGTCCGGATCGACGTGCAGGAGCGAGACCGTGCCAGGCTCAGCGCCGCTCGGCAGGGCGTCGATCAGCACGAGCTGGTCGACCCCGTTCAGCAGGTCATAGGCCAGATGAATCCCGCCGATGCCGTAGTCCTTCACCCGCACACCTTCGGGCAGCGGGCGCGCGGCCAACCGACGGGCGACCTCAGATCCGAAGCCGTCGTCACCCAGAAAGATGTTGCCGACTCCGGCGACCAGGACGCTCCTGCACTCGGCCAAACGCCTAACCGCCCTGGTCGCCGGGCTTGAGCAGCGGCATCGCGGGGTCGATCGGCGGCAGCGGGTCGACCCCGGACCACGACGAGGGACCTTTGCGGTCCATCGAGTCCTTCTTCCCGCTGGCTCTTGCTTGCCTGGGTATCGCGGTGCCGCGGCCGCGGCTGCCAGGCCGTCCGCGTTGCTCCTGCGACTCCGCTTCCGAGAACCGTCCTGCCGGGAACGGGTTGGCCCGCTCCAGGTCACTTGGCTCCATCACCATGCCTCGTCGGTTTGGCATCGCTCATGCTCCCTTCGTCACATCGACCTGATCTTGACGTAGCGCTTGATGTCGTCCAGCGAGGCGACCACCGCCGCGGTGAGCATGACGGCGACCGTTCCGAGCATCGTACGCAGGATCCACTTCTCCATGTCGCGCCTCCTTCGTGTGGCGTTCCACCGACCCCCCAGGGTCGGCGACTGCTAGGACTGCACCTCCTTGAGCGGCAGCGGATCAACCTCGTCGCTCGCGAAATACTGGAAACGGCCGTACCAACGGTGCAGCTCCGCCGCGGGGTCGTCGACCAAGGTCACGGCGAGGTAGACCTCACCCTCCTCGGTGCGCACGATCCGCTCCACGAGCGCCTCCCGTCCGTCAGCAAAGAGATCGTGGGCGTCGGCGCGGCGCCGGGGACGCAGGATCACACGCTCTCCCACCGCCACCGTCTCGCCGCCCACCTGGATCGCGCGCACAGGCGCCTCCCCCACGCCGAGCAGGTCGCGCACCTCGTCGGTCACGGCGGCCGCCGGCTCGGGCCGCAGATCGGCGGGGCGCAGCTCGCGGACCGTGCCGTGCAGGCGCTCCTGCACCGCCGCGGGGAGCGTGTCCGTGCGGTCGATCAGCTCCGCGGCGCGCGGATCGGTCGCCCGTGCCCGGCGCCTCTCCTCGTCTGACAGCCCGAGCACACACAACGCGAGCAGCTCGTCGACCTCGGTCGCGTCGAACGACGGTCCGGGGCTCTCGGCGGCGATCTGAGGATGGTCGTAGAGGATGATCGGGGCGCCGAGCACGACGTCGTCGTCCTCGCCGACCAGCACCGGATGCAAGCCACGGTGGTGCAGGTCCGCGACGGCTTCCTCGGCCCACTCCGGAGGATCGATCGCCGAGGCGAACACGCCGTCGTCGACCGCGAACAGCACGTGCGCGCCGATGACCGCGCGTCGCAGCACGTCGTCGCGAGGCGCGCGCTGCGCGGACCATGGTGTGTCGTTCTGCACCGCCGCCCGCAGCTTGTACACGTCGGGTCCAAGCCGAGTCACCTCGACGCGCAGCTCACCGCACACCGGCTCGGTGCTGCGCACCGCCTGGCCGGCCGCGCCGAGCGCTTCCCGCTCCTGCGAGCCGTCCAGGTCGAAGCGAGCACGCCACGGTCCGGCCTCGCCAAGGACCACCGCCGCCGTGACCTCGTGCTCGAGCCCCTCCTCCCAGGTCGGGACGGGGTCGCCGTCGACCTCCAGCTCGTCGACGGGCTGGCCCTCGGCGTCGAGCATCTGGCGCAGCCGCAGGTGCAGGAAGCGCGCCGAGACGTCGACGACGGCTCCTGCGGGCGCGCGGACGAGCGCTTCACAGTGGACGGCGCTCGGCTCGGTGGCGCCGAGCTCGACCTGGGCCTGCGGGATGACCACGCCCCACTGCCACCGGTACTTGTTCTTGAGCGCCGATGCCCGGTACGGGAAGAGCACGTAACCCTCGTAGAGCACGGCATCGGCGACCTGCCGCGCGAGCTGCAGCGTCTCGGCGCTCATGACAGGTGCTCCGGGGGACCGGGCATCACGACCGAGGCGTCCTGGAGCAGTCGGGTGACGGCGGCATCCCACGTGGGCAGCGCATGGCGAGCCTTGTAGTCCTGCAGCGCGTCGATCGTGTCGCGGTCGAGACGCAGCCATCCGGTTCCTGGATAGTGCGCGTCGATGAGCGCCGTCCAGACCGAGACGGGCAACCGGTAGCGGGCTTCGAGGTCCCAGGGGATCTGCTCGACCTGCAGTCCAGCGCCGTCGCGGTAGAAGACGCTGCCGCTGAAGAGAAAGAGCAACGGCACCTCACCGCCGCGCAGCGCGTGCAGGTACTTGCCCGCGGCGACCTCAAGGTCGTAGCTGAGCTCGACGGGGAGGTCGACATCGGTGCCGTCGGCGAACCCGGCCAACGGCAGGGTCACGTGGGTGAGCAGGAACGGCTGCAGCGTCTCCGACCAGCGGTGCGGCTCCCCGAACAGCTCGAGGAGGTGAGGCTCCTCGCTGTCGTCATAGGCGCGGCGCTCAGGCTCGATGCGGATCTGACAACGCAACAGCACGGACTGGATCTGCCGACCGGGCGCGTCGATTCGCAGCCCGAACCGCAACGTCGGCGCCAGCGCCGTCTGATCCACCCGCGCCCCCGTGACCTCAAAAGCGAGCGGACTCACGCCTTCGCCTCCGCCGCCGCATCGTCCGCCGCATCCGGGGAGCGGGGCAATGCTCCTGCGGAGGACCTTGGAGGGTGGGTGGGTGAGCGGTCCGGAGAAGAAGCAGTGCGCGGCGGCAAGGGCCGCGACCGCGATCGCACGTCGGCGAAGAAGGCGTCGATCCGCTCGCGCACCTCTTGGCCGCCGTCGAAGCCGCGCCAGTGCAGCCGCAGGACTCCGACGAGCTCGTAGCAGCGGTCCACCGGCACGACGAAGCACTCGCTGGCGTCCACGCCGGTGCGGAAGAGCACGGCCTCGACGTCGGGCTCGACACCCTCGAGGCACGGGTTGGCCGCGACCACCTCGGCCCAGGCGTCCAGAGCCAGCTCCGACTCGGTCGCGCCTCCGGGACTGGGATAGAACGCGACCGTGCGCTCCAGCTGGGTGTTGGAGACCACGAACGCCATGCCGACCGGGATCTGCAGCGACGCCCACGCCGGTTGCGGCGTGCTGAAGGGGTCGACGCGCAGGAAGCGGTCGGGCACCGTGCGGTAACGGGACTGTCCGGAGTCGCTGGTCATGAACAGCAGCGAGCAGCCCTGGCACACGCAGAGCAGCCCCCGGCGTTCGAGGTCCACCACGTGCCGGTGCTCGTCGGGCACGGCTTCGCTGCACATCTCGCAGGCCTCGCCGGGCTTCGGTCGCTGCCGGGTGCCGAGGAACCTGGCCAGCAGCGGCGTGTCCGCGATCGCGTCCGGCGAGCCCGTCGCCGGGGACGCGGGCGCGGTGAAGCGCGCGAGGCCGCGTGCGGTCACCGCAGGGCTCCGACGGCGACGCGCACCCCCGCGGTGTCATGGAGGAGCGGGACGGGAGCAAGCCCCGGACCCTCACCCGCGGCGCGTCCCGCGCGCCGCACGTCGTAGGTGCTGCCGCAGCCTGGGCAGTCGAGCAGCTCGCGGTCGAGCCGCGCGCCGACCAGCGAGCTCTCACACGCAGGGCAGGCGTCCTTGTAGGCGAGCAGCTCCTGCTCCATGCGCAGCATCGCCAGCCGCGCGCCGTTCACCTGGTGCGCCGTGACCACGTCGGCGATCTCGTCGACCGGAGCGGAGAGCGCCTCCCATTCCGGTTCGGGCCGGCGCAGCGTTAGCGTTTCCGCGGGGATGAGCCCGTTCCCGGCCGCTAGTGGCGCGTCGTCCATGCCCTCGACCTCGATCCGCCCCACCTCGGGCGCGGCTTCGAGGACGGCCCCCTCGACGGCGTACTGCAACGTGACGCGCGAGGAGCCGCAGCCGTCGCAACTGCCCTCGAGGCGCAGGTGCGCGACGCCGTCGGTCACGCCGAGCAGTTGCACCCCGCCGCCGTGGGAAGCCAGGTACGGGCGTACGCCCTCCAGCGCCTCCTCCACACGGGCGGTCGTGTCATCGGGGTGCAGGTCGTGCAGCATGAGCAGCCCGCTCACGAGCGGGTCGGCCGTCGCGCGGTACAACGCGGCCGGGTCCGCCGCGTACAACCGGTCGAGGATGCGCTCGAGCCCGGCGCCGTACAGCGTCATAAGCGCGCGCACCAGCTCCTCGGTGAGCTCCGCCGCGACCTCGTCCCGTTCGGCGATCTGATCGAGCAGCTCCTCGACGCGCTGACCGACGGCCTCGACGTTCACTGCGCGTCCGGCACTCCGGCGGGGGAGTGCAGCTCCTTCAGCACCTTGCCGTTGCCCAGGTACTGGTGCACGCCGCAGGGCAGGCACGGGTCGAAGCTGCGCACCGTGCGCATGACGTCGATGCCCTTGAAGTTGTCCGGGTCGTTCTCTTCGAAGATCGGCTGGCCCTGCACCGCGTCCTCGTACGGCCCGGGCGTGCCGAACACGTCCCTTGGGCTCGCGTTCCACGGCGTTGGCGGGTACGGGTGGTAGTTCGCGATCTTGCCGTCGCGGATCACCATGTGGTGGCTCAGCACCCCGCGCACCGCCTCGTGGAAGCCGCAGCCGATCGCCTCGTCGGGCACCTCGAACGGCGCCCATGTCTCGGTCTCGCCGGCGCGCACGCCGTCCAACGCCTGCTGGACGAAGTGCAGCGCGCAGCCCGCGGCGTAGGCCTGGAAGTAGCTGCGTGCGCGGTTGCGCTCGAGGGTGTTGGAGCGCTCGGGCACCTTCCACTCCAACGTCTGCGCCGGCATCGTCGCCGTCTTCGGGAAGTTGATCTTCACGCTCGAGCCGGTGGCCTGCACGTAGTCGATGTCGACGAGGTTGGCCAGCGCGGTGACCCAGAGGCGCGGCAGCGGGCCGCCGCCGGTGTCCATGGCCAGGTGGTTCTCGCCGTCGTACCAGCGCGGCGACATGACCCACGTGTACTGGTCGGTGAAGTCGCGCTTCTTCGGCTTGGGGATGGTGTGCTGGTTCCACGGATGGCGGCGGTCGACGGGGTTGCCGAGCGGGTCGTTGCGAACGAACATCTCGCCGTCGTCCCAGTCGTCGTAGTACGACGAGCCCAGCAGGATGCGGATCCCCAGGTTGATGTCGACGAGGCTGGTCGTGAGCAGCTTGCCGTCGACGATGAGGCCCGGCGTCGTGAACATCTTGCGACCCCAGTCCTCCATCGTCTCGTAGCGGAAGTCGCAGTGCTCGGGGTCCTGGAAGGCGCCCCAGTTGCCGATCATGATGCGGCGGTCGCCGATCTCCTCGTAGCCGGGGATGGCCTCGTAGAAGAAGTCGAACAGGTCGTCGTGTAGCGGCACGTTCTTCTTCATGAACTCGACGTAGCGCATGAGCCGCACGAGGTAGTCCGTGAAGACCTGCACCGTCGCCTGCGTGCCGACCCCGCCCGGGTAGAGCGTCGAGGGGTGCACGTGGCGTCCCTCCATCAGGCAGAACATCTCGCGGGTGTAGCGGGAGACCTGCAGCGCCTCGAGGTAGAGCTCGCCCTCGAGCGGGTTCAACGCCGTCATGATGTCGGCGATGGTGCGGTACCCGTGCAGGCCGGCGTTCGGAGCCTCGGTCTGCTTGGCCTGCTCCCACACGCTGGGGTTCGTCTCGCGGACCATCTTCTCGCAGTAGTCCACGTCGACGAGGTTCGTCTGGAAGATGGCGTGGTCGAACATGTACTCGGCGGCCTCGCCGAGGTTCATGATCCACTCGCCCATGGGCGGGGGCCGCACGCCGTACGCCATGTTCTGGGCGTACACCGAGCAGGCCGCGTGGTTGTCACCGCAGATGCCGCAGATGCGGCTGGTGATGAAGTGCGCGTCGCGCGGGTCCTTGCCCTTCATGAACACGCTGTAGCCGCGGAAGACGTGAGAGCTGGAGTAGCACTCCTTCACGACCTTGTTCTTGAAGTCCATCTTCGTGTAAATCCCGAGGCTGCCGACGATGCGCGTGATCGGGTCCCACGCCATCTCGACGAGGCCCTCCTCCCGCACGCTGACCATGCTCGGCGAGGTCGTGTTCGCGGTGTGTGCCATGGAACGCTCCTTTTAGGGGCTGATCAGCGCCAGGGTGGGGTGTAGCCGGTCGTGAGCCGGCTCCCGCGGTGTCGCCACTTCGGCTCTTTGTCGACCGTCTTCGCGGTCATGGTCCGCAGGCGCCGGACCAGGGCGCCGTAAGCCCCGACCGCCGCGGACGAGACCGTCGCGCCGGGGGGTTCGTCCATGAACGGCATGAACTTGTCGGGGAAGCCGGGCATCGTGCAGGCGATGCAGATGCCGCCCACATTGGGGCAGCCGCCGATGCCGTTGATCCACCCGCGCTTGGGGACGTTGCACTTCACGACCGGGCCCCAGCAGCCGATCTTCACCAGGCACTTCTGGCTGTTGTAGTCCTCGGCGAACTCGCCCTGCTCGTAGTAGCCGGCGCGGTGGCAGCCCTCGTGGACGGTCGCACCGAAGAGCCACGTGGGCCGCAGCTTCTCGTCGAGCGGGATCATCGGCGCCTGCCCGGTCGCCTGGTAGAGCAGATAGAGGATCGTCTCCGACAGGTTGTCGGGGTGGGTGGGGCAGCCCGGCACGTTGACGATCGGCAGGCCCGCCGGCGTGCGGAAGTCCCAGCCGAGCAGATCGGCCACCCCCATCGCTCCGGTCGGATTGCCCTCCATGGCGTGGATGCCCCCGTACGCGGCGCAAGTGCCGGCGGCCAGCACGGCCAGCGCCTTCGGAGCCAGCCGCTCCACCCAGTCCGAGGTCGGAATGGGCTCGCCGGTGTCGGGGTCGTTGCCGAACGCCGCCCAGTACCCCTCCGACTTGATCTTCTCGTTGGGGATCGAGCCTTCGACCACAAGCACGAACGGCGCGTCCAACTCGTCGTTCGCCGCTTCGTGGAACCAGTGGATAAAGTCATCGCGCACGCCGACCGGACCGTTCTCGTAGTCGATCAGCGGCCAATGGAAAGCGACCTCGGGAAGGCCGGGCAGCACGCCGAGGGCGATGTCCTCGATGCTCGGCTGCGTCGCGGAGGTCAGGGCGACGGAGTCACCGTCGCAGCTGAGCCCGGCGTTGATCCACAGGACGTGGACCTTCCCCTCGTTGACGTCGGGCTTGTCACGCATCGTGGCGGTGTCGGACACGGCGCACCCTTTCTGCCGTCCCCGGTTGGAGGTAAGTGCGGGTGGGCCCTCGTCTCGCCGCGGGGCCACCCGGACAGCATCAGAACGGCTACGTTCCATAGAACGCTATTGACCTGCGATTGTCCAGTTTTTTTTTGGCCAACGAGATTCGTCGCGCACGGGCGGCTCACCAGGACAGAGAGAGGCGGGATGACGTCGCTCGCAGAGCCGGTCGGCGGTCGTGTTCGTGTCGGCGTGCACGTCGAGGGGATTGTTCAGGGCGTGGGTTTCCGTCCCTACGTCTACGGTCTGGCCACCGCGTTGCGGCTTGGCGGGTACGTGGGCAATGACGTCCGCGGGGTGGTGCTGGAGGTCGAGGGCGAGCCCGCCGCGGTGACCGAGTTCGTCGCCCGCCTGCCCGTCGAAGCCCCCGCGTTGGCCATGATCGAGCGAGTCGAGACGCGCCCCCTGACGCCGACGGGGGAGCGCGGCTTCACGATCGCCGTCAGCGACGCGAGCGGGCCACGGGCCGTGCCGGTCTCACCGGATGCCGCCACGTGTGCCGACTGTCTGCGCGAGCTCTGGAATCCCTCGGACCGGCGGCATCGGTATCCCTTCATCAACTGCACGAACTGCGGGCCGCGCTACACCATCGTCTGCGACGTCCCCTACGACCGGCCCGCCACCACCATGGCTGGCTTCGATCTCTGCGCCGACTGCGCACGCGAGTACTACGACCCGGCCGACCGCCGGTTCCACGCCCAGCCTGTCTGCTGCCCGGCGTGCGGGCCGGCACTCTCGCTGGTGACCGCGGACGGCGCCCCGATCGCGGGCGAGCCCGTGGCGACCACGGCAGCGTTGCTGCGCGACGGGCGGATCGTCGCGATCAAGGGTCTGGGGGGCTACCACCTGGCCGTTGACGCGACGAACGCCGACGCCGTCGCGCGGCTGCGCTCGCGCAAGCTTCGCGAGGACCGCCCGTTCGCGGTCGTGGCGGCCGACCTGGAGGCGGTGCGCTCGCTCTGCTCGGTCTCCGCAGAGGAGGCGCGGCTGCTCGCGAGCCCCGCAGCTCCCATCGTCCTGCTGCGGCGCCGTGGCACCGACAGACTCGCCCCCGCCGTGGCGCCGGGCAACCGCGAACTCGGTGTCATGCTGCCCTACACCCCGCTGCACCATCTGCTGGCCGCGGAGCTGGAGCGGCCCTTCGTGCTCACCAGCGGCAACATCTCCGACGAGCCGATCGCCTACGTCGATGCCGACGCGCGGGAACGTCTGGGCAAGCTGGCCGACGCCTTCCTGACCCACGACCGGCCGATCCACATGCGGGTGGACGATTCGGTCGTGCGGGTTCCCGCCGGCCGCCCCGTTGTGCTGCGCCGCTCACGCGGCTACGCGCCCCGGCCGCTCACGCTGGCGTGGGACGTGCCCGTCCCGGTGCTGGCCTGCGGGGCGGAGCTCAAGAACACCGTCTGCGTGGCCAAGGGCCGGCGCGCGGTGCTCTCCCACCACATCGGCGACCTGGAGAACTACGAGACCTTCCGCTCCTTCACCGAGGCGATCGCGCACCTCTCCCACCTGTTCGATGTCGCGCCGCGGACAGTCGCCCACGATCTGCACCCCGACTACCTGTCGACCAAGCACGCGCTTGAGCTACCCGGCGTCCACCTTGTCGGCGTGCAGCACCACCATGCGCACATCGCGTCGTGCCTGGCCGACAACGGCCATGCCGGACCGGTCATCGGCGTCGCGTTCGACGGCACCGGCTTCGGCACCGACGGCACCGTGTGGGGTGGGGAGATCCTCGTGGCCGACCTCGAGCGCTTCGAGCGGGTGGGCTACCTCGAGGCCGTCCCGTTGCCAGGGGGGGCGGCCGCGATTCGCGAGCCATGGCGCATGGCGGCCAGCTACCTGCGGGCCGCGTACACCGAGGTCCCCGCTGATCTCGGGGTCGCGCGGCGCCACGCCGACCGCTGGCAGCAGGTGCTCGCGGTGGCGGCAGCGGGTGTCAACTCCCCGCTCACCTCGAGCGCCGGCAGGCTGTTCGATGCCGTCTCCGCGCTGCTCGGCGTCCGCGACACCGCGAACTACGAAGGCCAGGCGGCGATCGAGCTGGAGCAGATCGCCGACGAAGGCGAGCACGACGGGTACCGAGCCACCCTCACCGACACCGAGCCGTTCGCCATCGCCGGGGTTGAGCTCGTGCGGGCCGTCGTGGAGGACCTGCGATCCGGTGTCGCGCCGCCGGTCATCGCGGCGAGCTTCCACCGCGGTGTCGCGCTCGCGATCGTGGCCGCCTGCGAGCGGGCGCGGACGCGCACCGGCTTGAGCGTGGTGGCGCTCTCAGGCGGGGTCTTTCAGAACGTGCTGCTCACCCGCCTGGTCTCGGAGGGTCTGGATGCGGCGGGCTTCTCCGTGCTGACACACGAGCGTGTGCCGCCGAACGACGGTGGCATCAGCCTCGGCCAGGTGGTCGTGGCGGCCGCCCGGCAGCGCGCGGCGCTCAGGGAGCGATCGACGTCGTCTCCTGGTCAAGAGCCTGCGCCGTGAGCTCGCGCAGGATGTGATACAGCGTCGTCTGCACCTCCTGGATGCGGTGCACCGAGGCGGACGGCACGACGAAGAGGTGATCGATCGTGTCGATCGTCGCCATCTCGCCACCGTCGTTGCCGGCCAGGCCGACGGTGGTCATGCCGATCTTCTTCGCCGCCTCGAACGCCTTCACCACGTTGGGGGAGTTGCCGCTCGTGGAGAGCCCGACCACGATGTCGCCGGGCTTGCCGAACGCGTGCACCTGGCGCGCGAAGATCACGTCGAAGTCGACGTCGTTCGAGAGCGCCGTCACCACGGCCACGTCGTTCGTCAGACAGAGTGCGGGCAGCGGTCGGGCATCGTCGTGAGCCGGGTCGAGGAAGCTCTGCGCCACCTCCTGCGCGTCGGAGCTGCTGCCGCCGTTGCCGAACGCCATGAGCTTGCCGCCGCCGGCGAAGGCCGCGGCGAGATCGGCCGCGCAGGCGGCGACCTGCTCGGCCTCCTGCTCACCGACCGTGCGCCGCAGTGCGACGATCTCGGCGGCCTTCTCTGCGGTCGAGCGCGCGACGTCGGTGAGCACGGCGTCGATGTTGGTGGAGCCCTCATACAAGAAGGGGTAGAGGCTCTCGACGCCGCCGGGGGCGGGCGCAGGCGCAGGCGCACCGCCATTGTCGTCGAGCAGTCCCGGCTGCTCGAAGAAGACGTGCACCAGCTCCCACAGCACATGGTAGGCAGTGACGTGCACCTCCTTCGTGACGTGCGGATCGTCGGAGGGGACGATGAGGGCGTGGTCCACGGCGGGGCTGGCGGCGATGCGCCCGCCGTCGGCGCCGAGCAGCGCCACGGTCAGCAGGCCCGCCTCGTGCGCCGCCTCAAGGCCGCGCAGCACGTTGCGGTCCGCACCGTCCGAGGAGATGCCCAGCGCGATGTCGGCGGCGTCACCCAGCACGCCGACCTGGTGAGCGAAGACCTCGTCCAGCCCGGAGCGCCTCGCCACCCCCATGAGCGTGGCCGCGTCGGTCACCAGCGACATCGCCGGCAGCGCGCGCTTGCCGACGATGACGGGGTGCACAAACTCCACGGAGACGTGCTGGGCATCGGTGGACGGGCCGCCGTTGCCGAACGCGAGCAGCTTGCCGCCGCGCGTGAACCGGACCGCCATGTCATGACAGGCGCTGCTCAGCGATTCGGCGATCCCGGCGAGGGCAGCGCCCGCCGTCTCACGATGGATGAACGCGTCCGCCGCCTGCTGGCGCAGGGTTGCTGCTGTAGTCGTGTCGCTCATGTCACACCCCCAGGGGTCGGGCGCTCACCGTACCCCTCGGGTCCCGCGGTGGGAAGAGGTGATCGGGCTGCTACACTGCGTGGTGCGGGTCGGCCTCTCGAGCATCTGTGAAGACCTCTGGCCGCCCGGAACACGCGCGCCGCGAGCTTGCACTGACGTGAGCTCACCACCTGGCGCCGGACTCGATCGGCGGTTCTTGACATCGGCGGCGGATTCGGGCGTGTTCGCCCTCTGCACGCACGCCGCTCGCGCATTCCACGCGCCGTCGGCGACGTGCGACGTGCGCGGATCGATCCGCGCACGTCGCACGTCGCCGACGGCGCGTGGAATGCGCGAGCGGCGTGCGTGCAGAGGGCGAACAC
>JBBSMR010000004.1:0-89946 GCA_038233095.1 Euzebyales bacterium
GCCACCCCCCGGCGCTGGGCCGCTGCGCTTTGGACGAATGGATGGCGCGCCGTCAGGCATCGTCTCCGTGGCGACATCACCCAGCAGTTGGCGGGGCGCGCCCTCTTCGGCGCATCCGGACGGCACGCGAGAGCGCCGGCTGGCATGTCTTCGTCGATCGACGTGCTCGACCGGGGAGCAGCCGGGCAGCTACTCGCCGAACTCAACGTGGAGGTGCGCCCAATCCCGGCTCACGTCCCCATCATTCCGCCCCCCACCCCACCTGAGCTGAGTTGGGTTGAGTTGAAGGATTGCGGAGGACCCTGCCAGCACGGACGGCGGTTGGGTCTCCGAGCCGCCATCCGGCTTGCCACCGAGTACGTGGTCCCCGTCGAGTGGATCAGAACCAGGAAGGCAGCTGATGCCGTCTCGGAGCCGCACTATTCGCCCGACAGGTGACGGCGTGCAAGCTGCACGATGAACGCCCGGATTCAGCGGCAGACGTCGCGCTGCCGCGCATCGCGATCAGCCCCAGCTACCACCACCGGGAGGCAGCCGGTTGCGGTCAGGGGGATCACCGACACCGACGGCGATACACGGCTCAGACCGGCAGCAGCGTGCCCAGGCCGGCTTCCTCGGCCCGGCGCCAGACGAGCTGCGCCAACGCGACGTCGGTCGTGGAAAGGCCCCGGTGCCAAAAAAGGATGCGCTCATCGGGGCGCTCACGCCCCGAGGCGTGCCCGGCCACGATGTCGCCGAGCTCGGCGTGCAGGTTCTCTTGGGTGAGCCGGCCTGAGTCCACGTGGCGGCGCAGCGCCCCGAACGGGCCGGCGTCGGCCTGACCCCAATCGTCCACGACCACTTTGTCCATGACATCGAGCAAGTCGAGCTCGACCGCGCTGACGGTGCCGTAGGGGACGACGAACGTGCCCGGCTCCACCCACGCGGTGCGCACGAGCGGCTGCGGCTCGGTCAGCCGGGTAGCTTCGACCATGATGTCCGCGCCGACGAGCGTCTCTTCGGCCGTCGCGACCGCGCGCACCGGCTTGCCGAGCTCGTCGGAGAGCGCGGCGGCGAAGGACTCACGCGACTCGGCGCGCCGACTCGTGACCCGGATCTCGTCGAAGTCGAACTCGGCGTCGAGCAGCACGACGTTCCACCACGCGGTGCCGCGCGAACCGAGATGGCCGAGCACCCTGCTGTCGCGCCGCGCGAGATGACGCGCCCCGATGGCCGTGAGCGCCCCCGTGCGCGCCGAGGTGATGAGCGTGCCGTCCACGATCGCCAGCGGTACACCCGTCCGCGGATCGAACAAGGTGATCAGCGCCGGCTCGCTCGGCAGTCCGAGCTGGTAGTTGCCGAAGAAATCGCCGACGACCTTCACCCCGGCGACGCCATCCGGCTCAGGGTCACCGAGCCATCCGCGCAAGACGTTGAAATGTCCCGCACCCTCGTTGGGTGGCTGCAGGTGCATCCGGGGCTCCAGCAGCGCCCGGCCGTCACCCTGCAGCCGTACGGCGTCCTCGACCGCGTCGAGGAGCTCGGCGTGGCTCCGCCCGAGCTCCTCGACGTCGGCGGCCGAGACGAAGCGCATCGCGGCGGCCACCGCGGTGCCTAGCCGCCGATCAGCCCGTTCTCCTCCAGGTACTGCCGCGCGACACTCTCGGGGTCCTCCTTGTCCACCTCGACAAGCTTGTTGAGCGCCGTCAGGTCCTCGGTCGTAAGTGCAGCCGAGAGCTCGTTCACCGCCGCGCGAATCTCTTCGGTCAGCACGTTCTCCTGCGCGATCGGCACGATCTCCTGCGCTGGCGCCAGCTCTTTGTCGTCCTCCAGCACGACCCAGCCGCGTTCGTCGATGACCCCCTGTGTCGTGAAGACACGGCCGACGTCGATCTGCCCGCTCGAGAGCGCCTCCGTCGTCAAGGGACCACCGGCGTCGAGCGCGCGGAAGTTCTTGAACTCCAAGCCGTAGACCTCCTTCAGGCCCGGAAGCCCGACATCGCGCTCCTCCATCTCGGCGGGGCCTCCGACGACCAACTCGTTGGCGACGCCCTCCAGGTCAGAGATGGTCTCGAGGTTGTACTCCTCGGCCGTCTCCTGCGTGACCACCAAGCCGTCTTTGTCCTGTGCCTCGGCGGGCTCGAGCGCGACCAGACCCCCGGGCAGCGCCTCCCGCAGAGCGGAGAGGACCTCGTCGGGGTTCTTCGCCGTCGCCTCGCCCTCCGTCAGGAACGCCAGCAGCGCACCGGAGTACTCGGGCAGGAAAGTGAGTTCGCCCGAGCGCAGCGACGGGAAGATGACCTCCCGGGAACCCAGGTTCAGTCGGCGCTGCACCGTCGCGCCCGTGTCCTCGATCACGTCGGCGTACATGTTCGCCAGCACGAGCTGCTCGGGGAAGTTTGCGGAGCCCACGATGACCGTGCCACCGCCCCCGCCGCCGCCGGAGGCTCCACCGGTCGCCGCGGGTTGTGAGCCACCGCTGCCCTCATTGAGCGCTTCCTCGCCCGCGCACGCGCCCGCGAGCAGGGTCACCACCAGCAGCAAGCCTGCCCCGAGCATGTTGTTTCGGACCCGCATCAGAGTGTCCTTCCGTGGATCAATGGGTGACGTGCATCCTACTACCGCAGACGGAGGCCGCGTCGGTGATGGTCAGCCGGCGGTGACCTTGGCGTCGACGGAGGCCTCCGCGTTGCGCTCCTGCAGACCGTTAGAGACCACGAGGCTCTGCAGCCGGGACATTCCGAACTCCACGATAAGGGCGAGGACCGCCACGAGGATCGCGCCTGAGACGACCTCGGCGATGTCCTGGGTCTGCAACCCGTCGAAGATGTAGCGGCCGAGCCCGCCGAGGCTGATGAAGGCCGCCAGGGTGGCTGTCGCGACCACTTGGACGACCGAGGTGCGGATCCCGGCCATGATGAGCGGCATGGCGACCGGCACCTCGACCTCGCGCAAGACCTCCCACCCCGTCAACCCCATGCCCTGCGCCGAGTCCCTGACGTCAGGATCCACGGCCCGCACCCCGACATAGCTGTTCGTCACGATCGGGGGGATGGCCATGGCCACCAGCGCGATAAGGATGGGGGTCAGCCCGATACCGAACACGGTGAACGCGAGGATAATGATGCCGAAGCTCGGCACCGCGCGACCGACGTTGGAGAGGTTGATCGCCAGCGCCCCCCCCTGGCCGATATGACCGACCGCCAGACCGATCGGCAGGGCGATCAGGATCGCGAGCAGCGAGGCGCTCAGCGAGTAGCCGAGGTGCTCCAGGACACGATTGGGAACGCCGTCGGCGCCCTGCCAGTTGATGGGGTCGGTGAACCACTCGAGCACACCGCTGATCACGTCCATCGCGCTACTCCTGTGATTGCTGCCAGGGCGTGAGCAGCTTCTGGATTCCGAGCAAAAGCAGATCCGCGGTCACCGCGAAGGCGACCGAGAGGACGAGCCCGACGACAAGCGGAGTAGGGAAGCGGCGCGTGAAACCGTCGATGAAGAACTGGCCGAGGCCGCCCTGGCCGATCACGGCGGTGATGGTGATCAGGCCGATCGTGGTGACGGTGGCGATGCGCAGACCCGCGATGATGACCGGCAGCGCGAGCGGCACCTCGACGGCGAAGAGCTGACGGAAGCGCTTGAAGCCCATCGCCTCGGCAGCCTCGCGGACATCGCGTGGCACGCTGTTCAATCCCTCCACGGTGTTGCGCAACAGGATCAGCAGGGTGTAGAGCGTGAGCGGGATGATCGCCGTCGGAGCGGTCAACCCTGTGAAGGGGATCATGAGCACGAAGAGCGCGAGCGACGGGATGGTGAACAGCACGCCGGTGAAGGCCAGGAGCGGGGAGTAGAGCTGTGGCCAACGGATCGCCGCCAGCGCCATCGGGAAGGCGATGACGAACCCGACCGCCACGGGTATAGCGGTGAGTTGCAGGTGCTCGAGCAGGCGCGCGACGATGTCGTCGGTGTGGTCGCCGATCCACGACCAGCGGATCAGCTCCTCGACCAGCACGATCGGCATCACAGCAGCTCCTCGGTGAGCAGCTCGCGGGTGATCATGCCCTCGTAGTGGTCGCCTTCGCTCACGCGCACGGCCACGCCGGTGTGGGTCGTCACGACGGCGTTCAACGCCGCGCGCAGCGAGTCCTTGGCCGCGACCTTCGCCTGGAACGGTTTGGGTTCCAGCTGGGACAGCGACTGGTGACCGTCGAGCGCGTCGGTGCCGACCCAGCCCAGCAGGCGCCGGTCGTCGTCCAGCATGACGACCCAGCCAAGATTGTGCTCGGCCGCCCGCTTGCGTGCGGCCTCGATGTCGTCCCCGGGCGTCACGACCGGTCCCTCCTCGGCCGCCACATCGGAGACGGGGATGAGCGCGAGCCGCTTCAGCCCCCGCTCAGCGCCGAGGAAGTCCTCGACGAAGTCGTTGGCGGGCTCGGCGAGAATGGCTGTGGGCGTGTCGTACTGCTCCAGGCTGCCGCCCTGCTTGAGGATGGCGATCTTGTCGCCCATCTTGATCGCCTCGTCGATGTCGTGGGTGACGAAGACGATCGTCTTCTGCACCTCGCGCTGCAGGCGCAGGAACTCCTCCTGCAGGCTGGAGCGCACGATCGGGTCCACCGCCCCGAAGGGCTCGTCCATGAGCATGACCGGCGGGTCGGCGGCGAGCGCCCGGGCGACGCCGACGCGTTGGCGCTGCCCACCCGAGAGCTGGTGGGGGTAGCGGTCCGCCACGTTGGAGGGTAGCCCGACGACCTCGATCAGCTCCTCCACGCGTCCCTTCGTCTTGTCATCGTCCCAGCCTTCCAGCTTCGGCACGGTCGCCACGTTCTCGGAGATCGTGCGGTGCGGGAAGAGCCCGATCTGCTGGATGACGTAGCCGATCCCGCGCCGCAGCTCCGGCGGGTCCTGGCTCATGATGTCGTTGCCGTCCACGGTGATCGTGCCGCTGCTCGGCTCGATCATGCGGTTGACCATGCGCAGCGTCGTGGTCTTCCCGCAGCCGGACGGACCGACGAAGACGGCGATCTCGCCCTCACCGATCTCCAGGCTGAGGTCGTCGACAGCGACGGTCCCGTCCGGGAACTGCTTCGTGACGGAGTCGAACGTGATCAAAGCGGAACTCCCTTCCCGCTAGGGGAACCAGTCTCTCGTTGCACGCGGCACTTCGGCAAACCCCTGCCCCTCACCCGTGACGCTACTCACCTGAACACCCGTTGGCGAATCCTTCTTTCGATCCGGTCGCTATCCTCCGGTCAATTCCCGCTGCGAAGGAGGCCCGTGCTCACCCTGCGCCACCCGATCGATCTCGACCCCGACGCCGTGGAGCGCATCGCCTGGCAAGGCGTCAAGGTCCGTCTGCACGACGACCTGCTCGACGAGCTGAACCGCGCCCGCACGGCCATGCTCGACGCGCTCCCGGGCCGGCGGGTCTACGGCGTCAACACGGGGACCGGCTTCCAGGCGGGCACCGACCTGAGCCCGTCCGAGCAGCACGAACGCCAGCGCAGCCTCCTGCTGGGACGGGCCGTCGGCAGCGCCCCCTATCTGACCTACGGCGAGGCGCGCGCGGTCTGGACCGCCCGGCTCGCGAGCCTGCTGAGCGGGCACGCGGGCGTCTCGACCGAGCTGTGCGTCTGGCTCGTCGACCGGCTGAACGACGGCGTCGCTCCGGCGATCCCCCGCCGCTCCATCGGCTGCGCCGGGGAAATCATCCCGCTCTCCCACGCGTTCCAGACCATCCTGGGCGTGGGTGTCGTGGTCCGACCGGACGGCAGCACTCAGCCGGCCGCCGAAGCGCTGACCGAGTTGGGCGTGGAGCCGTTCGAACCGGGTGAGAAGGAGGGCATCGCGCTGCTGGCCGGCTCGCCGGCGGCGGCGGCTTGCGGCCTGGCGCGCCGACGGGACGCGCTCCTGCTCGCCAACCAGCTTTCGTGGTCCGCGGCTTGCGCCATCGACGCGTTGCGCGCTCCGTTGGACGTCTACGAGGCGGAGCACGCCGAGCTGGGAGGTGACAAGGTGCTCGCGCGCGTCCTCGCCCTGCTGCGGATCCGCCTGACTGGCAGCGAGCCCGCCCGGCAGCCGCTGCAGGCGCCCGTCTCGTTCCGGGTCGCACCGCAGGTGCTCACCCATCTGGAGCGCACCATCGCGCGTCTCGGCGAGGATGTCGGACGCACGCTGGGCGCTATCTCAGACTCCCCCGCGTTCGTCGGCGGCCGCTTCCTCGCCAGCGGCGGCTTCCACGCGATCGAGGTCGCGGCCAGCCTGGACGCGCTGGCGGCCGCGCTCGTCCGGTGCGCCGAGCTGGCCGGTCAGCGGGTGCACCGCCTGCTCGACTCCCGGTTCACGGGGCTGCCGGATCAGCTCGTCGCCTCCGCCGGCGGGCAGGCCGGGATGGTCGTGGTCCAGAAGCGCGTCGCCGGCGCCTTGAACGAGCTGCGCCGGCGCGCCTTTCCCGCCTCCGTCGGGCTCACCGACACCTCGCTCGGTCAGGAGGACGCGATGACCTTCGTGTTCGAAGCGAGCGAGAACGTCCGCGAAATCTCCTCGCTCCTGCGCGACGTCGTCGCCAGCGAGCTGCTCGTCTCGCGTCAGGCGTGGGCGCTGCGCGGCGAGCGGCGCGCCACCGGTCTCGGGCGTCTGGCCGAGCGGCTCATCGAGACCGTCGCGCCGCTCGACAGTGACCGCCCGCTCGGCGTCGACCTCGACCGGGTCCGTCTGCTGCTCGCCGACGAGACTCTCTTCCCTGCCTCTTGAGCCCCGTGGGAGACACCCTGCACACGATCGTGGTGGACGGCGCGACGTTGCACCCTCGCGACGTCGTGCCCCTCGCCCAGGGCCGACGCCAGGTCACACTCGCTGCCGTGGCGTCGGATGGCAATCAGCGGGCGCGGGAAGCGGCCAGGACGCTCGTGGCGGCCGGGCACGTCGTGTACGGCCGCACCACCGGCGTGGGATCACTGCACGTCGAGCCGGTCGAGCGCCCCGAGCAGGCCGACCACGATCTGCGGCTCTTCCGCAGCCACGCGGGTGGTAGCGGCCCGCCCGTTGCGCCCGATCTCGCACGCGCGGCACTGCTCATCCGCCTGAACCAGCTCGGCGCGGGAGGCGCGGGGGTCTCGCCGGGGTTGCTCGACGCCATGGCCTCGGCCCTGAACGAAGGCCTGGCGCCCTCGGCCCGACGCCAGGGTGGGCTCGGCACCGCCGACCTCACCGCGCTGGCCGACATGGGGCTCGCGCTGGTGGGAGAGGGTAGGTGGCTGGGCACCGGGCGGCCTCCGGCGCCGGTCGCCCTCGGACCGGGCGACGCGCTCGCCTTCATGAGCTCCAACGCGTTCACCCTCGGGCAGTCCTGCCTCGCCTGGCACACCGCGGTACGCCTGGTCCACAACGCCGACTCGGTGACCGCGCTCTCCTTCGAGGTGGTCGACGGCAACGCCGAGGCCTACGACGAGCGCGTGCAGCAGGCCCGCCCCTATCCGGGTCAGATTGCCGCCGCCGCCCATCTGCGCTCTCTGCTCGGCGACGACCGTCCAGCCAGCGCCCGGGTGCAGGACCCGATCTCCTTCCGATGCGTGCCGCAGATCCACGGTGCCGCGCGCGACGCGACAGCAGCCATCGAGGATGTCCTGCAGACCGAGATCAACGCCGCCGCAGAAAACCCGCTGCTGCTCGACGGTTCCCACAGACCCGAGGCGCTGCACCACGGCAACTTCTACGCGGCGCGGCTCGGTCTGGTCCTCGACCAGCTCCGGACCGCACTTGTGCATCTGGCGGCGATCTCGGCCCGGCGGCTCTCGGCGCTGCTCGATCCCGACCTGACCGGGCTGCCGGCCCATCTGGCCGCGGGTCCGAGCGCCAGCTCGGGCGCGATGATCTTGGAGTACACAGCGCAGTCGGCGCTCGCCCGCGCGCGCGGTCTGGCGGCCACGCTCGGCCCTTCCGGAGTCGTGATCGCCCAGGGCATCGAGGACCACGCGAGCTTCGCCGCCACCAGCGCCGAGCTGCTGGGTGAACTGACCGAGCCCGTCGCGATCGTGCTCGGCGCCGAGCTGGTCGCGGCGGTCCGGGCGTTGCGCATGCAGGCCCGATCGCCGTGGATGGAGGCATGTCGAGAGCTGTTGGCGCACGTCCGGCAGCGGCTGCCCGACGACCTTGCCGACCGCAGCCTCGCGGGCGATGTCGCTCTGGCCGCCGCGCTCGTGACCGGCGAGGAACTGGCGGCTCTCTAATCGCCGGTCTCGTCCTGCTCGCTCTCGATGTCGAAGACGAAGACACGCACCGCGTACCCGGTGGTGGGATCGACCTGGGCGAGGTAGGCGCTGGGCCCGCGCCCGACGATGCCCGCGACCATCTCGCAGAAGTCATTCATCGTGACACGGTGCAAAGCTCGATGGTGCTGCGCGACGGCGGTCCACTCCTCGCGCTCGACGAGGGTGCGGTCCATCGCCGTCAAAGAGTCCACTGACAGCACCGTGACGACGGAGAGGTCACCGGTGCCGACGGAGACGCGCACCGAGCTGGGACCCCGACCGTAGAACTCCCGCTCGAGCTTGACGACGCCGTCGGCGATAGCCGCACGCGCTTCCTTGGAGATGTTCATGCCGGCCTTCTGCCCGAATAGACCCCAATCAAGCTACCCGGAGCGCGCCACGACGTCAGCCCATCCCGCTTCAGGCCGCAAGACGCGTGCCGATGTGGTACACCAGCACTGTTGGGTCCGGTCGCTCGGCGACGGGAGATCGGAACCGACTTGACGAAGGTCATCACGGGCGGCGTCGCGTCCCAGCGCGAGGCATGTTCGTGATGACGAGGCCATGGGGCTCTTCGTGGACGCCGACATCGGCATATGCACCGGCGAGATGACGGGCCCCCAGGATTCGAAAGGTCCCGTCACATGTCTGACGTTCTCACCCTGCCGACCTCAGCCACATCCGCGGGCGTACGCGCGATCGTCCAAGCCTTGACGGTGCCGCGGGGCCTGCCCGGCCCCTCCTGGCTTGGCCGGCTCACGCAGCGACTGACCGCGAGCCCCGACCTCTGGCGCCTCCGCGTCCATCATGACCGCCTCCAGCGCTGGTACGCCCAGCTCCACGTCGAGGACACGTTCGAGGTGTGGCTGCTCGGCTGGGACGTGGGCCAGGACACCGAACTGCATGATCATGGGGGATCGTCGGGTGCGTTCACCGTCTGTGAGGGAGAGCTGACCGAGTTGCACACCACGCACCACCGGCTCGGGCGCCTCCGACAAGCTACAACGGGCGCTGGGGCGTCACGCCGTTTCGGTCCCGCCTATGTGCACGACCTGCGCAACGCAGGCCCCGGCCGGGCCACGAGCATTCACGCCTATGCCCCTCCCCTCTCGAGCATGACCTTCTTCGATCACACCCAGGGAGCGTTGCGGCCCTCGACCGTCCTGGATGTCGGCGGGCCGGACCCCGGTGTGCGGGGAGAGCGCCCCACCGCGATCAAATCGTTGTGACTGTTGAGGACGGGCGCTCCACGCTCACGGTCGAGCAGATGCTCGCCGAGGCGCGCGCCGGTCTGAACCGGCTGTCACCGCACGAGGCGGCGGCCGCCGTGGAGGCGGGCGCGTTGCTGATTGACATCCGGCCTGCAGCGCAGCGCGCTGCTGAGGGCGAGATCCCCGGCGCGCACGTCATCGAGCGCAACGTGCTCGAGTGGCGCCTCGATCCGAGCAGCGACGTCCGCATCCCCGAGGCGACCGACCACGACCGGGCGATCGTGGTGTTCTGTCAGGAGAGCTACACCTCCAGTCTGGCCGCTGCCAGCCTGCAGCAACTCGGTCTGCGTCACGCCACGGACCTCGAGGGTGGCTTCGCCGCGTGGGCCGCGGCCGGCCTGTCGACGCGCTCAGGGGGGAGCTCCGAACCACGCTGAGCCGCGCCGGCTGATGCGCGAGAATGAGGTTCGTGGACGCAGCCCATCTCGCCGGTCGATGGATCCGCCGTCTGGTCCAGGCGGTCGGTCTCGTGCTGATGCTTTTGGTCGCGTACCTTGCGTTCACGGCGGCACAGGTCTGGTGGCACAGCCAGCGCGACGTGACCCAACCGGCCGACGTGGCGGTGGTGCTCGGCGCCGCACAGTACGACGGGCGCCCCTCGCCTGTGCTGCGGGCCAGGCTCGACCACGCCGCCCAGCTCTACGAGCGCGGTCTCGCTCCTGCGGTGTGGGTGACCGGCTACAACCGTCCCGGTGACCGATTCACCGAAGCCGGTGTCGCTGCCACCTATCTCGGCCAAGAGGGTGTGCCCGGCGGCGACATCGAGCGCATCACCGTTGGCGCGACCACCTCCTACACCACTCTGCTCGCCACGGCTCGCGAGTTGAAGGAGCGCGGCATCGACGAAGCGGTGCTCGTCTCGGATCCACTCCACGCGCTGCGCATCGCCCAGATCGCCGCCGACCTCGGCCTCCAAGTCGAGACCTCACCGGCACGAAGCCTGCCCGCGAGCGGTCTGACCAGCCTGCGCCAGCTCGGTCGCGAGACGGTTGCGGTGGCGCTCGGGCGCGTGCTTGGCTACGATCGCGTCGACCGCCTGGGGCTCTACTTGGACCGGGCAGGCGTCGGGCGTCTCTGACCGGCAGGGTTGCAACCGCCGTGGGGGCCGACCAACGGGGGCACGATTGAGCGACGAACTGGTGGTCACCCAGGGACTCACGAAACGCTTCGGCGAGATCCTGGCCGTCGACAGCCTGGACCTGGAGATCTCCCGAGGTGAGATCTACGGGCTGCTCGGTCCGAACGGAGCTGGCAAGACGACCGCGTTGCGGCTCTTGCTGGGCCTGCTGCGGCCGACGGCGGGTTCGGCCAGCGTGCTCGGGCGTTCACCGGGGCAGCCCGAGGCGCTCGGACGCATCGGGGCGATGGTCGAGGAGCCGGCCGCGTATCCCTACCTCTCAGGCCGGGATCATCTGCGGGTGCTCGCCCGCGCCGCCGGTGCGGACCGCGACCGTGTCGACCCGGCGCTGGAGACCGTCGGCCTGCTCTCCCGCGCGGACGACCGCGTTCGCACCTACTCGCTCGGCATGCGCCAGCGCCTCGGGGTCGCCGCCGCGCTCATGAAGAATCCCGAGCTGCTCATCCTGGACGAGCCGACGAACGGCCTCGACCCTGCGGGGATCTCGGCGATGCGCGACCTCGTGCGCACGCTCGGAGCGCAGGGGCGCACCATCCTGCTGTCCAGCCATCTCCTGGCCGAGGTCGAGCAGGTGTGTGATCGGGTCGGCGTCATCCGCCAGGGCAGGCTGGTCGCCGACGCGTCGGTTGCCGAGCTCCGCGGCGCTTCCGCGCTCAGAGTCCGCGCCGAGCCGCTCGACGAAGCTGCGCGCCTGACCCGCTCCTTCGCGGGTGACGAGGCCGTCAAGGTGATCGACGGGCACCTGCAAGTGGTGCTGGCTGACGACCGCGCCGCCGAGTTGAACGCAACGCTCGTCAGCGCCGGGATCCGCGTGAGCGAGCTCGGTCTCACACAACGCACGTTGGAGGACGTCTTCTTCGCGCTCACCGACGAGCCGGCGCAGGAGTCGTCGGCATGAGCGCGACCATGACGGCGGAGTGGCTCAAGCTGCGCAAACGGCCAGCCGCCTGGGTGCTGCCTGCGGTGCTCGTCGTGACCGTGGCGCTGTTCGGGTACGTCTTCGCCTACC
This sequence comes from Euzebyales bacterium, assembly GCA_038233095.1. Classification (GTDB taxonomy): domain Bacteria; phylum Actinomycetota; class Nitriliruptoria; order Euzebyales; family Egibacteraceae; genus JBBSMR01. Next base: position 11,647 of record JBBSMR010000004.1, read on the forward strand.
TCTTCATCTCCGGCGCGGGCGGCGACCAGGGCGAGTTCGACGCCGCCGCGCTCCTGCCCACCCTGCTGCCGGCCAACCTGGTGACGCAGGCGATCGGCCTGTGCACGAACCCCGGCGGACCGATCGCGTTGATCCTTGGCGCGCTCGCCGTCGGCAGCGAGTACTCCTGGGGCACCGTGAAGACCATGGCCATGCAGCGCCCGCGTCGCATCACGCTCATGGGTGGCAAGCTCGTCGTCCTGGCGGGTCTGACCTTGCTGTACGCGCTGCTCGTCCTCGCCACGGCGGCGGCCGCGAGCGTCGTCGTGGCAAGCCTCGAGGGCGCCGACACGGCGTTTCCGTCCATCGCCGACCTGGCCAATGGCTTGGCCTCGGCCTGGCTGGTGCTCGCGGTCTGGGCCGGCTTCGGAGCCGTCCTGGCCGTGCTCTTCCGCGGGACGGGCTTCGCGATCGGGGTCGGCCTCGTGTACTCCCTGGTGGTCGAGAGCCTCATCACCTTCCTGCCCTTCTCCGGACCGGCCATGCGCGGCGTGCGCCAGAGCCTGCTCAGCACGAACGCGAGCGCGCTCAGCACCCAGTTCGGCGAGCTGGCAGAGGGCTTCGGCCCGACCGCGCTCGAGTTGCCATCGGCGGGACAGGCGGCCATCGTGCTGGGTGTCTACGTGCTGGTGTTCGCCGCGGCTGCGTTGGCGATCTTCCATCGTCGCCAGCTCACCTGAGCGAAGAGCGCGAGCTCTAACCCCGGACAGCAACAACCCCCTGCACAGTTAGGCGGGGGATCACCATGCAGGGGGTGTTGGTCGTGGTGGAACTTTGCTGAGCACTTTCCCGCCAGCCAGAGCGATGCTCGGTGACCCCTCACCAAGCGTTGCTCGTGGACACACTTGCAGAGATCGTCATCGGATGCAAGCACGCTTGACGAAGAGACTAGCCCAAAGTGGTCAGGTTCGCTACCAAAGTTCCCGTCAATATCGCTTCGGGACGAACGTCTGCTCCTCCATCGGGGGGCGCACGTAGCCGCGCGTGGGCTCGGGACGGGGTGGAAGCTCGATCGGCTCCGGAGTGAGATCCTCGTACGGCACCATCTCGAGCAGGTGACTGATGCAGTTCAGCCGCGCGTGACGCTTCACGTCGGCGTTCACGACCCACCACGGCGCCTGCTTGATGTCGGTGTGGGCGAACATCTCGTCCTTCGCCCGTGAGTACTCCTGCCAACGGTTGCGCGACTCAACGTCCATGGGCGAGAGCTTCCATCGCTTCGTCGGATCCTCGAGACGCGCCTGGAAGCGCTTCTCCTGCTCTTCGTCGCTGACCGAGAACCAGTACTTGATGAGGCTGATGCCTGAGCGGACGAGCATGCGCTCGAACTGCGGACAGGAGCGCATGAACTCCTGGACCTGCTCCTCGGTGGCGAACCCCATCACCCGCTCGACGCCGGCGCGGTTGTACCAGGAGCGGTCAAACAGGACCATCTCGCCCCCCGCGGGGAGTTGCTCGACGTAGCGCTGGAAGTACCACTGCGTCTTCTCGCGGTCGCTCGGCGTTCCCAGGGCGACGACCCTGGTGATGCGAGGGTTGGTCGAGGCGGTGATGCGCTTGATCACTCCACCCTTGCCGGCCGCGTCACGACCTTCGAAGATCACCACGACCCGCAGGCCCGCGTGCTTGATCCACTCCTGCAACTTGACCAGCTCGATCTGCAGACGGACGAGCTCTTCTTCGTAGACTTTCTTGCGCAGCACGTCTTTCTTGTTGTACTGCTCGGCTGGGAAGACGCGCTCACCGGGCTGCTGCTGGAGGGTGTCGGTGGCCACAGGCTGCTCCTTCGCGTGCACGGGTGGGCGAGACCAGCATGCAGCGTAACGATTGCCGGCTGACGGTCAACGCCCAACCAGGAGATCGTGGTCAGCCAGGAAGGCCGTGACGGCCTGCATCAGCTTGGGACCGTCGAGCAGCGCGGCGTCGTTGTGGCCTGTGCCCGCAAGGGTGACGAAGCGCTTCGGCTCTTGGGCAGCCTCGAAGAGCCGACGGCTGACGCTGAGCGGCACGATCTCGTCGGCGTCGCCCGCGACGACGAGCAGCGGGGCGGAGACTTTTCCGACACGTTCGAGCGACGGGTAGCGGTCCCGCAGCAGCCAGTCCGGCACCGGGCCGTAGTGCAGCCGCGCCACATCACCGAGGGAGGTGAACGGCGAGCGCAGGACGAGCGCAGCCGTGGCCCGCTCGACGGCGAGCCCCACCGCAACGGCGGCGCCGATCGACTCGCCGAACACGACGATGTGCTCGACCCCGGGCTGTCCGTCGAGCCAGGCGAGCGCCGCCCGTGCATCAGCGGCGAGCCCGGTCTCCGAAGGCCGCCCGGGGTTGCCGCCATAGCCGCGGTAGTCCACGAGCAGCACTGAGAGCCCCGCGTCGGCGAGCGCCCGCGCCAGCGGGACGCGACCTTCGCGGTTGCCGGCGTTCCCGGGCAGCACCATGACGGCGGTCGGTCCGGCGGGCAGATGCCAGGCAGCGAGTTCGAGCCCGTCCTCGGTGGTGATCGCGACCTGCGTTGCTTCTGGCAGCACCTGCTCGACCGGCGGCGGCGCACCGGCCGGGAAGTAGATCAGCCGCCGCTGCATGCTCACCATCACCACGCCGAGCAGCACGACGACGGTGACAGCCAGCAGCACGCGACGGATCCGTCGTCCCGCCGATCGTTCAGCCATCGCGTCAGGTCCACGTGTTCCTCGCACTACCGCAGGTGAAGGACGTTCGCTGTGATCAGGCGCGCCAGGTCGGATGCCAAGTAGGCGATCACCTCAGCGACCTCCGCCGGATCGGCGACGTGGAAGAGCTCGCCGCTGGCCTCGACGAGTTCCGTCACGTCAGCGGTGACCCAGCCGGTGTCGGTGACGGGCGGATGCACGATGTTGGCGGTGACCCCGTAGGCGGCGAGTTCGAGCGCGGCCGACATGGTGTAGTTGGTTTGGGCTGCCTTGGCCGCTCCGTAGGAGACCTCCTCGGGGAATCCCAGTGGTCCGCCGGACGCCAGGCCGACGATTCTGCCCCAGGTTGCGTTCTGCGCTCTGTGTCGCCGAGCGAACTCGGCGATGAGCAACGCCGCCGCCCGCGTGTCGACGGCGAAGAGCCGGTCCACGCTCTCGGCGGTGACGGGATCCAGTTCGCGACCGATGCGGTCGGCGGTGCTCGGGGTGAACGTGTCCGCGAGCCAACCGCTCGCGTTGTTCACGAGGATCTCCACCGGACCGAAGTGCTCATCCGCCGCGTCGAACAGCGCAGGGATGGCGGCGGTGTCGGCGAGGTCGGCCTCGACGGCCTCCGCCTGCCCGCCGCCTGCGCGGATCCGGCTGAGAACCGCCTCCGCGTCGCTCGCCCGCTGGGTGGCGTAGCGGCCCGGGAGCCCTGCGGACTGTTCGTCGGGGAACCGCAGATAGGTGAGCAGCACAGAGGCACCCTGGGCTGCCAGCTCCTGCGCGGTGGCCGCGCCGATGCCGTGGTTGGCGCCCGTGACCAGCGCGACCCGCCCGGAAAGTCCAGGCAGCCGCAGACCGCCACTCGTAGCTGAGCTCATCGTCCACCTCCGTCCCCTGCTGGCACTCTGAGCGCCCCAAGCGAGTTTCGCAGGACGCGAGGGCACACTGGCAGCATGTACGTCGTAGGCCACGCCAGCGATATTACTTGAGTATGTGTTATCCTGGTATGCATGCCGGTTGAACGCTTCTCCGTGACAATGGATCCCACGCTGGGCGAAGCGGTCCGGGCAGCGGCCGCACGCAGCCATACCAGCGTTTCGCGTTGGCTGGCGAAGGCAGCCGCCGACAGACTCCGCAACGACCTGCTCGGCGCAGCTCTTGACGCCTGGGAGGCAGAAGACGGACCGTTCGACGACGCGGAGCTCAACGCTGCCGCGTCCGCACTCAGGGTCACGCGAAAAGCCTCCGCGTGAGCATCGTCTTGGATGCCGGCGCCCTGATCGCCATCGAGCGACGCGACCGGAGGGTCGGCGCCATGTTGCGGGTCGCCCACCAGGAGCACGTCGCCGTACGGTCCAGCGCTGGCGCGGTTGCACAGGCGTGGCGTGACGGCGCGCGCCAGGCCAACCTCGCCCGCGTCCTCAGCGGTGTCGACGTGGCAGCACTCGACCTCGTTGCAGCGAAACGCATCGGACCCCTGCTCGGCACCACGGCCACCAGCGACGCCGTCGACGGACACCTCGCACAACTCGTTGAACCGGGCGATCAGCTACTGACGAGCGACCCACAGGACATGCGTCGCCTGCTTGGTGACCGCGTCGGCACCGCGACCGTGCGAACCGTCTGAACCGCCGACACTCGGGGCGGGCGCCTGGTTGGCGCTCAGTCAACCCGCCAGTCGCGCCCCAGCCCGCGCCTCTCGTCGCGGAACAGGCCTTCGACGCAAGCCCGGCCCGGCTGGAAGAGAGCATCCCCGGCTACCTCGAGTCGCTGATCGAGACCCGTGTGTTGCCGACCGGCATCGCGTACCGACTGTCGCGCTCCCGATGCGCTGCGCACGGCGTTCGAGGCGGCGTCACCCCCCATCGTCCCCAGACGTTATGCAGCCGCCGGCACGCGACCCCGGATGACCGCATTGACGACCTGTCGCGTTCGGGAGCTCAGAGCGCGAGCGCCACGGCAAGCGCGGCGTCCAGTTCGTAGGATTTGGCTGGTCCGAGCCGGCCGACGCGTCGCAGCACCGTCTTCGGCAGCGTGAAGAGATTGTCACAGTTTGCTGCGCTCTCGTCGCGCAGCCCCTCGTCCTGGCCCACTTGGACCTCCGCCACATGCCCGCGTATGTGGCTTGTCACGAGCACGCACACAACGGACGTGAGCAGAGGTATCGCGGTATCTCGTGTTACCACGACGACCGGATGGCGTCCGACTCCAGGGATATCAGCGACACACACGTCGCCGCGGGAGATCACTGCGCAGGCTCATCGACCATGACGGTGGCTGAGTAGGCGCCGAGTTCTGCGAGGAGCTGTTCATGGTCGGCGTCGTCTTCGGCGTACGCACGTCTGTAGGACTCGACGATGGCGTCCTCCGAATGACGTGCGAGCCACTCGCGTACAGCGTTCGCGACGACGGCGGACCTGGTTGGCCCCGCACCCTGGCGAACTGCGCGATCGAGGGCGGCGGCGGTCTGCTCATCGAGTCTTGCGGTGATCGGTATGCCCATGAGAGACAGGCTACCATGTTGTACACGATACGTACACGGCCATGAGGACGGCGCGGTCGATGCCGCCATGGAGCGGCATCTGCCCAGCCGAACGGATGGCTGACCGGCGCATGCCGCCAATGAGCGGCAACCACCGGGCAAACGAGAACCCCCGCCGGGGCGGGGGTTTCGCGGTGGTTGCGAGGGCAGGATTTGAACCTGCGACCTCCGGGTTATGAGCCCGGCGAGCTACCGAACTGCTCCACCTCGCGGGCTCGACGGTAGCAGCGCCCCGCGCCGTTTGCAACGCGGGAAAGGGACAAGAGAATCTGTCCGCTGCCTCATGCGCCACCTCAAGACGGGCGCAGGCCATGACGACCAGGGTGAGCCTGGCGTCGCCCCACCGCTCGAGGTAGCTGACATGTGAAGGAACTCGCGGATACGCGAGCTTCTGCCACAGCCGAGCCTGAGAACCCCGCACGTTCCAGCACTCCACCGCGCCTGGCGGCGCGTCCGGGGCGGTGACTCAAGCGTCAGGGGCTCGCCGGCTCCGAGGGCGCGCCCGGAGTGGGCTCGTCCTGCGGGAGCGGGGTGGTGGACGGGAAGAGCGAGCGCGCCTGCTCGAGCAGTCGCTGGGCTTCGTCAGTGCGCTCCTGATAGGTCGCGAGGTCACCCTCGCGCAGCGCGGCGTCGGCCTCGCCGAACGCCTGCAGCGCTTGCTCAAGCAGCGCTCCGAGCTGCGGGTCGACGCCCGTCGCAGCGCCCGGATCGATCTGCTCCCCCGGATCGCCCTCGTCGGGGTCCGTGGCGCCCTCATCCGCGTCGGCGGGCAGATCGAGGCCCGCGATGGCGTCCTCCCCGAAGATCCGGTCGAGCCCCTCTTGGAGCGTCTCCTCCATCACGACGTTGTCCCCGAAGACGAGGACCACGCGCTGCAACTGGGGGATCTCGCTCTCGGTGCCGGCCAGGAAGAGGGGCTGTGCGTACAACAGCGAGTCCCCCACAGGGATCACGAGCAGGTTGCCGTAGATGACGCGGGAGCCCGACTGGTTCCACAGCGTGATCTGCTGACTGACGGCGTCATCCTGATCGACGCGGGCCTGGATCTGCTCCGGCCCGAAGACCGTCCGGTTGGACGGCATCACGTAGGCGCGCAACTCGCCGTAGTTCTCCCCGTCGCTGCGCCCGGCGAGCCAGGCGGTCATGACGTCACGACTCGCGGGGGTGAAGGGCTGGATGAGCGCGAACTCCTCCTGATTCTCCCCCGGCAGCTTCATGTTCAGGTAGTACGGAAGCATGCGACGTCGCTGCTGCGTCTGATTGGGCGGCGAGTTCTGCGCGAACGCGGCGTCCTCGGGGATCTCCCAGGCATCTTCCTTCGTGTAGAACTCACCGGGCGCCTGGATGTGATACGTCCGGAACACGTCGGACTGGATGCGGAAGAGATCCTCGGGGTACCGGAAGTGATCGATCAGCGCGTCGCTCGCCTCGTCGAGATCGGTGAAGCTCTCGGGAAAGACGCCGCGCCATGCCTGCAGGACAGGATCGTCGGGCTCGACGACGTACAGGGTGATCGTCCCGGAGTACGCATCGACCACGGCCTTCACGCTGTTGCGGATGTAGTTGGCCCGTCCGCCGATGCCCTCGATGGGGACCAGCCGCTGCTCAAAGGTCAGCGAGCCGTCCTGCTGTTGCACCGGGCCGATCACCTGCTGCTGCTCGGCGGTCAGCTCCGCGAGGTCCAGCCGCTCGGAGTAGGGCAGCATGTCCGAGGTGGTGTAGGCGTCCAGGATCCACTGCACCCGGCCGTCGACCGCGACCGGATACGGATCCTGGTCGAGTTCCAGGTAGGGGGCGACTGCCTGCACCCGGTCTCTGATCTCCCGCCGGTACAGGATCTTCGACTCATCGGTGATGAGGCTGGAGAGCAGCAGGTTCGGTTCGGCGTAGCGCAAGGCGAACGCCAGTCTTCGCAGCGGGGCGCCGACCTTCACCCCATCCGCCCCGTCGTAGCGGAAGCGCACCGGCTCGTCGTCGGGCGTGACATAGTCCAGCTCGTCGTCCGCCGCGTTGACGATCGAGTAGGTCGGCGGGTTTTCGCCGAAGTAGATGCGCGGGTTCTCGATCTCCAACTCCGAGACCCCGTTGGGCGGAATGTCCTTGACGTAGAAGACCGGCTGACCGTCATTGCTCTTACTGCTGACGGCGCTCGCGACCACTCCGAATCCGTGCGTATAAGTCAAGGCCTTGTTCTGCCAGGTCCCTGACGGCAGATCCTCCGGGCTGAGCTCTCGGACGCCAATCATGACCTGGCGCAGCTCGCCATCGATCTCGTAGCGGTCGACGTCGACATCGGCGAAATCGTAATAGGGCCGGAGCACCTGCAACTGCTTGTAGGTGTTCTGCAGGGTCTCCGGATCCCACAACCGGATCGATTCGAGCGTCGCGATGTTGTCGTCGACCTCTTGAGCGGAGAGCTCGGCGTTGGCGGGGAACTGCTCGAAGTCGACGCCCTGCAGGTCATAGCCGAAGCGCGTGAACTCGAGGTTGCGCTCGATGTAGGGCCGTTCACGGTCGAGCTCCTGAGGGTCCACCTGCAATCGCTGGATCACCGCCGGGTACACCCCCGAGAGCACGACCGCCGCGACCAGGAGGATGCCGACTCCCGCCGTCGGCAGCAGCCACCCCCGCACGAAGATGTTGGCGAGGAAGAGCAGCACGCAGACGACGCCGATGATCGCCAGCAGCTGGAACGCGACGAGCTGCGCGTTCACGTCGGTGTAGGAGAGACCGGTGACCTCGCCGCGCTCCGAGTAGCTGAGCTGGTAACGGTCCAGCCAGAAGCCCCAGGCCCGCACGCCGACCAGCGCCGCGAGCAGCACCGAGAGATGGACGTTCACCTGCGGCGTCAGCTTCTGGCCAGGCGACTGCGGTCGGATGCCGCCGAACACATAGTGCCCAAAGGCGGTCAGCAGGATGGTCAGCACCAGCCCGGTGAACAGCCAGGAGTTCACAAGCATGAGGAACGGCAGCGAGAAGACGAAGAACCCGAGGTCGCGTCCGAACTGCGGGTCGACCCGTCCGAAGTCGACCGCGTTGGCCCAGAGCACAAAGCGCGGCCACTGCGGCGCGATCGAGAGACCGGAGAGGACGCCGACGAACACCGCAGCCACGAGTGCCAGCGGACGAGCGTACGGCTCGATGACCTGTCGGTACCGCTCTATCCCCTCCTCACCCACGGTGGGGATGCGGTACGACGGCGCCAGCCGACGCGCGAGCAGCAGGTTCGCTGCCACGAGGATGGTCATGAGCACCGCCGCGCCGACACCCAACCCGAACTGGGTCCCGAGCAGCGTCCAGAACACGCGCGCGAAGCCGATGCTCTGATACCACAGGATGTCGGTGTAGAAGATGGCGACGCGCTGGCCGAAGACCAAAACCAGGAGCACTGCGAGCAGCAGCACCAGCCACCAGCGACGACGCAGTTCGGTGAGCAGGGCCACGGGTCAGGCTCCCTGTCCGGGGACGGTAGTGCACGTGCAGCCCACATGCACCGGCGGCGCCTCGTGGCCACTGGGGAAGACGTCCTCGACGGCTGTCAGGCCCGCTTGCTCGTTCCCCTGGCAGCGATTCTCGGGGCAGCGCGCCTCGGGGCCGATCACCCAGCGCCGGCTCTTCGTCTCACCGGCCGCCCACGCGTCCAGCAGACCCAGCTCGTAGGCGCGGATCAGATGCGTGGCCGCCAGCTCGGCAGCGGTGGAAGCCCGCAGCTCGCTGAAGACGGCGGTGACCCTGTCCACCAGCTCGTCCGCATGCTCACCGGCCCCGACACCGAGCCGCAGCGTCGCCACCACGGGGCTGCGGGAGCGCTCGGTCGCATGCCGGGCGAACTCTCGGGCCAGGGTTCGCCGCGTGCTCGGCGTCTCTGCGGCGCCCTCCGCGAGCACGTGCGCGGCATCGACGCCCGCGCGGTAGGCCCGCTGCAACTCCTCGTCAACCAGGTCGGCGAGACCGTCGAGATCCTGGTTGTCGAAGTTCACGTCGTCGGCATTTTGCAACCCGTCGGGAGCGCGCAGGACGCTCAGGAGACGATTCTGCAGATCCTGCAGTCCTCGCTTCACCGAGCGGCTCATGCGTGGGTGCAGCGGGCCCAGCACCTCCGAACGCAGCGCCCCGGCGTCTTCGTGCGAGGCGGGAGCATCGGAAGCGCGTGCGGCCAGGTCTTGCCCAGAGTCTTGCTCGGGAGGCTGGTCCCCCTGCACGGCTGGGGAGACCGTTGCGCTCTCGTCTGGCTCGACGACCACGGCGGGTTCCTGCTCGGCCGACATCTCGGTCGGTTCGGCCAGCTCGGTCATCTCGCTCGGTTCAGGCGCCGGCTCGGTCAGCTCGGTCAGCTCAGCCGACGGCTCGTCAGCCATCGGTGACGGGGCGATTCGCGAGGTTGCCGCTCCGTCGGTCGCGGGGTTCCGCTCCGACTCGAAGACGTCGTCCTCCTCCTGACCACCAGGCAACTGCGCGCGGGCCTGGGCGGCCAGCGCCTCCCGGACGCTCACCGTGTGCTCGTCAGGGGGTACCAGCTCGCGTAGCACGTGCTCGATCGTGCGCTGGACGTCGCGCAGCTCACCGGCCACCTCTGAGCGCGACGCGGCCAGCCCGCTCAAGCTCTCCTCCACGGCGTTGAGGCGACGCTGCCCGTCAGCGAGTTCGTCGCCGATCTGCTGGCGGACCTCCGCGAGCCCGCGATCCGCCTCGTCCTGGGCGTGCTGGACGATCTCCGCCGCCGCCGCGTGCGCCGCCTCCAGGATGCGTTGTGTCTCACGTCCGATGCCGGCGAAGACGGCCCCGGGGTCTCCGCCGCCGGCCCGCCGGTCCACGGCGGGGGCTCCATCGCCACCGGACCCGTCCTCCAACTGGTCTACGCGTGCGCGGGCGCTGCGCAGCTCCTCGGCGACCTGGTCGAGGAAGGCGTGCACCTCGTCGCGGTCGTAACCCCGGAGCGACACGAGAAACCGGCGTGCCGTGATCTCCTCGGGCGTGAGCACTGACAATCCCTTCACAAAGTCGCTGGCGGGACAGTCTAGTGCGCCCGTGGGTCCGGGCTAGCGGTTGTCGAAGAGGTGCTTGAGGTCCTTGAACGACTCGATGATCATGCCGGCGCCGGTGACCACGGCCTCGAGCGGCTGTTCAATCAGGTTGACCTTCACCTGGGTCTCCTGCGCGACGCGCGCGTCGAGGCCCGTCAGTAGCGCCCCGCCGCCGACCAGCCACATCCCGCTGCCGAGCACGTCCTGCGTCAGCTCGGGCGGGCACTCGGTGAGCGCCTGGACGACCGCTCCCACGATGGACGAGACGCAGTCGTCGATCGCCTCGCGCAACTCCTCCGCGCCGACGAGCACGACCTTGGGCAGACCCGTCGCCAGCTCGCGGCCGCGGATCTCGGCCTTCGGCTCCTCGAGCTGGGGGTAGGCGGAGCCGATCGCGATCTTGAGCTCCTCGGCGGTGCGCTCCCCGATGGCGACGGCGTACTCACGCCTGATGTAGTTGCCGACGGCCGCGTCGATGGCGAACCCGCCGACCCGGACCGCCTTGCAGGTGACGATGCCGCCCAAGGAGACCACGGCGACCTCGGATGTCCCGCCGCCCACGTCGACGATCATGCTGCCCATCGGCTCGTGGACGGGCAGTTGCGCGCCGATCGCGGCGGCCATCGGCTCTTCGATGAGATAGGCCGCGCCGGCACCTGCCTGCAACGTGGCCTCTTCCACGGCGCGCCGTTCGACCTCCGTGATGGCGCTCGGCACGCAGACGAGGACCCGCGAGCGCGACCAGCGCGAGACGCCGACACGCTGGAGCAGCAGCTTCAACAGCCGCGCCGTCGTCTCGAAGTCGGTGACCGCTCCGCCCCGCAACGGGCGGTCCGCGACGATGTGACCTGGCGTGCGGCCGATCATCGAGTACGCCTCTTGCCCCATCGCCAGCACATCACCGTTGCGCTGGTTCAACGCGATCACCGTGGGCTCGTTCAGGACGATGCCGCGACCCTTGCTCCAGACCAGCGTGTTGGCGGTGCCGAGGTCGATCGCGAGGTCACGCGGCACGGCGCTCTCCTAGCCGCGTGAGAGGTGGCGACCGGGCGTGCGGCGCGGTGGCCGCTGCCGCCTCGGCTGTGACGCCCGAGGTCGGGGAGGTCTACTCGGCTGGGGATCGGGACGCTGCACCCGAGCCGCACGGGGCCGGGCGGTGGGCTGCACCCGAGCCGCACGGGGCCGGGCGGTGGGCTGCACCCGAGTCGCCGGTCTGGGCCTGGTCGGCGAGCCCGGCGCACGCTCCGGGTTGAGCGCGGTGAGCGCACGCGAGAACTCCCGCGTGCTGGCTTGCGGGTCCCGGCGCGTGCGGGGTGACGCAGCCAGCAGCAGCCAGGCGACGACGATGATGAAGAGCAGAAGCAGGATAGCCATGAGACTCGCCGGTAGAGGAACGACAACGCCGTGCGACGTGCAAGATGAGGCTAGACGCGACGGGTCGGTGCGCACCAGCCGGCCGATGGCCGTTCGGCCACCTGCGCGCTGCTGCGCAGCGCCACCACCAGAGTACGGAGAATCACCGGCGGCGATTCACATCTCAGTCCGTTCCGGGCCAGTGGACGCCTCCGTCGGACCAGTGCTCGCGCTTCCAGATCGGGACGCCGGCCTTCAGCGAGTCGATCCCATAACGGGCGGCCCCGAACGCCGCGTCCCGATGAGCCGCGGAGACGGCGACCACGACGGCGGACTCGCCGATGGCAAGCGCCCCGGTGCGGTGCTCCAGCCAGACTGCCCGCACGCCGAAGCGGGCGGCCACGTCGTGTGCCAGAGCGGCGAGCTGCGCCTCGGCCCGCTCCTGCCAAGCCTCGTAGGTGAGCCCCGAGACCGCGCGCCCTTCCGCGTTGTCCCTGACCGTCCCTGCGAAGACCACCACGCCGCCGGCGGCGGGATGGGCGACGAAGGACCAGGCCGCGTCGAGCGAGAGCGGCTCGTGGGTCAGGCGGCTGTGCAGTCGGGCGTCCACGCCCGTAGCTTTACCATCACCATCCATTCGCCAACGTCGACCCCCTCGCCCTCGGAGGTCCCCAAATGCCAAGCAAGACGGTCGGTCGGGTCGAGCTCGACGAGCGGGACCAGCAGCTGCTCAACCTCATCCAGACGGCGTTTCCGCTGGTGAGCCGCCCGTTCTCGCGGTTGGGTGAGCAACTGGGCGAGCCCGAAGCTGAGGTGATCGCGCGGTACCAGCGATTGAAGGACGAGCGCATCATCCGGCAGGTGTCGGCGATCTTCGACACCCGCAAGCTCGGGTACGCCTCGTCGCTGGTGGCCACGGCCGTTGACGAGGCGCGGATTCAGGAGGCGGCCGACATCATCAGCGCCCACCCGGGCGTGAGCCACAACTACCGGCGCGATCACGAGTTCAACATCTGGTGGACCATCGCGGTCCCTCCCGGCACCGACCTGGAAGCGCACGTCAATGCGCTGCACCGCCTCACCGACGCGCGGTCGACCCGCATTCTGCCGACGCTGCAGCTCTACAAGATCGGCGTCGACCTCGACGTCAGCGACCGGCGGGCGATGGACGCCCAGTCAACGCTGCCGGTGCACACCGAGACCCACCGCACCGCCGAGGATCTCACCAGCGACGAGATCGCGTACGTGCGTGAACTGCAGGACAACCTCACCGCCGAGCCGGCCCCCTTCGCGGGCATGGCCGAGCGTCTCGGCGTCAGCGAGGAGGCCGTCATCAAGGCGGCCGAGGCGTTCATCGACGAGGGCCTGATGCGCCGGTTCGCCGCCGTGCTGCATCATCGGCGCGCGGGCTTCGGCGCGAACGCCATGAGCGTGTGGTCCGCTCCGCAGGGACGGATCGACGAACTCGGCTATCAGCTCGCGGGCTACGCGGCGGTCAGCCACTGCTACCGCCGGCCTACGTATCCCGACTGGCCCTACGCGCTGTTCGGGATGATCCACGCCACATCCAAGGAGAAGGTCGAGGAGGCCGTCGCGTCCATCCGCAACCGGACGGGCATGGACGACTACCGGCTGCTCTACTCGACCGCCGAGTTCAAGAAGATCCGCGTGCGGTACTTCGACCCGTCCTACGACGCCTGGGAGGCCGAGCACGTCACCGCCGCCGACCGCAACGGTCCGGTGAGCGTGGGCGACGCCCACTGATCCCGGAATCGCCGCAGGTACTTGCAGCGATTGTCCTCAGTGTCGGTTGTGGCGCCCCGCAGCCACTTCAGAGAGTCGCAGAAGTCCGTTCCGTTACAGTTGCACCGTGCCGTTTCTCACGGCACCGTGCGAACGTGCTCACCGTCCGAACATTTCTCCCGGTACCATGAGTGGGTCACACCCGAAATATTCGGTTTGAGCCGTAATGGGGAGGAGGGAAGGGCTGGTGAGAGTGGACTCACGCAAAGGGGGCTCGTGGGGATGTGCTCGGCGAGGAGGCCGCAGGTCGCGCTGCGCAGCCGGGGCCCTCTACTTCTGGCCGTCGCCCGGAGGCGTCAGGCGCGCCGCCGCAGGATCAGGCCGGCGACCAGCGCGAGCGCCGCCGCGGCCTGGCCCCGCAGGCGACGGCGAGACAGACGCACCCGACCGACAGCGAGCCAGTGGCGGCGGCGGACGGCGAGCTGTCTGATCAGCTCCCGCTGGCTCGTGCGCGGCGCCCAGCCGTGCTCGTGGAGCCGGCTCGTGCTGACGACCCACGGTTCCATCAGGTAGCGCAACGCGACGGGCTCGACAGGCACGAGACCCGCCGACGTGAGCCGCGCGGCGAGCGCGAAGGCGTTCGCCTCGGGCAGCGCGAGCGGGCGCACGCCCAGCAGCCCGTACAGCTCCGCCGCGGTGAGCCAGCCCTCCCCCGCGACATTGAACGGCCCGGTCAGCCCACGCACGGCCGCGAGCGCCAGCGCGGAGGCGAGGTCGTCGACCTCCAAGACCTGCAGGACGGGATCAGAGCCGCGCACCTGCGGCAGGAACGCGCCTTCCAGATGCCGGGTGACGAAGCTGTCGACCCCCGGACCGAGCACCGTGCACGGCCGCAGTACCGCCACCGCCACCGTCGGGTTGCGTTCGGCGAAGCCGGCGACGAGCTCCTCGGCGAGCAGCGCGTCGTAGGCGACCCCGAACTCGGGATCGGCGCGCAGCGGCGCGTCCTCGCTCAGCGGCACCGGGTTGTCAGGTCGCGCGCCGTAGACCATCGCCGTCGAGAGGTGAACGAGCCCACGGACGCCAACCCGTTCCGCCGCCGCCAGGATGTTGCCGGTGCCGTTCACCATGAGATCTCGCCGCGTCGCCGCGGTATGGTGCAACGGCTCCGCGCGCGGCAAGTGCACGACCACGTCGAGACCCTCGAGAAGCCGCTCGAGCTGAGGGTCGCGCACGTCACACAACGAGAACGCCAGCCGCCCGGGCGGCATCGGTGGCTCGACGACGTCCACGCCGACCAGGTGCGTCACCCCCTCGTCGGCGGCCAGACGCGCGACGAGCGCGCGACCGATCGCGCCGGACGCGCCGACGACACCGACCTGCGTCATCATCTCTCCTCGCTGACGGATCCCCCGGCGCGCCCCCACGTCTACCATGAAGCCATGAGCGATCCTTTCTCAGGCGGATTCGATCCGCGCATGTTCGAGCAGGTGCCGTTGTTTCGCGAGCTCGCGAAGGTCATGTCCTGGACGGGAGGACCGGTGAACTGGGAGCTCGGACGCCAGACCGCCGAGGCGCTCACCTCATCGACAGGGAGCACCAGTATCGGTCCCGCTGCGTCCACGAGCGCGACCGACTTCGAAGCGGCGGTCGGGGTCGCCGAGCTCTGGCTTGACCCGGTCATGTCCTTGCCCCGCGTCGACGGCCCGATCCGCGCCCTCTCGCCGACCGAATGGGTCCGGCTGGCGACCACGCCCGAAGGTCTGGGCCGCTACGTCGAACCGGTCGCGGAAGGCATGGGCGCGGCCATGAACCAGGCCATGCAAGACATGGGCGAGCTGGGCGGCATGGGCGCCATGAGCGAGCAGCTGCAGGCCATGTCCTCAGCAGGCGGTCCGAACCCCTTCGCGCAGGCCATGGGCGCGGTCGGCGCGATGCTCTACGGGCTGCAGGTCGGGACCATCTCGGGCAACCTCGCCGGCCAGCTGCTCGGCTGCTACGACCTCGGGGTGCCGATCACCCCGGCGAACCTTGTGGGCACCGTCGGCGAGACAGCCGCCGCGTTCGCCTCCGACTACGGCATCGACCCGATGCAGCTGCACCACTGGCTGGCCTTGCGCGAGGCCGCGCACCGCAGGATCTTCGTCGGGGTCCCATGGCTCGAGACGCGGGTGACCGAGCTGATTCGGCGCTTCGCCGCTGAAGCGGACTTCGACCCCCAGTCCATGATGGGGCCGATGGGGCTCATGGGGCTGGACCCCAGCGATCCCGACGCCATCCAATCGGCGCTCGAGGGACCCGACGCGTTCCGTCTGGAGCCGAGCACGGCTCAGCGCGGCGTCCTCGACGAGTTGCAGGCGCTCGTCTCGTTCGTCGAGGCATACGGCGACACCGTCGTCCGCTCCGCCGCGGGCCAGCGTCTCCCGGACCTGCCCCGGGTCGAGGAGGCGCTGCGTCGACGCCGCGCGGAAAAGGGTCCCGGGGAGCGTTTCCTGCAGCAGCTCGTCGGTCTTGACCTGGAGCCCGCACACATCCGCCAGGCCCAGACGTTCTGCGACGCTGTGCTGACCGCGCGCGGTCAGGAAGGGCTGGAGCGCGTGTGGCGGCGAGCGGAGCATCTGCCCACGCTCGACGAACTGGCCGATCCCAGCCGCTGGCTGGTTCGCATGGCGGCGGCCGAACTCGACGAAGGGGATCTCCCCCCCGTCTGAGCGGGCCGCGCGAAGAATCTTTGAAGGAATTTCTTCTCCACAGGCGGCGAGCGTGGCGTTCGTGCAGGTCACAACGTCAGTGCAGGCACCTGCGGCGAGCGCCGAAGGCGCGCCGTCCACAGCGTTTTCCCAAGGCCGCTCGCCCGGAGGCGCGATGCTTGCGCGCGCGCTCCACAGGGTGTGGAGATGGCTGTGGACGACGCGGTTGACGGTGTCTCCACGCCGCCATAAGGTGCCGATCGTCATTCGGCTCTCGGCCACGGCAGGTCCGCCTTCCAAGGGGAAGGGAAGACGGGTCCGCGTCAGTGGGCGGGAGCCGTTTGGCGTGTCAGCAGCTGTTCTCCAGGCCAGCGCCAGAGACCGGATCCACCACCACGGAGGTCTGATCGGCGTCGGCGAGAACCGCACGCCAAGCAGGCGGCTGCCTCCACGCTCCCGCCTGTTCATCCCACGTCGCAGGAGCGCCCGTGGTGTAGACGATCAGGCCCACCTGCCCGAGCGCGCACGCCTGGATCGCCTCCTCGGCGGCCGCGAGCAGGCGGGCCGGGGGCAGCGCCCCGTCAGGCAGCGGCCGGAGCTGCTCGACCGCCTCAACGGGCAGCACCGGCAGATCGAGTGGTTCCAGGCTGATGCGCTGCTCGCGCATGCCAGCGTCGCTGAGAAAGAGCGTGAGCATCCGCTCGGAACCCGCCGCCACGTAGTCGACCTTCGTCTGCTGCCACCGCCCTTGCTCATCGAGCTCGATCGCGATCTGTGCGAGCCGCGGATTCTCCTGCCATTCGTGGGCAGGCTGGGCGCCGGCCTCCACCGCCGACTCCAACGAGGCCGCTGCGCCGCCCGCCGTCGTCGCAGCCGCCGTGGGTTGCAGAGGCTCGACGCGTGGTTGACAACCCACGAGCGCCAGCCCCAGCGCGAGCCCGGCGCCCGCGATCCACCTGAGCTGCCGCGAACGGCTCATGCGGCGGGCATCAGGACGCAGGGCACGGCTGTCTCGCCCACGGTGTCCAAGCGCAGGCGGCCACCCTCGGCCTCGACGAGTGAACGGGCCAGCGCCAACCCGCGCGTCCCACCCCGCTGGGTTGCGTCAATGCGTGCTCCGTCGAGATCATTCTGAGTCGGTCCCGGTCCTTCATCCGCGACGCAGAGCCGCACCCAGACCGCACGCCGCGGTGGTGGGTCCGTGGGACCAGGCGGCGCCTGGGGTCGTTGCGCGACACGGACACTGACCGTGACGGTACCGCCACCGTGCTCCAGCGCGTTGTCGAGCAGCACCTGCAGCGCCTGCCCCAGCGCCGCGGGCCGCGCGCGGACAGGTGGCACGCGTTCCTGCTCGAGCTGGACGCTTCGTCCCTCCACGCGGGCGAGCGCGCGCCACGACGCCAGCCGCTCGGAGGCCAGCGCCGCCAGATCGACCTGCTCCTCCCCGGTCGGCAGCGTAGCCAGCTGCTCGAGCTCGTCGATGGTCGCCTCCAGACGGTCGACCTCGGTCACGGCCGCCTGGACGAGCGGCGAGGAAGGCCCGTTCGCACCGAGCTCGAGCGCTTCGAGGTCGAGACGGAGCGCCGTCAAGGGAGTCCGCAGCTGATGGGACGCGTCCGCGCCCAGCGAGCGGCTGCGTTCCAGCGCCGCAGCCAACCGCTCCGCGGTCGCGTCCAGCGCCGCGGCCACCTCATCGGGTTCGGGCACGCCGCTGCGCGGAGCGCGCGCGGAGAAGTCACCCTGCCCGAGACGGCGAGCTGAGTCGGCGAGCGCCTCCACCGGCAGCGCCAGGCGGCGGCCGAGACGGCGAGCCAGCAGCGCGGCTGCGCCCAGCGCGGTCGCGGCGAGCACCGCGATGGAGAGCCAGGCGAGGCGCAACCGCCGGTTGAGCACCTCGCCAGGGCGCACGAGCCGCAGGACCAGGGGCTCGTTGCGCAACCGCAGCGGGACGGAGACGGCGACAACCTCACCGTCGGTGAAGCGCCCCACACGCCCCGTTCGGGCGAGCGCGACGTCGGGGTAGAGCGGGGAGGAGCCCGCCCGCTCCTCGACCGTGCCGCGCACCGTGGTCCCATCGAGCTCCAGAAGCATGAGCTCGACGTCGCTCGCATCGGCCAGCAGCTCCATCAACCTGAACGCGACCGCCATGGAGTCAGCACTCTGAATGAGCGCGCGGACCTGCTCGACGTCGCGCTGGGTGGCGTCGAGTGCCTCGGCGCGGAACTGGGAGCGCACTCCCAACGCCAGCGGCAGGCCGAGCAGCACCACGGCTGCGGCGGCCGCGGCCAGCATCGCCGATAGCAGACGCCGCCTCACGAGCCGGGATCCTGCTCCTCGAACCGGAAGCCCACGCCTCGGATGGTCGCGATGTAGCGCGGCCTGGTCGCGTCGTCGTTGAGCTTGCGACGCAACCATGAGACGTGCATGTCGAGGGTCTTCGTGGACCCGAACCAGTTGGTGTCCCACACATCCTGCATGAGCTGCTCTCGACTGACGACGCGACCTGCCTGCGCGATCAAGGCGGCGAGCAGGTCGAACTCCTTCGGCGTCAGCTCAAGCTCGGTCTCCCCGATCCAGACCCGTCGCGCCGACTCGTCCACGCGCACGTCCTGAACCTCGTGGACGACGGTCGTCCGGCCTGCCGGCTCGGCACGCCGGAGCAGCGCCCGCAACCGCGCCAGCAGTTCCGCCAGACGGAACGGCTTCGTCACGTAGTCGTCCGCGCCCGCGTCGAGACCGACGACCACGTCGGCCTCGGAGGTGCGTGCCGTCAGCATCAACACCGGCACCTCCGGGTGGCGGGCGCGCAGCCGGCGACAGACCTCCACGCCGTCGAGGTCAGGCAGCCCGAGATCCAGCACCACGGCCGCGACACCCTGCTCGGCGCGCGCGAGCGCCTGAGCGGCCGTCGCCGTGCGCACCACGTCGTGACCGTCGGTGCGCAGGGCGGCCGCCAGCGGCAGCGCGATGCCCTCATCGTCCTCAACGAGCAGAATGGGGTCGGATGCACTCATAGCGGGCCTTTACCTGATCTTTGCCGCAGCGCGCACGGTCATTGACCGAGGCTTCCTACGGTGGTGGTCAGAAATACCGACGGAGACACCAGCACGTTTCCTTTCAGACGAGATCCTACGAGGAGTGCAGCACATGAACACCGGTTCTCAGCCGCAGTACGGTGGAGGTCGTCCGCCGTACGGAGCGCCGTATCCGCAGACCCCGCCCACTCAGGGCCGCGGTCGCAAGCAGCGACGCAGCCGCGGGATGTTCCCGGCGGTGCTCGTCTCCTCCCTCGTCGCCGCCGTGGTGGCCGCGCTCGTGAGCGTCGCCGTGACGGTGCCGCTCATGGTCTCCGAGCGTGCGGCGATGCCGAAGACCCCCGCGGCCGCCCAGGAGGTGCAAGCCGACGAGGCCGAAGCCTCGCAGGCGCCCGTCGTGCAAAGCGTGGAGGGCTCCCCGGTCGAGGCCATCGCCTCCGCCGTCCTCGGGTCGGTCGCCGCCATCGACACCGGGCAGGGCACCGGCTCCGCGGTCATCTACTCCTCCGACGGCTACCTCATCACGAACAACCACGTCGTCGAGAACGCCCCCTCGCTGCGGGTCACCCTGGCCGACGGCAAGTCTCGACCCGCCGAGCTCGTGGGCACGGCGCCCTTCGCCGACCTGGCCGTGGTCAAGATCGACGAGCGCGACCTGCCGGCGATCCGCGTCGCCGAGGAGGAGCCCAACGTGGGCAGTCTCTCCGTGGCCGTCGGCTCGCCCTTCGGACTCGACGCCACGGTGACCTCCGGCGTCGTGAGCGCGCTGAACCGCACGCTCGACGCCGGCGAGACGCCGCTGGGCGACCTCATCCAGACCGACGCGGCGATCAACCCGGGCAACTCCGGCGGCGCGCTCGTGAGCAGCAACGGCGAGCTGATCGGCATCAACACCGCGATCCTCTCGCCGACACGCACGAACAACGGCATCGGGTTCGCGATCCCCATGTCGACAGCCGTGCCGATCATCGACCAGCTGATCGAGACGGGTGAGATCGTGCCCGCCTACCTGGGCGTCGCCGGCCAGAGCGTCGTTCCAGGCGCCGCGCAGCAGTACGACCTCGGCGTCGACGAGGGCGCGCTGCTCGTGGAGATCGTGCCGGACAGCCCCGCCGACCAGGCGGGACTGCAGAAGGGCGACATCATCACCGCGTTCGACGGTGAGGCCGTTGACTCGATGGCGGGGCTCGCCGGGCATGTGCGGACACGCCGGCCCGACACGTCGGTCACGCTCACCTACGTCCGTGACGGCGAGGAGCGGACCACCGAGGTCACGCTGACGAAGACCCCGCAACAGCCATAAGCTCGCCCGTCGCGGCGACACGGACGCCAGGCTCTCTCCCCCCGAGCCTGGCGTCCCGCCCGTCTGGCATGTCGTGAGCAGGACCTGGCTGCCCGGGCAGCGGGCGTTGATGGTCAGCCCAGCCGAGGGCACCGCGCAGCAACCGGCGCAGCGCGCCGTCGCCGCCACGCCCCTCCTGCTCCGCCGCCTCATCCCAGGTGACGATCAGGCGATTCAGCTCCCGGCTGGAGAGCTCAGGGACCAAGCGCAGAATGCGGAGATCCAATGTCTCATCAGTCGCATGCGCCTCCAGCGTCGTGACGACGTTCGCGACCAGACAGCCTCCGCCGCCGTCACGCCACGCGCCGGCGACGAGCGGCATGTCCTCGCGGTCCGCCACCTCGCGCAGCCCCTGCCTGACCGTGAGCGGCAGCTCCGCGATCGCCCGCCCGAGCCGCTCCTCGGGCCCCACCGCACTCATCAACCGCACCGTTTTCCTCATGCTGTCACCCTACCGGACCTCTCCCGCGGGCGGGGAGGAGATCGGCGGTCGACGGCTGTGGCAGGATGCCCGGCCCAGCGAACGCCACCGGCAAGGAGCAACCCATGGCGATTCCCAGCGCCTCCTATTCCATCACTCTCCGAGCGGAGTTGGAACCCGATCCACGAGGGGTCGGGCGCGTGACCACGGCCATCGGTGAGGCCGGCGGCGGGGTCATCGCCGTCGACATCGTCGAGTCGCGCGGTCAGGGCATGACCGTCGACGTCACCGTCAACGCGAGCGACGGCGACCACGCGGAGCGCATCGCACAGGACGTGCGCGACGTGGAGGGCGCCGAGGTCAAGCGGGTGAGCGATCGGACGTTCCTGCTGCATCTGGGCGGCAAGCTCGAGGTTCGCTCGAAGGTGCCGTTGAAGAACCGCGACGACCTCTCGATGGCCTACACCCCCGGCGTCGCGCGGGTCTGCACCGCCATCGCCCAGAAGCCCGACGATGTGCGCCGGCTGACGATCAAGCGCAACACCGTGGCGGTCGTGACGGACGGCTCGGCGGTGCTCGGCCTCGGCAACATCGGCGCCGCGGCGTCGCTGCCGGTCATGGAAGGCAAGGCCGTGCTGTTCAAGCAGTTCGCCGACATCGACGCCTGGCCGGTCTGTCTGGACACGCAGGACACCGACGAGATCGTGCGCGCCGTCGAGGTGATGGCGCCGGTCTTCGGCGGGGTGAACCTCGAGGACATCGCAGCGCCGCGCTGCTTCGAGGTGGAGGAGCGGCTGCGCGCGTCACTGGACATCCCGGTCTTCCACGACGACCAGCACGGCACGGCGATCGTCGTGCTGGCCGCGCTGAGCAACGCCGCGCGCGTGGTCAACAAGAAGCTCGACGACCTGCGCTGCGTGCTCGTCGGAGCCGGTGCCGCAGGGGGGGCGATCATCAAGATTTTGCAGGCCCGCGGACTGGAAGACATTCTCGTCTGCGATCGCCAGGGACTGCTGCACGCCGACCGCGAAGGCCTCGACAGTTCGAAGCGGTGGGTGGCCGAGCACACGAACCCCGACCACCGGACAGGTGAGCTGGCGGAAGCGCTCGTTGACGCCGACGTCTTCATCGGCGTGAGCGGGCCGAACATCCTGCAGCCTGAGCAGCTCAGCGTGATGGCGCCCGACGCCATCGTATTCGCGCTGGCCAACCCGACCCCGGAGGTCGATCCGCACGGCGCGCGCGAGCGGGTCGCGGTCGTCGCCACCGGCCGCAGCGACGAGCCCAACCAGATCAACAACGTGCTGGCCTTCCCCGGCATCTTCCGCGGCGCGTTGGACGCCGAAGCCCATGCGATCACCGAGGAGATGAAGGTCGCGGCCGCGAAGGCCATCGCCGACGTCGTCAAGCCTGACGAGCTGAGCCGCGACTACATCATCCCGAGCGTCTTCAACAGCGACGTCGCTCCCGCGGTCGCCGAAGCCGTACGCGCGGCCGCAGTAGAGGTCCGCGTCGGCGACGAGGAGTCCATCTAGACGCAGTCCTCGAGCAGCGTCTCTCGTTCGTCCGAGACCATGGATGACAGTACGTCAGGACTCGACGGCTCCGACATTTCGCGCCGGACCGCCGCGGCCAGTGCCCGCAGGTCGAGCTCGGGCAACAGCTTGGGATCCTCGCCCAGCGTAACCAACGGCGCGTCCTCAAGCGCCCGTGCCGCCGCGACGGCTCCATCGACCGCCACCTCGGGGTCTCGACAGGCCAGCGGATCGATGGCCCGCATCGCTTCCACCGCGAAACCGAACCGGTCGTTCTCGACCTTGACGAGCAACACGCAGGACGCGGTGCTGACCGTCGAGGGCTGCCGCCCGAGCAGCGAGGCGAGACAGAGCACGGGTACCGCGGCACCGCGGTGGACGAAGAGACCGAGGACCGACGCGTTCACCGTCGTGCGCGTCCAGGACTCCGGATACGAGATGATCTCAGCGACCTGATCCAACGGCGTGGCGACTCGATGCCGATCGAGTAGGTCAGATAGGCGCGGGCGTCCACGACGACAAAGTCGTCCTCGGTCTCCGCCACGCCCCGGGCGTCAACGGACGCATCCGACGCCCCCGCGACGGGGGTGTTCAGAGACGCCAGCGCTCGCAGGTCCGGCTCGTCGCACAGGCGTTCCCCGTTCAGGATGAGGTATTGACCCAAGGACTCCCGTTGAGCGATGCCCGTGAACAGCTCGGAGCGTCGAATGGAGAACGGCGGCCATGAGTTCAGCGATCATGACTTGACCGCCCGAGGGTCTTGCGGGGGTCAGGCCACGTCCGCGCCGACCAGTGCCCACGGTCGGCCGGTGAGCCGGGTGAGCACGACCGTCGCCTGCAGGCTGCCCTCCAGAGCCAGCCGGTGCCGCAGCGCGTCGACGTCGACGGCGGAGCCGCGCTTGCGCACGTCGACCGTGCCGATGTCCAGCCGGCGCAGGCTGCGCCGCAGCGCCTTCAGGCTCCAGGGCAGCGAGTCGAGCACCCGCAGCGTCCGCCCGAACGGCGTCGCAACCGGCGTCGCGACGCTCAGCATCGCCAGCTCGGGGTCGAGCTGCCAGGCGCCCAGCTGTCGCGCCAGGTCCTGCACCAGGCCCGACCGGGTCACGGCCGGCGACGGATCCACCACGTACGCCCCCGGCGGGGCGACACCCACGCGCTCGCCCGGCACGGGCGTCAGACTCTCGCCTCCCGGCAGCACGGTGGCGCGCCGGGGACCGTCCGCCAGCGCCGGGGACCACAACCGCGCCTCCTTCAGCTCGCGTCCGAC
The DNA here is from genome assembly GCA_038233095.1 of Euzebyales bacterium. Lineage (GTDB taxonomy): Bacteria > Actinomycetota > Nitriliruptoria > Euzebyales > Egibacteraceae > JBBSMR01. The sequence goes on from JBBSMR010000004.1 coordinate 35,295, forward strand.
GGCTACGCACTCCAGCTCCCACGCCGCAGGGACCAGAGCGCGGTCGATGCCTGGTGCGCACTTCACCCCGACGGCGGGCACACGCTCGATGAGGTCGAGGCACCACTTCAATGGCGGGTCGCTGGATCCGGCCGGCAGCCGCCGTCCGTCCCGGCGCCGCGCGGGATCGACGAAGACCGCCGGGCAGCCGCGCAGCGTCGTCGCGGTCACGTCGTCGCAGCGCACCTCGACCCCCTCGGAGACGCCGCAGGCTTCCGCGTTCAACCGCGCCAGGCGCACATGGAGGGGGTCACGGTCGACTCCCAGCACCGTGGTCCGCTCAGCCAGCGCCACGAGGTCGCCCCCGATGCCACAGCAGAGGTCGGCGACGGCGCCAGCTGACGCATAGCGCTGCGCGCGGTGACGGGCGACAAGCTCGCTACTCGCCTGCTCCAGACCCGGTCGCGTGAGCCACATGACGTCCGCGCGGGAGAATTTGGCGCGGCCGCGCCGCCGCAGACGGGTCAGCCGAACCGCCGCCGTCACGAGCTCGTCGGGCTGCTCGCGGCGCAGCGTCGCGAGGTCGGAGAGCAGCGACGCGTCGGTGAGCGGCAACGCCGCCGCGCGCCGCAGGACCGCCTGTCCTGCCGGCGCCCGCAGCGCGTCCACCCACTCGTCCATCGTCGTACTCCTCATGTGTGTGCTCGGTGCGCGCCTCCCGCGGTCGCGTCCGCTAGCGTGCCATGACAATGAGCCCAGCCACTCCCCCGGCCACCGCACGCCGGCGCCGCCGACCTCCCGCCGTGCCCAGCCTCGCCTTCGAGCGTCGCTGGTGGGCGCGGGGTGCCGTCGTGGCGGGCATCGACGAGGTGGGACGGGGCGCGCTGGCCGGTCCCGTGACCTGCGCCGCCGTCGTGCTGCCCACCGACCGGCGGATGTATCGGCTCCGCGACTCCAAGCAGCTCGAACCGCCGCTGCGCGAGCGGCTGTCGGACCGCATCTGGAGCTTCGCGCTCGCGGCGGCGGTCGGCCACGCCTCGAGCCTGGAGATCGACGAGCTGGGCTTGAGCGCCGCGCTCCGGCTGGCGGCGCGCCGGGCTCTGGACGGCCTGAACGTCCGCCCGGACGTCTGCCTGATCGACGGCAACTGGGACTTCGTCGGCGGTCGGGCCACAACGAACGAGCGCATCGTGCACGGTGACGCGCACTCGGCCTCGATCGCCGCCGCCTCGATCGTGGCGAAGGTTCGCCGCGACGCCTTGATGCGCGAGGCGAGCCCGCGCTACCCGCCGTACGGCTTCGCCGGCAACAAGGGCTATGCCTCCCCCGCGCATCGGCACTCGCTCGCCGCACACGGTCCGTGCATCCTGCACCGGTTGAGCTGGTCGCCCATGCGCAGTGCGGAATAGAACAGCCTTCTCTGCCCGTTGGCTTTCGGGTACCCAGAGAACCCACACCGATCGGAAAGCGTGCGCGCATGCAACTGTTCGACACCCGCACGGCCTCCGCTCGACCCTTCGAGCCCGCCGGCACCGTGCGCCTGTACGTCTGCGGCATCACGCCGTACGACGCCACTCACCTCGGTCACGCCTTCACCTACGTCATTTTCGACGCCCTCATCCGCACGCTCGAGTCGCGCGGCCACACAGTGCGCTATGTCCGCAACATCACGGACGTGGACGACGACATCCTGCGCAAGGCCGACGAGTTGGGGATCGACCATCAGGAGCTGGCCCGTCGGGAGGTCGCGAGCTTCGACGCGGACCTCGACACCCTCGGGCTGCGCCGGCCGGACGCCGAGCCGCTGGCGACCGAGACGGCGCCCGCCATCGCCGAGGCCGTCGCGGAGTTGGTCGAGACGGGCGCCGCGTACGCGCTCAACGACGGGCGCGTCTACTTCAACACCAGTGCGGCCGGCGACGACTTCGGGCAGCTCTCGCGACTCGATCACGCCGACATGCTGCGGCAGTTCGCCGAGAAGGGGGGGGACCCGGAGGCGCCGGACAAGCGGGCGCAGCTCGATTTCCTGCTCTGGCAGCCGAGCAAGGAGGGCGAGCCGTCGTGGTCGAGCCCCTGGGGCGCGGGGCGGCCCGGCTGGCACATCGAATGCTCGGTCATGGCGCTGCGCGAGCTCGGCGACACCCTGGACATCCACGGCGGGGGTCGCGACCTCATCTTCCCCCATCACGAGGCGGAGATCGTCCAGTCCGAGCGGCTGACCCGGAACGGCGAGTTCAGCCACTTCTGGCTGCACGTCGGCATGGTCGGCCTGGACGGCGAGAAGATGTCGAAGTCGGTCGGCAACCTCGTCTTCGCCTCCGATCTGCTCGCCCGTCACGAGCCGGCGGTTGTGCGCCGCTATCTGCTGAGTCACCACTACCGTTCCGACTGGTCCCACGACGAGGAGGAGCTGGAGAGGGCAGCCGCCGCCGTGAAGCGGTGGCGGCGGGCTGCGGACGGCGAGGAGCGCGACCGCGAGCTGGAGCATGCCTTCGGAGCCGCGATCGACGACGATCTCGATCTCCCCACCGCGCTGGCGACGCTCGACACGATGGCGCAGCAGGGAGCCGGCGGCTCGCTCACACGCTGGGCGGCCAGTCTCGGCTTCGTCCTCGACTGATATTCAGGCGTGCGTCCCGCGCGCGCGCCCGTTAGTCTGCTGCGCGTTTGTGGCAAGCCGATGGGATGGGGGCGTGGCGTGACGACATCCAACCTCACGAGGCGTGACGGCCACATGACGGTCCGAGCGCTGCTCGTCCTGCTCATCACCGGCGTTCTTGCCGCGGTCTTGCCCGGGCCGTCGTCCGAAGCGGCCGCCGCCCCGCCCGTGGTCGTGCAGACGATGCAGGGTCGATCGGCAGAGGGAGCGAACGCGCGCTACGACGCGCCGCAGGCGCCGATCGCCTTCTCAATGGTCGGCTTCAGCCTGCCCGCCGAAGGCGTGGTCTCCTTCCGGACGTCGCGCGACGGGCGCCGCTGGAGCGCGTGGCGCACCGCCGAGACGGCCGTCGACGAAGGCCCCGATGCGAGCTCGATCGAAGCCAGGAGGGCGCCCGCTCGTCCGTTGCGCACGGAGCCGCAATGGGTGGGCGAGGCGTCATGGCTGCAGGTGCGAACGGTTCGGATGCCCACAGACAGCCGTCGGCTCGACGCCAGTTCGACGCGGGAGCTCCCGAGCTCGCAGATCGACGCCCATCTGATCGATACCGAGGGCCTGAACCGCTCGCTGCTGGGACGCGCCGTCGACAGCCTGGCCGCGGCCTGGCGCGGCACGCCGACACAGGCGGCCGCGACCTCCGAGCGGCCGCCCATCGTCACGCGTCCGGCGTGGGGGGCGAACGAGTCCTGGCGCCGCGGGCGCCCGTCGTACGCGCCGTACCTGCAGGCCGGCGCCGTCCACCACACCGTCGGCTCCAACGCGTACTCCCCGTCCGAGGCGCCGGGGATCGTCCGCGGTGTCTACGCCTATCACACACGGGTCCGGGGCTGGTCAGACATCGGCTACAACTTCCTGGTCGACCGGTTCGGCACCGTCTACGAAGGGCGGCGCGGAGGCGTGGACCGCAACGTCATCGGCGCGCATGCCGGCGGCTTCAACACGGGCACCTTCGGCGTCTCCGTCATGGGGAACTTCTCCTCCGCGCGCCCCACCGGGGCCGCGCTCGACGCGATCACCCGTGTGGTCGCCTGGAAGTTTCACCAGGCCGGCATCCGACCGGGCTCAACGACGGTGCTGCTCTCCCGCGGCTCCACGCGCTACCGCAGCGGCACCCGCATCCGCGTCCCTCGCCTCGTCGGGCACCGCGACCTGTCGGCCACGAGCTGTCCGGGGGGTGGCCTGTACGCGTACGTCCCCGCACTCCGGCAGCGCATCGCACGCGAGCTGGCATCGAGCCGCACCGGTCCGTCGGCGGGCGCCGTGGTCGCGAGGAGCGCGGGCACGCTGCAGCCGCCCGTGGCGCTGCGCGGAAGCACCCTACGCGGACGGCAGGAGATCTGGTGGCCCGGAGACGACCGGCCGTTCTCCTTCGTCGACTTCCGCTTGGACGACCCGGAGGCCGAGCACCCGCCGCTGCGGCGCGACTACCGCAAGCCTTTCAGAGCGGGGGTCATCGACACGCGCAGGCTGGGTGATGGCCCCCATGTCCTGACCGTCACGGGGCGGCGCCCCTCAGGCGCGGTCCGGACGTTGCAGATCGCCTTCACCGTCGCCAACCCGCCGCCCGCGCCGCCGGAGGTCACCTGGTCAACACGGATCAACGCCGGTGGGCGAGCGGTCATCGGACCGGACGGAAGACGCTGGCAACGGGACACCTATGCGCAGGGCGGTCATCGCTCCTCGCTGCCAGTCGAGATCTCCGGGACCGACTTCGACGAGCTGTACGCCTCCGCACGCTCCGGCATGGCCGCCTACCACGTGCCCGTGCCGGTCCGCGCCGTCTACCGGGTCACTTTGAAGTTCGCCGAGCTCTACTGGCTCTCGTCCGCGCAGCGCGTGTTCGACGTGCGCGCCGAGGGACGCACACGGGTTCGCGGACTCGACCTGGTCTCCGTCGCCGGTCCGCTCGTCGCCCACGACCGAGCCTTCGAGGTGGCGGTGAACGACGGTGTGTTGGACCTCGCGTTCCCGGCCCTGCGCGACGTCGCCAATGTGGCCGGCGTCCGGGTCGACGCGGTGGCCCCCGCGTTGACCTCGAGCGCGAGCGGCAGGCCGAGCGACCGGCGCAGGCTGGCCGGCGCCGACGTCGACGGCAACCTCCTGCTCGAAGCGCACTGGCCGACGGGCCCATGGACCCGCGAGATCGCGTTCCACCTCGACGACTCCGAGGCTCGTTCCCGCCCCTTCGCCGTCGCGCGCGGCCCGAGATACGTGGCGGGGCGGCTGCGGACCGGAAAGCTCGACAACGGTCGGCATACGCTCACGACCGTCGTGCGCCGCAAGCAGGCTCCTCCGCTCGTGCGGACCGAGGCGTTCGCGGTGCGCAACGGTGTCCGGAGGACGCAGGTCGTGGCGAGCGCCACCGGTCGCCCCGGCTCGTTCACCCGCCTGCGGTGGCGGCAGCTCACCGCGCCGGTCTGGGCGGTCAGCCGCTTTCCGGACCTGGGCGGATCCACCACGGTCCGCTTCTGGCTGGATCGAGCCGCGGGCACGCGCCCGAGCCGAGTGGACAAGCGCTGGCCGTTCACCTTCGGCCGGCTTGATCCGAGCCGCCTGAGCCCCGGGGAGCACCGGCTGATCAGCGTGGTCCAACGCGCCGGATGGCCGGCGCAACGCACCGTGACGACGTTCTTCGTCCCACGCTGACCGCAGGCGGCGGCAAAGTCATGCGATACGAGGACTTCTCCGCCCAACCGACCGTCCGTGCTTCGCCGTCGTGGCGGCCCATCGAGGACTGCGCGACACTTGACCGCACATCTCCCGCACCAGCGGGAGCGTCGTGAAAGGGGTGGCCGATGAGCGCGGCGCGAGCAACGCGTCCGCTCGTCGGCGTGACCGCTCACCGCCGCGAGGTCGAAGGCTCTCCCGGCAGCGTGCGCTCCCAGATCACCCACGATCACGACCTCATTCCCCTGGCGGACGCCGGGGCGCTGCCCGTGCTGCTGCCGATCAGCGATCCGGAGAGCGCCGGCGGGCTGCTCGCCCGGCTCGACGGGCTCGTGCTGACGGGCGGCGGTGACGTGGACCCGCGTCGGTACGGACTCGGTGACCACCCCACGGTGTACGGCGTCGACCCGACACGAGATGCCTCCGAGATCGCGCTCGTCCGCGCGGCGCAGGCGGCGGGGCTGCCCGTGCTGGCCATCTGCCGCGGGGCGCAGATCGCGAACGTGGCGCTGGGCGGCACGCTCATCCCCGATCTCGACGAGCGCGGCCATCCCGGCCACACCCGCCGCGGCCAGGCGTCCTTCGAGACGTTTCAGCCAGTACGCATCGAGCCGTCGTCGCTGCTGGCCAAGGCGGTCGGGGTCGAGCGGCTCATGGTGAACTCGATCCACCATCAGGCGGTCGACACGCTGGCCGACGGGCTCATCCCCACCGCCTGGAGTGTCGAGGACGAGGTGGTCGAGGCGCTCCAGTGGGCGGGAGACGACTGGCTGCTGCTCGGTGTGCAGTGGCATCCGGAGTACCTCTTCGCCGTCGGCGACGAGCACGCCGCGCGCCTCTACCGCTGGTTCACCGAGCGGCTCGCCTGAGAGGACCAATCAGGAGCGCACCAGCGGCTTGTAGCGGACGCGGTGGGGCTGGTCGGCCTCCGCGCCGAGTCTGCGACGCCGATCGGCCTCATAATCGGAGTAGCCGCCCTGGAACCAGGTCGTCTGGCTCTCGTTCTCGAACGCGAGGATGTGCGTGGCGATGCGGTCGAGGAACCATCGGTCGTGGCTGATGACGACCGCGCAGCCAGAGAAGCTGAGCAGCCCCTCCTCCAGCGCGCGCAGGGTGTCGACATCGAGGTCGTTCGTCGGCTCGTCGAGCAGCAGCAGGTTGCCGCCCCGGCGCAGCAGCTTGGCCAGGTGGATGCGGTTGCGCTCGCCGCCCGAGCACTGGCCGACGAGCTTCTGCTGGTCGGCGCCCTTCATGTTGAACTGGGCCACGTAGGCGCGTGAGGCCACCTCCCGCCGGCCGAGGGTGAGCGTGTCGAGGCCGTCGGTGATCTCCTCGAAGACCGTCTTGGCCGGATCGAGCGCGTCGCGGTTCTGGTCGACGTGGGCGAGCTCCACGGTCTCGCCGACGCGCAACTCTCCGTCGTCCGGCCGCTGCTCGCCGACGATCATGCGAAAGAGTGTGGTCTTGCCCGCGCCGTTCGGACCGATCACGCCGACGATGCCGCCCGGCGGCAGCGAGAAGCTCATGTCCTCGATGAGCAGCCGGTCGCCGAAACCCTTGCGGACCCCGTCAGCCTCGACGACCACGTCGCCCAGCCGCGCGCCGTCGGGAATGGCGATCTCGGCCGTGCCGTCGCGCTGCTCCGGGCCCTGGCTGAGCAGCGCCTCGTACGCCTGGACGCGTGCGCGCGACTTCGCCTGGCGGGCTTTCGGCGAGGCGCGCACCCACTCGAGCTCCCGCGCCAGGGTGACCTGGCGGGCGGACTCGCGCTTGCCCTCCTGAGCCAGGCGCTCCTGCTTCTGCTCCAACCAGCCCGTATAGTTGCCCTTGAACGGCAGACCCTTGCCGTGATCGAGCTCGAGGATCCACTCGGCGACGTTGTCGAGGAAGTACCGGTCGTGGGTCACCCCCACCACGGTGCCGGGGTACTCCTCCAGGTGTCGCTCCAGCCAGGCGACGCTCTCGGCGTCGAGGTGGTTGGTCGGCTCGTCGAGCAGCAGCAGGTCGGGGCGGGCCAGGAGCAGGCGGCAGAGCGCGACCCGGCGCCGCTCGCCGCCGGACAGCGTGGTGACGTCCGCGTCGCCCGGGGGTACGCGGAGCGCGTCCATGGCCACTTCCAGCGTGCGGTCGAGGTCCCAGGCGTTGGCGGCCTCGATGGCGTCGGAGACCTCGGCGAACTCCTCGTACACCTTGGCCATCGCGTCGTCGTCGAGCGGCTCGGCCATCTGCGCGGTGAGCTCGTTGAAGCGGGCCACGAGAGTGGCGGCCTCGCCGACGCCCTCCATGACGTTGCCGCGCACGTCCTTGCTCGGGTCGAGGGTGGGCTCTTGGGGCAGGTGGCCGACCGAGACGCCCTGACCAGGCCAGGCCTCGCCCTCGAACTCGGTGTCCACGCCCGCCATGATCCGCAGCAGCGTGGACTTGCCCGCGCCGTTCGCGCCGATCACCCCGATCTTGGCGCCCGGGAAGAACGAGAGCCAGATCCCCGAGAGGATCTCCTTCTTGGGGGGGACGACCTTGGTCAGCCCCTTCATCACGTACTGGTACTCGGCCACGACGACGCACCTCACTCGCTGCTGACGAAAGAAGAGGATGGTAGCGAGGCGCGGCGTCGGGCTCAGAGCCCGCCAGCGCTCAGAGGGAAGATCGAGATCAGGGCGGCGGTCAGCGCGAAACCGAGGGGGCCCATGGCGGAAGGGCGCGTCTCGGTCAACGCGCCGAACAGCAGACCCACTCCCGCGGCCAGGGAGGCGCCCCAGAGACTCAGGACGAACTCGTCCGCCTGCAGCGAGAGCACGAACGGCCCGAGCGCCAGCAGCACCGTCGGCGTCAGCAGGGTCGCGCGGCTGGTCGTCGTCGGTCCTTTCAGGCCGCGCAGCAGCAGCCACACGCTGGCCGCCAGACCCGCCGGGAGCAGCACCCGCGCCGCATTGAAGTCCAGCGCCACCAAGAGGATGAAGGTCGTCACGACGGCCAGGCCGCCGACGATCCGACCGATCTCGATCACGCCGTCGCGCACCGTACGGTAGTCGGCCCGGAAGGCGTCGCGGGCCTTTACCGTGACGTACACCGCGAAGCCGGTCAGCCCGAGCCAGGTGACGAGCCGGACGAGGAGATCGAACAGGGCGCCGGGCCCGACCGCGATGAGCGGAACGACCGCGAAGACGTCGACGCCGGCGAAGAGCGCCGCGAGCAGCGAGGCCAGAACGATCGGAAGGGCCAGCCCCGCGCCCATGGTGAGTGCCGGCGTGCTCGCGGCCTTCAGCCCGTAGTCGGAGAGCGACTCGTTGCGGTAGCGGATGAGCAGATAGGGCACGAGCACCGTCTGCGCGAGCGGCAGGACGAGCGCCAGGATCCTGACCAGCGCGTCGATGCGGTCCAGCAGCAGCAGGCGCAGCACGAGCGCGATCACCAGCGGTCCGAGCAGATAGACGGCGCCCGCGAGAAAGAGGTCCGAGCGGGCATCCTCGGGACTGGTGTACACGGCGCTTCCTCACGTGGCGGCGGACAGGTGCAGCGGTTCGGCCGACGACTCCGGACGCCTCTTCAAAAGGTGGTGCGACGCAGCGCGCGAGCGTCGGAGCGACGGCGACCAGCATGGTAGGGCAGGTGCGCCCTTATCCTTGCCAGCATGCGCACGCCGGTCCGGGTCTCCATCGTGATCGTGGGCGACGAGATCCTGGACGGGTACGTGCGGGACACGAACTCAGCCTTCCTCGCTCAGCGGCTGGCCGCCCTCGGCGTCCCGCTTGACCGCATCGTCACGGTGCCCGACACGGTCGCCGCGATCGGCGAGGCGCTCCTGACGGAGCTGCGGCGCTCCCGTGCCCGCCTCGTCGTGACCTCGGGCGGAATCGGCTCCACGCCGGATGACGTCACGATGCGGGCGGTGGCGAGCGCGCTCGGCCTCCAGCTCGTCGAGCATCCGGTCATCGCCGAGCGCCTGCACGACCTGATCGCACGTGCTCGGGACGATGGCCGCGCCTACGACGAGGAACAGGCCCAAGCGCTGCTGCGCATGGCCCTCACGCCGGCCGGCGCCGACCCGCTGCACGGCGCGGTGGGCGCGGCGCCCGGCGTGCTGCTCTCACTCGACGGGGGGCTGGACGCGTCCGGCGGCGCTGCGGTGGTCATCCTGCCCGGCGTGCCCTCGGAGCTGCGGCGCATCACGCGCGACGGGGTCGAGCCGCTGCTCTCCGGCCGCGGGCGGCCGCGCCATGTCACCGAGCTGACCCACCCCTATCCCGAGTCGACGCTCACCCCGCTGCTGGAGCGGTTGCAGGCGTCGTTCCCCTCACTGGCCATCGGCAGCTACCCCGGACACGAGTGCACGATCCGGCTGAGCGGCGAGCGGGCCACGGTGGAGCAGGCCGCGGCGCGCGTGCGCGAGCGGCTCGACGAGCTCGCTGGCGACGCCTCCGCGCAGCGCGCCGCCACAGCGTGGCAGCAACGCTGGACCTGAGGGCGGCGCGCGGCGCTACCCTGTCGGCCATGCCAAAGCTTCATGCGATGTTCGTGCACGCCCACCCCGACGACGAGTCCTCGAAGGGGGCGGGCACGATGGCCCGCTACGCCAAGGAGGGCTACCGCGTCTCGGTCGTCACCTGCACCGACGGGATGCAGGGAGACATCCTCAACCCGGCGATGGACCGGCCGGGCGTGAAGGAGCGCATGGTCGAGATCCGCCGCGAGGAGCTGGCCCGGGCGCTCGAGGTGCTGGGCGTCACCGATCACTGGTATCTGGGCTACCCGGACTCCGGCTACGTCGAGGACTTCGACGGCGACGGCTCGGGGCTGGACCCCGACTGCTTCTACAACGCCGATCTCGACGAGGCGGTCAGAGGGCTCGTCGAGATCATCCGCGCGGAGCGGCCCGATGTGATCGTGACCTACCCCGAGGACGGGGGCTATCCCCATCCGGACCACATCCGCTGCCATGACGTCGCCGCGGCCGCCTTCGACGCCGCCGCCGACGCCGGCCGCTTCCCCGACGCGGGCGAGCCCTGGCAGCCGCGCAAGCTGTACTACGTGGGCGTGGCCAGCCGCGCACGCGTCGAGCAGCTGCACGCCGCGATGGAGCAGCGCGGGCTCGAGTCACCCTTTCAACGTTGGCTGGACCGCCTGCGCGACGCCGAGGACCGCACGACCACACGCGTGGACGTGAGCGACCACCTTACGACGCGCGCCCAGGCGCTCATGGCCCACGCCACGCAGATCGACCCGCACGGGCCCTGGTTCCAGGTGCCCGACGAGCTCGTGCGCGAGATCTACCCATGGGAGGACTTCCACCTGGCGCGCAGCCTCGTCGAGACCGACCTGCCCGAGGACTCCCTGTTCGCGGGTCTGGAGGAGCACTCCACCTCAGGCAGCGCTTGATTCGGACGGTGCTCAGCCCGCTTAGTCGGGGATCGGCCAGGTGTGCACCGGGCTGCCGGCGTCGGAGCGGCGCTGATACCGTCGGACGAGCTCCTTGGCGGCCTCGGTGCGGTCACGGCCCTCGTCGAGGAGACGGTTCCACACGGCGATCTGCCACGCCGCGCCGTTCTGCTTCGACAAGGCGCGCTCCTCGATGATGCCGAGGTAGTAGTCGACGTCGCTCTCGTCGATGCCCCAGTCGGCCAGACCCTTCTGCGCGATCGGCAACAGCTTGCGGACGATGAGCTCCGCGACCGGCACGTCCGCGCCGATGTTCGGCCAGTACAGCTTGGCGTCGAGCCCGTGGCGCGCCGCCTCGAAGAAGTTCTCGCTGGCCGCGCTGAAGCTCATCTGCTCCCACAGTCCCGGCTGCTGGCTTGCCAGACCGTGCAGCAGCCCGTAGTAGAACGCGGCGTTCGCGACCGAGTCCGGCACCGAGGGCCCGGCGGGCAGCACCCGGTTCTCTATCCGCATGTGCGGCTTGCCCCCCGCGACCTCGTAGACCGGCCGGTTCCAGCGGTAGATGGTGCCGTTGTGCAGGGTCAGCTCGGGCAGGTGCGGCACCTCGCCCTCGCTGAGCATCTGCTCGGGATCCTCAGGATCACAGATCGGCAGCAAGGCCGGGTAGTAGCGCACGTTCTCGTCGAAGAGCTCGAAGAGCCCCTCGGCGAGCCACTTCTCCCCGAACCACACGCGCGGCCGCACGCCCTGCTCCTGCAGCTCCTCGGTGCGGGTGTCCGTGGCCTGGGCGAAGAGCGCGATGCGCGTCTCGTGGTGGAGCTGCTTGCCGAGGAAGAACGGCGAGTTCGCCGCCACCGCGAGCAGCGGGGCGCTCAGCACCTGTGCGGTGTTCCAGTACAACGCGAAGTCGGCGGGGTCGACCTGCAGGTGCAGCTGCATCGACGTGCAGGCCGCCTCGAAGAGGATCGAGTTGCTGCGCGTCTCGAGCACCTCATCGCCCTCGATGTGGATGGCGATGTTCTCGCCGCGCTGTGCGAGGATCGTGTCGTTCAGCGCCTTGTAGCGCGGATTCGACGAGAGGTTCTGCTCGGTCACGTCGAAGTCGGTCAGCGTCGGCAGGATGCCGATGATCATGACCTGGGCGTCCAGCTCGGCCGCCTGCTCCTGCGCCCGGTCGAGGGAGCGGCGCAACTCGTCCTCGATCGTGTGAAAGACGTGCCCCGCGAGCCGGCGGGGCTTCAGATCGAACTCGATGTTGAACTGGGCCAGCTCGGTCTGGAAGTGCTCCGAGGCCAGCCGTTCCAGCAGCTTGGCGTTCACGGGTGCGGCCTGTCCTTCGAGGTCGGTGATGTAGACCTCGAGCTCGACGCCGCACTGCCGGCGCCCCGTCTCGAACGCGCCCTGTTCCACGAGCTGGCGCAGCGCGCGCAGGTTCGCCTTCACCTTCTCGCGGTACGCGGTGCGATCCTCCCGCGAGAATTCGATCGTGTCGATGTCCCGCCCCATGAGACCTGCCTTTCGTGCTGGATTTCCTTGGCAGTGTAGGCGGCCAAAGGCCCACAGAAACGGGAGGTGGCGTCGGAGGCTCTAGAGCAGCGCGAGCTGCTGCGGCTGTCGCTCGTGCTCCGGAGGGGACGAGTGCGCCGGTTGTGTTCTGGCTGGGACCTTCGTGGGACGACCGTGACGCCGCCATGCCGCACGCCGCCGCTCCGCGATGAAGGCCGTGACCGCGTCGCGATACGGGTTGGGCGGCTGCGCGCCGCGGTAGAGCTGCTCGTAGCGCGGAACGAGCTCCGGATGGTGCGCCACGAGCCAGGGCCAGAACACCTCGCGCACACCAGGACGCAAATGCAGCACGATGGGGCTGATGTGCGTCGCGCCGGCCGCAGCCGCGGCGTCGACCAGCGCGTCGAGCTGCTCGCGGTCGTCGTTCAGCCCCGGCATGATCGGCGCGAGCATGACCCCCGTCGTGATGCCGGCCCCGTTCAGCGTCCGGACCGCGGCCAGCCGTGCCTGCGGCGCGGGTGTGCCCGGCTCGGCTTCGGCCCACAGCGCTCGGTCGAGCATCCCGATCGTGAGCGCAGCGCTGACCTCGACCCGCTCGGCGGCACGAACCAGCGCGGCGCGATCCCGGGTGATGAGCGTGCCCTTGGTCAGAATCGAGAAGGCAGTGCGAGCCTCCGCCAGCGCCTCGATGATGCCGGGCATGAGCCGGTAGCGGCCCTCACAGCGCTGGTAGGGGTCGGTGTTCGTACCCAGAGCGACCCGCTCCCCAGACCAGCTCGGCCGTGCAAGCTCGCGTCGCAGCACCTCGACCAGGTTGGTCTTCACGACCACCGTGCGCTCGAAGTCACCCAACGGAGAGAGGTTCAGGTACGCGTGCGTCGGCCGCGCGAAGCAGTAGCTGCAGGCGTGTGAGCAGCCCCGGTAGGGGTTGATGCTCCAGCCGAAGGGCATGCCCTTGACGCGGTTGAGCGCCGAGCGGCTCTCGACCTCCAGAAAGGTCATGCCGGCGAACTCCGGCGTGTCGAAGGTGCGCCTGCGCTGGATCTTCAGCGGCAGCCGGCCTGCGGGTGTCGCTTCTGCGTCCGGAGCGCGTTGCAGGTCGGCGAGGGTGCGTGGGCGTTCGTCGGCGGTCATGAGTCCCAGTATCGAACAAACGTTCCGGATCCGCAAGGTAGCATCGTGGTGGACGCTCCAGGGCAGCGAGGAGACGACAGATGAGCGCTGAGACAACCGTCGCCCCACTCACCCGCGCCGAGTGGCGCGTCCTCGTGGACGCGGGCGTGCTCGACGACCAGCGGGTCGAGCTGCTCGGGGGGGAGAAGTGGCACATTGCAGCGGAAGGGCCTTTGCACACGCTCATCATCGAGGCGTTGGTCGAGCAGCTCCGCGCTCAGCTCGACCGCGCCGCCTACCACGTCCGAGACCGTCCCGGCCTAGCCGGATGAACCGACTGCGGCACGCCTCCTCGCCCTATCTGCGCCAGCACGCGGAGAACCCGGTCGACTGGCGGGAGTGGGGCGACGAGGCCTTCCGCGAGGCCGCCGAACGCGACGTGCCGGTCTTTCTGAGCGTCGGCTACGCCTCCTGTCACTGGTGCCACGTCATGGCCCACGAGTCGTTCGAGGACGACGGGATCGCGCGGGTGCTGAACTCGGACTACGTGCCGGTGAAGGTCGACCGTGAAGAGCGCCCCGACGTCGACAGCGTCTACATGGGAGCCGTCCAGGCCATGACCGGGCAGGGCGGCTGGCCGATGAGCGTCTTTCTCACCCCCGACCGGCGCCCTTTCTTCGCCGGCACCTACTGGCCGAAGGAGTCCCGACACGGCATGCCGGGCTTTGTCCAGGTCCTCGCCGCCGTAGGCGTGGCGTGGGAGCAGCAGCGGAACCAGGTGCTGGAGTCCTCGGCGCGCATCACCGAGCACCTCGCTAGCGCCCGCGAGCTGCCCTCAGGCGGCCAGGCGCCCGTCGACGAGCGGCTGGCCGAGCGCGCGGCGCAGCTCGCCGTGCGTGCCTGGGACCGCGAGCACGGTGGGTTCGGCGCCGCGCCGAAGTTCCCCCAGGCGATGACGATCGATTTCCTGCTCGCCCACCACGTGCGCACCGGCGACGACGAGGCGCTGCGGGCGGCCATGCACAGCCTGGAGGCGATGAGTCGCGGCGGCATCCACGACCAGGTCGGCGGCGGCTTCGCCCGCTACAGCGTCGACGCGTTCTGGCTCGTGCCCCACTTCGAGAAGATGCTGTACGACAACGCGCTGCTGCTGCGCGCCTACACCCACGCCTGGCAGGTCACCGGCAGTGCGCGCTTTCGGCGGGTGGCCCGGGCGACCGCGGACTTCCTGCTCGGTGAGCTGCGCCATCCCGAGGGTGGGTTCTGCTCCTCGTTCGACGCTGACTCGGAGGGCCGCGAGGGCCGCTTCTACGTCTGGCGCGACGAGGAGTTCCGTGCCCTGGTCGCAGGCGCCGGCGAGGATCCGGACACCTGGGCGCGGCTCCTCGGCGTGACCCCGCAGGGCAACTTCCGCGACCCGCACCACCCCGAGGACCCGCCCGCCACCGTGCTCTCCGAGGTGGGCGAGCTGGAGGGCGACGCGGCGTGGCAGGAGCGCTGGCAGCGGGTCCGTGCGGCGCTCTTGTCACGCCGCCGCGAGCGCGTGCCACCGGGGTTGGACGACAAGGTGCTCACCAGCTGGAACGGACTGGCGATCGGGGCGCTGGCGGAGGCCGGCGCCGCGCTCGGCGAGCCCCGCTACGTCCACGCGGCAGAGACGGCGGCCGCGTTCATCCGGGCAGAGCTGGTGCGCGACGGTCGCCTGCAGCACACTTGGCGCGAGGGGCACGGGCCGTCGGTGCCCGCCTTCCTCGAGGATGTGGCCTTTCTGGCGCAGGGGCTGCTCAGCCTCTACGAGGCGGACCTCGACCCGAGCTGGCTCGCCTGGGTCCAGACGCTGGCCGAGGACGCCGACGCGCGCTTCACCGATGAAGCGGGCGGCGGCTGGTTCGCCACCGCCGACGACGGCGAGGAGCTGCTCACCCGACCGAAGGAGCTGTGGGACAACGCCACGCCGTCCGGGAGCAGCGTCATGGTCGACGTGCACCTGCGGCTCGGCGCGCTCACCGGCGATCAGGACCACACGGACCGTGCCGAGCGGGCACTGGAGGCGTTCGCGCCCGCCGCCATGCAGGCCCCGACCGGCTTCGGTGAGCTGCTGCGGGGACTGGAGCGCCGGCTCGGCGGGCCCCGCGAAGTGGCCGTCGTCGGGGATCGGTCCGATGCTCGGCTAGAGGCGCTGCTGAACGTCTACCGCTCCGCCTGGCGCCCGGCCAGCGTGCTCGCGGCGGGGCCGGACGAGCACGTCGCGCTGCTCGCCGGTCGTGGCTTGGTACAGGGCCGGCCCGCCGCGTACGTCTGCCGAGACTTCACCTGCGAGCGGCCGGTCACCGAGCCCGAGGAGCTCGCGACCCTCCTCGGCGCGTGAGGAGAGCGGCCGCGCTCTCCACGGCCCGCTGTCGGCTTCTGCCACGGGCGGCCCAGGCTTCGTTAGGCTGACCTGCCAATGTCCACCATGTCCAACGCTGTCGCCCCCCTGCTCGACGGGCTGAACCCCGACCAGCGCGCCGCCGTCGAGGCTACGACCGGCCCGGTCTGCCTGCTCGCCGGGGCGGGCTCGGGCAAGACGCGGACGATCACCCACCGGATCGCGGCGCAGGTGCGCTCTGGCGTCGCGCGGCCCGAGCAGATCCTCGCGGTGACGTTCACCGACAAGGCCGCCACCGAGCTGCGTCACCGCTTGCGGCTCATCGGCTTGGAGCGCCCGGTCCGCGCCGCCACCTTCCACGCGGCCGCATGGGCGCAGCTGCGCTACTTCTGGCCTCGGATCGCCGACGGTGGGCTGCCTGAGGTCCTGCCACGCAAGGTCGGGATACTGCTCCCCACCGCGCGGCGCCTCAAAGTTGAGGCGCGTGATCTCGCAGCCGAGATCGAATGGGCCAAGGCACGGGCGCTGGACCCCGAGGCGTACGCGCGTGCGGCCAGCCACCGTCAGCCGCCTGTGGGCGTCGAGGAGATGGCGGCGATCTACGCGCGCTACGAGCAGCAGAAGTCGGCGGCGGGAGCCATCGACTACGAGGACATGCTGCTGCTCACCGCCGACCTGCTCCGCCGCGACGAGAGCGCCGCCCGGACGGTGCGTGAGCGCTACCGCTTCTTCACCGTGGACGAGTTCCAGGATGTGAACCCGGCTCAGTGGCAGCTGCTGCGGGCGTGGCTCGGCGAGAGCCGCGAGCTGTGCGTGGTCGGCGACGACGACCAGACCATCTACACGTTCACCGGGGCCTCTTCGGGCTACCTCACCGGCTTCCGCCGGCACTTTCCGGAGGCGCGCGTCATCACCCTGACCCAGAACTACCGCTCCACTGCCCAGGTGCTCTATCTGGCCAACCGCGTCCTGCGCAGCGATGACGCGCCCGGCAAGCAGCTCGTCGCCCAGCGCTCCGGCGGTCCGGTGCCGGTCACGCGTGGCTTCGCCGATCACGAGGGCGAGCTCGATGCCATCGTCGGCCAGATCCGCACCCTGCTTGGTCAGGGGGTGCCCGCCTCGGAGATCGCGCTCATCTATCGGGTCAACAGTCAGTCGCAGGCGCTCGAAGAGGCGCTGCGCGACGCCGACATCGCCTACACCGTCCGGGGAGAGTCCGGGTTCTTCAACCGCACCGAGATCCAGCAGGCGCTGCGCGCGCTGCGGGTCGCGGCGACCCGGCTCGACGAGGATGAGGTTCCTCCACCGGCCCAGGCGGAGCGCCTCCGGCCCGAGCGCGCCGACCGCAAGGTCGAGAACGTCCTGCGCCAGCAGCTCGGTTGGCATCCCCGACGGGAGCCGCGGGGTGAGGCGGCGCGCGAGCGGTGGCGCAACCTCGGCACACTGCTGTCGGCGACGCGCGCGTTGGTCGAAGAGGACGAGCGCCTGACCTTCGCCGACGTCCTCAGCGAGCTCTACCGGCGAGCGGCGGATGGCGCTGCCACGGCTGACGGCACCGGGGGCGTGAACCTGCTCACCTACCACCGCGCGAAGGGGCTGGAGTTCGACGCCGTGCTGCTGCCCGCCTGCGAGGAGGGCTTGGTGCCCATCTCGCATGCGAAGACCCCCGCGGAGGTGGCCGAGGAGCGCCGTCTGCTCTACGTCGGGCTGACGCGCGCCCGCACGCACCTGTGGGTCTCTTGGGCGGAGCGCCGGCCGGGGTGGGGCGGTCGGATGAGCAACCGCAGGATGAGCCGCTTCTTGAGTCCGCAGCGGGCGGACGCCCGTGAGACGGCGAAGGGCAGCGGGAGAGCCAGAGGCATCCCGAAAGGCTCACAGGCCGGCGCCTCACAGGCCGGCGCCTCGCAGGCCGACCCGGTGCTCGCCGAGACGCTGCGGGCCTGGCGCCTGGAGCGCGCCCGGGCCGATGCCGTGCCCGCCTTCGTGGTGTTCAACGACCGCACACTCGAGGAGCTGGCCGCGGCCCGGCCGAGCTCGGTGACCGACCTGGGGAAGGTCTACGGGATCGGGCCGGCCAAGATCGAGCGCTACGGTGAGGACCTGCTCGCCCTGCTGCGCTGAATCCGCCTTCCGAACGGAGATGAGCCCCCGTGGACGCGTTGTTCACCGATCTGTACGAGCTCACGATGATGGCCGGCTACGTGGACGCTGGCAGAGCCGAGGATCCGGCCGTCTTCGACCTCTTCTTTCGCCACAACCCCGTGGGGGTCGACCTGGTGGTGAACGCCGGCCTCGACCCGGTTCTCGACTGGTTGGAGGAGCTCGCCTTCTCCGAGGAGGATCTCTCCTATCTGCGCAGCCTGGAGATGTTCGACGCGGCTTTCCTCGACTACCTTGCCGACCTGCGGTTCACCTGTGATGTGGACGCGATCGCCGAGGGTCTCCCGGTGTTCGGCGACGAGCCGCTGCTGCGCGTCTCGGGCCCCTTGGGGCAGGCGCAGTTCGTGGAGACCGCCCTCATCAACCGCATCGCGTACAGCTCACTCATCGCGAGCAACGCGTTGCAGATGACGCTCGCCGCGAACGGCAAGCCGGTGCTGGAGTTCGGCGCGCGCCGAGCGCATGGACCCGACGGCGCGCTGACCGCCACACGGGCGGCCATCATCGGCGGCTGCAGCGCCACCTCGAACGTGGCGGCCGGCAAACGGTACGACCTGCCCGTGTCGGGCACCCAGGCGCACTCCTGGGTCATGGCTTGGTCGAGCGAGCTGGAGGCCTTCCGGGCCTACGCCCGCACCTTTCCCGACTCCACGATCCTGCTCATCGACACCTACGACACGCTGGAGGTGGGTCTGCCGAACGCGCTCGTCGTCGCTCGGGAGTTGACCGAGGACGGTCACGATCTGCAGGGCGTGCGCTTGGACTCCGGTGACCTCGGCGCGCTGGCAGTGCGCACGCGGGAGGGCCTGGACGAAGCTGGCTTCAACGACGTGCGGATCGTGGTCTCGGGTGACCTCGACGCCGCCAGAGTGGCGGATCTGGAGGCTGCGCGCGCACCCGTCGACGGCTACGGGGTCGGCACAGCGCTCACGACCGCGCGGCACGATCCGACGTTCTCCGGGGTCTACAAGCTCGCCGAGATCAGCGAGGCGCCTGTGCTGAAGATCAGCAGCACCCCCGCCAAGACGTCGGATCCCGGCCGCAAGCAGGTCTGGCGCTGTGAGGACGGCGACGTGATCGGACTGGAAGACGACAGCGTCGACGGCCGGCCGCTGCTCGAACCGGTCATGCGGGGCGGCGAACGGGTCGTGCAGCCGGTGGAGGTGCGGCAACTGGCCGACCGCTGCCGGAACGAGGTCCGGGCCGTGCGCCCCCGCGTGCTGGAGGGTCGCTGGGCCGTGCGCCGCACCGAACGGCTCGCGGAGCTGCGCCGGCGCCTGGTCGCCGACATGGCGGACGGGAAGCGCTCAGACAACCTGGTGCACGAGCCGG
The DNA here is from genome assembly GCA_038233095.1 of Euzebyales bacterium. Taxonomy (GTDB): domain Bacteria; phylum Actinomycetota; class Nitriliruptoria; order Euzebyales; family Egibacteraceae; genus JBBSMR01. The sequence continues at coordinate 54,455 of JBBSMR010000004.1, forward strand.
GCGATGCCTCCCGGTTCCCCGGCTCCCCCACGGGATGACGCCAACGGCGCGCGCTCCAAGCACAACGGCCCCCCGCCGGTTGGCGGGAGGCCGTCACGTCTTGGCTCGCAGCGACTAGGTGCCGGTGGGCACGGGCGCCGTCGCGGCAGGCACGCTGCCCACCGGCTCGGTGCCGCCGTCGGTGCCGCCGCCGCTCTCACACGCGACCGCGGAGAGCGCGAGCAGGCCGGCCAGCAAGGCCACAACCATGTTCTTGCGCAGCTTCATCATCAGCTCCAGTACATTTTGCGGATATTCCCCCCGGCGTGGAGCCGGAAAGCGCCTCCTACTGTGATAGGACGGCGTCGATGGGCACTGTAGAGGCACCATTCCTCTCTGGCGGACGGGCAATCTTGGCCGAAAGGACAGTCCACCCCGGCTCCTCGGGCGCGTCCCGTCGCTGGGAGCCGGCACAGGGTGCGGCCTTTAGTGCGTGCGCACTTAGTCGTCTCGGCGGCGGTAGCGCAGTCCCTGGCTTCCGGGCTCACTCCACACCAGCGTGCGAGCAGGGCCGCTGCGCAGGACGGTGAGCGCCACATCGCGTCCGACGCCGGCCCGCGAGGCCACCTCGGTGAGCGTGAACGACTTGTCGGCTCCCAGCTCGCTGACGACGGCCCGGACGGCGTCTTCGGCAAGCAGCGGTGACCCTGCCCACGGACCCGCCTGCCCAGCCACCCGGTCCAGACCTTCGACGACCGCCTCCGCGTAGCGTTCCAGCCAGCGTGTCAGATCGCCTCGGCGGCGGATCGTGGCGGCCACCTCCCCGTAGTACGCGAGCGGGTCTGTGATCCAGGTGTGCTCGGGCAGGGCGAGACCGTGCGGGTCCAGGCCACGCGCACGCAGCAGCACGCGCGTGAAGGCGCGGGCGGTGCGCCCGTTGCCGGCCTCGAACGGTTGCCATTCCAGCAGGCGCTCGTGGACCACCCCCGCCAGGATGAGATCGGGGCGGGTCGCGCTGGCCACACCCACCCAGTCCAACAGCTGCGCCAGCAGCGCCGGCAGACGCTCGGGGGCTGGCGGGGCGTACAGCATCTTGCCCTGCGAGCCGTCGTGCACCGCCTGCACCGTGCGTCGCGGGCGTCCGACCACCTCAGGAGCAACCAGGTCCTGACAGATCAGCCCGTGCAGCTCGACCAGCACGCCGCTGGGTCGCTCCAGCACGTCCGCGGCCAGCGCGGGCTCAGCCTCCCAGGCTGTCAGCAGGTTGGCGTACTCGACCGCCGCGACGTCCTGGCTGGCCAGGCCGTCGAGCTTGAGCGCTCGGGCCCACCCGCCTTCGCCGGAGGCGGCGCCCCCCACGAGGGGAGAGACCGGATCAGACGGCGACCGCTCATCGACGCCTCGAGCCGTCTCGTCCTCGATCGGGCTGCCGTCCAGGCGCGCTGACCAGAGCGCGGCCCGTCGGCGTGCGTGCTCGCCCGCTTGCGACAGCACCGACGCCGGGCCTCGAGCGAGCACGGCCGCCGCCGCGTGGGCTTCTGCCACCAGGCGGACGAGATGGTCGCTGTACTGGAACCGGGCGCCACCCGGCAGCTCGGCGGACGGAGGCATGCCAACTCACTTCAGAGAGCGCGCTCTTTGTCGCGATCGGGCGGCGAGTGTAGTGCTGCGATGGCCCATCAGGCGGCCGGCAGCGCGCGGATCACCCCTGAGTCGCGCAGCGCGGGACAACTCGGCGCTCGGGTGCACCAGCCACAGGCCGCGCTGGGTTGCAGACGCAGAGCCGAGTCGGCGGGTGTGGCGAACGAGAGCTCGGCCGCTCGGTCGATCTGATCCACGAGCTGTCGGACGGCGGTCTCAAGCAGTGCGGTGTCCGGGTCCTCGACGTCCCATCCGGCTTCGTCCAGGTACAGCGTCGCCACCCGGAAGGGCGCGACGCGATGCTTCAGCGTCGCGAGCAGGGCGTAGAAGCGAAGATCGGCCCGGTGGCGCTCCGGATACCGGGCGCCGGTCTTGTAGTCGAGCAGCAGCAGGCGCCGCCGATCATAGGTCGGTCTGCCGATCGCCAGATCCGGCCGGCCCTGCAGCACGATGCGTCCACCGTGCAGGCGGACCCGCAGTGCCGGCTCGGCGCGTACCGCCCAGGAGTGCGGCAGGAGGGGGAACTGGTCACGAAAGTCCAACACCAGCCGCAGCACGTCCGCCCTGAGCGCGTCGGCACGCACGTCGGAGAGGCCGGCCAGCGTCCGGCTCTCCCGCGAACCGCCCGAGGCCAGACGGTCCCAGGCGTAGGCGATCACCGCCTCGACCGGCCGTGAGCGCGCCCCCGCCTGATCGACCTCGAGGGCGGTGTGCACCAGCGCGCCGCGCAGGCTTGCCTCGTTGCCGGTGAACGGGGTGTGGAGCAGATCCAGAAAGCGCCCGTCGCACGCCAACGCGTCGAGGCGGCCTTTCGAGACGAACAGGCCGCCGCTCTCATCAGGCACGCGCTCGGCTGCGGTCGCGGTGCCCTCGACCAGGATGCGCTCGAGGCGCTCGGCGAGCGCCGTCTCGCCGGGCGGGCGTCGGCGTCCGACCGCCAGAAGGTCGTCGAGGACGCGTTGCTGCACAGGGTTGGGCGCGGTCTCAGTCGTCATGTCCCACACGGTAGACGGGGGGTATGACAACGCCTCCCCGAGCTGTCGCGACCGGCCTGAGGAACGTCAGCGCGGTCCGGAGGCTCAGCCGTCCTCGGGTGGTGTGCGCTCGATGTTCACGACCTCGATCTCGACGACCTCGTCCTCCGTCGGCCGCCGACGCGGCGGCGTGTTCTGCCCGCTCGCCGGCCTGCTCGGACGACGCCGTGCTCCCGCTCCGGGGGAGCCCGTCGCGACGGCGGCGAACCCCACACGAGCCTGCAGCGCCCTTCGGGCCAGCGCCCGTCCCGCCGGCACCATGAGCATGAGCCCCACCGCGTCGGTCAGGAAGCCGGGCGTGAGCATGAGCGCGCCGCCGAGCACCACGAGCGCGCCGTCGGCCACCTCGGTTGTGGGCACGCGACCGGCGCCGAGCGCCGCACGGAAGCGCCGCCAGGCCTGCGTGCCCTCCCGGCGGACAAGCGCCGCTCCGGCGATCGAGACGGCCAGCAGCAGCATGAGCGTCCAGCCGAAGCCGACCACCTGGCTGACCTGACCGATCACGGCGATCTCGAGCAACGGCACGATGAGAAAGGCGACGAAGAGCAGAATCCGGAACGTCGGCATCAGGACGCCTGCGAGCTCCGCCGCTGCCCTGCCTGTTCGACCGAGGCCTGCAGGGCGGCCATGAGGTCGACCACCGCAGCCGGCTCTTCCTCCTCCTGCGGCACGGAGATCTCGTTGCCCTCGACCTTCGCCTCGACCGCCTCCAGCACGCGCTCACGGTAGGTGTCGACGTAGGCGGACGGATCGAAGTCCTCCGTCAGGCTCGCGATGAGCTGCTTGGCCATCGCCACCTCGTTCGGCCGCGGCTCGGGCAGCTCGTCGACGTCGACGTCGGTGAGCGCGAACGAGCGGATCTCGTCGGGCCAGTGCATGGTCTCGAGAACGAAGACGCCGTCGCGCAGCCGCAGCGTCGCGGGATGCTCCTTGTCGCGCATGGTGATGCGACAGATCGCCACCGTGCCCTCGTCGGTCATCGCCTGGGAGAGGAGTCCGTACGCCTTCGCCCCGGCCGGTTCGGGCGCCAGATAGTAGGAGCGGTTGAAGTAGATCGGATCGATCTGCTCCAGCGGCACGAACTGCTCGATCTCGATCAGCCGGCTGGAGCTCGGCCGCAGACCGTCGAGCTCCTCGCGGTCGAACACGACGTAGTGGTCGCGGGCGTACTCGTAGCCCTTCACGATGTCGTCGTACTCCACCGGCTCGCCGTCGGCCTTCGCGACGCGCTGGTAGGAGATGCGGCTGTGATCGCTGGCGCGGAGCTGGTTGAAGGACGGGCTCTTGTCCTCGGTCGCGGTGTACAGCGCCACCGGGATGCTGACGAGCCCGAAGGACAACGTTCCCTTCCACAACGTGCGGGGCATCACGATCTCCCTGGGCGGACAGCGCCCCGTCTCGTTCGGGGCGGCTGCGGTCCTTTGCCCAGCTTACTCCGCGTGGGCTGGTCAGGACTCGTCGTTGCGGGCAGTATGAGTCAGCCAACAGCAAGAAGGGAGCGCCTCGAAGACCGAGACCGTTGAGGAGCAGCCCAGCGAGCAAGAGCACGCTGACCAGCAGCACGCCGACCATCCGCGCCCCGGCCGTCGGAGTGCGCTGTGGATCCGCACGATCCGGATCTTCGCGGTCGTGCGCAAGGAGCTGTCCGAGATCGTCCGCCAGCCGCGGCTCGCGCTGGTGATGGTGCTCGGTCCCTTTCTCGTGCTGCTCGTCTTCGGCCTCAACCTGAAGGACGAGGATCCCGATCTGGACACCGTGGTGGTCCTGCCCGAGGGCAGCCCGCTGGGCGACGAGGCCCGCAGCATCCAGGAACGTCTGGACGACCGCATCACGATCACGGGCTTCACCCCGGACCGCAGCGCCGCGCTGGCGCAACTCGCCGCCGGAACGACGGATCTCGTGCTCGTCCTGCCGCAGGATCCGCTGTCCACCATCCTCCAAGGACGGCAGGCGAACGTCCTCGTCTTCCACGACCGCTACGACCCCGTGGAATCGCTGGTGATCGCGCTCTCGGCGAGCGCGGCCACCGACGCGGTGAACCAGCAGGTGTGGCAGGGACTCGTCGAGAACGCCCAGACGCGAGCCGGCGAGCTGCTCCCGCGGATCGATCGCGCGCTGCAGACCCTCGCACTGGCCGAGCTGGCGCTCCGGCTGGGACAGCAGGAACAGGCGCTGCTGCTGCTCGCCGGGGTCGACGACGAGTCGGGAGCGATCGCCCGCGGGCTCGAACCGGTCATCGACCTGGCGGGGTCGGACGGCTTGCGACTCGGGGAGGAGGCTCCACCCGGTGAGCCGACCATCTCCGACACGCTCGGCCTGCTACGCACGATCACGAGCGATCCCGAGAACGTCGACGTGCGCGATCTGAATCAGGCTCAGTCCAGGCTCACGGTCCTGCAGGAGTCCCTCACCCAGTTCCGGGGTCTGCCGGCGGCCGTCCTCGTCGACCCCTTCCGGAGCATCACCGAGCGCGTGACGGCCGGCACGGTGCAGCTCACCGACTTCTACTCCCCCGCGGTCATCGTGCTGCTCGTGCAGCACGTCATCGTCTCGTTTCTCAGCCTCTCCGTGGTACGCGACGAGCAGCTCGGCACGATCGAGCTGTACCGCGTCGCGCCGATCCGCGCGCTCGACATCGTCCTCGGCAAGTACCTCGCGCAGATCTTCATCGCCGGCGCGGTCGGGGTGACACTGATCCTGCTCTTGCGCTTCGGTCTGGGCGTGCCGGTGCGCGGCTCGCTGGTCTTGATCATGCTGACGCTGGGCGGGCTGCTCTTCGCCTCCGCCGGCATCGGCTTCCTGACCGGCATGGTCGCCGACAGCGACCGCCAGGCGGTGCAGTACGCGATGATGGTGCTACTCGCAAGCATCTTCCTCGGCGGGTTCATCCTGACGCTCGCCCGCTTCACGCGGGGGCTGCAGATCGGCGCGCTGATCCTCCCGGCCACTCACGGCAACCGCATCTTCCGTGAGCTCATGCTGCGGGGAACCACGGACGGCTGGGGCATTCTGCTGTTGATCGCGACCGGCGCGGCGCTCTTCGCCCTGAACATCTACCTGCTGCAGCGGCGTCTGGCCGTGCGGTAGCGGCGAGCAAGCCATGGAGACAGCGCCACCTCAGCCGGTGCAGACCACGGTCGACTTGCCCACGCCGCTCCTGGCGACGCGCGACGAAGACGCGTGGTCGGTCTCGATCGGCGGTCGGACCGTGCGGGCGACCAATCTGAGCAAGCTCTTCTGGGCCGAGGAGGGCTACACGAAAGCGGACCTGCTGGCCTACTACGCGAACGCCGCGGAGTGGGTGCTGCCCTATGTCGTGCAGCGACCGCTCACGCTGAAGCGCATGCCCGACGGCGCCGACGGCGCGTTCTTCTACGCCAAGCAGCGCCCACCGCACACCCCCGGATGGATCGCCTCTGCACCGGTCGTCTCGGCCGACTCGGACAAGCGCATCGATTACCTGCTGGCGACCGACGCGGCCAGCCTCGTCTGGCTGGCCAATCTCGGCTGCATCGAGCTGCACCCGTGGCACAGCCGCATCGACGAGCTCAGCCGCCCCGACTACGCCTTCTTCGATCTCGACCCTTTCGGGGTTGATTTCGCCACCGTCCGCCACGTCGCGCTGCTCGTCCGCACGGCGCTGGACCGGCTCGGCCTGCGCTCCTACCCCCGGACCTCGGGCGCAACGGGGATGCAGGTCTACGTGCCGCTGGACCGCCTGCACGGCTACGCGGAGGTGCGCGCGTTCGTCGGGCGGGTCTGCGAGTTGTTGCACCGCGCCGACCCCGAGACCACGACGATGGAGTTCTCGATCGCGCGGCGTGACGGGCGGGTCTTCCTCGACCACGCGATGAACACCGAAGGGCGCAACATCGCCGCGACCTACAGCCTGCGGCCGGAGCGCGGCGCCCCGGTTGCGACGCCGCTGCACTGGCACGAGGTCGAACAGGAGATCGCACCCGGCGATTTCACGATCGCGACGATCTTCGACCGGCTGGAGCACGAGGGTGACCTGTTCGCCCCGGTCCTGAGGGGCGGCCAGGATCTCAGGGAGGCGATGACCGCGCTCGGGCTGCCGCGGGCGGACGAGCGGCCGGCGCACACGCTCGCCGAGGAGCCAGGCGAGCTGGGCACCTACGTCGCCAAGCGCGACTTCGCCCGCACGCCCGAGCCGCCACCGGCCGACGCGGCCGACGCGGCCGACGCGGCCGACGCGGCCGACGCGGCCGACGCGGCCGACGCGGCCGAGCCCGGTTCCCACTTCGTCATCCAGCACCACCTCGCCACGCGGCTGCATCACGATCTGCGCCTGGAACGCGGTGGGACAGCGCGCTCGTGGGCGCTGCCCAAAGGACTGCCGGAGCTGCCCGGCGTGCGTCATCTGGCCGTGCCGACCGAGGACCATCCCTTGGAGTACATGACCTTCGAGGGCCAGATTCCCGAAGGCGAGTACGGGGCGGGGCCGGTGCGGATCTGGGACGCAGGCACCTATGAGACGCTGGAGTGGCAGACGGACAAGGTGACCTTCCGGCTGCACGGCCGGCGCCACGCCGGGACCTGGCACCTCTTCGCCACCGGCGAAGGACAGTGGCTCGTGACCCGCCGGGACCGTCCCGCCGTCGTCGTCTCCGATCCGCCAGCGCTCACGCCGATGCTCGCCACCGCGGTGGACGAGCCGTTCGACGACGACGCCTGGCGCTTCGAGGTGAAGTGGGACGGCGTGCGGGCGCTCGCCACCGTCCGCCGGCCGGGCGCCGGAGACGACGGCCAGACGCGGCTGATCAGCCGTAACGGCAACGACCTCTCCTCGGCATACCCAGAGCTGGCGGGCCTGTGGGAGCGCGTGCTGGCCCGCAACGCGGTGCTCGACGGCGAGCTCGTCGCACTCGACGCGACCGGTCGCCCGTCCTTCCAGGCGCTGCAGCGGCGCATGCACCTGCGCGAGCCCCAGGCAGTGCAGCGCGCCGCCCGGCGCGACCCCGTCCGCTACGTGGTCTTCGACCTCCTCGCGCTCGACGGCGAGGCGCTCGTCGACCGGACGCTGTCTGACCGCCTGGATCTGCTCGCCGACGTGCTCATTGAGGGTGGGCCGGTCCTTCGCAGCCAAGGTGTGACGGGCTCCGGACGCGACTACTTCCAGGCGGCACAGCAGGCCGAGCTGGAGGGCATCATGGCCAAGCGCCTGGCCTCGCCTTACCGTCCCGGCCGGCGCAGCCGCGACTGGCTGAAGCTGAAGGTGCGCCGCCGGGCGCTCTGCGTCGTGGGCGGATGCACGACGGGCGAAGGCAGCCTCACGAACCGGCTGGCCAGCCTGCTGATCGGGCTGTACGACGACGGCGCGCTGCGGTGGGTTGGCCGTGTCGGCACCGGCTTCGACGAGGCCGAGCGGACGCGCCTGGAGGCGCGACTCGCGCCGCTGGCGACGCCGACGAGCCCGTTCGTGGACGGACCCGACGTCGGCAGGTGGACGCGTCCCGAACTGGTCTGCGAGGTCGCCTACGCTGAGCTCACCGACGCCGGACGGCTGCGTGCGCCCTCCTACCTCGGCGAGCCCGTTGACGCCGATCCGAGAGCCTGCCTGCTCGCCGACGTGAGCGGGGGTCAAGATTCTGCCGGCATGCGCCGAGACAAGCAGCCATGAACCGCAACAAGGAGTCGTCCGCCGCCCCCCGCCCGATCGTCTACTACCCGGAGCGGTTGGAGCACACCGCACCCCCGCAGCAGTTGACGCCGTCCCAGGCGGTCCGGCTGTCGGAGGACCCGGACCTGCACGAGATGGCCCAGCGCACCGGACAAGCCCGTCTGCGCCTGCCCGACGAGGCGCCGCGCGAGGCCGTGACGAGCCCGGCGCCCGCCCCGCCAACCGCCGCCGTGACGCCCCCCATCCCGGGAGGCGCAGCCGCGGCGGGCGCGGCGCTGAAGCGCCTGCCCTTCGACCCCCCGCCACCCAAGCCCTCGCTGCTGCGCCGGCTGCTGTCGTTCCTGGGCCGTTGACGCCCGGCCGTCAGCGGGCAGGGATCTCTCGGCTCCCCCACTTCCGGACATATCCGTTGAAGACCCTATTGGTGGCGTGCAGCTTCTGCTGGTACCGCCATTTCGTGCACACCGTCCGGACACTTCTGCTGGTACCGCCAGTTCGTGCACACGGTGACGGGCGGGCAACAGGGGCGGAACGGGCAAGGGTCGAGCAGGAGGACGGCGCGGGCGGGCGGGACGCGAGCGCGAGAAGCTGCCTCGCTCGACTGTGAGACGGAAAAGCCGGTATCCTGCTCAGGCGATGGCCTCCCCCGTAATCGCCCCCACCCGCACCGACGAACCGTCGGGCGACGAGCGGACCGAGCGCGACCTGCCCTGGCAGGTCATCGTCTGGAATGACCCGGTCACGCTGATGTCCTACGTGGTCTTCGTCCTGCGCAAGCTGTTCGGCTACAACGAGGCGAAGGCCACGAAGCTGATGCTGCAGGTCCACCACGAGGGGCGGGCGGTGGTCGCCAGCGGCCCTCGAGAGCGCGCCGAGTTCGACGTCTCGCGGCTGCACGCGCACGGTCTGCAGGCCACACTGGCCCAAGAGTGAGCGCAGAGACCGAGAGCGCACGCCGATGAAGACGCCCTCTCGCCGGTGAGGAGCTTCCGACGTCGCGGCGACGGCCTCATCGCCGTGCGGCTGAGCGCGCGCGAACATGCGTTGCTCGCCTCGTTACCGCAGCAGATCGCCGCGCTGCTGACCGGCGAGAGCGAGTCGTCCGCGGTGCGCGTGCGCCTCTTCCCTCCCGCCTACGACGAGCCCGAGCACGAGCAGGAGTATCGGCAATTGATGGACGACGAACTGCTCGACGACCGCATGGCGGCGTTGCGGACCTTTGCCGAGACCTTGGAGCAGGGCTCGGTCAAGCGCGGAGTCTGGCAGACGGAGCTCACGCCCGAGGCTGCGAATGCCTGGCTCTCCACGACGAATGACGCCCGGTTGGCACTCGGCGTCGTGGCCGGCATCACGACGGAGACACAGTGGGAGGAGCCCGACGAGGAGAACCCGACGCACATGACCCTGATGTATCTCGGCTGGCTGCAGGAGCAACTCCTCTCCGTGCTCATGCGCGGCATCGCTGCCGGTGAGCCGCCCGGCGGGGAGTAGCATCCGGAGGATGCGGTCCCGCCTCAGCGCTCCGGAACGCCGCTCCCAGCTCGTGGAGGTGGCCGGCCGGCTGTTCGCCGAGTACGGCTTCCACGGGCTATCGATGGAGCAGCTCGCCGACGCCGCCGGCGTGAGCAAACCGGTGCTGTACCAGCACTTCCCCTCAAAGCGCGACCTGTACGACGCGCTCATCCGCGAAGCGGTGCAGGTCATGACCGAGCGGGTGAAGGCGGCGCTCGACGGCACACAGGACAACCGCGACCGCATCGAGGGGGCGCTCGCGGCCTACTTCGACTTCGTCGGGGACGACCGCTTCCGGCTGCTGTTCACCACCGCTGACCGCAACGACGAGGGCGTGCGCTCGACGATCGAGGACGCGTTGCACCGCGTAGCCCAGCATGTCGCCACGCTGATCGCCTCGGACGCCGGCCTTGACCGTCCTCAGGCTTTGCTGCTCGCCACGGCGTTGCGCAGCCTCGCGACGCGGGGCGCCGCCTTCTGGCTGGAGCACTCCGAGCTTCCGCGAGACGAAGCCGTCCGACTGCTCGCGCAGCTCGCGTGGCGCGGCCTGGGCTCCTTCGACACCGCCGAGACCGTCGCGCCCGACACGGCCGGCGCGCCCGTCGCGGTCGGTCCTCCGGAGCGCTACCGGGCCTGAGCGGCCTGCCCCTCGAGCGCGGAGCGCACGTCGCGTCCCAGCGATTGGACGTCGTCCCACTGCCACCCGGCGCTCTGCGCGTACGCCATCGTTCCGCGCACGACCACCTTGCGCAGCACCTCCTCGGACGTCCACGGCTCGCAGGAGCCGTCGACGGCGGTCACGGTCTCGCGCAGCCGCTCGGCGACGTCGTCGGGAAGGTCGATCCGCATGCTCGTGCACCTTCGGCTCGGTCCGGCCCGGCGCCTGCTAGCCTGGACAGTGTTCCGGCGATCCTATCGCCGACCTTCTCGTTGGGCGACCGCTGGCGGCGGTCACTTCATCGGCGTCGCCCACCCGTCAACTCTTGGAGCATCATGTCAACCACCAAAGGCTTTGAGGCCTTCGGTGTCGACGAGCGCATCTGTCGCGCCCTGTCCGACGCCGGTATAACCGCACCCTTTCCCATTCAGGAACTCACCCTGCCGATGGGGCTCGCCGGCGCCGACATCATCGGCCAGGCGCGCACCGGCACGGGCAAGACGCTCGCCTTCGGCGTGCCGCTGCTGCAGCGGTTGCGACCCGACAGCGACGCCACGCAGGCCCTCGTGATCGTGCCGACCCGTGAGCTGTGCGCGCAGGTCCACGACGACCTCGTCCTGGCCGGCGCCAACCTCGGTGTCCGTGTCGTCGCGGTCTACGGCGGCAAGTCGATGGAGGACCAGATCGACGCGCTCAGGCAGGGCGGTCAGGCGGTCGTCGGCACGCCGGGACGCCTGCTCGACCTGATGCGACGCGGCCACCTCGATCTCTCCAAGGTCAGCTCGCTCGTGCTCGACGAGGCGGATGAGATGCTCGACATGGGCTTCCTGCCCGACGTCGAACAGCTCGTCGAGGCGACCGCGACCGAGCGGCAGACGCTGCTGTTCAGCGCGACGATGCCCTCAGAGATCGTCGCGCTGGCCCGCCGCTACATGGACAAGCCGACGTTCCTGCGGGCCGACGTCGAGGAGCAGGGCATCGCTCCGGCGACTCGACAGCACTTCTTCGCCTGCCACCGCATGGACAAGCCGGCGGTGCTCGCCCGCATCCTGCAGGCGCCGGACCGCGGCTCGGCGCTGGTCTTCACGAGCACGAAGCGCATGGCCGACCAGCTGGTCGAGGACCTGCGCAACCGGGAGATCCCGGCCGCGGCCATCCACTCGAACCTGCGCCAGGACGCCCGTGAGCGCGCGCTCAACCGCTTCCGGGAGGGCAAGGTGAACGTGCTCTGCGCGACCGAGGTGGCCGCTCGCGGCCTGGACATCGACGCCGTCACCCACGTCGTCAACTACGACTGCCCGGACGACGAGCGCATGTACCTGCACCGCATCGGCCGGACGGGGCGCGCGGGCGCCGCGGGGGTGGCGATCACGCTGGTCACCTGGAACGAGCAGGCCCGGTTGCAGATGATCAAGAACTCCTTGGACATCTCCGAGCCCACCCACGAGGTCTTCTCCACCTCACCGCTGCTGGCCGAGCTCTTCGAGCTGCCGGAGCTGCAGAAGCCGGTCAGAATTGCCAGCCCGCGCCGTTCCGACGAGGATGGTGGCGGCAGCCGGCGCGGTTCTGCGCGCCGGCGAGCGTCGTCGAACCGCCGGCCGAAGAGCTCGGCGGGCGCGCCCAAGGCGCCGTCTCGTCCGACCACCTCAGGAGGCGCGCAGACCCCGGGGAGCACGAGCGGCGAAGCCACCGTCCGTTCCCGGACGCGCACGCGCAACCGGCGGCGAACGTCCCACGAGCCGGCCACGAGCCCGACCTCGGAGTCTTCGCCGCCAGCGGACGCCCCGCAGACGGACACGCCGGTGAGCGCGGAGCCCGCCGCCGCGGAGACGCCGGCCCCCGCCACGCCCAGCCAGACCAGCTCGGCGGAGTCCGAGCGCGAGACCCCGGCACGTGCCTCTTCACCGACCCGCGAACGCGGGTCGCGGAGCCGGTCCCGCCGCGGCCGCCAGAGCCGTCAGAACACCTCACGGCGAGATGAGCGCTCACGCGAGCAGCGCAACGGCTCCTCCGCGCGCGGATCCGACGACGCCGCCCGGTCCGCGCAGCCGACCCGCGCTGAGCTCAGCACCCGCGACGCCCGCGGCGAGGGCAAGCCGGCGCTGCGCCGGCCGCTGGTGATCGAGCACCTGCCCTAGCCGCGCCTTGGGTGATCGAGCGCTTGCCTAGCTCCGTCGGGCCCGCCACTCCACTCCCGCGACCGCGAGCAGCAGCCGGTCCCGAGCGCCAGGACAAGTCCGCGCTCGACACCGGGAGGAGCGACCGTGCCACCGGCCCCGGTGTCGACCCCGCCGGCGGGCACGGCACCGTCATCATCGTCCGGCGCGCCTTCGTCCTCGCGACAGGCCGCCGGATCGTCGGGCTCGCCTTCGCACTCCGTTGGCGCTGCCGGGGACGTCGGGGTCGGCGCTGTCGCGGTCGGCGCCGCGGTCGGGGTCTGCGCGACCGCCGCTGCCACTGGCATCAGCATCAAGATCATGAGCGCGCCTGCCAGCCACAGAGGTTGGAAGAGGCGCGGGCAGTGACGTGCTGAACGCATCGCAAGCTCCCTTGTCTTCGCGTGGCGAGAAGATACGTTCTCGGGGGGGGACGCAAGCTACCAGCCGACGCGCAGCCAGTTGCGCCGGCCACACCCCTCGCAAACGGCGAGCAGGTCGGCCCGTCCCGGCGTCAGCGCCAAGGTGGGCAGCGGCAGGGGCAGCGCCGCGCAGAGCAGCGCGAGCGGACTGACCGGCGTGACCGCCTCGCAGCGGGGGCAGCGCAGCACCGCCCCGCCGAAGCGCGGCGCGCCGTCGTGGCCGGCGGACGACACACGGCCGGCACGGCCGGTCTGAGCGGTTGCGCCCCGACCGTTCGCCGCGGCGAGCGGCTCGTCACTGAACAGCACCGCGCGGCCGTCGGCGCGGCGGCGGCGGCCACCGTCCGAGGGCGGCGCGATCCGGTCGAAGCCGTCGTCGGACACCCGCTACGCCTCCGTCGCAACGCCGGCCGCCACGAGCAGCTCACCGTCGGGGTCACGTCCCGCGAGCTCGGCGGCGACCAACCGGTAGGCCGCCGCTCCCGGGACCCTGGGGTCGTAGGCCAGGATCGACTGGCCGACGCGGGGCGCCTCGGCGAAGCGGATGCTGCGGCGCACGGGCGCGCCGAGCAGGCGCAGGCCGTAGCGGGCCTCGACATCGGCGAGCACGGCCGCCGCGTGCCGCGTGCGCGCGTCGAACATCGTGGCGACGATCCCCGCGATGCGCAGATCGGGGTTCGTCAGCCTACGCACGTCGTCGATCGTCTCGAGCAGCTGGCTCACTCCCCGATGGGAGAGCGTCTCGCACTGCACGGGCACCACGACCTGATCGGCGGCGGTCAGCCCGTTCAGCGTCAGCACACCCAGCGAGGGCGGGCAGTCCAGCAGGATGACGTCGTAGGTCTCGCGCAAGCCGGCCAGCTCGCTGCGCAGCACGTACTCCCGACCAGTGCGGGAGAGCAGACCCACCTCGGCGCCCGCCAGGTCGATGCTCGCCGGCACTAGGTCCATCTCGGGGTGTTGCACGATCGTCTTCACCAGCGGAGTCCGACCGGTGATGACTTCGTGCAGCGTCGGCTCCAGCGCGTCGGGGTCGTAGCCGAGGCTGAAGGTCAGACAGCCCTGCGGATCGAGGTCGACGGCGAGCACCGCACGCCCCTGCTCGGCGAACGCTGCCGCGAGCGCGATGACGGTCGTGGTCTTCGCTACGCCGCCCTTCTGATTGGCGACCGCGATGATCGTGGCGTTCACGCTGCACTCCCCGTTGACGGCACCGGACCGTCCGGCGCACCGTGAGAGGCTAGCGCGCCAGCACGCGAGCACACCCTCATCAACGCTACTACTCTGCGTGACATGTAGGGGCCATAATATTCCTTACAGTAGGGCTAAAGGCTTCCAGCGACCAGCCGACCAGCGCGGTATGGAGAACCGGGAGCTCGAGCACGTCGCCGACACGCTGTGGGCGGAATACCACATCGTGGAATACCTGCTGTTCAAGCTCGTGACGGCGAAGCTGCTGCTCGCCGCGGACGACCGCCGCTTCGTCACCCCCGCCATGGACGAGGTCGGGCGCGCGCTCATCACCTTGCGCGAGGCGGAGCTGCGGCGCATGGAGGCGCTGCTGCCCATGGCCGAGTCGTGGGGACTGCCGGCGGTCGAGCTGACGATCGCCGACTTCACGATGCGCGCACCTGAGCCGATGGCGACAGTCTTTCGTGATCTGCAGAAGGCGCTGTGTCGGTCTGCCGACGAGATCGAGGAGACCGCCGCCACGAATTGCCGGCTGGCGTCGGCGAGTCTGGCACAGGTTCACTCCTCCCTGCACGACCTGTCGGGGACGCCCCACGTCGCCTGCGGCGGGCGTGCGACCTCCATGATCGACCTTGCCTATCCGCACACCGGCAGCGCCAGCGCCGGCGGCGCGGCCGGCCGCATTGATGGCACGGCGGCGCTCATCGACGACGCGCAGGCACCAGTTGAAGCCGCGACCAACCACACAGAATCCACCCTCCGGTGCTCCGTTGACGTGCTCTTCGCTGTGCGGACCGAGGCGGAGGTCCACTTGGCTGAGACGGTCATGGAACTGCAGATACAAGAGCTCGTCTTTGCTGCGAGCCTGGAAGCCTTCGCGAAGACGCTGCCGCCCGGCTTCGTCCATTTCCTGCGTGGCGCTCCTGATGAGCAGCGCCGGTCCGGTGTCGAACAGCCCCAGGTTTCGCTCCGACGGCCTGACAAGGGCTGAACGCGAGTCGCTGCCATTTCTGGCTCCGCTGTCTGAGAGCGCACTCCGTCCGCAATCTGGATGCCGGTGCGAGGGCGGCATCTCCTTGCATATTCTGCGTAGAATGTCTAGGCGTAGCACGTTTCGAGCGAGCCACGGAGGACCACCGCGACTGCAGTAGCGCTAGCCGGCTCGACGTAAGGTCGTCACCTGAGCCGTGACCCGGTCACCTGTTCCATGCAAAGTCGGACTCGCGCGGGACTCAAGTCCGGGGGGCCACCGTGTCGAAGATTCATCCACAGTCTGAAGGACCGAACCGAGTGAGAGACCCGATGAAAGCAACCGCAGCCCCTGGAAGGGCAGCGGCGGATGCGCTGGTAACCGAGCATCTTTACCTCGTTCAACATGCCGTCAATCAACTCGCTGGACGCTACCCACGCCACGTCGACCGGGGCGAGCTGTGGAGCGCTGGCGCCTATGGGCTGGTCGATGCTTCACGCCGCTACGACCCCGACTCTGGCACTCCTTTCCCGCGGTACGCGATGATCCGCATCCGCGGGGCGATCATCGACTCCACGCGTGATCGTGACTGGGCTACGCGGCGCTTGCGCCGCACCATGCGTGACGTTCGTTCGGCGCATGAGCGCTTCGAGGCCGAGCACGGGCGTGCACCGACCAAAGACGAGCTGGCCGAGCTGCTCGACATCTCCATCGAGCAACTGGAGCACCATCAGGCATCAGCCAACACCGCCACGTTGCTGCACATCGACCAGACCCCACCGGGGAATGACTCTGCCGAGAGCGGCATCGCGGGCCACCTCGAGGAGCGCGACACCGCGCTGCTGCCAGAGGAGGCCATCGAGAACCTCGAGATGAACGGGACCGTGCGATCTGCGGTCGGCTTTCTGCCGGAGCCCCAGCGCTCGGTCGTCGAACGCTACTACTATGGCGGCGAACTACTGCGCGATATCGCCGATTCCATGGCGGTCACCGAAGCCCGCGTCTCCCAGATCCGCAGTGAAGCGCTGGATGCCATGCGCGCCTACTTCGGGACCGCATTCGAGGGCGTACAGGAGGTCCCCGCTTCGGCGCCCGGTGTACGTCGCCGCGCCGCCTACGTCGAGGCTGTCTCAGAGCACAGCACGTGGCGCACGCGTTTGGAGAACAAGCCGGTCGGCGAAGCTGAACGAGTCATCAACGTCTAGCCCGAAGGCGACGAGGGGACACCGCGAATGCTCCGCCGCCGTCCTCACCAATCCGGGTCCGCGCTCTCGAGCTTGTCGGTGAGCAGCGTCAGATCGCTGCCGTCAAGGCGCAAACGATAAGTCGTGCTCCGCTCATCTCGCACACTTTCAAAGATCACATAGTTCCCATCGGGTGAGAAGGAGGGCTTCTGGCTTTCGGGGGGCGCCCCGTTCGTAAGGTTGCGCACCCTTCCCCCGTCGGTGGACATGAGGAATATGTCCCGCGCGTTCGACCGATCGCTGTCGAACACGATCTGGGAGCCGTCACCCGACATGATCGGGTGGCGGTTGTTCGCGTCGTCGTCGGTGAACCGCTCCCAGTCCGAAGCGCCGTCGCGAAGACCGTACAGATCGAAATCTCCGTCCCGGTTGCTCTGAAAGAGAAGCAGGTCGCCCGCCGGTGACCAACTCGGGCGCTGCTCGGCACCAGGGCTGGCGGTGACCTGGTTCACGTCACCGGACGCCAGATCCACTTCGTGGAGGTCGAAGCCACCCTCCGCGACCCGGCGGGGAAACGTGAGCACAGCATCCCCGGGGCGCCAAGTGGGCGCGAAATCGCCGACGAGAACGCCTCCACGACCCCCGCCGCCGTCTGTCACCTTCTCTACCGCACCTCCTGACGCATCGGCCACGTAGAGAGCGTACGGGCCATCCCGGTTGCTCGAGAACGCCACCCGTGTTCGGTCCCATGACCATGCCGGCGCCACATTGTCACCGCGACCGTCAGTCAGATTCCGAACGACCGTGCCGTTGGGCCGCAGGATGACGATGTCGCGGGCGGGACCGTTCACGACCTCCGCAGCAAGCAAGCCGCCTCCCAGCGGCTCTCGAGGCGCCGCGCTGTTGCCAGCGCGCTCGCGACCAAAACTGGCCAACACCAGTAGCGCCACGGCCACGAGCATCGCGGCCAGCACCATGACCGTCCGCCCCCTGAGCCGTCCGGGAGCGAAGCTCATGGCGTCTCCCCCGACCAGTGGTGAGGGCGTGGCGGGTGGGGCCGTCTCGGTATGCGAGACCTTATCCCGCCCGGGGGGCGTCTCAGGCGTCACCGCCTTGGCAACCACCTGAGGCTCGGTGGAGAGCGAAGGTTCGTCGTCCTCGGTGAGCGCACCGGTGGGATTCAGCGCCACACAGATCTCGCCTTGTACGTCGAACGCCCACATGTGGGGCTGCTGTTGGCTCTGCGCCTGACTGACTTGCACGTCCAGGTAGTCGTACAGCTCGTCGAGTGAGACATAGCCGTCGCCGTCGAGGTCAGCCGCGCCCGTGCGCAGACCCTCGACGAGGCTGCGGGTGAAGACCGAACGACCCCCGTCTCCCGTCACCTCCTGACCTTCGAAGGCGTACTGCACCGCGTCCGACGCGGTGAGCACGATCCGGCCTCGTCCCTCAAAACGCTCCGCCAAGCCCACGCGCTGGCCGGCCTTGGCGGTCATACCCCGGACGAACGCGCCACTGTGGCAACAATCGAGCATGAGCACCTGACGGCGCGAACGACACTGCTCCATGACGTCATGAAGGAAGGCCGCTGGCACGGCCGTGGATCGCAGTCGCTCCGTGCGCGTATTGGTGGTCGCGAAGTAGAGCTGACCACTCTCGTTCTTGATGCCGTGTCCCGAGAAGTACACGAGGAGCAGGTCGTCGCGCCGCCGACGGTCGAAGAAGCTCTCGAGCTTCTCGAGCACCGTGAACGAGTGGGCGTTCGTCAGGGTGGTCACCTCGAAGTGACCGATGGACGGATCCTCGAGCACTCGAGCGAGCGCCTCCGCATCGCGAGGCGGGGCGACCAGACGGCGCAGTGTCTGATCCTCGTAGTCCGCGCTCGCGATGACGAGCGCGAATCGCCGCTGCTCTGCAAGCGACCGCTGAGCGCCCTCCACGACGACCACGCCCTTCGCTACCGTCATCCGCCTTCGGAAAGAGACGGGTACTACATACAAGATACAAAAGACTCGGAGGGGATGAAGGCTCCGGTATATACTTCAATGCACGCGAGGTGTGAACATCATGAGAACCGGATCACGAGCGTGACGAACGAGCAGCTGCGCATCCACCTGAAACCCGATCCCGAACTCGAGCCGGACGAGGTCGAGGCGCATGCGCGCAGGCTCCGGGAGGAGCTGTTGGATCTGGACGTCGAGACGGTGGGTTTCGCGACCGGCGGGCCTGTTCCGAAAGGGTCGAAGGCGATTGATCTGGTGCAGTGGGGCACGCTCATCGTCTCTCTGGCCAAAGCCGGCGGCGTCATCCCGAAGGTGGTCGACACCGTCCGAGCCTGGCTCGACCGCAACGATGGCTACAGCGCGACCTTGCAGATTGGCGATGCGAAGCTACAGCTGGAGGGCGTGGGACAGGAGGAGCGAGCCGAACTGATCCGCGTGTGGGCCGAGGCTGTGCTCGAGACCTCATAGTCGTTGGGTCTCTGACGCGCGATCGGGGTCGCGGCGGGACTCGAATTCCCCCAGATCGCCGCACATGAGCCGCGTCGCCTGACGGACGCGTCGATCAAGCTGCTGGTACCGCTGCGCCAGCACGACGGCCCGGTCGCGCTGCGACGCCGTCGGAGCGTGCGAAGGGAGGTCCGGACCTTCCGGCAGCACCGCGTCTTCCCACTTCCCGTTGCGCAGTCGTTCATCGACCTCATCGAGGAGCTGTTCGAACGCGTCCAGTGCCTCTGTCCAGTTACTCATGCCTCACGCCCCCTGCCGGCCGCTCGCGCGCAAGCGCCCAGGTCCCGCTCTCCTTCGATGCAAGCCCGTCTCAGAGTGGTGCATCCACTCTGGAGCATGCGCCGGATAACCGGCGTCAGGGGCGTCCAGTATGGGGTCGCCGGCACCGGTCGCCCCCGTTCGAAGGGGTGCGAGAGGTGACCTGAGTCGACCCGCCACTGATATGCGAAGTCTCCGAGCGGTTGCTTGGAGAGCGGGGCCTGGGCGCTCGCGTCGTACAGCCTAGCAAGTCGGCCCGCATCCGCGACGGGTTAAGCGCGCGCCAGCAATCGGGCCGGCTCGCCCGCTGGCGCGGGCTCCAAGCGCGCGGCGTCTACTCCTCCTCAGGCAGTCCAAGCCGGTGCGCCGCGTCGACCGCGGCGGTGCGGTTCGGCACACCGAGGCGGTCATAGACCTCTTGGCAGTGCGCCTTGACGGTCCGCTCGGTCACTCCGAGACGCTCGGCGATCTGAGGGTTCGTCAGTCCCTGCTTCAGGTACGCCAGCACCTCGGTCTGCCGGGGTGAGAGCAGCGGCTTCGTGAGATACTCCTCGACCGGCATCTCGATGACCTCGGTGGCGTCGTCGGTGCCGAGCATCGATCCGCGATCCTCGAAGCGTGCCTCCACCGTCCCGAAGCGCACCGTGTCGCCGTGGCGCAGCGCCTGCGAGCCGACCAGCGGCTCGTCGTTCACGAACGTGCCGTTGGTCGAGCCGAGATCCTCGATCAGCACGGCCCCCTTCGCGCGCCGGAGACGGGCATGCGCCGAGCTGACGTGCGGGTCCATGAGCACGAGATCGCTGGCCTCGCGCCTCCCGACGACCATCTCGTCACCGTCGATCGGCAGGTTCTGACCGATCTGGGGTCCATCACCGGTGACGACCAGCTGCGGTTGCGGTGTGAGGCGTCTCGCGGGTCCTACCACGGCGTCTCCCTCCTTTGCGCGCGCTCCTGGAGACGGCGCACGCTGTCTGGGTCAGTCGTGCAACAACCAACGCTGGTCTCCTTGTGGAGACCGTGGAAATCGCTCGCGCCGGTCGCGATCAGGTCGTACTCACGAGCGAAGTCGTCCCAACGTCGGCGCATCGCATCATCGTGCCCCGGGTGCGCGACTTCAACGCCGTGGAGGCCGGCGGCCACGAGGCCCTTGGCGAGCTGCGGCGTGATCTGGGCAGCGCGCCGGCTCTCGCTCAGCCCAGGGTGGGCGAGCACCACCGCCCCGCCGGCAGCGCGCAACAGCGCCACGCCGTCCTCCGGCGCCAGAGCGTGCTTCGGCACCCACGCCGGCCCGCCGTCAGCGAGATAGCGGTCGAAGGCCGACTGCATATCCTCGACCGCCCCGACGGCCACCAGCTCCGCGGCGATGTGCGGCCGGCCTATTGGGGCCCCACCCACCCCAGCGCCCCCCGCCCGCCGAGTGACCGCGTCGTAGCTCACCGGCACGCCCAGCTCGGCCAGCCGTTCCACGATCGCCCAGGCGCGGCGATCGCGCTCCGTGCGCAGGCGCGCGCACTCGGCCCGCAGCTCGGCGTGCTCGGGCTCCACCCACAGGCCGAGCAGATGCACGCTGTAGCCGTCCTCCTCCGTCGAGAGCTCCAGCCCGCCGATGAAGTCGACGCCGTGCGCCGTCGCCGCGACCGCGGCCTCGGCCCAGCCCGAGCAGCCGTCGTGGTCGGTGAGCGCGAACCCGTCCAGACCCGCCGCTGCCGCCAGCGGGGCGAGTTCGGCGGGCGCGACCGTGCCGTCCGAGGCCGTCGAATGGGTGTGCAGGTCGAAGCCGCCGGTCATACGAAGGCGTTCTCACCGGTGAGGTGCCGGCCGAGCAGCAGGCGCTGCACCTGGCTCGTGCCCTCGTACAGCGTCATGACGCGCGCGTCGCGCAGCATCTTCTCGACCGGGAACTCATCGACGTAGCCGTAGCCGCCGTGCACCTGCACGGCCTTCTCCGAGCAGCGCACCGCCGCCTCGGAGCAGAACGTCTTGGCTACGCTCGACTCGATCGTGTGGCGCTCGCCGCGCTCGTGTTTCCAGGCGACCTTCCAGGTGAGCGCTCTGGCGGCCTGCACATCGATGTAGATCTCGGCGAGCAACTCCTGCACGAGCTGGAACGAGGCGATCTTGCGTCCGAACTGGTGACGCTGGTCGGCGTAGCGCAACGAGGCGTCGAGCGCCGCCTGACAGATGCCCGTCGCGCCCGCCGCGAGCGAGAAACGGCCGGAGTCGAGCGCGGTCAGCGCGATCTTCATCCCCTCACCCACCTCGCCGAGCCGGTCGGCGTCGCGCACCCGCACGTCGCGCAGCACCACCTCGGCTGTGTCGCCGGCGCGCAGGCCGAGCTTGCCATGGATCGGGCTGGCGGAGTAGCCCTCGGCGTCCTGCGGCACGAGGAAGGCGGTGATCGCCGACCGGCCGCCGTGGTCGACGGCCTTGGCAAAGACGATGGTGAGGATGCCGCGGCTGCCGTTCGTGATGAACATCTTCGTGCCGTTCAGCACCCACGCGTCGCCGTCACGACGCGCGGACGTCGTCATCGACGACGGGTCGCTGCCCGCCTCGGGCTCGGTCAGGCCGAACGCGCCCAGTCCCTCGCCGGCCAGCCGGGGCAGCCAGGTCTCGCACTGCTCGTCTGTCCCCCACTGCAGCACCGCCATCGCCACGAGACCGACGTTCACGCTCACCAGCGAGCGCATCGAGGGATCCGTGCGACCCAGCTCCTCGACGATCAGCCCGTAGGAGAGGTAGTCCAGCCCCATCCCGCCGTACCGCTCCGGCACCGTCGCTCCCAGAAGGCCCACCTCGAAGAGCTGGGGCAACAGCTCGTCGGGGAAGGCCTCGGCGCGGTCGAGGTCGCGAGCCCGAGGCGCGATCTGCTCGTCGCAGAAGTCGCGCGCGAGCTTGCGAACCTGCTCCTGCTCCTCGGTCAGGCCGAGCTCCATGCGCCGCCCACCACCGCTCTCAATCGACTGCTCGCGTCGGCGAGTACTGTACGCCCGATCGGGCGGTGGGAGGGCTCAGCGCACGCGGCGCGGCGTCTCTTGGGGAGCGGGGTCGACGTGGCGGACTCGCAGAACGGCGCGCACGTCGTCGGCGCCCACGGTCCTGGCCATACGCGCGAACACCGCTTCGGCGCCCTCCAGCACCCGGTCAACCGGCGTGCGGTGGGCCATCTCGATGTCGGCGTCGACGAGCGGCACCCCACCCAGCTCCACGACCCGCAGCCGGGCGCCCAGCACGCCGGCGGCCGCTTGCAGGTCGCGCTCTCCGGCGGCGGCCAGGGTCGACGGTGAGACACGCGTCTCACCGTGCTCGGTTCGCTCCAGGGTCACCTCCGAGGGGGGGCGCGGGCGCCGCGGCGCGAGCTGACGGGCGGCCATCCAGAACGCCAGCAGCATGAGCAGGACGAGACCAAGCACGAGCGCCGTCCAGAGTGGCCAGTCCCAGCTCGCGGCCGCCCGCCCTGTCTCCGCCAGAAGCTTCTCGGGAGGCGCGAGCGAGAGGAGCCCCAGCGCATCGAAAAGGCCGAGAGCCGTTCCGAGCACCGCCACCGCGGCGGCGATCAGCGCGAGGCCGAGCACGAGCAGGAAGCCGCGGTTGAAGCCGTCCATCATCGTGCTCGACGGTCAGCGGTGCGAGCCTGGACACGCACGCTCGGGGGGTCTTCGACCCGCAGCGCTCGCAACGCGTCGGCGATGCGGTCACGCGCCGCCTCCTTGACCCGTTCCGGCTGCGCGCTGTCGATGACGTCCAGTCGGACCTTCAACCGCCGTTTCGTCAGCCGGACGCGGGCCGCCTCGACCTCGCGCTCACACTCCGCGACCGCCCGGACATGGTTTTGCAGACCCGGGCGTTCATAGGCCAGGCTGCGGTCCTCGCGACCGCTGCGGCCCGGCCAGGCGTCCGGCCGGCGGGGAGCAAGCTGGCCGAGCACGAGCAGCAGGCCGACCACCAGGAGGAGCACGCCGACCAGCACCGGGGTCGTGTCCGACCATGACGACCGTTCGATCCACGCGGCCAGCTCTGGGCGCTGCACGACCAGACCGGGCCGATCAAGCAGCCCGAAGAGCACCTCGATCGCCGTGAGCGCCGCGACGACGGCCAGGGCCAGCCAGAACAGCAGGCTCACCAGGCGGTTGACGACTCTCATGAGGGCCCACCTGTCGACGGGCGCTCGGCCGCCTGCCGCCGCACATCCGTGATCGCCACGTCGATGCGCGCACCGGGCAGCACGTCCTCGACCCGGTCACGCAGCTGTTCAGCGAGCGCGGGCAGCGGCTCTCCCAGCGCCGCGATGAGCCTGACGGTCACCCGGGGGGCGGCGCCGATGCGCACGAGCACCCCCCTCACCCGCTGCCCGTTGCCGTAGGTGGAGAACTCGCCGAGCACCCCGCCATCCAGCTCGAGCACCCCGGTCAGAGCCAGGGCACGCTCGCCGACCTGACCTGCGAGCTGGACCGGCGACGCGCCCGGGCTACTCGACACGCGACGGTTGCTGGAGATACTCCTGCCGCTCGCGCTCGCGCTCGCGCTCCTGGCGCTCCTCACGCTCCTGCTCCTCGTCGTTCTCGTCGCCCGGGAACTGGAGATCCATCACGCCGATGTTCACCTCGACGACCTCGAGCCCGGTAAGCGACTCGACGCGATCGATGACGTTCTGGCGCACCGAGTCGGAGACCTGCGGGATCGAAGCCGGGTACATCGCCGTCATGGTGAGGTCGACGGCCGCCTGACGCTCGCCCACCTCGACGCCCACTCCGGTCGTCTGATGCCCTTCGTCGCGCATCCGACCGAAGAGGGAGCCGAGCGCGCCCGAGACGGAGCCGCCGAGCTGGGCGACGCCATCGACCTCGCGTGCCGCCAGGGCGGCGACCTTCGCGACCACGATGTCGTCGATGGTGGTGACCCCGCGGTCGGTCTGCAGCCGGGCTCCGCGCTGTGCAGGCGAACTCTCGCCTGCTGCGCCCGAGCCGCCGCTGGACGTGGAGGTGCTGGTGGTATCGGTCATCGTGCTGCTCCGTTCTGTTGGTGGGTGGGCTGGTGGGGGCCTTCCTCCATC
The DNA here is from genome assembly GCA_038233095.1 of Euzebyales bacterium. GTDB lineage: Bacteria > Actinomycetota > Nitriliruptoria > Euzebyales > Egibacteraceae > JBBSMR01. Next base: position 78,664 of record JBBSMR010000004.1, read on the forward strand.
CAAGGCTGTGCGTGCGAGATGGGGCCTGCCGCGTTGCTAGCGCCGGCGGGTCTGGCCGCCGTCGTGCTGATGGCCGAGGTACTCCGCGAGGTCGATGCGCCCCTCGAGCACCATCCCGATCACGGCGCCGAGCGCGCAGAGCACGCCGGTCAGCACGACCGCGTCGAAGCCACCGAACGCCCACACCGCGCCGAGGGCGAGCCCAAGGAGCGCTCCGAATCGGGTCTTTGTCATCATCGAGTCTCCGCTCCTACGGATCGCTTTGCTAAACGCAGCAGGCTGCGGCGCTCCCCAACGAGCGTCTCGGATGCTGCGTCTCTCTGTCGCGCCCTCTCATCGCCGCCCGGCATTCCACTACCCTTGCTCGCGATGGTCAACCATTCGTCCGAAGAATCCGCATCCTCGGAGATCAAGGCGCCGCGCCCCCAGTTGGCTGCCGGTGTGGTGTGCGTCAACGCGGGCCAGCTCCTGCTCGTGCAGCGTGGGCGCGGCACGGCGATCGGACAGTGGGCGCTGCCGGGCGGCAGGGTGCGCTACGGCGAGCGGCTCGCCGACGCGGCCGCACGCGAGGCCGAGGAAGAGACCGGCCTGCGGCTGGAGGTGCTCGGCTTGTGCGGGATCGCCGAGCGGTTCGTCGAGGGCGCCCACTTCGTGATCCACGACTTCTGGGCCCGCGTGCCGGCGACGGAAGGCTCGTTGAGCGCCGAGCCGCGCGCCGGCGACGACGCGGACGCGGCCCTCTGGGCGAGCCGCACCGAACTGTCGGCGCTTCCGCTCGTCGAGCTGCTGATGGAGTTCCTCACCGAGCACGACGTGCTCGATCAGCTCATCTGACAGGGGAACACCTTACGCGGTGTGGGCCATGACGAAGTCGGCCACCTCCGGCAGGAATGCTGACGGGTGCTCCAGGAGGAGCTGGTGACCGCCGCCGGGCAGCACCCACACCTTGTGCTCGCACGCGAGCTGTGAGGCGAACGCGCGCGCGTCGGTCTCGCCCAGGATGCGGTCCCGCGACCCGACCGCCACCAGCGTGGGGACCTTCTGTGCCCGGATCGCCGGCTTCTCCTCCGGCGTGAGCAGCAGCGAGGCCAGGCTGGCGATGTCGTAGCGACGCACCGCTTGAGGGTGGGCCCGCAGCCGCGCGACCAGCTCGGGATCGCCCGCCTGGTCGGTCCACGCGACGACGGCCGCCGCGGGCAGCGCCAGTCCGGAGAGCCCCTCCAGGCCGACGCGGCGCTGCAGCCACGCCAACGCGGGGAGCAGCATCTGCTGACGACCCCGCCGCAACAGGGGCCGGACGTCGCGCAGGTCAAGCACGTCATGGCAGACGACCGCGGAGACCGTCCCCGGCTCCTCCAGCGCGACGTAGAACGCGAGCACGCCACCGAGCGCGCTGCCCAGCAGCGCGACCGGGCCGTTCCAACGGGTGTGGGCCTGCTCGATGCCCGTCGCGGCCGCCTCCATCGCCAGTCGGTAGGTGAGATGTCCGCGACGCCCGCCGCTGCGCCCATGCCCGGGCCAGTCCAACGCGAGCACGTTCAGACCCTGCTCGGCGAGCCGCCGGTACGGATCGAATCCGGGCACGACCTCGCGCAGCACGTCGATGCCGGCGCCCAGTCCGTGCAGCACCACCACCGCGCGTCCTCCCGGTCCGGCGCCGTCATAGGCCAGCATGCGCACGTCGGTCTGCCGGCTCCTCGCCCACACCTCCGCGGTTCTCATCGATCTGCCTCCTGCGACGTCATGCGGGCCAGGGCGGAGCCTAACCCGCCACGCCCGCGCGCCGCGACGGGGCCATGTCAGTGCGGCGCCGGCTCGGGGCGCGGGCGCGCGGCGGCGACGCCCACGCCCGCGAGCACGAGCGGTGCCCCCACCCAGAACAACGGTTGGGGCAGCTCACCGAGGACGACGAACGCGAGCAGGCTCGCGACGACCGGCTCCGCCAGCACCGTGACGGCGACGACCGTGGCGGTGACCGTGGAGAGCAGCGTGTTGAAGAGTGTGTGACCCAGTAGTTGCGGGCCGACCACGATGCCCGCGATCGCCCACCAGGTGCCGGCGTCGTAAGTGCCCGATCCCAGACCCAGATCCGTGCGGGTCACGAGGCAGACACCCAACAGCACGACGGCGGCGATCCCGTACACGACGGCGCCGTAGACCACGACCGGCAGGCGCCGACGCACCGACCGACCGATCAGCAGGTAGCCCGAGACGGCCGCCGCGCCGCCGAAGGCGAGCGCATCGCCGAGCAGCGCCCGGCCGCCCAGAGGCGCGCCGACCAGGTCGGCGCCCGCGATCGCGACCGCGCCGACGAGCGCCAAGATGATCCCCCGCCATGTGCGCGCCGTCGGCGGCTCGTTCAGGAAGACCGCGGCGCCCATGCCCACGAAGAGTGGCGCCATCGCCACCAGGGTGACCGAGGAGGCGACCGTGGTGAACGAGAGCGAAGCCAGCCAGAGCGCGAAATGCAACGCCAGCGCGACACCCGACAGCGCGAGACGCCCGAGCTCGGAGCGTGACAGCGTCGGCCTGCCCCGCTTAGCGCGCCAGGCGAACGGCGCGAGGCAGAGCGCGCCCAGCGCGCAACGCCAGAAGCTGATGGCGAGCGCGGGCGCCTCAGCGAGGCGCACGAGCAGCGCCGAGGTCGAGACCGCGATCACACCGACGCACAGCCCGCCCGCGACCACGGGGACGGAGAGCTCGGGCACGGCGAGCTCGGCGCGGGGGTGAGAGGACATCGGCTGTCTATACTCGCAGCCCAGACTGGCAGCCCAGACTGGCAGCCCAGACTGGCAGCCCAGACTGGCACCGACCCATCACGTTCGAACGGACCTCACCTCTGCCATGGCCCGCGCCGACCTGCACAACGCCTTCGCCATCGACGGCGAGCTCTACCAAGCCAGCCGCGTCGACCCGACCTTGCTCGACCCTGTCGTGCGCGTCGACGGCGCTCTGCCCGGCGCGGCGCGACCGTTCGTGGTCGTCCGCGAGTACCAGGGGCCGCAGGGCGGCTACGTCGAGCAGTTCGCGTTGCGCGATGCGTCGGGTCGCGACCTCGTCCGCTCTCAGCGCGACCGGATCGAGCTGCGCGGGGAGATGTTCGAGGATCGCTTCACGACGCCGGTGCGAGGCGTCCACATCGCCGAGTCGGGCCAGCACCAACTGGCCTTCTTCATCGACGGGGACGAGGTCGGCGCCGTGCCGGTCTTCTTCGAGGGGGCGGAGGGCGGGGATCTCTCGGTCGTCGCGGAGGAGACCTTCAAGAGCGCCATGAAGAAGAGCTCGATCGCATGGGTGACGGTGGCCCTGAACGGCCGGGGCGCCCGGCCGCACACCCAGCCGGTGTGGTACACGTACGACCAGGAGAAGGTGTACGTCTTCACCGGACCGACCGAGCAGAACATCCCCGGCCTGACGAGCGCCGAGACGGTGGAGCTCTCCGCCCGGGCCAAGGACGAGCGCAGCCTGGTCTGCCGGGCGACATGCGAGGTCGAGGTGGTCCCCAAGGACGACGACCGTTGGGAGAAGGCGGCCAAGACCTCGCTGACGCGCCGGTTGAACCTGCCCGACGGCGACGCCGCCTACGACCGCTGGAAGCAGCACTGCGAGCTCGTCGAGCTCACCCCCCGCTTCCGCTCACCCGAGGCGGAGCAGGCGGCGGCGGCCGCGCCCGCAGCCGCGCAGCAGGCGACGCCGGAGGCCGCGACCGGCACCTCCAGCGACGACGGTGAGGACGAGATCCACGTCGAGGCGCAGGTGGACGAGGAGAAGCTCGAGGAGTTCCTGGGTCAGGGCATGCCCGAGCGCGTGGCGCGTGCAAAGGCAAAAGCCCACTACGTCCGCACCGAGAAGGCCCGCATCCGCGAGGAGCGAGCCGAGGCCTGATCACCCACCCGGCCGCCAGACCCGCCCGGCCTCCTCAACCACTCTCACGGTGCCGTGAGAAGCGGCACGGTACGAAAACTGCGAAACGGCTCCTGGGGTTGTCCGACGTGCCTCCAGGAGCCGGCACCCATGTCAAATGGCCGTTTCAGCTTGTTTGTGCCTTGCCGGTTCTGGCGGTACCGGCGCGACGCGTACGGCACCCGGACGTTTCTGACGGTACCGGCGCGAAGGCGCGAGGTGGCGAGAGCGCGAGAGCGCGACGGTCGGCGGGAGGATCGAGAGACGGCACTCGCGCCTCAGGCCGGGCGGCGCCTGTGGCGGCGGAGCACGTACGCAGCGATCAGCGCCACGACGGCGGTCAGCACGAGCACGATGAGCCGCCAGGGACGCGGGCGCTGCGCCACGACCAGCACATCGACGGCCGAGCCCGGCGGGACGCGGTAGCGCACCGCGCCGGCGGGCGTGACCGCCCCGTCGGTCAGCTCGACGGTGCCCGGCATGCGCACCCGCACCGTGTAGGAGACCGCCTCCCGGTTCACGAGGAGTGCGACCGCCTCAGCCGGAGTCAGCCCGTAGTCGCGGACCGCCGGCCCCGGTTGCAGCAAGGCGCGTCCCCGCAGCGTCAGCGTCCGTCCCTCGATGTCCAGCCCGAAGGGTTCGAGTACCGCCAACTCCGGGCCGTTCACCGCCGCGCTCAACTCCTCGGTGAGACGGGTGAGGTCTTCGACGTCGGCGAAGCTTGTCCGAAGGGTGACACGGCTGCCGCCGTCGGGTGTGGCGCGGCGGGTGACCTGCCAGCCCTCCTGCTGGCGGACCGTGCGGGCGAGCTGGCCGAGCGGGTCGGTGTCGGCGGCGCGCAGGCGGCGTACCAGGTTCGCGTCGGCCGCCAGCACAAGGCGCAGCGTGCCGCCGCCGGAGCGTTCGACGTCGATGGCGAGCTGCGCGTCGAGCCGACAGCCCGTGAGCAGCATCCCGGCCTGCACGAGAACCAGCACGCCGACCGCGAGGCGCCGGCGCGCGCCGGCGCGCGGCGCCGAGACACCCCCTGACCCCACGCAACCCTCCTCCCGCCGCACCATGGGATGCGGCGAGCGTAGCCCCACCAGCCGAGAACACGATGCAGGACACACGGCGCAGCGAGCGCGGTGCGGGGAGCCCGGGCGGCTACGATGCCGCCCGCCCAAGACTCCCGCTCCCTGGATGGAAGCACCATGCCCTCCGAGCTCTCTGATCTGCGCGCCCTCGTGGTCGTGCCGACGTACAACGAGGTGGAGACGCTGCCGACGGTCGTCGAGCGCGCGCTGGCGGCCGATGAGCGCCTGGAGCTGCTGGTCGTGGACGACGCCTCCCCGGACGGGACGGGCGCGCTGGCCGATCGCCTGGCCGCCTGTCATGCACGGTCGCACGTCCTGCACCGGAAGGCCAAGCAGGGCCTGGGAGGAGCGTATCGAGCGGGGTTCGCCTGGGGGTTGGCGCGCGGCTACGGGGCGTTCTGCGAGATGGACGCCGATCTCTCCCACGATCCGGCGGACCTGCCACGGCTGCTGCGCGCGCTGAAGGGCGCCGACGTGGTCCTCGGGTCACGCTACGTGCATTCCGGACGAGTGGAGAACTGGCCGACACGGCGCCGCCTGCTCAGCCAGGCCGGCAATCGCTATGTCCACGCCCTTACGGCCATGCCGATCGCTGACGCGACCTCGGGCTTCCGCGCCTACCGTCGCGACGTCCTCCTGGATCTGGATCTGGCGTCCGTCACCAGCGAGGGCTACGCGTTCCAGCTGGAGCTCGCGCTGCGCGCGTGGCGCGCGGGCTGGCGCATCGTCGAGGTTCCCATCACCTTCGTGGAGCGCTCAGCGGGCGCAAGCAAGATCAGTCGCGGGATCATGCTCGAAGCGGTTTGGCGGGTCGCGCTGTGGGCCACCCAGGGTCCTCGCCGGCCGGCAGGGGTCAACCGGAGAAGCGTTGGCTCACCGCCCCATTGACGGGGCCGCGCGCGAGCGCGCCGAGCACGATGCCCAGACCCGCCCCTCCGAGCACGTCACTCGGGTAATGCACCCCGACGTAGACCCGGCTGGCGGCGACGTAGCCGCCGAGCAGCTTGAACGCCATCTTGCGGCTCGGTCGGACCCGGTCGGCGAGGACGGTCATCGTGGCCGCGGCTACGGCCGCGTGTCCTGAGGGATAGGACGAGCCCGTCGGTGGGTGGATCAGCCGGCGCACGCCGTGGGCCTCGTAGGGGCGCTCCCTGCGCACACGCGTCTTGCCGCCCTGCGCGAGGAACCAGGCGGCGAGGCCTGTGCCGGCGACGTCGGCGGCGGCGCCCGGCTGCCGGGAGGCCAGCAGGGTCGCGGCGATGCCCGCGACCGCGTACACCGAGCCCAGATCGGTCGTGGCGACGACCGCCCGATCCAGCACAGGCGAGCCGGCCAAGCGCAGGGCGTCTCCCGCCCGCACGTCGGCGCGCTGGAGCAGCGGCCGCCGCAGCGCGTACCAGGAGCCTGACAGCAAAGAGGCTCCAAGCGCCGCGACGTCCACCCATGAGCGCTGCGCGACGTCGCTCACCGACACCGCTTCGCGATGACCTTGATGACCTTGATGACCTTGATGACCTTGATGACCATGGACATCAGGTGGCGTCGGGATCGAAGGGCGCTGTCTCGCCGGGACGGAGCGCCGGCCCGTGGCCGTTCTCCCGCGTGGCGACGGGCGTCTCAACAGCCGCCGCGGCGGCCGCCTGTGGCGCCGCCAGCGTGACCGCCTGCCGGAGGCCCTGTGTCTGACCGCGCAGCTCGTTGACGGCTCCGCGCAGATCGTCGAGCTCGGCGGTCTGCTTCAACTCGTCCAGCGCACCGCTCGCCTCGCTGCGGAAGCGCGCGACCATCCGCCCTAGGTTGCGGGCCATGCCCGGAAGGCGTTCCGGACCGAAGATGAGCAGCGCGAGCATGCCCAGAAAGGCCATCTCTCCAATCTGCAGGTTCATCGCACCTCCGAAATGGACGCTCAGCCGTCCTGCGGACGCTCCACCAATGTGACGGTGACGCGTGCGCGCTCGTCGCCGCGAAGGTAGTCGATGGTGAGCTCCTCGCCAACCTCGTGGGCGCGGATCTCGATCATCAGGCTCTCCATCGTGGCCACCGGCTCGCCCCCGGCCGCGACGACCACATCGCCTTCGCGGAGACCGGCTTCGGCCGCCGGCGTGCCGGGCTGCACCGTCTCGAGCTGAGCGCCGCCGTCGATGCCGAGACGCTCGGCCTGCTGGCCCTCGACGGTCACGCCGGAGACGCCGAGGAAGGCGTGGTGGACCTCGCCATCGGCGATGAGCTTCTCGGCGATGTCCACCATGGTCTCTGAGGGGATGGCGAACCCGACACCGGCGTTCGCCGGCTGTCCGGCGGTCAGGATCGCCGAATTGATGCCGATGAGCTCGCCCTGGCCGTTGACCAGCGCCCCTCCTGAGTTGCCGGGGTTGATCGGCGCGTCGGTCTGGATGACGCTCGGCAGGTAGAGCCGGCCGCCGGACGGCGCGCTCACCTCCAGACCCCGGTTCAGCGCGCTCACCACACCGGCGGTGACCGTGCCCTCCAGCCCGAAGGGACTGCCGACGGCGATCGCGAGCTCTCCCACGGCGACCCGCGACGATCGACCCACCACGATGGCCGGCAGCCCGGACCGGTCGACCTTGATGACCGCGAGGTCGTTCAGCTCGTCTGTGCCGACCACCTCGCCGCGCTTGCGCACCCCGTCGGCGAAGACGACCTCCAGCTGGTCCGCCTCGGCGACCACGTGATTGTTCGTCACGATATGCCCGTCGGCGCCGTAGATCACCCCGGAGCCGTTGCCCTCGCCCAGTCCGAACGAGCCGCCAGTCGTGACATCGATGCGCACGACCGAGGGCAGCACCGCCTCCGCCACGGTGGCGACCCGGTCGAGATCACCATCCCTGGGCGCTGGGAGCTCGCGGGCCGGCGGCGGCGCCGATGCGGCCCGAACCGGTACGGGAACGCTCACATCGAGCGTCTCGGGCTCTGCAACCGCCGCGACCATGCCGCCGCCCACGAGCGCACCGATCACTCCCGTGACCAAGCCGAGCAGAGCCGCACGCCAGCCCATGCGCGGGCGCGGCGGCGGCGGTCCGGAAGGAATCGGCGGGTAGTGCAACACCGGAGGCCGCACGCGCGCGCTCGGCGGTGGGGGCAGGCTGCGGACCGGCCGCGTCCAGCCTTCGTGGGAGCGGGCACCGGCGACGGGCTCGCGCGACGGCGGCGGACCGCCATGCTGCTCGCTCATCTCGTCCCATCGCTCGCGCTGGAAACCGTCATGGCCCACGCCGTGCCTCACATGGAAGTGGAGCACCAGAGTGGCACGGCGACGCCGGTCGCGCCGACCCGCCCTACGCCGCCGCGCGTCGGGCGGCCTCGTGCCGCGCCCTGCGCCGCGCACCTACGCTGGCCACGGTCTCAGTCACGGCCAGGACGACGAAGAAGGTGGCGGTCGCCGTGGTGGCCATGGCCGCCCCGGCGGCCAGGTCGAAGTGATAGCTCAGCAGCAACCCCACGTACACGCTGGTCATGCCCAGCCCGACCGCCGCGCCCATCATGGCGGGCACGCGGCGCACGAGCAGGCTGGCCGTCGCTGGGGGTGCGATGAGCAGACCGAACACGAGCAGGTTGCCGACCGTGCGGTAGGAGCTGATGACCGCGACGGCGATGAGCGCGAGCAAGCCGATGCGCGTGAGCCCCGGCCGGAGTCCGAGCAGCTGTGCCTTGCGCTCGTCGACGCTGAGCGCGAGCAGCGCCCGGTAGCCGACCGCGACGCCCAGCACCGCCACGACGGCCGCGACCGCCTGCACGACGAGCGCTCCCGGCGGGATCCCGAGCGGAGCGCCGAACAGCACGTTCAGCAGGTCACCGAAGTAGGCGTTCGCCGAGCCCCGGGAGATGATGATCACCCCCAACCCGAGCATGCCGATGAAGAGCAGCCCGATACCGGCGTCCTCGGGCAGCGGGGCGCGCCGCTGCACCGCGCTGACGCCGGCGATGACGACCGCGGCCGCGGCGGCCGCACCGAGCGTCGTGGCGAGCTCGCCGCCGCCTGCGAAGACCGACGCGGCGGCGATGCCGGGCAGCACACCGTGCGCGAGCGCGTCGCCCATGAAGGAGAGCCCGCGCAACACCACCCACGTCCCCACCACCGAGCACGTCACGGCCGCGAGCACCCCGCCGATCAGCGCCCGCTGCATGAAGCCCGCCGTGAACGGATCGAGCAGGACCTCGGTCACGATCCACCCGCGTCGGTGTCGGCGTCCAAAGCTGCGGCGATCCGCGCGACATCGGTCTCAAGCAGCGCAAGGTAGGTGGCGGCGCCCGAACCGTCCGCGCCCAGCGAACCGGTGAACAGCGGCACGACATCCGCGCGCATCTCCGCCTCAGCGATGAGCGTCTGCGCCAGGCGCTGCGGCGCGGTGCTGTCGGTGAAGATCGCCCGCACGCGCCGTCGCCGGAGCGTCTCCGCGAGCTGCTCGAGGTCCTCCGCGCTCGGCTCCGCTCCGGTCGAGACGCTCGGGATGACCGTCCCGACGATCTGGAAGTCGTAGCGGTCGGCGAAGTAGGCCAAGGAGTCGTGATTCGTCACGAGTGTCCTCATGCCGGCGGGGATGCTGGCCAGACGCTCGGCGAAACGCTCGTGACCTGCTTCCAGCCGCTGCGCGTAGTCCTGGGCGCGGTCTGAGCACCCCGGGTCGTCGAGGACACGGCTCAGCTCGGCGCCGAGCGCCCGCGTCACCCGCGCCATCCGCACCGGATCCATCCAGATGTGCGGATCGACCGCCCCCCCGTCGTCGGCCGCATGGTCGCCGCTGCCCTCGGTGAGCGGCAAAGTCGCCACGTGCTCCACGGCGGTGAAGACCGTCACGCCGCTCCGGAGGGCCTCGTTCAGCGCGTTTGTCAGGCTCTCCTCCAGGTTCCCACCATTGCTGACGATGAGCTCGGCGGAGAGGAGCCGCTCGAGCTCCTGGGCGGACGGCTGATAGGCGTGCGGATCGGTCCCGACCGGCATGAGCGTGACGACCTCGGCCGCGTCGCCCACCACCTGGCGCGTGACGTCGCCGAGGATGGTCGTGGTCGCGACGACGGTGGGCGCTTCCGCGCCGCTGCTCGCGCTCGAGGCGGACGGTGCGCCGCACGCGCCGAGCCCGAGGAGCACCAGCCCGACGAGCAGGACCCGCGGCGCCAGACCGCGCGGACCGGGCCGACGCGCCGAGCGGACGTGAACGGTCAGCATCAGGCCTCCCTTGCGGCGCTTGGCGGGGTGGGGCAGTGACCGCTAGACGAAAATGATTATCGCTGTAGACTGTACAGCGCACAGCAGAAATTGGCAATCATGTTCAGGTAGGATCCATGGCAGGCGAGACGATGGACGCGGCGGTCACCGGCCGCGGGTTGACCGTGGCGTACGGCGGCCAGAGCGTTCTCGACGCGTGGAACTTCTCCTTCGCGACCGGGAGCGTGACCGCGCTCGTCGGTCCGAACGGCTCAGGCAAGTCGACCCTGCTGTCGGCCATCGCCGGGCTGGTGGGGATGACCGCTGGCCGGCTCACGGTCCTCGGCGAGCGGCCCGGTGCCCGCAGCCTCTCGACACGCCTGGCCTACGTGCTGCAGTCCACGCCCGCGGACAGCTTCCTGCCCGTGACGGTGCGGGAGGTCGTCACGATGGGGCGCTTCGCGGTGCGCGGGCACTACCGCAGGCTCACGCGGCTCGATCGTCGCATCGTCGACGAGGCGCTGGAGCGGTTGGTGATCGACCACCTGGCCGAACGGCATCTGCGGGATCTGTCGGGCGGTGAACGCCAGCGGGTGCTGGTCGCCCAAGGGCTGGCACAGCAGGCCGAGCTGCTCCTGCTCGATGAACCGCTCACAGGTCTTGACCTGCCCAGCGCCGAGCGGATCGCAGGCGTGATCGAGGAGTTCCGTCACGCCGGCGGCACCGTGGTGCTCGCGACCCATGACCTGCGGGAGGCGGAGCGCGCCGACGGGGTCGTGCTGATGGCGGGTCGCCTCGTGGCGCACGGGGCGCCCACCGAAGTGATCACCACCGAGAATCTGCTCGCCACCTACGGCGGCAGGCTCGAGCCGATGGAGGCGCACCCCCACGCGCACGCCGCCGTACAAGGCGCGCGTGCGCAGGCGAGACCATCATGGGGCCCGTGAACACGGACGCGCTGCGCGAGGCCGGGTTGAGGGCGACCCGCCAGCGCACCAACGTGCTCGAAGCCCTCCACGACCGGCCCGAAGCCGTCACCGCACAAGAGCTGCACGCAGAGCTGCGCGCCGACGGCGAGCCTGTCGGTCTCACGACGGTGTACCGCACGCTGGCCTCACTCGCCGAGGCGGGCTTTCTCGA
>JBBSMR010000005.1:0-87022 GCA_038233095.1 Euzebyales bacterium
CGAAACGGCAAAGCCGCAGGTCAGACGGGGTGAGCCGGGAGGGGGATTCGAACCCCCGACCTTCGCTTTACAAGAGCGCTGCTCTGACCAGCTGAGCTATCCCGGCGAGGTCTTCAGCGTAGCGGTGGCACCGGCTCCAAGCCGGTGGACACGCGTGCTCACCCAAGCTCAGCGGAACAACTCGAACCGGTACGGGTCGCCGAGGGCCGCAAGGGTACGATCGCTTGTCAGCACCGACACGCCCTCCAGGAGAGCGAGAGCGGCAACCACGCGATCACCCCAGCCAAGCCGGTGCTTCCGCGTCACGCCGTCGTCTCGCCGGTAGTCGACCTGGTTCGGCACCTGCGCCTGGTGCCAGGCGAGCGTCACGTCGAGCGGCCGGATGTCGACCCCCAGCGCTCGCAGACGGGAGGCCGTCTCGTCAGGCTGCAGACCGGGGCTGATGCGGAAGACCTCACCGAGAGTGACCGTCGAGACGACCGAGTCGACGAACGCAGCTTCGACGGCATCCGCGTCCGGTTCGTTGTCGAACCATGCGAGGAGCGCGCTCGCGTCAAGCACATGCCTCATTCAGCGTGCCCTCGCAGGGAGCGATCGTCGGTCACGCGCTGAGACTCCCTCTCGGCTTCTGCGAGCGCGTCCTGATCCCGCATCCGGCGCACTCGAGCGGTCGAGTCCTCGTCGGACGGCCAGTCCCTTCGGCCGGCGGCGAACATGGCACGCAGCTCGCTCTTCACGGCATCCTTGGTGGCGAGCACGATGCGCCCACGCCCGTCCGCGAACGCGATGAGCTCATCGCCAGCACCGACAATGGCCGATTCGCGGATGGCCCGAGGCAGCACGACGCGGTGCTGAGCGTCTACCTTGATGACGGCCGTCGGCGTCTCGCCGCCACATGTGGAGGACATGACGTAACGGTACCACAGCATGTCGATTGGTGGAGGGCTTCGACACCTTTCACCACATCAGCGGCTACAGTCCCAGATCGGGCAGGCGCGTGAGCGCGCGGTCGACGGCCTCGGTCGGGTAGTCGTAGTCGGTGAGCTCTCCGTCGAGGAACTTGTCGTAGGCCGCCATGTCGAAGTGGCCGTGCCCGCACAGCGCGGTCACGATGACCTTCTCCTCACCGGTCTCGGCGCAGCGGCGGGCTTCGGCGATCGCGGCGGCCAGGGCGTGGGTCGGCTCGGGCGCCGGCACGATCCCCTCGGTGCGCGCGAACAGCACGCCGGCCTCGAAGCAGGCGATCTGGTTGATCGCCTCGGCCTCGACCAGCCCGAGCTCGTAGACGTGGCTCATCAACGGCGCCATGCCGTGGTAGCGCAAACCACCGGCGTGGATGGGATCGGGGATGAAGTCGTGACCGAGGGTGTGCATCTTCAGCAGCGGCGTCATGCCGGCCGTGTCGCCGTAGTCGTAGGCGTAGCGGCCGCGCGTCAGCGACGGGCACGCCGTTGGCTCGACCGCGAGAATGCGCGGGCTCATCCGACCCGCCAGCTTCTCGCGGATCATCGGGAAGGTGAGCCCGCCGAAGTTGGAGCCGCCACCGGTGCAGCCGATCACGAGATCCGGCGTCTCCCCTGCGAGCGCGAGCTGTTCCAGGGCCTCCTCGCCGATCACGGTCTGGTGCATCAACACGTGGTTCAGCACGCTGCCGAGCGAGTAGCGGGTGTCGGAGGCCGAGGCGGCCATCTCCACCGCCTCGCTGATCGCGATGCCGAGACTTCCGGGCGTGTCGGGGTCGTCGGCAAGGATCTTGCGCCCTGCCTCGGTGAGATCGGAGGGGCTGGGGTGCACCGTCGCCCCGAACGTGCGCATCATCGAGCGGCGGTACGGCTTGCCGTCGTACGAGGCGCGCACCTGCCAGACCTCGCACTCCAGGTCGTAGAGCGCGCAGGCGAACGCGAGCGCGCTGCCCCACTGCCCGGCGCCCGTCTCGGTCGTGAGCTTGCGTACTCCCTCCTCGGCGTTGTAGTAGGCCTGCGGCACCGAGGTGTTCGGCTTGTGGGAGCCCGAGGGGCTCGTGCCCTCGTACTTGTAGTAGATCCGGGCCGGCGTGCCGAGCGCGCGCTCGAGCCGTCGGGCGCGCTGCAGAGGGGTAGGCCTCCAGAGCCGATAGACATCGCGCACGGGCTCGGGGATCGGCACGTAGCGCTCGCCGGTCACCTCCTGCGCGATGAGCGCGGCGGGGAAGAGGGGCGCCAGATCGTCGGGGCCGACCGGCTGGTGCGTCCCCGGATGCAGCGGCGGAGGCGGCGGCTCGGGCAGGTCCGCGACGATGTTGTACCAGGCCTCCGGCAGGCGGTCTTCATCGAGCAGGATGCGGGTGCGATCGCTCATGCGCTTCTTTCCGTGGCGTTCGTGTCGAAGAGAGCCTGACTCTGCAGGACGGCGGACCGGCCCGCAAGCCGTCGCGGGTGCTTGAGTCGGCGCGGCCGGCTGCCTACCCTGCGGGCAGTCCCGACCGCCGAACGTGCGATCGCCCGCCGGCCGCACCCGAACCGTCGAAGGAGCTTCTCATGGGGCGCCACGCGCATCCGGACTCCCGCTCCTTCTACCGCTCGCTCAGCCGCGCCTCGGTGCGGGTCGGAATGATCGCCCTGGCCATGGTGATCGGCGTCGGGGTGGTGGCCTCGTACGCGCTGAACGGACCGGAGCGCGCGAGCACGGCCGAGCAGGTCCTGGCCGAGTCCACGACCGCGCCGGCCAAGGGCCAGGCGCCAAACAAGCCGGCAGGCGCGACGGCTCGACCGCGGCAGCGGCCGCAAAGACAAGACCTGCCGCCCCCGCCCGTGAACGCCCAGGCTCCCGACGAGACGAGCGTGCAGGTGTTGGACAGCGTGGGTGACCCCGCGGTCACCGAGCAGGTCGTCGGGGTGCTGCAGGACCTCGGCTATCAGATTGCCGCCGTCAACCCCTCGGTCAGGGAGTACAAGAACACGACCGTCTTCCACTCCAAGGGTCACCGCCCTGACGCGCTCGCGCTCTCGACCCGCGATCCCCGGTTCAGCGAGGTCGGCACGAACGACTCGCTTTCACAGCAGGTCGACCTGCACGTCGTCGTCGGCGCCGACTGGCGCCGGTGAGACACCCCCAGGAGCGTCCGGGGAATCCCTCGGACGCTTCCGCCCGCCGTACGCGTACCATGAGGGCCTGATGGCGGCTCGATCGACGGACGGACTGCGGCGCGCCGCATACCGCGTGTGGATCGCGGTGGGCGCGACGGCGTTGGCGTACGTCGCGTACCGCGTGCTCGCTGAGCCGCTGGCCGTCATCGTGCCCCCGCTGCTGCTGGCGCTCATCGTGACCTACCTGCTCAACCCGCTCGTGAGCGGGCTCGAGCGCAAGGGGTGGAGCCGTTTGGCCGCGACGGCGCTGGGCTACATGGGATTACTCCTCGCCGTGGGGCTGTTCCTGACGCTGCTCGCGCCCCTGCTGGTCGCTCAGTTCTCGGCGTTCGCTGCCGAAGCGCCCCGGCTGGGTTCGGAGCTGGCCCGCTCGGTCACGAACGTGGCCCGCTCGATCGGCGTGAACCTTCCCGGTGACAAGCTCACGGCGGAGGCCATCGGCGAGCAGGTGCAGCAGGTGTTCGGCGACGAGCGCAGCCTGACCACGCTGCTCGCGCTGCTCGGCGGGATCTCCGGGGTCGCCACGGGTGCGCTGCACCTCGTCGTCATCTTCGTCCTCGGTCCTGTTATCGCCTTCTACCTGTTGGTCGATCTTCCGCGACTCCGCGACTGGTCCGCACGGCTGGTCCCGCCCTCCTACCGGGGAGAGGTCCGTACGGTCGGCGAGCAGCTCTCCGGCGTCGTCGGTGGCTACGTGCGCGGGCAGCTGCTTGTCGCCCTTTTCGTGGGCGTCGCAAGCTCGCTCGGCCTGGGTCTCGTGGGCCTCAGCTTCTGGCTCGTGGTCGGCCTCCTCGCCGGGGTCACGAATCTCATTCCGCTGCTCGGTCCGCTGGTCGCCGGCCTGATCGGCGTCACCATCGCTCTGCTCACCGAAGGACCCGCGCAGGCACTGCTGGTGGTCTTGGTGATGGTGGTCGTGCAGCAGCTCGACAACCACATCGTGAGCCCACTGGTGATGGGGCGGACCGTGCGGCTGCACCCGCTGATCGTCCTGCTCGCCCTCGTCGTCGGCGGGTCGCTCTACGGCATTTTCGGCTTGATTGTCGCGGTGCCGGGCGTCGCCGCGGTGAACGTGCTGGCCGGCCATACGTGGCAGACGAGGGTGCCCTGGAGCGGGGACGACACGCCCGAGGACGCCTCCTCGCTGCAGGAGCTGACCTTGGAGCCCCGCACCGCGGACGCCGACCGCTGACCACTCGGTGCTCACGATCCGCCGAGTCCGTACCCGAAGTTGCGCCGCGATCGCCGAAGTGTCAACGTAGCGGCCCGAGCAGCACTGCCATCCAGAGCGGTCGAGGGATCCGGCCCGTCGACGCCGCCGCAACCGCGCGCACGCCAGCGCGAGAGGTGCGACCTCCGGCCCCTGCGGGGGGAAGATGGCCGGCCACGACCAGCATCCTCCCGCGACAAGAAGGGCGACGCGTGTGCGCCGCCCCCGAGGAGGAGCGAGGATCCCGTGAGCGACGCCAGTCCCGTCAGCTACGTCACTGGTCTGCAATGCCGCGAGTGCGGCCGCGGCTACGACCCCGTGGCGATGCACGTCTGCGAGTTCTGCTTTGGCCCGCTCGAGGTGGTGTACGACTACGACGCCATGGGGGGCAAGGTCACCCGCGAGCGCATCGCCGCCGGGCCGCCGAGCCTGTGGCGCTACGCCGACCTGCTCCCGGTCCTGCCCGACAGCGGCCTGTCTGACCGGGTGGATCTGGGCGGCGGCTTCACGCCGTTGCGGCGGGCACCTCGTCTGGGGGAGGCGCTCGGCCTGCGCGATCTGTGGTTGAAGAACGACACCGCCAACCCCACCAACTCGTTCAAGGACCGGGTGACCTCGGTCGCGCTGACGGCGGCGCGCGCGCTGGGCTTCGACACTGCCGCGTGCGCCTCGACCGGCAACCTGGCGAACTCGGTGGCCGCCCACGCAGCCGTCGCCGGTATGCGCGCGTACGTGTTCATCCCTTCCGACCTGGAGCATCCCAAGATCGTCGCCAGCGCGGTCTACGCGCCGAACCTCGTCGCCGTGAAGGGCACCTACGACGACGTGAACCGGCTCTGCGCAGAGGTCGCCGGCGAGTACGGCTGGGCGTTCGTGAACGTGAACGTGCGGCCCTACTACGCGGAGGGCTCGAAGAGCATCGGCTTCGAGATCGCCGAGCAGCTCGATTGGGCCCTGCCCGACCACGTCGTGGCGCCGATGGCCTCGGGTTCGATGCTCGTCAAGATCGACAAGGCGTTCAGCGAGCTCACGAAGCTCGAGCTCGTCGCGGACGCCCCGTGGCGCATCTCCGGGGCCCAGCCCTCGGGTTGCGCGCCCATCGCCACAGCGCTGAAGGACGGGACGGGCTTCGTGAAGCCGGTCCGCCCTGACACGGTGGCGAAGTCCCTGGCCATCGGCAACCCCGCCGACGGGTACTACGCGCTGGACGCCGTGCGCCGCACCGGCGGTTGGATGGAGGACGTGAGCGATGACGAGCTGGTGGACGCCATCGGCCTGCTCGCCCGCACTGAGGGCATCTTCGCCGAGACGGCGGGCGGCGTCACCGTCGCGGTGCTGCGCAAGCTCGTCGCGCAGGGCCGGATCGAACCGGACGAGCGCACCGTCGCGGTGATCAGCGGTCTCGGGCTGAAGACCATCGACGCCGTCGCGGACCACGCCCGACCGACCGTGGAGATCACCGCGGGGTTGGACGACTTCGAGGCCGCGTTCGACCTGCGCCACGAGAGCGGTTGAGCCGCAACGATCTCGCAACGACCTTGCCGACAGACCATCCCGATCGCGAAGGAGCACTCGTGAGCGCCACCGTCCGCATCCCCACCCCCCTGCGCAGCGCGACCAACGGTGAGTCCACCGTGACCACCGAGGGCGGAACCCTCGGTGACGTGGTCTCCGACCTTGAGCGCCAGCACCCCGGCATCGCCGAGCGCCTGCTGGCCGACGACGGCGGGCTGCGGCGCTTCGTGAACGTCTTCGTCGACGACGAGGACGTGCGCTTCCAGCAGGGGCTTCAGACTTCGGTGCCCGACGGCTCGGTCGTCTCGATCATCCCCGCCGTCGCCGGCGGTTGATCGTGGCGACAGCCCGATGGCACCTCACCTTCCCCGAGGAGCTTGTGCAGCAGCCGATCGTCTACCGGCTGGTGAGCGACCACGGTCTCGTCGTCAACGTCCGCCGGGCTGACGTCGACGTCGAGGTGGGCTGGATGCTGCTGGAGTGCAGCGGTGATGAAGACGCGCTCGCCCGCGGGCGCGCCTACCTGGAGCGCAGGGGCGTGGTGGTCACCGACCCGACGGGGGACATCGTCGCCGGCTGAGGAGGCCCGCCGTCATCAGTTGAGTTGATCTTTGCTCCAGGGCTACCGCAGCAGGCGACCGTGCGCTAAGCTGGTCCGCAAGTCCCTCTGGCGGTTCAGAGAAGCACATCTTGCGGCACCCATTGTGGCGCCGCGCCACCGGCTGTTCGTCACCACCCCCTCGACGAGCGGCCGGTGGCCTCTCTCTTTCACGCCGTTCAAGTGCCCAGCCTCACCCGGTGACCGCGCCGTGCTCGGCGCCCGAAACCAGCTTGGCGTACTTGGCCAGCACCCCGGTGGTGTAGCGCGGCTCGGGGTGCTTCAGCTCCGCGCGGCGGCGCTCGAGCTCGTCGGGTTCGACGAGCAGGTCGAGACGCCGGCCCGGAAGGTCCAGCGCGACGGCATCACCGTCGACGACCAGCGCGATCGGACCGCCCTCGCTCGCCTCCGGCGCGACATGGCCCACGCAGAGGCCGTGGGTCGCCCCGGAGAACCGCCCATCGGTGACGAGCGCGACGTCGGACCCGTGGCCGACGCCCTTCACCGCGGCGGTCACCGCCAGCATCTCGCGCATGCCCGGGCCACCCTTCGGACCCTCGTAGCGGATGATCATCACGTCACCGGCCTGCAACTTGCCGTCGAGGACGAAGGCCATCGCGTCGGCCTCGCCGTCGAAGACCCGTGCGGTGCCCTCGAAGCGCCCCCCCGACTCTTCCCCGCCCGCCCCGACGTCGATGCCGGCGATCTTGACGATCGCGCCGTCGGGCGCCAGCGAGCCGCGCAGCACCGCGAGGCCGCCGTCGGCGTGGATGGGACGGTCCAGCGGGCGGATGACCTCGCCGTCCGGCGCGGCGTCCACCTTCGCCAGGTTCTCGGCCAGCGTGCGTCCGGTGACCGTCAGGCAGTCGCCGTGCAACAGATCGGCGTCGAGCAGCGCGCGCATGACGACCGCGATGCCGCCGACCTCGTCGATGTGGCTCATGACGAAGCGCCCGTGCGGTCGGGAGTCGACGATGTGCGGGACCCTCCGGCCGATCCGGTCGAAGTCGTCGAGCGTGAGCTCAACGTGCGCCTCGCGCGCGATCGCGAGCAGGTGCAGCACGGCGTTCGTCGACCCGCCGACCGCCATGACGACCGCGATCGCGTTCTCCAACGACGCGCGCGTGATGATGCGCCGGGGCCGCAGGTCGGTCTCCAGCAGCCCGAGCACGGCGGCGCCCGACGCGCGCGCCAGCTCGGCACGGCGGTCGTCGACCGCGGGTGGTGAGGCGGACCCGGGCAGGCTCATCCCCAGTGCCTCGACGGCCGAGGCCATCGTGTTCGCGGTGTACATGCCACCGCAGGAGCCCTCGGTCGGGCAGGCCGCCGCCTCGATCTCGCCCAGCTCACGGTCGTCGATCGTGCCGGCCGCGTGGGCGCCGACCGCCTCGAAGACGTCCTTGATGTCGATGTCGCGGCCCTGGTAGTGACCGGGAAGGATCGTGCCGCCGTAGCAGAAGACGCTGGGCAGGTCGAGCCGGGCCGCGGCCATGACCATGCCAGGCAGCGACTTGTCGCAGCCGGCGAACGTGACCATCGCGTCGAGGCGCTCGGCGTGCATCACCGTCTCGACGGAATCGGCGATCACCTCCCGCGAGACGAGCGACGCGCGCATGCCCTCGTGTCCCATCGCGATGCCGTCCGAGACAGCGATGGTCGTGAACTCGATGGGGAAGCCGCCCTCCTCCCGCACCCCCTCCTTCGCCAGCCGGGCGAGCCGGGCGAGGGGCAGGTTGCAGGGCGTCACCTCGTTCCAGGAGGAGACCACGCCGACCTGCGGCTTGGAGAAGTCCGCGTCGGTCATCCCGATGGCTCGCAGCATGGCGCGCGCCGGCGCGCGCTGGGGACCTTCGGTCACATCGGTCGAACGGGGACGATGCATTGCGTTGTCTCCTCGTGTGGGGATTGCAGGGAGTCCCATTCAACACCCTGACTCGGAAGGAGCGCCCCGGCATGTTGTGAGCACGAGAAAAGGGGGAAGAATCGGGCGCGAATCAGAGGGGACAGCGTCGCAACAGAAAGCAGGGAATGTGAGCGCAGGAGAGCAGCCGCTGTACCTCGTGGCCACCGACGACGGCTCGGACAACAGCTACGCGCCCGCGCGTGCCGCCGGAGTGGACCAAGCTGAGCGCGACGGCGCCCAGGTGGTGCTGTACGACCGCACGAGCGAGTCGTCCATGACCGATCCCTATCCGGTCGGCCCATGGTCCGACGAGGAGGACGCCGTCAGCGCGTCCAGCCGCCTGGACGCCGAAACGCTGGATAGCCTGGGCCGCGGCTATCTCGCGGAGCAACTGCGTGAGGCGCAGCAGCGGGGCATAGAGATCGAGGCGCACCTGGGCCAAGGCAGCGGCGTCGAGGCGCTGCAACGCACCGTCGAGCGCTACCAGCCGGATCTTGTGATCCTGCCCGCATCGGTGCGGGAGTCCAGCCTGCTCGACAAGGTCCAGCACAACACCTGGGAGGATTTCGCCGACTCCATCGACGCCGAGATCCGCCTCATCGACAAGGACGGACAGACCGTCTAGAGCGCGTCGCAGATGGTCTCCAGCACCTCGGGCTGCGTCGTGCCGAGGATGAGCGTGTCGACGTCTGACGCCTTCCACGCCTCCAATCGCTCCCGGATGCGGGGGAGCGGTCCGACCAGGCAGAGCTCGTCGATCAGCTCGTCGGGCACGGCGGCGGTCGCCTCGTCGCGGTGGCCGTCGAGATACAGCTCCTGCACGCGGTCTGCCGCCGCTTCGTAGCCGTAGCGGCACGCGAGGTCGTGATAGAAGTTCTGCTCGCGCGGGCCCATGCCACCCAGATAGAGCGCCATCGTGGGGCGCAGAGCATCACGGCAGGCCTGCACATCCTCGCCCGCCGCGACCTGCACGAGCGCGGCGACATGCAGTTCCTCCCGCGCGCGACCGGCGGCTTCGAACCCCGAGCGCAGGTCGTCGGCGAAGACGTCCGCGCGCTCGGGCGAGTAGAACAGCGGCAGCCACCCGTCGGCGAGCTCCGCGGCCAGGGAGATGTTGCGCGGCCCGATCGCCGCGAGATAGATGGGGATGCGCGAGCGGACGGGATGGAGGATCGACTTGAGCGGCTTGCCGAGCCCGGTCGCGTCGGGGCCGGTGTAGGGGATCCGGTAGTGCTCGCCGTCGTAAGAGAGCGCCTCCTCCCGGGCGATCGCCTGGCGCACGATCGCGACGTACTCCCGGGTCTTGGCCAGCGGCCGGCCGTAGGCCACCCCATGCCAGCCTTCGACCACCTGCGGCCCGGACACTCCCAGGCCCAGCACCAGGCGGCCGCCTGACAGGGCGTCGAGGGTCATCGCCGTCATCGCGGTGGTGGCCGGGGTACGGGCCGGGATCTGCAGGATGGCGCTGCCGAGGAGCATCCGCTCCGTTCTGCCCGCCAGATAGCCGAGCACGGTGACGGCATCCGAGCCGTACGCCTCCGCCACCCAGACCGAGGCGACGCCGACGCGCTCGGCGTGCTCCACGAGGGGCAGCGCGTCGGCCATCGCCGCTCCGGTGTAGCCGAGGTTGAGACCGACCTGCATGTGCGCTCCCTTCGACCCGACTCCGACCCGACGTCGGGCGGACTCTATCGCCTCCCTCTACGATCACGGCCGTGTCCCCCATGTCCGCCACGGCGAGCGCCCTGCTGCTGGTCGGCACGGGGCTGCTCGTGCTCGCCCTCGGGTGGGGCACGCGCCTGCCGCCGCGCGCCCCGGTGCCCGACGCCGAGGGCTACCTGACGCGGTGGCAGCGGCTGCACGACGGCTACGACCCCCGACCGAACCCCTGGCTGCGCGGCTGGCTGCTGCTCGCTTTTCGCTGCGCCCGCCCGCTCGCCCGGCGCGGTGTGCGCCCCGACGTGGTGACGCTCGGCACGATCTGGCTCGCGCTCGCCGTCTTCGTGCCTGCGCAGGCGGGTGGGCGCTGGCCGATCCTGGCCGGGTGGCTGCTCGTGGCCAGCGGGTTGGGCGACACGATGGACGGGGCGGTCGCGGCGCTCACCGACACGGCGACCCGTTGGGGTTACGTGCTCGACTCCGCCGTCGACCGTGTGAACGACGTGATCTATCTGGTCGCGGTCTGGTCGGTCGGCGCCCCGGCCTGGCTCGCGGTCACCACGGGCGCGCTGTTCAGCATGATGGAGTACCTGCGAGTGCGTGCCAGCAACGCCGGCGCCGGCGACGTGGTGGCGGTGACGGTGGGGGAGCGCGCCACCCGCGTGATCTGCTGTGCCGTGGCGTTGGTATTCGGTGGGCTCTTCACGGCGTACTCGGGAAGGATCGCCACGCTCGTCATGGCGCTGCTCGGCGCGCTCAGCCTCGTGGCGCTGGCGCAGGTGATCATGGCGGCCCGGCGCCTGCTCGCCGATCGGCCCTACCCGGGGTGAGCGCGATCCGCTGTCGAGCGTGCCGCCGCCTCGCCGCCGCGGGGATGCTGCAGCTCGATGCCGCGCGCCACGAGCTCCGCGCTCCAGGTGACCAGCGGCAGCCCCCCTCCGGGATGCGAGGAGCCTCCAACCAGCCACAGACCGGGGACCGGCGTGCGGTTCGCGGGGCGCAGGAACGCCGCTCCCGGCCCGTGCGAGGCGGTGCCGTAGATGGCCCCGCCGACGGCTCCGGTGCGCGCCTCGAGATCGGCCGGGCTCAGCACGCGCCGCACGGTCAGCCGGTCGCGGACGTCGACGCCCCTGGCGGCCAGCAGACCGAGCAGATGGCGCGCGTAGCGCTTGACGAGCACAGGGTCACGCCAGTCGATCCGCCCGTGGACCGGCGCGTTCACCAGCACGAACCAGGCCTCGTGACCGGGCGGCGCGACCGCGGGGTCGGGAGGGATGGCGACATACAGCGTGGGGTCCGCCACGGGGCGCGGTGACGGGCCGAAGAGCGCCTCGAACTCCGCGTCGTAGTCGGGCGGGAAGAGCACGTTGTGGTGGGCCAGGCCCGGCGTCTTGCCGCGGACGCCGAGCAGCAGGACGAAGCCGGCCAGGGACGGCGTCGTCCTGCGCAGTCGGCGCCGCGCCGGACGCGCGCGGCGATCGGTGAGCAGCGTGTCATACACCTGGCGGGCGTCGGCGTTGGCGACCACGACGTTCGCGGCGAGCCGGCTGCCGTCGGCGAGCGCGACGCCGGTCACCCCGCTCGCGTCGGTCAGGATCGCTCGGACGGCGCAGTCGGTGCGGATGACGGCTCCGTGCTCCTCTGCCCGCTCGGCCACCGCCTCGGCGATCCGGTACAGCCCGCCGGGCACATACCAGGCCCCGAACGCCTGCTCGGCCCACGGAATCGCCGCCAACGCCGCCGGCGCCCGCCGCGGATCAGACCCCGCATAGGTTGCGTAGCGGTCCAACAGGATCCGCAGGCGCACGTCGTGCAGGTAACGGTGGCCCAGCCCTCGCAAGCTGCGGTGGGGAGCGATCGTGGCCAGGTCGCGCAGACGGACGCTCTGCCGCAGCAGGTCGCCCGGACCGTCGAGTCGGCTGCGCAGGAACGGCTGCTCGACCGCGCGCCAGATGGCTCCCGCGCGGTCCAGGAAGCGGTCCCATTGGGCACCGGCGCCCCGTCCGAGCGCCGCGTCGAGGTTCGCGGCCATGCGCATGCGATCGGCGGTCGCGTCGAAGGTGGTCCCGTCCGCGTAGCGGTAGCGGGCGATCGGCTCGACGGGCGCCACGTCGAGCACCTCGTCCAACGGCGCGCCGGTCGCCGCGAAGAGCTCATGCAGCGCCTGCGGCATGGTGACGAGCGAGGGCCCCGTGTCGAAGCGGAAGCCTCCCTCCACGTGCAGGCCGAGCTTGCCCCCGACGCGGTCGGCCTGCTCGCAGACCGTGACGTCGTGCCCGGTCGCCGCGAGCCGGGCTGCGACGGCCAGGCCGCCCAATCCCGCGCCGACCACCACGACGCGGGTCATCGCGGCACCACCGGCCGCCCGCGCCAGCGCAGCGTGCCGCGCCGATGCTCGCGCAGGCTGCGAGCGACCAGCGCGACAAGCGCCAGCACGGAGAAGGGATGGGCCCAGGCGTCGCTTGCTCGCCCGCCGGTCTCTCGCGCCGAGACGATCCGCCCCGCGACGGCTGCCAGGTAGCCCAAGGCGCCCGTCTCGGCCAGGCGGCGCCGGCCGGTCAGCCAGCCGGCGAGAGCGGCAGCCGGTGGCAGCACATAGAGCCAGACGAGCAGGGCGCTGACCGCAGAGGCCGCGATCGGCGAGCCGAAGGCCGCCCAGAGGCTCTTCGCGTACCCGTCGCGCAGCGCGCGTCCGTCGGCGTACATGCGGCACACGGCGATCCGCGAGCCCTCCGCCACCGTCGCGCGGCGACCCGCGCGCTTGAACGCCTGAGCCAGGGCGATGTCCTCGAGCACCGCGCCGCGCACGGCTGCGTGGCCCCCGACCTCGATGTACGCCGCGGCGTCACAGGCCAACAACTGTCCGTTCGCCGCGACCAGGGAGGGCGCAGCCATCTGCTCGGCGAGTCCCAGTGGCAGGAACGTCAGCCAGGACCACTGCAGCAAGGGCTGCACGAGGCGGGGCCACAGGCCGTCGGCGAGCTGGCGGGGGTAGGGCGAGACGAGCTGGAGGCCGCTGGAGTCCAGCAGCGCGATGGTGGCGGCCAGACCGCCCGGGACGAGCACCACGTCGGCATCGCAGAAGACGAACACGGCTCCCCGGGCGTGCTCGGCGAGTTGGGCACAGGCGTGCGGTTTGCCGAGCCAGCCTGACGGCAGCGGGCGGCCCGCGAGGATCCGCAGGCGCTCATCGCCGCGACCGGCGGCGCGCGCGACGATCGCGGTCCCGTCGGAGGAGCCGTCGTCCAGCACGAGCAGCTCGAAGCTGACCCCGCGCTGGTCGAGCACGGAACGGACGCAGTCGCCGATCCGCTCCGCCTCGTCTCTGGCGGGCACGAGCACGCTCACGGTCGGCGCGCCGTTGCCCGCATGGAGCAGCTCGAGTGCGGGGGCCGCCGCTCGGCGCAGCCAGCGCAGGTTGACCACCAAGTGCAGCGCCAGCAGCGACGCGACCGTCGCAGCGCTGGTGACGGCCCGCCTCACCGGCGTGCAACCAGCGCGAGCACGATCGCGCCCATGCCGAGCCCTCCCACCAGCGCCGAGCCCGGCAGATTGAAGAAGGCCGCGTGCGCCAGCACCGAGGAGGCGTAGGTCCACAGATACAGACCCAGCGGCAGCCGATCGGCGACGCGCTCGTCGCGGCGGCCGGCCCGCCAGAGCAACGCCATCATGACGCTCGCGATGAGCGCCCACGCCGCGAAGTTGGAGAGCGGCACCCCGAGCAGTGCCGGGCTGCTCGGCGCCCAGCGCCAGTGTCCGGCGGCGACCATCTGCGGGTCCAGGAAGAGATCCCAGGACGCCAGCGCCCACCCGGCGACGAGCGGGCCCCACCACCGCCCGCCGGCGATGCGCCGTCCGACCAGCAGCGCCGGATAGGCCATCATCGTCCACGCGAGCGGGATGACGACGGGCACGCCGAACAGGTGCCACCCGAGCGAATCGGCATAGGCGTACGAGCCGAACGGGGCGCCCGTGGCGACGCCGACCGCCTCGACGAGCAGGCCGCCGCCGGCGGTCACCGCGACCAGACCCAGCGCGAAGGTGACACCGCGGACGACCCAGGCGTGGGCGACCGAAGCGAGGAAGAAGAGCACGACGGTGATGACCGTCAAGCGGTCGCGCGGCGCACCGGTGGGCGTGAGGGGATAGGCGATCTGCGCCAGCACAGTTGCGGCCGTCAGACCGGCGGCGACCCCGAGCCCGGGCAGCGCGCGCAACCTGGCGGGCGCGGTCACCACCATCGTTTCCTCCGGTCGGCCAGCAGCACCCGCGCCGCCGAGCGCCCGCTGGCGCCGAAGACACCGCCGCCGGGATGCGTCGACGCCCCCGTCAGATAGAGGCCGTCGAGCGGCGCCTTGTAGCCGGCGAGCTCCGGCAGCGGGCGCCACGCGAACATCTGGTCCAACCCCATCTCCACGTGCATGACGTTGCCCCGGCGCAGCCCCAGCTCGCGTTCGAGCTCGAGCGGCGTCTGGACGTGCATCGCCTCCACGCACGCCGAGAAGCCGGGCGCGACGGCGTCGACGGCATCGACGAGCTTCTGGCCCTCGCGCTCGGCGATGGCGTCCCAGTGCTCGCCGTTGGACAGCTCGTAGGGATGCCACTGCCCCCACACGGTGATGTTGTGCTTGCCGGAGGGGGCGATTGTCTCATCGAACGCGCTGAAGGTCATCGCCAGGACCGCCGGCTGCGCGGGCGGGCGACCGGCCACAAAGTCACCGTGGGCGGCGCGCAGGAAGGCCCGGTCCGGAGCGATGAGCTGCAGCCCCCGCCACTCGTCCCCGCCGATGCCGCCGGGGTAGCGCGGGAGGTCCGAGGTCGCCAGCCGCACCACCATCCCGATGCCGTTGCCAACCCTCACCGTGCGGCGCACCCGCTCGCCGACGCCGGCCGGCAGGACGTCGTCGCCGAGCAGCTCGAAGGTCTCGAGCACGTGGCAGCCAGCCAGCACGGTCCGTCCGGCCACACGGGCGCCCGACGCCGTCTCGACGCCGTGCACACTCCCATTGCGCACCGCGATCCGCTGGACCGCGTCACCCAGGCGCAGCGTGCCGCCGAGCGCCTCGAAGCGGCGGGCGAGCGCGACGGAGAGCATCCCCGACCCGCCGCGGGGATGACCGGGCGCGCGGCGGTGCAGCAGCGCGTTCCAGCCGACCAGGTCCGCGGTGGCGATCTCGTGCGTCGGCGGGCCCGACTGGGCGCCCATCCAGGCCAGCGCCGTCTTCAGCCGCTCGTCGTCGAAGTGCTCGTCGAGCAGGGCGTCGCCCGAGGTGAGGAACTGCCGGGAGAGCTCGAGGCCCCCGAGACCGGTCGCCTTGCCCACCCGCCAGAGGTTGCGGCCCAGGTTGCGACCGCTCGGCGGCTGCTGGAAGGCCTCGAAGACGTGGGTGTTGCGGTCGGCCCAGTCGCGGACGAAGCGGCCATAGGCCTCGGCGTCGCGCTCGCCGCAGACCTCCGCGATCGACGCGCAGGTCGCGTCGAGGTCGGCGTGGAAGACGAGCGCCTCTTCACCGAACGGCGCGAAGCCCCACGGATCGAGGTCCTGGTACTCCAGCCCGCAGGCCGCGAGGTCGAGCTCCTCGACGATGCCGGTGTGGCGCACCATGATGTGGGCGCTGGACCCGACGTCCATCTGATAGCCGGGGAAGCGCTCCACGGTCGAGACGGCCCCGCCCACGATCTCGCGGCGCTCGACCACCTCCACGTCGAGACCGGCCTTGGCCAGATAGCAGGCCGCCACGAGCGCGTTGTGCCCGGCTCCGACGACGACGACGTCACGCATGGGTGTCAGGCTAGTGCGCCCTTGGAGACGGCGCCGGTCTTGCGAGGCGGCTGTGCTCAGGCCGGTGCGAGCGGGTCGCGCCCGTCGAGGGTGCCGTGGGTGCGCAGCACGGCGAAACGGGCGAACAGCTCCTCGCTGTACCAGTCGAGCTGCGCGGTCTGGCGGATCGCCCGTCGGTGCGCCTCGCCTCGATACGCGAAGTCGGTGAGAGCCTGGCCCGAAGTCCAGACGCTGAACGTGCCCTGCAGCCCGATCGGCGCCTCGCCGATGCCGAGCGCCATGAGCAGCCCGTCACGCCGTGCGAGATCGAGGGTGACGGGCGGGACCGCGCGCCAGAACGTGCGCATCCGGGAAGGCCGCAGCCGCGCCCGAGTGATGGCGGCCACGGGCTCGCCGGGGTCCTGTCGCCGGCCGGTCCCGAACGGTTGCCGGCCTGCCCACTCGCCCTTCGCGCTCACTGGCCGTAGCTCGGCCACCCAGCGCTCGTCGCTGATCTCCCGCCAGCCCTGAGCCACGGGGGAGCGCTGGTCGAAACGGCGCCACGCCTCCTGCGTGGTCCAGGCGACGAGCAGCGCCCAGGTGCGCAGGTCCGCGTCGCGCAGGTCGAACGTCCGCCCGTCACCGGTGCCCAGCAGCTTCGAGAACACCGCCCCCGGCGTGCGCGCGAGCCGGCGCCGGTCCGTCGCCATGCGCACGAACGCGGCGGGAACCCGCCGCGCAGCGACGCGGTGCACGCTCAGCGTGACCAGGTCAGGGGCACTCATGGTTCAACGCGGACGATAGATGTCTCGACGATGCGCAACGTCGAGTACATGGACCACTCTCTGCTCGTCATCGATGCGGTAGACGACACGATAGGTCGCGCGACGGGCTCCGTGACAACCCAGCAATGGACCAGAGAGCCGTTTGCCAACTCGGTGAGGATCGTCGGCCAGCGCTCCGGCGCAGAACTCGAAGACAGCAGCGCTGACTCGCTCGGGTAGTCGCTCCGCCAAGGCCCGCCGGGCCGGGCCGAGGAACTCGACCCGGTACGGCGCTTCAGCCACCGGCGCGCCGGCGATGCTGGAGTTCCGCTCGAAGCTCCGCGAGGGGTGTCCCTGATGTGCCGCATGCGAGTTCGGCCAAGGATTCGGTTATCGCTCTGACGGACGCTTGGTCGGCCAGCACCTCAAGGGTGAGTTCCAGCCCATCAAGGTCGTCCACGGACAGCAAGACGGCCTCGGGACGGCCGTTGCGGGTGAGTCGAAAGCGCTCGTGCTCAGCGTGGGCCTGCCGAGCCAGCTCATTCAATCGCGCCTTCGCCTCGCTCACTGGCAGCGTCGTCATGGTCCGAATCATAGGCCGATGCGGGAAGCTCAGCAAGCGCTCACATCGGCTTTGAGGAGAACCGATGCACCTTCAGGGCTCCGGCGTCAGTCAGGCGTGCTCGGGGGCGTCCGCCAGAAGCCGTTCGACCTGCGCACGGGTCGGGAGGCTGGGCTCGGCGCCGTGCACGGTCGCGGTGTGCGCGCCAGCCGCGCAGGCGAACCGCACCGCGTCGGCGTAGGAGCCGTCCTCGGCCAGTGCGATGGCGAAGGCGGCCGAGAACGCATCGCCCGCGCCGGTGGAGTCCACCGCCTCGATCTCGAAACCCGGGTGTGTGCCGTGCTCGTCGTCGTGGGCCCATGCGGCACCGAGCACACCCAACGTCACCACGACGCCACGGCCTTCGGCGCTCAGGCGCTCCGCCAGCGCGGGGCCGTCGAAGCCGGGGTCGCCCTCGCCACGATCGGCCAGCGCGCGGGCCTCCACGACGTTCGGGGTGATGACGGTAGCCGCGTCGATGAGCGCGTCCGAGACGTCGTGCACCGGCGCCGGGTTCAGGACCACGATGCCGCCGCGGCGGCGGATGACCCTGGCCGCCGTCTCGGACGTGGCGGCGTTGATCTCGCCTTGCAGCAGCAGCACGTCGCAGTCGGGCAGGTCGGCGGCGTGCGCGGACGCGAGCTGCCGGTTGGCCCCCTGATACTGCACGAAGCCGACGTCGCCGTCCGGGGTGATGAGCGGCACCGCCAGGCTGGTCGAGGTGCCCCGGACCTACACGACCCTGTTGGCATCGATCCTTTCGCGCTCCAGGGCGTCGAGAAAGGCGTCCCCGTAGGCGTCCGCGCCGATCGCGCCGACCATGGTCACCTCGGCTCCGAGCCGTGCGAGCGCCACCGCCTGGTTGTAGCCCTTGCCGCCGCGGTACTGACCGAACTCCTCGGCGATGATGACCTCGCCAGGCTCTGGCCGCGACGGCACGCTGAACGCCAGGTCCATGACCAGAGAGCCCACAACGAGGGCGCGTACCGTCATGCTGCCATCTCCGGAGCCTTCCTCACGCGACCGCCGACTGCTGCCCGCGGCGATTCGCGTCATCGCAGCGGAACGGACAAATCTCGATCGGGCCGGCGAGGGGCCCGATGGCGGCCACCTCGACCGCGGCCGTCTCGGAGACCGGCGCGACGAGGTCGGTCAGCACCACCTGCCCGCGATCGGCGAAGACCTCGAGCGACCAGCGGTCCACGAGCACCTCCACCTCGACGCGCTCACCGGTGGGATGAAGCGGTGCGTGCCGCACCGTGTGGTAGGTCTCGCCCAGGCCGACGTCGGCCGCCGCTGTCCGGTCGACGACGAGGGTTCCCGCAGCGGCGTCGCGCACGACTCGAACCTCCCCGGACTGCCAACGCAGCTCGATGCCGCAGGCTGAATCAGCCGCGCTCGACGCGCCGAACCGGATCAACCCGGCCCCTTCCTCGAGCACCGCCCGAGCACGGATCCGCCGCGGTGGGTCGAACCGGCCGAGAAGCTCGCGCACGGGACGCTGCGCGAGCGTGATCGCGCTGTCGACCCGCGTCAGGCGCAACTCGCGGGGGACGGTCATCTGCCCTCTCCAGCCGACTGCGGGCACGCGGCGGGCGTACGCCCAGTTGCTCATCCACGCAATCCAGATGCGGCGGCCGTCCGGTACGTGCGACCACGACTGGGCGGCGTAGAAGTCGGCGCCGTGATCGACCCATCGAGGGCTGCCTGGTGCGTCGGGTGTGAAGGTGCGCCCGTCGAATTGCCCGACCCAG
This sequence comes from Euzebyales bacterium, assembly GCA_038233095.1. Classification (GTDB taxonomy): domain Bacteria; phylum Actinomycetota; class Nitriliruptoria; order Euzebyales; family Egibacteraceae; genus JBBSMR01. Next base: position 18,891 of record JBBSMR010000005.1, read on the forward strand.
TAGCGCATGCCGTTCGTGCCACCTGTGCCCTCCACGATGACCCCGCCCGTCAGGACCCAGCGGCGCTCGTCGGAGTCGTCCACCGGCAAGACGAACAGGTCCGGTGTCTCCCAGATGCCGTCTCCCGGGTCGGGCGCACCGACGAAGGAGCTTGTGTACGTCCACGTGACCAGGTCCGCCGACGCGTAGAGCCGCGCGTGGTCACCTGCGGCCAGGATCATGACCCAGTGCCCGTCATCGGGGCCACCGAAGCGCACCACCTTCGGGTCGCGGAAGTCGACCATGCCTGGAGGCTGGGCCAGCACCGGATTCCCCGGATGGGACCGAAAGGTCCGGCCGCGGTCGGTCGACCCCGCGATGCTCTGTGTCTGGGAGGTTGGCGTGAAGTGGGTGAACGCGGCGATGAGCGCGCCGTGACCGAGGCCGGCGTCTCCGGCTTGGTCCTCGACCACTGACCCGGAGTAGATGTGGCCGCGCTCGTCCGGATGCAACGCGATCGGCAGGTCGGACCACGACACGAGGTCGTTGCTGACGGCGTGCCCCCAGTGCGTCGGGCCGAAGTCCGTGGAGTGGGGGTGATGCTGGTAGTACAGGTGGTACTCGCCGTCGTGGAAGACCAAGCCGTTGGGGTCGTTCATCCACCCCGACGGCGGACGGTAGTGGAAGGCGGGTGGCGTCGGCACTTCACTCCCGAACGCGGACGAGGCGTCCCGTCACGTACTTCCGGGTGGACGGGAGCAGCAGGACGAGCAGCGCCAGGCCCGCGATGATGGGCAGGATCAGCGGTGTCTCCCCCAGCTGTGGGGTGGCCACGAGCACGATGAACGACAGCGCGTCCAGGGCGAACAACACGCCCCAGGCGACCTGCGAGCCTCGCACCAGGAAGACGTAGAGCACGAACACGATGGCCAGCCCCAGGCCGACGCCGCCGGAACCGGTGACCACCGGGACGCCGAAGGCCGCGGCGCGCAGGCAGCCGTAGGCCCAGACGGCCGGCGGCACGTCCCAGATTCGGAACCGGCCGCGCGCCACGCGCTAGCTCACCCGCGGCACGTCATCGTTGCCGGCCGTCCTTCGCGCTGGGCCTCGCTACCCCTTGACGGATCCCGCCGTCAGGCCGCGCACGAAGTAGCGCTGCAGGGCGAAGAAGACGAGCAACGGCACGCTGATGATGATGAACCCACCGGCCGTGAGCAGGTGCCACTCCTCGCCTCGGCTGCCGATCAGGCGGTTCATCGCCAGCGTGACGACCTGATTTTCCGTGTTGGAGCCGAGGAAGATCAGCGCGATCAGGAAGTCGTTCCAGACCCACAGGAACTGCAGGATGGCGAAGGCGGCCAGCACCGGCGTCGACAGGGGGATCATGAGACGCCAGAAGATCTGGAAGTGGCTCGCCCCGTCAACCTCCGCCGACTCGATGACCTCCCGGGGCAGTGAGCCCATGTAGTTGCGCAGCAGATACACCGCCAGCGGCATGGCGAAGCCCGTATGCGCGAGCCAGACCGCCGGGAACGTCCCGGTCAGCCCCATATTGCCGTACAGCTGCAGCAGCGGGATGAACGCCACCTGCAGCGGCACGACCAGCAGGGCGATCAGCATGATGAACAACGTCTCGCGGCCCGGGAAGCGCATCCAGGCAAAGGCGTAGGCCGCGAAGGCGGCCGACAGGATGGGGATGATCACGGCTGGTATAGAGACCACGAAGCTGTTGAGGAAGGCGTTGGCCATGCCGGCGCTCAGCACCTCGGAGTAGTTCTCCAGCGTCCACTGCGTGAAGTCCAGTGGGCTGGCCAAGACCGTCCACCACCCGGTGGTCTTGACCAGGTCCTCCTCGCGTAACGAGGAGATCAGCAGGCCCATCGTGGGGATCAGCCAGAGCAGGCAGACGAACAGCAGGGAGCCGCTGACGAAGAACTTGCCCCAGCGCCGCCCTTTCGGTTCGGTCCCGCCGGCGCCTGGTGCTTGATCGTCGCGTTCGGCTTCCTCGTCGGGCATCTGCTCCCTGGAGGTGGGGGGCGTGGTCGACATCAGCGTGCCTCCTGCTCACGGAACTGCCGGATGTTGTAGACCATCACCGGGATGGTGGCGAGCACCAATGCCACGACGATGGCCGCGGCGCGACCGAAGCGCCGGAAGTCGAACAACTCGATGATAAAGCGGTTTGCGATGACGTCGGTGTTGAAGTTGCCGCCCGTCATGACGAACACGATATCGAAGACCTTCAGCACGGCGACGAGGATCGTGGTGAGCACGACCGCGATCGTCGAGGAGATCTGGGGGACGGTCACCCGCCAGAAGATCTGGATCTCGCTGGCACCGTCGATGCGCGCCGCCTCGATCGTGTCGGTCGGCACGCCCTTGATCGCACTCGACAGCAGCACCATCGCGAAACCGGTCTGGGTCCAGATCATGATGATGAGCAGCAGGAAGGTGTTCAGACGGAAGGTCGAGACCTGCACCCAGGCGATGGGGTCCTGGCCCAGTCCCGTCCAGATGGCGTTGAGCAGGCCGATCTGGCCTGTGCCCTCAGGACGCCAGGCGTAGATGAAGAGCCAGATCGTGCTGGCGCCGACCGCGCTGATGGCCATGGGGGTGAAGATGATCGACTTGGAGACCTGCTCGGCGCGTGGTGGCAGGCGGTCGGCGAGCACCGCGACGATCAGGCCGATCGCCACGCACAGGGTGGGCACGAAGGCGATCCACAGCAGGTTGTTGAACATCGCCGACCGCAGGGCGGGGTCCGTCACGATGTCGACGTAGTTGTCGACGCCTACGAAGTTCTCCGACCGTTCGTCGAAGAAGCTGATGAAGATCGTCCGCACGAACGGATACACCAGGAAGATCGTCACGACGAACAACGCGGGTCCGATAAAGACGTACGGCTTCACGGCGTTGGAGAGCCTCGGAGGCATGCGTTCGACCAAGGCGTTCGTCGCCCAGAAGAGGACGACCGTCCCGCCGACGCCGGCGACGAGCGCGATCAGCGCGTTGAGAACCTTCAGCACATCAACTCTCCTTCACTTGGGAGCCGAAGGGGCGGCGGACGACCCACCGCCCCCGTGTCAGGCCAGGCCTAGCCACCCCCCGTGTCAGGCCAGGCCTAGCCACCCTCCGGCCAGGCCTGGTCGATCAATTGCAGCACCCCGTCGAGCTGGCTCTGGCCGCCCACCCAGTCGACGATGCCGGTCCAGAACGCACCGGTCCCGACCGGACCGGGCATGGAGTCCGAGGCGTCGAACCGCAGGACGTCGGCTTGCGCACCGATCTGGTAGAGCTGCCGCTCGACCTCGGTCGGATAGAGGGTGTCATCGAAGCCGGTGTGCGGCGAGAGCCAGCCGCCCTGCTCGGCCCAGGGCCCGCCGAAGTCGGCCTCGGCGAGGAACTCCATCACCTGCCGCGCCTCGGGCGTGTCGTTGATCATGAGCGCAAGGTCGCCGCCCGCCAGCACCGGCGAGCCGTCGAAGCCCTCCGGGTCCGGCGGGAAGTAGGTGACGCCGACGTTCTCGTCCAGGTTCTCCTGCACATCGTCAGGAAAGAAGGACGTGATGAAGTTGCCCTGTCGGTGCAGCCAGCAGGACGGCTCCTCGTCGAACAGGCCGTCGGGGGAGTCACCGAAGCCGATCGAGAGCATGCCCTGCGTGCCACCGACGACGTTGCCCTCGGTCGACCACAGCTGGTTCCAGTTCTCGAACGCCGCGCGCACCTCGGGCGAGTCGAACAGCACCTCGTGGTTCACCCACTGGTCATACACCTCCGGTCCATGGAGGCGCAGCATGTTCTCCTCGATCCAGTCCGTGCCGACCCAGCCGGTCGCGTCGCCGGACTCCATGCCGAGGCACCACGGCGTGCCGCCGTCGGAGCGGATCTGCTCCTCCAAGGCGTTGAGCTCCTCCTGGGTCTCGGGGAGGGTGTAGCCGGCCTCCTCGAACTCCGGCACCGGGTACCACAGCGCGCTCTTCAAGGCCATGCGCATGGGGAAGCCCATGACGTCGCCGCCCTCGGTCGTGACCGCGTCCAGGAAGCCGGGGATGAGCGACTCCTCGAGCGCCTGAGCGTCCAGGAACTCGCTGATCGGCACGGCGTCGGTCTGCGCGGCGATGTCGAGCAGCAGACCCGGCTGGGGGAAGAGCGCGATGTCAGGGATGTCGCCGCCCTCCACCCGGGTGGTGATCAGCGTGTTGAAGTCGGGGGTGCCGTTGTAGTTGACCTCGAAGTCGACCTCTTCGCGCAGCGCTTCCAGCGAGGCTTCGAACCCGTCGGCCTCGGTATCGACGAACGCGCCCATGATCTCGACAGCGCCTCCGCCACCGCTGCTGTCGTCGCCGAGACACGCGGAGGCGAGCAGACAGAACACTCCCAAGATTGCCATGACACGCAAGCGACCGAACTTCGACTTCATGCAGCACTCCTTTGGTGACCGGGCTCTCATGAGACGGTGCCCGCCCTTTCGCGAACCTTAGTCCGACGAGCAAGGTACTACAGGGCTAGCGGCTTGCCAAGGGCTATCTGAGAAGGCCGTTCGGGAGCGTACTACCCCAGTCCGCTCGCCGGACGCTCTCGAGCGCGCGGGGCGGCACGCCCGCGACGCGGAGCGCCGCCGCGGCGGCGCCCGCGACCGGCGGGCGGTCGAGGACGCGCACGGCGGCGCCCGGCAGGCTGCCATTGAGAGCCTCGATGAGGCGCGTCAGCACCCGCGTGTCGGGCGCCTGCAGCACCCCGCCGCCGAGCACCACCGGCAGCCTGTCCACTCCCAGCGCCGACCGTCGCGCCAGCGCGGTGACCATGATGGCGAGCTCGTCGGCGAGGTCGTCCAGGAGCCGGCCCGCGATCTCGTCACCGTCGCGCGCCGCCGCCATGACCACCGGCACCAGCGTGCTGAGCAGCTCCGGAGCCAGCGTGCCGTGGTGGAAGGCGACGCCGGCGGCGGTCGCCGTGGCCATGCCGAAGTGGGCCGGGACCAGTCGCTCGAGCGCCGTCCTCGGTCCACGACCGTCCTCGGAGCGGGCGGCGTGCAGCAGCGCGTGCCGGCCCAGGAGCTGACCGCCGGCGCGGTCGCCGGTGAGCTCGCCCAGGGCGAGGTAGCGCTCCGTCGTGCCGTCCGGTCTGACCGCGACCCCGTTTGCCCCGGTGCCGCACGTGAGCGCGAGCCCCCAGCCGTCGGGCGCGCCGGCGTGCAGGACCGCGAGCACGTCGTTGTCGACGGTGAGCGGTCCGCCCACCCGGTCGCGCGCGGCCGCCCGGTAGGCGGCGCGCTCTTCCGGCAAGTCGATCCCCGCGAGGTAGAGCGCCGTGCCGCCGAGCCGCCGCAGCCGGGTCGCGTCGATGCCCGACTGCTCGCACGCCTGGGTCGCCAGCCCGAGGACGCCGTCGAGGCTGCCGGCGACACCGACCACGTGCGGCACCAGCGGGGGTCCGACGCTGCGGGCGATCACGACCCCGGCGAGGTCGAGCAGCGCCACGTCGGTCTTCGAGCCGCCGCCGTCGACCGCCAACATCAGCGGCGCCTCGGCGCTCATGCGTAGGCGCGGGGCAGGTGCTCGGCGCCGGCCGCCAGCAGGTCGTCGAGCACCTCACCGGCGAGCCGCCACTCGCCGATCAGCGGGTGTGCCAGCAGCGCCCGCCTCGCGATCTGGCGGTCACCCGTGACCGCTGCCTGCACGGTCAGCCGCTCGTAGGCGGTGACCGCCTGCACGAGTCCGAGCATCTCCGGGTGCAGCGGCTCGACAGGCAACGGTCGTGGCCCGTCGGCGGTGACGACGAACGGCATCTCGACGATGTCGTCTGCCGCCAACCCGGGCAGCGCGCCACGGTTGCGGGCGTTCACGACCTGCGTGCGACCGTCGTCGGTGAGCAGCGACGTCACGAGGTTCGCGGCGGCCTCGCTGTAGAACGCTCCGCCGCGGCCCTCGAGCAGCGCCGGCTTGTGATCCAGCTCCGGGTCCTCGTAGGCGGCGAGCAGCCGTGCCTCGAGATCGGCCACCTCGAGGGCCCGCGGGCGGCGCTCCGCCAGCTCGGCGACGGCCCGGTCGTGCGCGTAGTAGTAGCGCAGATACGACGACGGCAGCGCCTCGAGGGCGGTGAACAAAGGGGGGTCCAGACCGGTCTGCTCGGCGTAGGTTTCGGCGTAGGACGAGAGCAGTTCCGGCAGTCTGTCGCGCCCGTCGACCAGCACGCCGCGCACCCAGGACAGGTGGTTCAGCCCGGCCGTCAGCACGCGGACCTGCTCGGGCGCGACGCCGAGGAAGAGGGCGAGCTTGCGTTCGAGTCCGATCGCGAAGTTGCAGAGCCCGACCGCCCGGTGCCCCTGTTCGAGCAGCGCCCGGGTGACGATGCCGACGGGGTTGGTGAAGTTCACCAGCCAGGCTCCCGGCGCCGCGTGGGCGCGAACGCGCTCGGCCAGGTCGAGGACCACCGGCACGGTGCGCAGCGCGTTGGCGAAGCCGCCGGCGCCGGTCGTCTCCTGACCCACCAGACCGTGGCGCAGCGGCACCGTCTCGTCGAGCAGACGCGTCGTCTGGCCGCCGACCCGCAGTTGCAGGAAGACCGCGTGCGCGCCCTCCACGGCGCGGTCGACCTCGTGCTCGGTGCTCACCCTGGTGTCCATGTTCGCCGCGCGCAGCATCCGCTGGCTGAGCCCGGCGAGCGTGCCCAGACGCGCCGCGTCGATGTCGTGCAGCACGAGCTCGTCGACGACGAGCGCGGCGCGCCGGCGGATGAGCCCCTCGATCAGCTCGGGGGTGTAGGTGCTGCCGGCGCCGATGACGCACAGTCGCAGCCGCTGAGCCCGCCCCGCGCTCATCGCAGCGCTGCTTGGACCGCATGTGCGGCGATGTTGTGCTCCCAAAGCGCCTCGCCTACGGTCATCCGCACCCACTCAGGAAAGGCAATGCTGTCATGCGTCAAGGCCGGTTGCTGGGCACCGTCGCGAGCTTGCGGGTCCAGCGCGAGCCACTCAAGCAGGGTCCCGCCGGTCAGCGGGCTTACGACCCGAGCCACATCGTCGAGGTCGGTGCCGTGCGCGTCGACCGCGACGGCGCGGTGGGTCTGGCAGAAGGCGGGGAAGAGGTGCTCGACGTCCACAACGCTCGCCATCCCCGAACGCGGGATCGCAGAGGCGATCGCGGACTCTCGCTCATGTCCGACCAGGACTACGTCTGGCTGCGGGAGCGCTTCGGCGAGCACCTCACCGACGGCGTCGCGGGGGAGACGATCACCCTGAGGGGCGGCGAGCCGTTGCGCGGTCAGGACCTCAGCGCCGGTGTGCTCATCGAGACCCGCGACGCTGTGGTGCCGCTCACCAACGTGCGTGTCGCCGCTCCGTGCGTCGAGTTCACCCGCTATGTGCTGCGGCGCGCGCCGGGCAGTCCTGTGGACGAGCCAGTCAGGGCGACGCTTGAGGAACTCGATCACGGCGCTCGTGGCTTCGTCGGGGTCGCCACCGTCGATGCGGTCGTCTCGCTCGGTGACCGCGTCTTTCTCGCCCACGAGTGAGCGCTGCGGCCGACAAATGGCAGCGCCTGGGGGCACCGACGTCGGTCCCGTGATGCCCCCAGCGTGGCCTCAGCGCAGCGCTTCTCCGCCGTCGAGGTTGAAGAAGTGCAGGTACTCGGGGCGCACGCCGACGTCGATCTTATCGCCGAGCTTCGGCTGGTCGCCCGGGTCGAAGCGTGCCGTGAAGCTCTGGCCCTTGTCGGCCTCGCGCTCCATCTCGGCGAAGGCCTCGTCGTCGTCGACCGCCTCGCGCATGTCGTCGGTGACCACGGGGCGCGCGCTCGAGTGGAAATGCACGAGGATCTCGGCACCGAGCGCCTCGACGAGACCGACCTCGACCTGGAACTTCTGGTCGTCGGGGACGTCGCTGCCCGGGCGATACAGGTGCTCCGGACGGATGCCCGCCGCGACCTTCTCTCCGACGAAGTCGGTGACGCCGGGATAGCGGTCGATGGACTCGTCGGCGATGGCGAAGTCCCACTCGCCGAGCTTGACGCGCGGGTTGCCGCCGTCACCCTTCGTGACCTCGGCTTCGGCGATGTTCATGGCGGGTGAGCCCATGAACCCGGCCACGAAGAGATTGTCCGGGTTGTCGTACAGGTGCTGGGGCTCGTCGATCTGCATGAGCTCGCCGCGCTTCAGCACGGCGACGCGGTCGCCCATGGTCATCGCCTCGACCTGGTCGTGGGTGACGTAGAGCGTGGTGACGCCCAGCTCGTTCTGCAGCTGAGCGATCTCGGCGCGCATCTGCACGCGCAGCTTGGCGTCGAGGTTGCTGAGCGGCTCGTCCATGAGGAAGGCCTGGGGGCTGCGGACGATCGCGCGTCCCATCGCGACGCGCTGGCGCTGCCCACCGGAGAGCGCCTTGGGCTTGCGGTCCACGTACTCGGTCAGACCGAGAATCTCGGCGGCGTCATTCACGCGCTCCTGGATCTCGCTCTTGTCGACCTTGGCGAGCTTGAGCGCGAAGCCCATGTTCTCACCGACGGTCATGTGGGGGTAGAGCGCGTAGCTCTGGAAGACCATCGCGATGTCGCGCTCCTTCGGCGTCATCTGATTGACGACCGTGTCGCCGATGATGATCTTGCCCTCACTGATCTCCTCGAGGCCTGCGACCATGCGCAGCGCGGTCGACTTCCCACAGCCAGAGGGGCCGACAAGGATCACGAACTCGCCGTCCTCGACGGTGAGGCTGACGTCCTTGACCGCTTCTGTGCCGTCCGGGAAGCGCTTCCACGCCTGGTCGTACTGGACTTTCGCCATCTGAGTTTCCTTCCTGAAGACCGTGGTGGCTGCTCGTGCATCATGCTCGCTCGGTCACAACCGCGCAAGCATCACCTTTCCGCAGGGCGCGTGTTTCACCCCTGTAACCTACCGAAAACCTACCGAAGTTTTTCGCCAGCGTGGACCAGCGGACGTGGCACTAACATGGGCGTCGCCCAGCCCCGGTAGCTCAGCGGAGAGAGCAACCGCCTCCTAAGCGGTAGGTCGCGGGTTCGACTCCCGCCTGGGGCGCCCTGTCAGCTCGCGCCGAAGTCCAGCCGTTGCTCCAACCGCGGGCTCGTGATCTCGTCGGCCAGTCGCCACTGCAGCGTGCCGTCGGAGGGCGCGACCACGCCGGGACCGTCGCCCGCCCGCCCGTCCCAGTCGCCCGTTACAGTGACGTCATCGCGACGGATCTCGCCGAAGGACTGCTCGACGACGGTGCGGGGCCGTCGCAGGCGGTTGAACAGCACGCGCCAGACCAGGCCGCCCCTCCGGGTGCGGACCAACCCGATCCGGTCGCGACCGTCGCCGTTCCAGTCGCCGGTGACGGGCAGCGCGCCGTCGCGCGCCCGGCCGAAGAGCACGCGTTGCAGGAGCCGTCGGCGCGGTTTCAGCGTGATCAGGCGCCACTCCATGTCGCCGTTGCGCAGTGGTCTGACGAGGCCAACGCCGTCGGCGCCGTCTCCGTCCCAGTCGCCCGTGACGGGGCGCGGCCACATGGAACGCCGACCGTAGGCGAAGGAGCGGTCGATGCGCGGGCGGACCGTGCGATCGGCCAACAGCCAGCGCATCCGGCGCGCCCCGGTCTTCAGCACGCCGATGCTGTCGCGACCGTCCCCGTCCCAGTCGCCGGTGACCGGCTGGTCGCCGCGCGCCGCGGACCCGAAGATGAAGGTGCGCCAGACGCGCGGACGATGGTTACGGTCGGAGAGGAACCAGCGCAGGCGGTCGCCGTCGCGACGGACGACACCGACAGTGTCGGTCCCGTCGCCGTCCCAGTCGCCCGCCACCGGGACGTCGCGCCAGGACAACGCCTCGGCGTAGAACGGCTCGAGCATGGGCCGGCGCGTGCCTTCGATGCGATCCTCGATCGCTCCTACGCCGTAGGCCAGCCAGACCGAGCTGCGTGTCCGCCCTTCGTAGCCGTAGCCGGCGTACGCGCCGAAGACGACCCCGCGGTTGTTCTCACGCCAGGTGGGCTGCTCGACCTGTCCGCGGCGGGCCGAGAGCACGCGCGCCCGGCCGCCGCGCGAGCCGATCACCTCAAGACGCGAGTTCGCGTAGCGGGTGCGCCGCACGTAGACGATCCGCTGCCCGTCCGGCGACCAGTCGGGGTCGCTCACCCAGCCCGTGGTCAGCAACCGGCGCTCACGACCTCCCCGGGTGATGGTCCAGAGCCCACGGTTGTCGGTGTAGGCCAGATGGCGACCGTCGGGCGCCCAGCTCGGGTGCTTGCCACCGCGTGTGCGGGCGATCAGCCGCACGCCGGGCCGGCCGAGCGTGCGGATGGCGAGCTGGCAGCAGTTCGACGACCGGTAGCTGCCGGTGAGGTTGCGCGAGAAGGTGAGCGTGCGGCTGTTCGGCGTCCAGTCCGGATCGAAGTCGACGAAGCGCGGCGACGTCACTCGCTGCCGCGTCCGCACCTTTGCGGTGGGGCTGACGTAGAGGGCGTAACGTCCCGTGCTGCCGTCGCCGACGGGGCCGGTGTAGGCCAGCAGGTCGCCCCGCGCCGAGAGCACCGGCTGCTGCACCGCGCGGAACGGCACGGCGCGGCGCCGGTCGCCGCGCGCGTTCGCGAGCACCGGGGTATAGGTGAAGCCGTTGTTGAAGGTGGTGAGCCAGACGAGCGTGCCCCGGCCGGCTCGGCCGCGTGGGCCGTTCACGGCGGCGCTCGCCTCCAAGACGCCGTCGCGCCGCTCCGCGCCGTCGATCGCTGCGGGCGTCGGGGAGGCCGCGCTGCGTTCTGGCGTCTGGACAGAGGCGGACGGCGCGGGTGTCTCGGTGGCGGAGGGCGCGGCCGTCTGAGGCCGAGCAGTGGACGCGGGCGTCTGGGCGACAGCGGGGCCTGTCCCGCCAGAGGCGAGCGTCGTCGCGACGATGGCGAGCGCGCTCAGGCAGAAGAGCAGCGCTCTCACGGCTGCCTCCGATCGGCGACGGGGGCTCCGGGCGCCGGGCTGGGCCGGCGGTCCAGGCGGATGCCCACCAGCAGCCGGTTGACCTCGTCGACGAGCGCGTCGGCGCGCGCGACGCTGCCGAGCACGACGTACAGGCACCAGGCCCGCTCGTCGGCGTGGAAGAAGACCTGTGTCCCTGCCTGACCCGGCAGCGCGCGCTGCAGCCGGTCCGGGCCGAAGGAGCTTGCGCGCAGCAACGCCGGCAGGCCGGCACGGCGGAAGAGCGCGGTGTTGGCGGCCTCGGGGTCGTACTCGATCAACGCGACGAAGATGTCGCCCGGTCCCATGATCTCCACGGCGTTGCTGCCGAAGTCACCGCGCTGGGTGGGCATGGGGAACGTGGCGAGGTGCACGATCGTGTTGCTCGTGCCCTGGCGGCGGGTCGTGTCCTGGGCACCGAGCCCACCGGCGGGGCGGTCCGGCCGGGGCTCGTAGATGCGCGCCTCCCAGCGGGCGGGCAGGTCCAGCGCGACGCCCCGCTGCTGCAGCCTCATGAGCCGCTCACCCCGCTGCCGAGCAGCGCCCCGGCCAGCAGGCCGAGGCTGACCGCGGTCGACCAGCGCGCGCGCCGCGCCCACTCATCCACCCGCCGGTGCAGGCGCGCCAGCCGGGCCGGGCTGTCGACCCGCACCGCCGCGAGAATCGGCAGCGCCCTGGTGACGCCGAAGACGAGACCGAGCAATGCTCCGGCCGTCGGTGAGCCGGAGAGCACGGCGAGCGCCACGAGCAGGTGCACGGCCGCGGTCGTGACGACCGTGGCCACTCCCAGGCCGAGCTGGAAGCCGAAGCCGAGCCCGACGACCCAGCCCCGGTACCGGCCGAGCCAGTCCTCGTCGACCTGCCGGTGTGGCGCGGGCGGGCGCCATCCGGCGGCGTCGGCGAGCGCGCTCAAGGCGACGAGCTCGGCGATGAGCGCCACCAGCAGACGCGGTCCGGGACGCGCCAGCACGGCGAGCGCGGCGCCGAGCAGGCCGGCGGCTGTACCCATGATGGCGCCCCCCAGCGCCGAGCCGATCCCGTAGGAGAGCGCGCTGGTGGCCCAGCGGCGCTGGCGGCCCCGCTCACCGAGCGGGGTGATGCTCGTGAGCATCGAGGCGCCTCACGGTGACCAGGTCGAGCGCAGGGCCGCGATCACCGCGACGGGCAGGCCCACCAGCAAGCTCATCCAGGACGCGGTCACGCGCGCTCCTCCCGCTGTTCGCCCGCCCCGGAATACAGGCTCGGATCGCCCGGTGTGATGCCCGCGGCGGCGAGCTCGGCGTCGATGCGGTCCGCCCGGTCGGCGTCATGAGCACGCCCGCGTCCGCCGTGGCGCCGGGTCGCGCGGCGCCGGTCGCGGTCGGCCTCGCTGAGCAGCCCCGCGACCTGCGGCCAGTCCTGCGCGGCGCCCTCGCCGAGCACGCGCCCGGAGGGGCCGTCGGCGAAGACGACGTAGGGCGAGCCCGGCACGCCGTACTCCTGCCAGGCCTCGCTGGAGAGCACGACGGGATGGTCTTGGGGCGCGAGCCGGGCGAGACGCGAGATGCTCTCCTCGTGCTCGTCCTTGGCGACCACCACCAGGCGGGTGCCCTCCGGCAGCCCGAGCGCCGCTTCGTCGCCGTCGGAGAACGCGCTCCAGAAGGCCGCGCAGGTTGAGCAGCCGCTCGACAGGAAGACCAGCAGGGTGCGGTGGGCCACGCCCGCGACGCGCAGCGCGAGCGCGTCGCCTGAGGGGGTGACCCCGCTCACGTCGTGCACCGCCCTGGCGTCGGCTGTCCGGTGACCCGGGGCGGGCAGCGCGGGATCGACCCGGAAGTCCGGCTCGTCCGCGCCGCCGTCCAGCGCGTGCAGGCGGCGCAGGATCTCGGCGTGGCTGCGCAAGAGACCGAGGACGAGCACGCCGAGCAGCGCGATCACCACGGTCTGCAGGACGAGCAGGGCGATCATGGGTTCCTCATCGTGTCGTCACGTGCACGGTCCGGCCAGGCACGGCGCGGTGTGCTGGGCCGTGCGCTGGTCGTACAGCGTGGCCGTGCCGCAGTCGTCGTAGAGCAGATAGGGCGGCGTGCAGGTGACCACGCGGCAGGCCACCGGGCCGCCACAGCCGATCTCCTGGTGGCACTGGCCGTAGCGGAAGATGTTGCAGCAATCGCGGCGCTGATCGCAGGTGTAGGAGGGTCCGCTCCGGCAGGAGCAGTTCCAGCACTCGCGGTCGCAGTAGGAGTCGGCGCAGCCCTTGCGACACTTCGTGCAGGTGGCCTGGCAGTCGATGTAGTAACGCGGAGCACGCTGTCCGTCGTTGCAGCAGTAGGCGGTGTTGTCCGCCTTCCACCATCCCCCGACGAACGTGCCGGGCGGGCATGCGTTCATGCCCCGGTTCACGGTGCAGCACATCACCGTGTACCCGGCGGAGAAGGTCGTGTCGATGCCGCACAGGGCGGCGTAGGCGGAGACGGGCTGCAAAACGAAGGTTCTCGGCGCCGCGACGAGCGCCGAGCCGATCAGGGCGGTGCGGGAGAGGAAGCCGCGCCGCGAGGTCCGGCGGTCCAGGAAGGAGCCGACCCGGTCGGCCAGCATTGTCACGCTCGCGCCCGCATGGAGAGCTGCGGCAACCGCTCGAGGAGCAGCAGCCCCAGGCACGTGCCGGTCGCGAGCGCCAGCAGAAAGGGCACCCCGGCGGCGGGCTGAGCGCGAAGCGCCGTCAGCAGGGAGCCGACCGCGCCCGAGAGCGCGACCAGCCCGGCGGACACCGAGCAGGCCGCGACGAAGGCCAGGTGGGTGCGCGTCGGCGGGGTGTCAGGTCGACCGAAGCAACCGCATGAGGCGACCAGGCCCCCGTACCTGAGCGCGACGGCGACAAAGATCACGAAGCCGGCGTAGCAGGCGGCGATCAGCCATGGCGCCGCCGGCAGACCTGCCAGCGCGGCCACGGCGATTCCCACCTCGACGGCACCGCCGAGGCGCACGAGCCAGCGGGCGGAAGGCCAGCCGACCGACGCGAGTGCACCCGCCGTGTCGTCGGGACGGACGACCTTGGGTGCTCCCGCCAGACCGAGCAGCAGAACGGCGATGAAGTAGGGACCGGTCAGTGCGCTCATCTGCCCCTAGCGTGAGGTGTGGGGCCCGACCCGTCAAGCCGAGAACCCGTCCGAAGGGTCAGCTTTCAGATGGTTCGTCAGCGGGGCGAGGGGTTAGGCCGTCCTCGATGTCGCCGTGGTGGCTCTCGGACTCTCTCGACGAGACGGCGTCTCGCGGTCTGACGGAGAGCACCGTCGAGACGCCGACGCCAACGAGCAGCAGCGGCCAAATCCACGCCCAACGCAGCGTGGTGGCGGTCGTCCAGCCTGCCAGGAAGGCCAGGCCGAGGCCGGCGAAGGCCAGGCCGAAGACGAGCGAGATGACGTCGAGGTCGTGGCGTCGCAAAGCGGCTCCTAGCGCTGAGAGAACGGGATGGGTGTGCGGGAGGACGGCAGCGCGGCGCTCTCGCCCACGCGGCGGATGACGATCTCGCCCAACCCGACCTCGAGGTCGAGTCGCAACGTGGGTCCGCTGCCTTCCAGGACGCGCTCTCGCTGCAGGCCTATCCCGCCTTCCACTGCCCGCTGGTCGTCCAGCACGTCGATCTCACCGGCGCCCGCCCTGGCGTCAAGCTCGACCTGCGCGTCCGCGGGGACGAGCACCTCGATCGCGCCGAACCCGATCCGTGAGCCGATCGTGGCGACGGCGTCAGGCTCGTCGCTCAGACCCGCCAGGTCCAGGGTGAGCTCGCCCGCTGCCAGGTCGTAGCGCGGCTCCAGCTCTCCGACCTCGGTGGGGGTGATGTTCAGCCCGCCGACCCGAGCGTTCCACACCGCGTCGGGCGGCATCACGTCCTCGAAGAACGAGACGGTGAGGACCGTCGGGACCAGCAGCAGCCCCACGGCGATGAGCGCCCGTGAGCGGCCGAACCAGGTTCCGACCAACAACCCCACGCCCACGACGGCCAGCGCCAGCGCCAGGTAGTCGCTCGCGGCCGGCTCCAGCCCGGTCGCGGCGAGATCGATGAAGCCCAGCACGCCGAGGGCGAGGAAGGCCGGACCGAGCGTGAGCCGGAGCAGGATGGGCCGCTGCCGCGCCGCTCGTGGGGCGGGCGGGGGTGGCGGTGGGGGCGTCCAACCGTGCTCGTCGGCGAACGCGCCGCCCGCCGGGGGAGGAGGCGAAGGCGGTGGCACGGCGCCCGGTGCAGGACGCGCGCGCGGCTCGTAGTCCGGAACCTGCGGAGCGTCGGCGTGCTCGAGCGTCTCGGGCTCGGTGTCACGAGCGTTCTGCTGGAAGAGCAGCACGCCCAGGCCGATCAGCGCCACCGCCCAGAGCAGGCTCGGGCCGCGCAGGTTCAAGCCTCCCAGCGAGGCGGCCAGCACCACCGCGAGAAAGACCACGCTCACGGTCCGGGTCGAGCTGGGACGCGCGTTCGGCGGCGAGCCCGACTCGGGCACGAGCAGCCACGCGACGAGGTAGACCACGATCCCGGTCCCGCCGAGCAGCGCGAGCAGGATGAACCCGAGGCGCACGAGCACGGGGTCCAGGCCGAGGTAGTCGGCCAGCCCGGACGCCACGCCTCCGAGCAGCCGGTCATCCGCACGGCGGGTCAGCCGGCGGGTGGGGGGCGAGGGCCATCCGGAAGGACCTGGGGGTCCGGGCGGGGGGCCCTGGGGTGGCCGTCCACCATGAGGCGGGGGGCCCTGGGGTGGTGGGCCCTGGGGCGGTGGACCCTGTGAGGGCGGTGGCGGAGTCTGGTGTTCTTGGCTCATGCCTTGCATCTTCCGCCCCGCCGTCGCGCGCGGCCATCGGGGTTCCCCCCGAGGGTTGCCACCCGCACCCCCACGGGGTGAGGGTTCTCCCTTGTGGCCGGGGCCTCAGGGGTGTGCGAGCATCGCGGTCATGGAGAGCACCACGGATCGGCGCGCTGGCGGTCTGTTCACCCAGGCGGTCGTTCTCAGCGAGGACGACCGCGTCCTGGCGGGCCTCGCGGGCGGTCTCGCGGGGCGCATGGGTATCGCACCCGCGTATGTGCGGGTCGCTTTCTTCGTCCTCAGCCTGGCCGGCGGATTCGGCGTCCTGTGCTACCTGGCGCTGTGGGGTGTCGCGGTGCCTGCCGAGGGCCCGCAGCGGGTCCGACAACCGCGGTCGGATCAGGCGCTCGCGCTGCTGCTCGTCGTCCTCGGCATGCTGTTGCTGCTGCGGGGCATCGGGGTGTGGTTCGGCGATGCGGTGGTGTGGCCGATCGCGCTGGCGGCGACCGGCTCGGCGGTCATTTGGTCGCGCAGCGATCAGCGCACACGCACCGGCTGGTCGCGCCTGCTCGGCCGTTTCCCTGGCCTGCCGGCGCTGCTGGTCGACGGCCGGGTGCCGGTCGTGCGGCTCGTCCTCGGAGGGCTGCTCCTGCTCGCCGGGATGGCGGCCTTCCTCGCCGCGAACGACGCCTTGGCCGCGGCGCGCGACGTCCTGCTGGCCGTCATGGTGACGCTCGCGGGCCTGGTGATCGTGGCGGCCCCCTGGCTCTTCCGGCTGGTCAGCCAGCTCACCGATGAGCGCCGTGCCCGCATCCGCTCGCAGGAGCGGGCCGAGATGGCCGCGCATCTGCACGACTCGGTCTTGCAGACGCTGGCGCTCATCCAGCGCTCGGACGCCCCACGCGACATGGCCACGCTGGCGCGCGGACAGGAGCGCGAGCTGCGGGCCTGGCTGTACGGCGGGGCGCGCGCCGATCGGCCGGATTCGCTGCAGGCCGGGCTCGAAGCGCTGGCGGCCAGGATCGAGGAGCGCCACCTCGTCGCGGTCGAGCTCGTGACCGTCGGTGACGCCGTGGTGGACGGCCGCCTGCAGGCGTTGCTCGAAGCGGCTGGCGAGGCACTCACGAACGCGGCCCGACATGCCGGTGTGCGCCACGTCTCGTTGTACGCCGAGGTCGAGGCCGACGTGGTCAACGTCTTCGTGAGCGACCAGGGACGAGGCTTCGACCCGGCACGCGTCCCGTCTGACCGCCGCGGCATCGTGGACTCGGTGCGCGGGCGAGTGCACCGGCACGGGGGCACCGTCGAGGTGAGCTCCGAGCCGGGCGAGGGCACCGAGGTCCGGCTGTGCATGCCGAGGAGCGTCTTGTGACGGCGCTGCCCCCGCCGCTGCGGGTCTTCCTCGTCGACGACCACCGGCTGTTCCGCAGCGGGGTCCGCACCGAGCTCAGCCACGGGTTCGAGCTCGCGGGCGAGGCCGGCGAGGTGGAAGAGGCCGTCACGGCCATCCTCTCCGCTCAACCCGACGTCGTGCTGCTCGACGTGCACCTGCCCGGCGGGGGCGGTCAGGCGGTCATCGCGGGAGTGCACGCCACCGACCCGGACGTGCGCTTCCTGGCGTTGAGCGTCTCGGACGCGCCCGAGGACGTGATCGCGGTCGTGCGTGCCGGCGCGCGCGGCTACGTCACGAAGTCCATCGCCCCCGACTCGTTGGCCGACGCGATCCGCAGGGTGCATGACGGCGACGCGGTCTTCTCGCCACGACTCGCGGGCTTCGTGCTCGACGCCTTCGCCGGCGCCGTCACCGAGCCCGCCGATCCGGAGCTGGACCAGCTCACGCCACGCGAGCGCGAGGTGCTGCGCCACATCGCCCGCGGCTACGCCTACAAGCAGGTCGCGCGCCGGCTCGGGATCTCCATCAAGACCGTCGAGGCCCACGTCTCGTCGGTGCTGCGCAAGCTGCAGCTCTCCAGCCGCTACGAGCTGACGCGCTGGGCCACCGACCGCCGCCTGCTGTAAAGGATGGTTGAATGCCCTCCGACCCGCCGCGCTCGCGGTCGGGTGACCTTCGACAACCGGTCAGGACGGGCAGATGGCGCAGAAGGCGACGAGCGATGTGTGGTGGAAGAACGCGATTTTGTACTGCCTCGACGTGGAGACCTACATGGACTCCGACGCCGACGGGATCGGGGACTTCCGGGGGCTGACGCAGCGGGTGGACTATCTCGCGGGCCTCGGCGTGACGTGCATCTGGCTGATGCCGTTCTACCCGAGTCCGAACGAGGACGACGGGTACGACATCACCGATTTCTACGCGGTGGACCCGCGTCTCGGCACCTTGGGCGACTTCGTGGAGTTCCTGCACACCGCGAGGCAGCGCGGCATCCGCGTGATCGCCGACCTGGTCGTCAACCACACGTCGCGGGAGCACCCGTGGTTCCAATCGTCGCGCAGCGACCCCGACTCGCTGTACCGCGACTGGTACGTCTGGTTGGAGGAGAAGCCCGAGCACGAGCAGGAGGTGATCTTCCCCGACGAGGAGGACTCCAACTGGGAGTGGGACGAGCAGGCGGGCATGTACTACCTGCACCGCTTCTACGCCACCCAGCCGGATCTGAATGTCGGCAATCCCGAGGTGGTCGACGAGATCCACCGCATCATGGGGTTCTGGCTGCAGCTCGGGGTCTCCGGCTTCCGCATGGACGCCGTGCCGTTCCTCATCGAGGAGACCGGCATCGAGGAGGAGATGCCCGAGGATCCGCACGTGCTGTTGGAGAACATGCGCGCCTTCGCGAACCGCCGCCGGGGTGACGCCGTGCTCGTCGGCGAGGTGAACCTCGAGCCCGGCAAACGGGAGGCGTTCTTCGGTGAGACCGGCAACGAGCTCACCGGCATGTTCAACTTCGTCATGTCGGGCGCGCTCTTCCTTGCGATCGCCGACGGCAGCGCCGAGCCGATCGCGCGGCATCTGGAGGAGACACCGGTGCCGCCGCCGTACTGCACCTGGTTCAACTTCATCCGCAACCACGACGAGCTCAACCTCTCCAAGCTGCCAGACGACGAGCGCGAGCGGATCATGGAGGTTTTCGCGCCCGACGAGGGCATGCGCATCTTCGACCGGGGGATTCGCCGGCGCGTGCCCTCCATGGTGAAGGGGGACGGATCCACGCTGCGCGTGCTCTACAGCCTGCTGTTGACGCTCCCCGGCTCGCCGGTCCTCTGGTACGGCGAGGAGATCGGCATGGGCGAGGACCTCTCCCTGCACGGCCGCATGGCGGTGCGCACGCCGATGCAGTGGTCCTCCCGGCGCAACGCGGGCTTCTCGAACGCGGAGAAGGACGAGCTCATCCGCCCGGTGGTCGAGGGCGGCGACTTCGGCTACGAGCAGGTGAACGTCGCGGATCAGCGCCGCGACGCCGACTCGCTGGTCAACTGGACGGAGCGCGCGATCCGCATCCGCAAGGAGTCAGCCGAGCTCGGCTGGGGGCGGTGTGAGGTCCTCGACTCGGGGCACCGCGCGGTGCTGATCTGCCGGTACGACTGGGAGGGCCAGACCATGTTCACCGTGCACAACCTCGGCGACGAGGCATGCGAGGTGAGTATGCCTCTGGGCGGCGACGGCCAGTTCGCCGGTCTCGCCGATGTCTTCGGCGACCACAGCTACGACGAGCTCGACGTGAACGACCCGACCTTCCAGCTGCACGGTCTGGGTTACCGCTGGTTGCGCGCCCGGCGTGAGGACTCGGCGATCAGCTTCCCCTGACCCGATCAGCCGTCCTTGCCGCCGCGCTCGGCGTCCCAGCCCGGCAGCGGGTGCAGCGGCAGGAGCGTGAACCAGCCGTTGCCGTAGCGGGACTGATTCGGGTGGCCGATCGGGGTGAGCGCGATGACGATCAGGCCGACGATCGCGGAGTTCACCTTGGAGACCAGCGGCGCGTCGAGGAACCAGGGCGCCACGAGCAGCACGGGAGCGAAGAGCCAGTTCAGCCAGCGCACTGACCTGGAGATCTGGGTGGTTGCCACCGCCGCAACGGCGCCGATTGAGGGGCCGATGCCACGGTCGACGTTGCCCAGCACCGACTCCGTGTGACCGAGCACGGCCGGGGCGAACATCAGCCAGACCCCGAGCACCGCGTTCACAGCCTGTGCCCACATTGTTCAGTTGCCCTCCACGGCGGCGGGATACTGCTCGGGATCGACGCCGGCCTCGACCGGCGAGCTGTCCAGACCCCAGAAGAAGCGCCACCAGTTGCCTCCGGCCTTCCACACACGCTTCACCTCCTGGGAGCTTGCGAGCACCTCGTCGACGGCCGGGGGGATCATCGCCAGAGAGATGACCGCCGACGCGAGACAGAGCGTGCAGTAGGAGTCGTAGAGGACGGGCTGGGCGATCACCAAGAGGATCGAGATCGTCCCGAGCGGACCGACGAAGATGCCGAACACGATCACGATCCACGGCATCGTGCGCCAGCGTTTCGTGCCGCCGATGACGCCGGTCATCGCGTCGAGCAGGTAGCCGAAGGCACCCAGCGCCCCGTCGGAGACGGGCAGGATCGTCGAGGTGGCCGAGGTGAGCACCGTGCGGCTGCCGTCACCGAAGAACGGCTCCCAGATCGTGTCGACGAGCTCGTATTGGAACGCGGTGAGGTAGAGCGCAATGGCCAGGCCGACCAGCGCCAGCCCGACGATCGGCAGGCGCTCCCCCCAGGAGGAGGGGTTGGTGCGCCACCCCGGGGGCGTGAGCTCGCGGCTCTGCCCGCTCATCGGCCGTTCCGACTGGCGAGCAGCGATCCGACCAGGCCGACCGCGCCGACAGCACCCGCGACCTGCGGCAGATGCGTGCGTGCCCAGAGCTGCGGGCTGGAGGACTTCGCCCGACTGTCGAAGATGCCGTGCGCCCCGTGGTCGCGCTCGTCGTCGACGGGTCCCTCCAGGTTGTCCCGCCAGTCATCGCCCTTGGGCTCGTCGGTCTGTTGATCGGACTTCCATCCCCGGGCCAGGTAGCGGTCGAGCAGCCCGGGCCAGACCTTGTCGCCCAGGATGGTGAGCACCGTGGGATAGCCCACCATGAGCTCGCGCGGGGCGCGCTCGCAGGCGTAGACGATGCCCTCGGCGGCGACCTCGGGCTGGAAGATCGGCGGCACGGGCTGAGGATGGTTGGGCAGCTTGTTGCGCACCCATCCGAACTGGGGCGTGTTCAGCGCGGGCAGCTGCACCATCGAGACCTTCACGCCGCTGCCCTGCGCGATGAGCTCGCTGCGCAACGAGTCGTGGAAGCCCTGGATCGCGTGCTTGGCGGCGCAGTAGGGCGCTTGGAGGGGGATGCCCCGGTAGGCCAGCGCGGAGCCCACCTGCACGATCGTGCCGGCGTCGCGCGGGCGCATGTGGCGCAACGCCGAGAGCGTCCCGTGCACCACCCCCAGGTAGGTGACCTCGGTGACGCGGCGGAACTCCGCGGCGCTGATCTCATGGACCGGAGCGAAGACCGAGGCCATGGCGTCGTTCACCCAGGCGTCGATCGGCCCGAGCTCCTCGGCCGCCTGATCGGCGGCGGCGTCGACCGCGTCGGCGTCGGCGACGTCGGTGGGGATGGCCACAGCCTTTGGCGAGCCGAGCGCCAGCGCCTGGTCGCGCGCGCCCTCCAGACCCGCCTGGCCGCGTGCGAGCAGCGCCAGCCGGGCGCCCTTCCTGGCGAACGCGGCGACCGTGGCACGGCCGACGCCGGCGCTCGCGCCGGTGATGACAACAGTGGGTTCGGTTGGCAGCATCACCCTCGCCTACCCCCGGCTGGCCTGGGGGTAAACGGTCAACCAGCCGAAAGGCTCACGCACGAGGATCGCGCGACGCCTCGCGGACGCGACGGTCACCGTCGCGGGCCCGCTGGCGTAGCCCCTCCTGGTGCGCGTCGAGCCGGTCGGTCAGCTCGGCGTCGCCGACCGCGAGGATGCGCGCGGCCAGCAGACCCGCGTTGGTCGCGTTGCCGATGCCCACGGTGGCGACGGGCACGCCCCTCGGCATCTGCACGATCGAGAGCAGCGAGTCCAGCCCGTCGAGGTGCCGCAGCGGCACCGGCACGCCGATGACGGGCAGCACCGTCGCGCTCGCGAGCATCCCCGGCAGATGAGCGGCGCCGCCGGCGCCAGCGATGAGCACGGCCAGACCGCGCTCGGCGGCCTCGTGGCCGTAGGCGAGCAGGGCGTCGGGCGTGCGGTGCGCGGAGACCACGCGCACCTCGCTCGCGATGTCCAATTCGGCCAGCACGTCGACCGCGCCGCGCATGACGTCCAGGTCGGAGTCGCTGCCCATGACCACGCCGACGACCACGCCGACGCGCGGCTGTTGCGTGTTCACCGCCCCCCTCCTCGCAACCGTGCGGCCGCCTCGCGGGCCCTTGTGCGGGTCTCGTCAGCGTCGTCGCCCAGCGCGGTCACATGGCCGAGCTTGCGCCCCACCCAGGGTTCCTTGCCGTAGAGATGCACGGCGACATCCGCGAGCCCCAGCGCCGCGGCGACGTTGTTGCGCGGGTCGGCGTTCTCCGCGGCGCCGAGGACGTTGACCGTCGCGACCGCCGGCGCTCGGGCGCACGTCACACCCAACGGCCAGTCGAGGACCGCCCGCAGATGATTCGCGAACTGCGACGTGACGGCGCCCTCGATCGTCCAATGCCCCGAGTTGTGCGGTCGGGTCGCCACCTCGTTCACGAGCACCCGCTCGCCGGTCCAGAACAGCTCGACCGCGACGAGCCCGATCGCGCCGGTGATCTCGACCGCCCGTTCCCCGAGCGCGACGGCCGCTGCGGCCACGCAGTCGGGCACCCGGGCAGGCACGGCCAGCTCGGTGCAGATGCCGTCTTGCTGCACCGTCTCGACGAGCGGATAGGTCACCCGCTCACCTCCGGGGCGGCGGGCGACGAGCACCGCGAGCTCGCTGGCCAGCGGCACCGCCTCCTCCACGACCAGGGCGCCGGCGTGCCCTTTGAGGCCTTCCAGCGTGCGGGTGAGCTCGCGTTCGTCACCGGCTGGCCACACTCCGCGGCCGTCGTAGCCGCCCCGCGTGGTCTTCATGACCACCGGCAGTCCGAGCTCCAGCGCCGCGGCGCGTGCGTCGGTGAGCCGGTCGACCGCCCGGAACGCCGGGACGTCCAGCCCGGCCTCAGTGAATCGTTGCCGTTGAAAGGCCTTGTCCTGGGCGTAGCGCAACGCCTCCGGGCTCGGACGCACCGGCACCCCGGTCGCCAGGAGCGCCTCCAGACCCTGCGGGCCGACCAGCTCGTGATCGAAGGTGACGGCGTCGCAGCCGGAGGCGAGCGCGCGCACGCTGGCAGCGTCGTCAGGGTCGCCGAGCAGCACCTCGGCCGCAGCGCGCGTGGCGCTCTCGCCCTGCTGACGCGCGAGCACGCGCAGCCGAACGTCCAGCGGACCGGCGGCGTGAGCGGTCATGCGCGCGAGCTGGCCGCCCCCGACCATGCCCACCACCGCGCTTGCGGGCTGTGTCATGGCCGCGCACTCTAACCTGGGCGGGAGCGGGGCCCGGCAAGCGGCCGCGTTCTTGAGATGGAAAGGGCCGAGGTGAGCGACGCGCACGTCCTCGACGACGACGTCGTCCGCGAGGTGCTGACGGCCGCGCTCGCCGGTGGCGCGAGCTTCGCCGAGATCTATGCCGAGACGCGCCGCGGCCGCGGCGTCGGCTTGGACGACGGACGCGTCGAGGATCTCGTCAGCGGCCTCGATCAGGGCGCGGGCATCCGGCTCACGCTCGGCAAGCAGACCGCCTACGTCTCGACCAACGTCCTCACCCGCGCGGCGCTCGTCGAAGCCGCGGAGCTCGCGGCCGCCGGGCTGCGGGGCAGCGAGCGTGCGCAAGTCGCCGACCTGAGCACCCGCCAACCCGAACGCACGCATCCCGCCGCACAGGATCCGTTCGCCGCCGATGGGGTCGCACTGGCCGAGCTGGTCCGCCGGGCGGAGGACGCGGCCCGCTCGCACGATCCCAGCGTGCGGCAGGTGACCGTGCGCTACGCCGACATCGACCAGGCGCTCTTCTTGGCGAACTCCGAGGGTCACCGGCACACCGAGCAGCGCGTCCGGACCCGCCTCGTCGTCCAGGTCGTGGCCGCGCGGGACGGCGAGATCCAGACCGGCTATCAGGGCCCAGGCGGGGCGGTGGGACACGAGCTCTTCGACGATCATCCGCCCGAGAAGGTCGGCGCCGAGGCGGCGCGCAAGGCCGTGCTCATGCTCGACGCTGAGCCGGCCCCCGCCGGCGAGCTCACGGTCGTGCTGGGTCCCGGCAGCGGAGGCGTGCTCTTCCACGAGGCCTGCGGTCACGGCATGGAGGCCGACTTTGTCGCGAAGGACTCGACGGTCTACGCGGGCAGGCGGGGGGAGCGGATCGGCAGCCAGCTCGTCAGCGGGGTCGACGACGCGACCGACCCGGGCGGCTGGGGCAGCTACTCCTTCGACGACGAGGGCGCGCCCGCCCAACGCACCGTGCTCTTCGAGGAGGGCGTCTGCACCGACTACCTCACCGACCGTCTGCGAGCGATCGAGCTGGATCTGCCCCGCTCGGGCAACGGGCGGCGGGAGAGCTACGCGCATCTGCCGATCCCGCGGATGTCGAACACCTACATCCTGCCCGGGGACGAGGACCCGCAGGCGATCCTGGACGACATGGGCAGCGGGTTGTACTGCGAGGAGCTCGGCGGCGGTCAGGTCGAGCCGGCCTCGGGCGACTTCGTCTTCGGCGTTGCCGTCGGATGGCTCGTTGAGGCCGGTGAGCTCGTCCGGCCGGTGCGCGGCGCGAATCTGGTGGGCGACGGCCCCACGGTCCTGGCGCGGGTCGACGCGGTCGGCAGCGACTTCGACGTGCGCCAGGGTGTCTGCGGCAAGGAGGGTCAGGGCGTCCCAGCCGGGCTCGGCAATCCGACGTTGCGCATCGACCGCATCACCGTGGGAGGGACCGGCTCGTGAACGATCTCCAAGCGTTGCTCGACCAAGTGCTCGAGCGGGCAGAGACCGGCGAGGGCCTGGAGGTCTTCGGGCTGGATGAGACCGAGACGACCGTGAGCGCGCGCGAGGCGGCGGTCGAGTCGCTCACGAGCGCCCGGACACGCGGTGTCGGCATGCGCGTGGTCAACGACGGTCGGGTCGGGTACGCCTCGACCGCCGATCTCTCCGAGACCGCGCTGGGCGAGACCCTCGAACAGGCGCGCACGAACGCGCGCGTCACGTCGCCGGACGAGGCCAACGTGCTGGCCGAACCCGCGGAGCCGGAGCCGCTGCCGGGACTGTACGAGCCCGACGCGGAGACGGTGGCGGCCGAGTTCAAGGTCGATCTGGCGCTGGAGCTCGAAGCCGCCGCCGCGAGCGCGGCGCCGCCGATCCGGGGGGTCGACGTCGCTCGCTACGGCGACGCGCTCACGACCGCCGCGATCGCCTCGACCACGGGGGTGCGCGCCGCTTATCGGCGCAGCGACGCCTACGTGCTGGTCGAGGTGCTGGCCGAGCGCGACGACGCCACCATGAGCGCCTACGGCCTGGCGATGGCCCGCCGCCCCCACGCGCTCGACGTCCGTGCCGCCGCCGATGAGGCCGTGCAACGCGCGACGCGCATCGTCGGCGGGAGCAAGCCGGACAGCGCCAAGATGGTCGTGATCTTCGACCCGTTCGTGACCGCGTCGTTCCTCGGGGTGCTCGCCTCCGCGTTGACGGCCGAGGCGGTCCAGCGCGGCCGCAGCCTGTTCGCCGAGAAGGTCGGCGAGCGGCTCGGGCCGGAGCACCTCACCCTCATCGACGATGGGCGCCATCCCGACGGTCCGGCGTCAGCGCCGTGGGACGGCGAGGGAGTCCCCACGGGGCGGACCCGGCTGCTCGACGCGGGCGTGCTGCGAGGGTTCCTGCACAACACCTACACCGCCAACAGGGGAGACACCACGAGCACCGGCAACGCCAGCCGGGCGGGCTACAAGGGACCTCCCGGGCTCAGCCCGACCAACCTGTATCTCGAACCCGGCTCACGCTCCCAGAGCGAGCTGCTGCGCGAGGTCGGCACCGCCTTCTACTGCCAACAGGTCATGGGACTGCACTCCGGGGCGAATCCTGTGACAGGCGACTTCAGCGTCGGTGCTGCGGGTGCCATGGTGCGCGACGGCGCCTTCGCCGAACCGGTCCGCGAGGTGACCGTCGCCGGCACCATCCCGACGATCCTGGAGGGCATCACCGCGGTCGGCGCGGACCTGCGCTTCCTGCCGTTCGGAGGAGGCATGGGCGGGCTCACCCTGGTGGTCGAGGGCATGACGCTGGCCGGCGCCTAGCGAACCCTTACCGTCACGCCGCGACTTCTGACGGGGTGGCCGCGGACGACGAGCCGGTAGGTCGTGGTGCGACGGGGACGCACGACGAGGCGCAGGCGACCGGCGCTGTTCGTCACGACGTTGCGTGCCGGCCTGAAATGACGGCTTCCTCTCGTGCGTTGCTGCACCTGCAGCTTCGCCTTCGGCACCCCGAGCCGCTGGATGCTGAGCGCGTGCCCGCGCAGCGCGACCGGCTCGGCACGCCGGACGAGCCGCCGGGAGGCTCCGAGCGCGAGCCTGTCCGTGCCGACGGCCCGTGAGAGCCCAACCAGCGCCTTCTGGGCATCGATGCGCCCGTGCCGCACGAAGCCGGCGCTGCGGGTTCTCCCAGTGACGGCGGCCACGAGCTGAGAGACCGACGCCTTGGGGTCAGCGCTCATGAGCAGTCCCGCCACTCCCGCGACGAACGGACTGGCGGAGGAGGTGCCGCAGTATTGCCGAGCCCCGATCGACCAGTTGCAGCCGGGGGCGGTCAAGCGGACCCAGTTGCCGTAGGACGACCAGTCATAGCGGCGCCCGAGCGGGTCGTGTGCGGCCACGCCGATCACGCTGGCGTAGGCGGCCGGCCACGTCCGGCGCGTCGTGCCGGCGTTGCCGGCCGCGCCGACGACCAACACGCCCCGCGCGGTGGCGTAGTTCACCGCGTCGCGCAGGATGGTGGTCGACGTGTTCGAGACGAGGCTGAGATTCGCGATATCGGCCCCGTGATCGGCGGCCCAGCGCAGTCCTTGGGCGATATCGGAGTGCCAGCCGCCCCCATCGTCGGGGAGCACCCGCACCGGCATGATCGAGCAGTTGGGACACACTCCGACGGACCCGGAGCTGTTGCGCTGTGCCGCGATGACGCCGGCGGCGTCCGTGCCGTGCCCGTTGGCGTCGGAAGGGTCCCTGTCCTCGACCGCGTCGAAGCCGCGCGTGAAGCGGGCACCGCGCAGGTCTGCGGCGGAGCGGTCCACGCCCGTGTCGAGCACGGCGACGACGACGTCGTTGTCGCCTTCGGTGACCTTCCAGACGTCGGGCACGCTGGCCATGTGCCAGCCCCACTGGTCCTGAAAGCGGGGATCCGTCGGCAGCGCGGCCGCGAACGCACGGCGGTCCGGTTCGACCCGGTTGATACCGGGCACGCCGGCCAGTTCGCGGGCCGTCTGCTTGGCCTCGTCCGTATCGACCTCGACCACGGCGGTCTCGGCGACGCGCTGCACGACCTCCGCCTCGCGCGGCAGCGCCCGGCTGACCGCTCCCGGCCGCTGGGTGTTCACGAGGAGGCGTGCGTTCTCTGGTTCGTCCGCTGCGGCCGGCGTGCTCGGTATGAGCGTCGCGAGGATCGCGATGGCGATGACGAGCGGGACGAGGCGGGGACGCACGGGGTCTCCTTGGCGCGGACGGGACAGCACGGGTTGCACGCTCACGAGGAGCGCGGCAACAAGTGAGGACCTGTCGGACGCAAAGGGGACTAGTTAAGGCCCAGCGCAACGGGGCCGTCTCACACTGACCAGGAGGCGCCTCGCGGTCTTGGCGCTCGGCGCGGACCGGTTAGAAGGCGAGGATCAGCAGGGCGAGGACGCCGGTCACCGCGCAGTAGCGCGCGAAGACGGTCAAGCGGGCGTGGGCCACCATCCGGATGAGAAAGCGCATGGCCGCGTAGCCGGAGATGAAGGCGCTCAGCACGCCGACCACGACCTCGCCGAACGAGACGGTCTGCTGCGCCTCGGCGGCGATGAGATCGGGGGCGGAGAGCACCGCCGCGCCGACGAGGACGGGCAGCGAGAGCAGGAACGAGAAGCGGGTCGCCGCCTCGCGCGTCAGACCGGCGGCCATCCCGGTGACGATGGTGGTGCCGGACCGTGAGACGCCGGGCAGCAGAGCGAGGCACTGGCCGACGCCGATCAGCAGCGCCTCGCGGAGCGTGACCTGCTCAAGGGTGCGCCCGGTCGGATCGGCCGGGTCGTCACCCAGCGGCAACCCGGGGGTGGCGCGGCCGACCTTGCCGAGGGTGCCGGCCGTGACGGGCGCCCGGCTCACGCGGCGGTCCCGCGCCCGCTCGCCGACCAGCAGAATGGCGGCGGTCACGAGCAGGAAGAGCGCCGCGACGACAGGCCGCTCGAAGCTCTCGGCGATGAGCGGCTCAAGCGCCAGGCCGACCACGGAGACCGGCACCGTGGCCAGCACGATGAGCAGCGCGAGGCGCCGGTAGACGCGCGCCTCGTGGGAGTCCTCACGCCCCGTCAAACTGCGCGCCAGCACCACCAGCTCCGTGCGGAAGAAGACGAGCACCGCACCGAAGGTCCCGACATGCAGGGCCACGTCGAAGGCCAGCCCGCGGCTGGGAAAGCCCAGCAGCGCAGGGACGAGCACGAGATGCGCCGATGACGAGACCGGGATGAACTCGGTGAGTCCCTGCGCGATGCCGAGCAGCAGCGCCTGGAGCAGGTCGATCAGCATGCGTGCATGAGTTGAGGTGCCACCGGAAGGTAGGGAACGCGCGTCGAGTCCCGGCTCAGGGTAGCGGCGGGGCGGGCGAGCCGTCAGGCGAGGGGACATGGGTCAGCAGGACGGTTCCGCGCTCAAGCCCCGCGACGACGGTCTGGACCTCGTCGGCGGCCAGCCCCACGAGCGCGGTCGGACGGGCCTCGTCCTCGCCCGAGAGCGCCAGGACTGGTCGGCCCGCGCCGACCAGCAGCGCGGGGCGCTCGCCCTGCACCAGCCAGACGTCGACGCGGCCGCCCGCCTTGATCTCCCAACCCTCCTCCACGGCGATCGGCAGCACACGCAGATCCGCCGCGAGGCCCGCGGCGGGCCCTCCGGCTGACAGATGAGCGGTGGTGAGCACGCTGCCCTCCGGCAGCGCCAGCGCGAGCACAGCGCCGTCGGGGACGCTTCGCAACGCGTCGGGAGGGACGGCGACCGGAGGAAAGGAGCGCTGCTCGACTCGGGGCTGGGCGCCGACGGGAAGATCGGTGACCGCGACGAGCACGCCCACGGGCTCACCGCCCCAACGCTGGTCCGCCGCGGCGAGCCGCCAGGCCGCGAGCAGCACCAGAATGACGACGGTGAGCGTGACCAGCGCCAGTCGTGGCCGCGGCGCCAGCCGCGCCCAACGCTCGGCCAGCCGATCCAGCGGCTCCGGCAGGGCGGGAAGCGGTCCGGAGAGGCGCACGCGCGGGGGGAACTCCATGGCCGCACCGTGCCACGAGCGCGGGCGAAACGGGAGAGTGCGTATGCCGGGGCTGTGGACAACCGACGGCCGCTGGTGCGCCCCGCACCTGACCTCAAGCGCTCACTCGACCGCGGAACGAGCGCCTTCCAGCGCCGAGAGCGCTGGGCGGTCCGGAGAGAGCGGCAGGCGAGGCACGATCGTGAAGAGCAGCTCCGTCAGCCGCTGGTTGTTGCGCTGGAAGACCTCGACCACCTGCGCGTGGGAGACCGCGGCGACGTCCGGTTGCGTCTCGACCCCGACGTCGTAGTCGGTGATGAGCGAGATGTTCAAGGCGGCCATCTCGAGCTCGCGCGCCAGCACAACCTCGGGATACTGGGTCATGTTGATGACCTCCCACCCCATCGCGGAGAACCAGCGGGACTCGGCCTTCGTGGAGAAGCGCGGCCCCTGGATGACCACGATGGTGCCCGTGTCATGCACCGGGATGTCGCGCTCTTTGGCGCTGGAGATCGCGACCTGGCGCATCTCCTCGTCGTAGGGATCGGCGAAGGAGACGTGCGTCGTCTGCGGACCGTCGTAGAACGTGTCGGCCCGACCGCTCGTGCGGTCGACGACCTGATCGCAGATGACGAAGTGTCCGGGCTCGATCTGGGACTGCAGGCTGCCGGCTGCGCACGGCAGAATGACGTCGCTCGCGCCGAGCTCTTTCATCGCCCACAGGTTGGCCCGATAGTTCACTCGGTGCGGGGGCAGCTCGTGGCGCCGGCCGTGGCGGGGCATGAAGCCGACCGCCCGGCCTTCCACGTCGCCGACCATGACGGGCGCGGAAGGCTCGCCGAACGGCGTCTCGACCGCGATCTCGCGGGCGTCGGAGAGCAACGAGTAGAAGCCGCTGCCACCGAAGATGCCGACCTGGATCTCTGCTCGTGGCACGCGCTCACCCTTCGCTGATCAGGCGCTCTCCGCCTTCGCTGAGCCGGACTTGGACGCGTCCTTCTTCGCGCTCGAGCCGCTCTCGGCCGTCGACGTGGACGACGCGCTCTCCTTCTTCCTGTCCTTCTCGCCGTCTCCGCCGCCCTCTTTCGCGCCGGATTCCGACGCGCCGGTGGTCGCCGGCTTGCGCGAATCGGTGACGTAGTAGCCGGAGCCCTTGAAGATGATGCCCGCGGCAGCGAAGACCTTGCGCAACCGCCCGCCGCAGTTCGGGCAAACCTGCAACGCATCGTCTCGGAACGACTGGACGACTTCGATATGTTCGGCGCAGTCGCGACAAGCGTATTCGTAGGTAGGCATGCACTCCTCCATGGGTGACGATGGCAGCTCAGCAAGCAAGGGCGCTGCTTGCGCAGCGCCACCACCAGTATTGTGAGAATCGCCGGCGGCGATTCACATGTCAGCGGGCGAGGGCGCTGCTTGCGCAGCGCCACCACCAGTATTGTGAGAATCGCCGGCGGCGATTCACATGTCAGATCTGCGACGGCCGCAGCACGCGGCGCTCTGTCACGACGATATCAACGCGGCGGTCGTGCGGCTCCTCGAGGATGGTGGGCACGACCTGCAGATCGAACGCGACCCCGATGAGGAGCAGGTCGGCGGGTCGCCCAGCCAGGAGACGGTCGAAGTGACCGCCCCCGTGTCCGAGTCGCGCGCCGTCGGCCGAGAATCCCAGCCCGGGCACGAGCGCCAGCTTGAGTCCGCTCAGGTCTGCCGGCGCTGCACCGGAAGCGGCGGGCTCTCGGATTCCGCGATACCCGGGCGAGAGATCCGCCAGCACGTCATGGACGCGCGCGATCCCGAGGTGCTCGCCCGCCACCCAGGGCAGCCAGACCGCGCGTCCCTCGGCGGCCCAGCTCGTGAGCAGGTCGTCGAGGTCGACCTCGTACGGTGAGGCCGCGTAGGCGAGCACCGGTCCGTCGCCTTGCCCCTCCGGCAGGGCGCGCAGCCGTCGCGCGATCGCCTCCGAGGACGCCCGTCGCTCGGCCGCGGTCAGCTCGTCGCGGCGTGCGCGCAGCTGCCCGCGGAGCTGTTGCTTGACCGAACGCGCAGGCAGAGGCCCCATTGCCATCGCTCTCACTCCTTCACGCCGTGAAGCAGGGAGGCTATGCTCGAAAGCCTGGTGATCGTTCACATCCGCCACGTCGGCCGCCGAATCGGCGAGGGCGCCGGCACAGCACGTGGGATCCTGTGTGGGCCTGCGTAGCCGCCTGGCGCTCTTCTTCATCGCCATCGTCGTCGTGCCGCTGGCGATCGCCATCCTGTTCATGGATCGCGACAGTCAGGACGCGACCGTTGAGGTGATCCGGGCCCAGGTGAGCCAGGACGCGGCGGCCGCCGACCTCGTGCTCGGACAGGTCCGTCAGCGCGCGGTGGACACGGCTGAGGATCTTGCCACGACAGACGTGGGGCGAGCGCTCGCGGATGGCCAGCGCGGGGCGCTGCAGGCTCAGCTCGAGAACCTGCCGTTGGGGGCAGGAGGGCGATCGGACTTCGTCATTGTGGCCGGTCCAGGTGGGCAGGTGCTCGCGGCCAGAACGGTTGAACCGTCCTATGCCGGCTCGTTCACGGCGCCCACGCCGGAACAGATCGCCAGCGGGCTCCCGGGAGATCAAGAGGCCCCCGGGCTGCTGCTGGCGAGCCGCAGAGTGGTCAGCGACGATGGGGTGCTCGGGTTCGTGGCGACGGGCCTGTGGCTGGACGAGATGTTGCTCTCCAAGCTCCGGCTCGAGCTTGACATGGCTTTCTGCAACGGGAGCCAGATGCTGGCGACGAGCGCGCCCAGCCCACCCTGCGGAGCGTTGGAGATGTCCGCAGAACCGGTCAGGTTGGAGACGGCCGACGGCGGGGGGGCGATCGCCAGCGCGATCCCGCTCGGACCGCTTGGCGATCACATGGTGCTGTGGTCGGGCATTCCCCAGAGCGGGTTCACCACGTCGCTGTTGCTCTTCGCTGCCCTTGCCGTTCTGCTGGCCGGGGTCATCGGCTGGTTCCTTGCGGGCACGGTGGTAGCACCGGTTCGTCGCGCGGCGGAGGTCGCGCGCGCCGTCGCCGGCGGTGATCTGCGCCGCAAGATCGAGCCGACCGGAGGGAAGGAGCTGGAGGAGCTGGCGGGAGCGCTCAACACGATGGGCGACGACCTCGGTGACCGGATGGGCGAGCTCGAGCACAGCCGCGATGTGCTGCGCGGATCGCTCGCCCGGCTCGGTGAGACGCTCTCGTCCAGTCTCGATCTCAACCGGACGCTCTCGGTGGTCACCGAGACCGCCATGGACACCCTGAACGCCGATCGTGCCGCTCTCTACCTGCTCACTCCCGAGCGCGACGCGCTCTACACGAAGGTGGGCCGTGGCATCGGCGACGAGCCGACGATGCTCCCGGTGGGTCAGGGGCGCCTTGGCTGGGTTGCCGAGCACGGACGGCCGCTGCTCCTGTCGCTGACGCAGGACGAAGGGCTCGCCGTCCCCGAACCCCAAGCGGGCGAGCCTCAGGCTCCCCACGAGCTCATCGTGCCCATGAGCGGCCGTGGCCGCGTGCTCGGAGCGCTTGCGCTGCTGCGTGACGCCGAGGACGCGCCGTTCACCCAGGCCGACCTCCACACCATCCGCAGCTTCGCGGCACAGGCCTCCGTGGCCATCGAGAACGTCATCCTCCATCGCGAGGCGCAGCGGCTGTCCGTGACCGATACGCTCACCGGGCTGTGGAACTTCCGCCACTTCCAGATGGAGGCCGAGCGCGAGTTCGAGAGCGCCGCCAGGTTCCACCGGCCCTTGAGCCTGTTGGTGATCGACGTGGACCATTTCAAGCGGGTGAACGATGCTCACGGTCACCAGGTCGGCGACCGGGTGCTGAAGGACGTGGCAGGCGCCATCCACCACTCGACGCGCGTGCCAGACGTCGTGGCGCGCTACGGCGGAGAGGAGTTCGTCGTGCTCCTGCCCGGCACCGCGACTGACGGCGCCGTCACGACCGCCGAGCGCGTCCGCGAGAGCACCCGTGCGACGACGCTGCCCGAGGCTGTGGGGACCGGGGCGGGGGAGCCACCCACCGTCGTCACCTGCAGCGTCGGCGTCGCGGTCTTCCCCGAACACGGACGCACCCTGTCGGAACTGCTGCGCGCCGCCGACGCCGCGATGTACGCGGCCAAGCAGCAGGGTCGCGACCGGGTCAGGGTGGCCGACGAGGAGATCGCGGTGATCAGCGATGACTACGCGCGGGCGGGTCAGGGCGGGGCCGCTGACGGCTGAGAGCCCGCTGCCTACACTGCCACCAACCCGGCAAGCCCATCAGCCGCTTGCCGCCTCACGACAGCGAAAGGACCCCAGCGTGCGAGCGCGCAAGGCGGTGATTCCCGCGGCCGGTCTCGGAACCCGCTTTCTTCCGGCCACGAAGGCGGTGCCCAAGGAGATGCTGCCCGTCGTCGATCGACCGGCGATCCAGTACGTGGTCGAAGAGGCGGTGGCGGCAGGGCTGGATGACGTCCTGCTCATCACGAGCGCCGGGAAGCAGGCGCTGGAGGACCACTTCGACCAGTCGAGCGAGCTCGAGCGCCAGCTCGCCGAGGCGGGCAAGGACGATCTGTTGGCGGTGACCCGCGCGGTCGGGCGGCTCGCCGAGGTGCACGGGGTCCGCCAGGGCCAGCCGCTCGGTCTCGGCCACGCCGTCGGCTGCGCGCGCCGGCACGTGGGAGATGAACCCTTCGCGGTCCTGCTCGGCGACGATCTCATCGGCGAGCAGGAGACGCTGCTGGCCGACATGGTGAAGATCGCGGCCGAATCGGGGCGCAGCGTGATCGCCGTCAAGGAGTGCTCGGACGCCGAGCTCGACCGCTATGGCGTCATCGCGGGCGAGCCCGACCCGGACCACCCCGACGTCTACCGTGTGCACGACCTGGTCGAGAAGCCGGGCAAGGCCGCCGCGCCGTCGTCGCTCGGGGTGATCGGACGCTACGTCCTGACCGCGGACATCTTCGACCGCATCGACGAGACGGAGCCAGGGAGAGGCGGGGAGATCCAGCTCACCGACGCGCTGAAGGCGCAGGCGCGCGAGGAGCCCATCAGAGCCGTTCGTTTCGACGGGGTGCGCTACGACGCAGGGGACAAGCTCGACTTTCTGCGCGCGACCGTCGAGCTGGCGGCCGATCACGAGGATCTCGGTCCGGACTTCCGCCGCTTCCTGCAGCGGTTCGTGTCGAGTCTGTAGTGCACGCGCCGCATCGTCATCACGACGATCCCGCCACCCTGGCGCCGCTCGCCGAATATCGCCGCGCGCTGTTGAACCGGCTGAAACCGTTGGAACCGATTGAGCTGACGCTGCGCGAGGCGCACGGGTGCGTGCTCGCCGAGGACGTCACCGCGGCCGAGGACGTGCCGGCGTTCGCGAACTCGGCGATGGACGGCTACGCGGTCATCGCCGAGGGGCTCGCGGCCGGCAGCGACCTCGTCATGGTAGGGGAGGTGGCGGCCGGCGCCGCGGCGCCGCCCCGCGTCGGTGAGGGCCAGGCGGTGCGCATCATGACCGGTGCCCCGATCCCACCGGGCGCGGACGCGATCGTGCCGGTCGAGGTCGTCGAGGAGCGAGCGGGCTCGGTCGTGTTGCGGGTGGCGCCGCTGCCGGGCGAGCACGTCCGTCCGGCGGGTGAGTCGGTCACCGCGGGTCAGCATGTCCTGTCCAGCGGACGTCGTCTGGGACCCGCCGAGATCGGGATGCTCGCCTCCGTCGGCCGTGAGCGGGTGCGTGTCCATCCGGGCCCCCGCGTCGCGGTCGTCGCCACCGGAGATGAACTGGTCCCCCCCGGTGCGCCGCTGCGCCCGGGTCAGGTTCGCGACTCCAACTCCTTCGCCCTCGCCGCGCTGGCCCGGGAGGCCGGCGCCGAGGCGTTCCGGGTCACCCAGGTGGGCGACCGGTCAGCCGAGCTCGAGGAGGCCTTCGAAGGTGCGCTCGCGCAGGCCGACCTGCTGGTGAGCAGCGGAGGGGTGAGCGCCGGTCGCTACGACCTCGTGAAGCGGGTGCTGGCGCAGATGGGCGACGTCACCTTCCGCAAGGTCGCCATGAAGCCGGGGATGCCGCAGGCGTTCGGGTTCGTGCGGGGCGTTCCGGCCTTCGGGCTCCCCGGCAATCCCGTCAGCGCCTACGTGAGCTTCGAGGTGTTCGTGCGACCGGCGATCCGCCGCTTGCAGGGCAGGACCGACTTGAACCGCCGGCGGATCGAGGCCACGGTGACGGAGAGCTTCGAGAGCGTCGCGCACAAGACCGAGTTTGTCCGGGTGCGTCTGAAGCGGGTCAGCCAGGGCTGGGAGGCGCGCTCCACCGGCCCTCAGGGCAGCGGTGTCTTCCGCTCGCTGATCGAGGCCGACGGTCTCGCCGAAGTGCCCGCGGAGACGACGAGCGTCGCCGCGGGGCAGCGGGTGACCGTTCATCTGCTGCGCGACGAGCTCGCGGGGGCGTCATGAGCGAGCTCACCCACATGGACGCCGAGGGCCGGGCGCACATGGTGGACGTGGGCGGCAAGGACGTGACCGGCCGCTCAGCCAAAGCGCGTGCGCGGGTGGGCATGCTGCCGGAGACCGCTCGGCTGCTCACCGAGGGCCGCCTGCCCAAAGGCGACGCCGGCGCGGTCGTCCGTCTCGCGGGCATCATGGCCGCGAAGCGCACGCCCGAACTCATCCCGCTCTGCCACCAGGTCGCGCTCACTGCGGTGGAGGTCGAGCTCGACGTGGATGGGGAGAGCGGGACGGCGGTCATCGAGACGACCGCACGAGCCGCGGACCGCACCGGGGTCGAGATGGAGGCGCTCGTGGCGGCCAGCGTGGCGGCCCTCGCCCTCTACGACATGGTGAAGGCCGTGGACCGGGCCGTGGTCGTCGAGCGCGTCGAGCTGCTCGAGAAGGCCGGTGGGGCACGCGGGGACTGGCGGAGGGCGGAGGACGAGCCCGACGACGTCGGTCGCCCCCTCGGGCGGGCGTGATGCGCGCGCGGGTGGTGACCGTCTCCACCCGCGCGGCCGCGGGCGTGTACACCGACGACGCCGGGCCCGCGGTGGCCGCCGTGCTGCGCGAGCACGGGTTCGAGGTCGCCGAGATCGAGGTGGTACCCGACGGCTTTGTTCCGGTGCGCGACGCGCTGCTGCGCGCGTGCGAGGACGCTGACGTTGTGGTCTCCAGCGGCGGTACGGGCCTGCACCCGAAGGACGTCACCCCCGAGGCGACGCTGGCGGTCGTCGAGCGCGAGGTGCCCGGACTGGCCGACGCGATGCGGACGGCCGCGCTGGCGGTGACGCCGATGGGCATGCTCTCGCGCGCGGTCGCGGGGGTGCGAGGGCGGACGCTCATCCTGAACCTGCCGGGCTCGCCCAAGGGCGCGGTGGAGAACCTGCGGGCCATCGTCGTCGTGCTCGGCCACGCGGTCGATCAGCTGCGTGGCGGTGATCACGCCCGCTGAAGGTTCGCTTGCGTCGGGCTTCCACCGGTTCAGCGCGCTCGACTGCTACCGTTTCGGGCGATGAGTTTCATCGTTGTGATTCTCCTCGCAGGGCTGTGGGCCCTGCTGCTGCTCCCCGGCATGTTCAGGGCGCACCGTTCGTCGTCCCCGCGGTCGTCCGTTGACGACTTCGACCGGAGCATGGTGGTGCTCGCCAATACGCGTCACCGTGCGGGCGGGTCGCGGATCGTGGCGCTTCCCGACTCGCCGCCTTCCCCGCCTCGACCGGCCGCCGAGGCCGCTCGCCGGCGCCGCGCGGTGCTCCTGTGGTTGGGTGCCGCGACCCTGGTCAGCGCGCTGTTCGCGGTGCTCGGGGTGAGCCTGCTCTGGCCGGTCGCAGGGCTCTTCGCGGTCGCCACGCTGGCCTACGTCGGCATGGCCGTCCTCGTCGTGCGCCGGCAGGAGCTCCAGCGGGAGCGTGTGCGCCGTCTCCCGACCTCACCGTCGTTTCGGGAGACGGAGCGGGCGGACCCGGCTCCGGGTCGCATGGCGGCAGGCTGGCCCGGCCCCGACCTCGCCGTCGAGAGCGAGCGGCTGTCGTGAGCCCTCTGCGCTGAGCGGTCGGGCCCGGCCTGCTAGCATCCGCCGAGTCGCTAGGGGCTGTAGCTCAGTTGGTAGAGCGCCTCGGTCGCATCGAGGAGGCCTGGGGTTCGATTCCCCACAGCTCCACGTAACGGAAGAGCACGAGTCGGCTCGAAGGGCGTGCGGAGTTCGTTCCCATTGGAGCAGGGCGGGCGGGCTATCGGGCACCCTCGCCCAGCACGGTCGCACGGACGGTACTCTGCTCGGTTGGCGTCGCTAGCAGTCCAGCGTTGCAGCCGCGACTGCGCACAGCAGGTGGCGTCGCTCTGAAGCGACGGCGCCGAGTCGGCGAACGAGCAGTGACTTGGGAAACGGGCGGAGGTTGTCGAAGCTGGCGACCGACGGCAGTGGCAGGCCCTCGGCTTCGCCGACCGGGAACTCACTTGGTACCGACCGGACGCGGGTTGTGACGGGTACGACGAGCACCCGTTGCATGACCGCGTTGGCAGCGTCGCGGCTGACGACGAGGAACGGTCGTCCCTTCTCATCAGGCGATTCGCCCCACCACAGGTCGCCGCGGGCTACCACCATGGCTCCCAGGGTTCTTCCTCGATCGCGTCGATGGCGAGACGATGGGCATCGCGGAGTTCTTGCGGTGATTCCGGGAACCGGCGAAACCCGTCGGTGACCGCGCGGTCGATCGCGTCGTCGCGGGCGTGCCGGGTCACCATGTCCAGGCCGGCACGCACGGCGGCGGAGCGGCTGTCGAACCGGCCTTGCGCGACGAGATCGTCAATGGTGGCCACGACGGCGTCAGGGAGCTTGACCGCAATCTGGGTGGTCATGCAACCAGTATACCGTCTGGTATCACTCGATCGTTCCAAGGATCGGGCGTTCGGTGAAGTCCCTGGGGAAATCTCGGCGAGGATCACATCGGTGAGTGCCACGCCGGCGTGCGCGTCGGCGAGCGGTTGGTCGTCGATGTCGGTGTTCGACCTCGGGAACGGCATCGAGGAGCGTCTCCATCAGTTCCACGACGCGTGACGACGGGATGCGGAAGACACCGCGCGACAGCACCGACCAGGCCTCCGCAAGGCAGTTTCCGAGCAGCACCGAGCAAGAGCGCAGCACCGGAGCCGCGATGAGATGATGCTCGTGTTGTTCCAACGAACCGGCGACGACGATGGAGGTGTCCACCGTCTGCCCGCTATGACGATCGCGCGTCATCGAGCGCCGTGCGAACGTCATCTGCGGTGAAGACCACTTCTTCCCCCGCGACCGTCAGCACAGGGAAGCCGTCGACCGTCCGGATCTGGACGTCGCCCGGATCTCGTCGCAACTCCAGCCTGCCGTCATGATCGATCAACAAGAGATGCCCACCATGCTCCACACCGAAGTCCCGGCGGAGTGACTGTGGGATCACCACACGTCCAGAGGCGTCGACCTTGATCCGAACAGCACCCATGCTGCCTCCTCTCTCCACCGTGATGGTAGCAAGCTGCTACCGCGCTGCCGTCATCGGCGCGATCGCCTTGACGACCTCCTCGACGCGGCAGCCGCGTGGCGCAGGTGGCAGTAGTCAGGGCGCGCGGTCACGATGTGGGTCTTGGCCGACGCTGGGCTCCTCCATGATCTGGTGGTGGCGCGGGGCGAGCTCACCGAGCTGCGCCACGTCGGCCGGCTCAGTAGCCGACGGCGGCACCGTCCCGACGGGGGTCGGCGGCGCCGCGCAGCAGGCGTCGGCCCCGTACCTGCACTGCGGTGAGCCCACTGCGCAGATCGTCGAGGCGCGCGCACGGGTGCCCGATCGCCTCCAGCTCATCGAGCAGGCCGGCGACCTCGGTGCCTTCCTCGAGCTCCGAGCGAGCTCCGATGATCCCCGCGCAGTTGCTGGTGATCGACTGGCCGCTCCAGTGCCCGCGGTTGATCGCCTCCTGCGGATCGTCGTGGTCGACGACCACCCCCAGGATCGTCTGCGTCACGTAGTCGGGGATGGCGCTGCCGCCGACCGCACCGACGACAAGCCGCAACCGGCCTTGCCGGCCGAGCACGAGGGTCGGTGCCATCGAGGTCCGCGGCCGCTTGTTCGGCTCCATGATGTTCGCCGGCTTGCCGGGAGAGATCGAGTCCAACCGGGTGAAGTTGTTCTGCACGTTGTTCAGCGTCATGCCGCGGGCCTCGAGCTGCGCGCCGAACGATGAGTTGATCGTCGTCGTCATCGAGACCGCGTCGCCGTGCGCGTCGACGATGCTGACATGGCTCGTCGTGTCTGCGGCGGTCTCATTCGTGACGACACTGCCGACACTCGGGCGGCTGGTGTTCCACGGCGGCGTGCCCGGCTCGACGGGGTGGATCGCGTGGGGTGAGATCAGCGAGAAGCGCTGGTCGAGGTAGGACTCCGACAGCAGCCCCCCGGTCCGCACCGGCTGGAAGTCGGGATCGCTGACGTACTCGCGCCGGTCGAACTGGGCGAGCCGGCTGGCTTCGATCGCCAGGTGAACCCGTTCGAGCGACCCGGGACGGGTCCTCCAGACGTGACCGCGCTCGAGCAGCCCGAGCTCGTAGAGAACCGCCAGCCCGCCGAAGGCCGGTGGCGCGGAGCTGCAGATGAAGCGGCGCAGCACGGCCGTGCACAAAGCTTCACGCTCGACCGCCCTGTAGTCGGCGATGTCCTCGACCGTCATGAGGCTCGGGATCACCGCGGGACCCGACTCGTCGGTCTCGAGCTGGTACGGCGTGCGCGTCACGCGCTCGACGATGGCGGGGGCGATGGCACCGTCGGGGTCATAGAACGCCTCCGCGCCGCCCGAGCGGTCGAAATACGTGATGAGCGTGCCGCCGCCGAGACCGGATGACTGTGGCTCGACGACCGCGAGCACCATCTGGGCGGGCGACCGCAGCGTCGATGGCGGATCCTCCGCGCGCGAGCACCCGACAGCCCGCGGCGGACGCTAACGGATGGGCGGTTGCGACCATGACCCGATGTCCCCGCGGGGGCCTCGACCGAGCCGGATCCGAGAACCGATCGCAAATGGCTCGGGGCCGGTAGGGAGCAGTCTCGGACGCATCGCGTCCCGCCGATCCCGCCGCATGCGCGGGCGGCACCGCGGCCAGCACACCGGCGAACATCGTTGCGACCAGTAGCCCGGCTCTGCCGAAGCATCGCCTCCGGACGGCCGCAATCAGCGCTGGAGTCCGTGGCGGACGGCGTAGGCGGTGGCCTCGGCGCGGCTGTTGAGGTGCAGCGCTGACAGGATGTTGCTGACGTGGTGTTCGGCAGTCCTCGGGCTGATGTAGAGGCGCTCAGCGATCGCGATGTTCGACAGCCCTTCGGCGAGGAGGTCGAGCACTTCGCGTTGGCGTCCGGTGAGTGTTCTGCCGCCACGCGGCCAGGAGCGGCCGGGTTCACCGAGCTGTCGCAGCACTTCGGAGGCTGCGTCTGCGTCGCGAATGGCGCCGAGCCGTTGGAAGCAGTCGAGCGCCGCGTGTGCCAGTGCGCCGGCATGCTCGGTGTCGTCCTCGGCGAGCAGTCGAGCAAGTTCGAGCCTTGTGGTGGCGAGCTCGTACGCAAGCTCCGCGTCGTCGAAGGCCGCGAGTGCGTCGTCGAAGTGCTCTGCGGCGGAGCTCTCGCCGGTCGCCTGGGCGATGCGCGCGTGCGCGCGTGCCGCGAGCCCACGGACGGACGACAGCCCGGTGGCCGCGGCGACGTCTCCGAGGTCGTCCGCGCGGCGGCGGGCGTCGCCGACGGCGCCGCAGGCAAGGGCGACGTCGACCGCCAACGCCACGGTCGGCGCGGACGGCAGCGGACAGCGCTCGACCGGGAGATGACGATCCAGAGCCGCCTGCGCGCGTTCGGGCTCATCACGCGCCAGGAGCACGCGTGTGTACGGCAGGACCGCCTCGGGGCGGTTCTCGTGGCCCTCCAATAGACGCTGTGCCTCTTCGACGCGTCCCTGGCGCGCACGCAGATCAGCCAGGCGCAGCAGCGGCTCGAAGCGCGTCCCCTGGTAGGTGTCGCTGTAGATCTCCAACGCGGTCTGCAACTCCCGTTCGGCGTCGGTCCACCTTCCCGCGGACGTCAGCAGAGCGCCGTAGTGCATGCGGCAGAGCGCCGAGACCGGCAGCTCGCCGGTGCGATCGACATAGCCATCGACCGCGTCGAGCCACTCCTCGGCCCGTTTGGCATCGATGGCCATCTCGCACGCATGGAACAGGGTGCAGTAGATCTCGCCCGCCGCCCACGGATCGGTGACGACGCCGCTTGCGGCCGCAGCCACCGCCTCGTCGATCAGTCGCATCCCGTGGTCGACCGCGCCGGTCTCGACGTGGGCCTTGCCGAGGTAGGCGAGCGCGTCGAACTCCAACGACGGGGAGGCGAACCTCCGGCCGATCTCCACGGCAATGCGGGCGCGCCGCTGGCGTTCGCCGGGATCGGAGGCGATGCACGCCAGGAACACCTCGAGCCAGCCCTGCTCGGCGCAGTCGCCACAGTCCTCCAGGGTGCGCTGCGCGTGTCCGATCCAGCCGTTCACCGCCGCCGCGTTGCCGTAGACCAACCCGTGCACGTACGCCAGGCGGATCGCCACGAGTGCCGCACGGTGGCGATCCCCCTGCTGTCGGTAGAGCGCGTAGGCGCGCTCCCGGAGGCGCAGCGCGGTCGCGTACTCGTGCTGCCAGTAGAACGCCTGTCCCAGACCATCGAGCGTGTCGGGCGTCTCCCGCGACTCGAGCGCGTGCTCGAAGCGGGATTGCGCTGTCGCCCAATCACAGGCATTCAAGGCTGCCCATGCCGCGGCGATCACCGCTTCGGCATCCCGGTTCATGTCACGAGGATCGCACAAGCAAGGAGAGAACACGGGTGCGAACCCGTAGTTTCACCCATGCTCGCGTACCCGGCCGCGTCTAGCGTCGTCGAGGACGCGAGCAAGGAGTATGACGATGAGCACGCCCACGACCGCGAACGACAGCGGCTGGCAGTTGCGGGGGAGCGCCGCCGAGGCCTACGAGGCACATCTCGTCCCAGCGATCTTCGACGCGATGAGCGCGCGACTCGTGGCCGCCGCCGAGGTCGAGGCTGGCGACTGCGTGCTCGACGTCGCCTGCGGCACCGGTGTGGTCGCCCGCGCGGCGGCGCAGCGAGCGGGCGCGATCGGGGCGGTCACCGGCGTCGACGTCAACCCCGACATGCTCGCCACCGCGCGGCGGGCCGCGGCCGGGATCACCCCGTCGATCGCCTTCGAGCAGGCGGACGCGACCGACCTGCCTTTTGATGACGGCGCGTTCGACGTCGTGGTCTGCCAGGAGGCTCTGCAGTTCTTCTCCGACAGGTCCGCCGCGCTGCGCGAGATGCGCCGCGTGACGAGGCCCGGCGGCCGGATGGCGTGCAGCGTGTTCCGTTCGCTGGACCATCACCGCGTCTATGCGGTCTTCGCACGCGCGCTCGGGGAGCATGCCGGTACGCAGGCCGCCGAGATGATGGGCTCGCCGTTCGCGCTCGGTGACGCCGACCTGCTGCGTCAGGCCGTGAGTGAGGCGGGCTGGGACGCCGTCGAGATCCGCATCGCCGTCAGCGACGAGCGGTTCCCGTCTGTCACTGAGTTCGTGCGTCAGGAGGCCGCCAGCTCACCGCTCGCGGGCCCGCTGTCGAAGCTCGCCGACGACCAGCACGCCGCCCTCGTCGCGACTCTCGAGCAGCGGCTCTCCCCATATCTTGACGACGGCGGCCTGGTGTTCCCCAACGAGACCCACATCATCACGGGCCGCGCGACGTAGTCGGGCTCGCGCACGGGGGTGGACCGACGGCGCGCCGCACGTCGACCTCATCAGGGTCGTCGGAGCGCGCGCTCGACGAGCAGTTCGGCGAGGTCACGGCGGCCATCGACGGCTGCGAAGACAACGGCGTCGCTGCCGCGCAGGCCGAAGACGACACGGTACGGCCCGACGAGCAGCTCGCGGTACGTGTGGATGCCTTCGGCGGATAGTTCGGGCACCACTCGGCCTCGGCGCGGCATGGTCTCAAGCGTCTCCGCGGCATCCCTGACCCGCTGGTAGAGGTCCTCGGCGGCTCCGACGCCATGGTGGTCAGCGACGTAGTCGACGATCGCGAGCAGATCGTTGACCGCGACGTCGGTCCAGACGACGCGGAAGCGCTCGCTCACCCCACGCGGCCGTGCTGATCGAGGCGTTGTCGGACGGCGGCGTCAACCGCTGCCGGGTCGTGGACCTTGCCGTCGTCGTAGTCACGGTCGCCC
The DNA here is from genome assembly GCA_038233095.1 of Euzebyales bacterium. Classification (GTDB taxonomy): domain Bacteria; phylum Actinomycetota; class Nitriliruptoria; order Euzebyales; family Egibacteraceae; genus JBBSMR01. The sequence continues at coordinate 62,327 of JBBSMR010000005.1, forward strand.
TGCGCGGCGAGTTTGAGCAGGTGCAGGGCGCGGCGTCGGCGCTCGTAGGAGGCGACGTCCTGGAGCACGGCGGTCGGTCTGCCGTTCTGGGTGATGACGATGGGACTGTGTCGCTCGGTGGCGCGGGCGATCAACTCGGCGGCTCCGCGTTTGAGGGAGGTGACGGGCTCGATGTCCTCAGTGAGATCCATGGTGCTGAATTTAGCACCTCATTGGGTTCGGCAACGTGGACTGGGTCGTTCGGCAAGGGCATCCTGTGGCTATAATCGCGAACGTCGATATGGCTACAGGAGGATCGCCATGGATGTCGGTGTGCGTGAGCTGCGGGACGGTCTGAGTCGCCATCTAGCGGAGGTTCGCTCGGGGCGGATCCTGACAGTGACCGATCACGGTCGCCCGATAGCGCGGATCGTTCCGGTTGAGCGACCGACGAGGCTGGAGCAGCTGCGGGCCGAGGGTCGCGTCCAAGTGGCCCGTGAGCGCAAGCAGCCGGTGCCGAGGCCGGTGGCCTCATCAGGGATGGCCAGCGATCTCATCGGTGAGCAGCGTCGGTGATCGGGTACCTGGACACCTCTGTCTTCGTCCCGCTGCTGGTCGCAGAACCGAGCACCGAAGCGTGTCAACGGTTCTGGGACGATGCCGACGCGGTGGTGTCGAGCAGGCTCCTCTACGTGGAGACGGCGGCTGCGTTGGCGCAGGCACGGCGGCTGGATCGACTGACCGACGACCAGCATGACGAGGCGTTGGGGCTGTTGGGTCGATTGTGGTCTGAGATCGACATCGCTGAGGTCGATCAGATCGTCGTCAGCCGAGCTGCCGTCTTGGCGCGCCGGTTCGCGCTGCGTGGATACGATGCCGTGCATTGTGCATCCGCGGAGCAGTTGGACGACGAGGACGTCGCCGCCGCCTCCGGTGATCAACAACTTCTCGACGCCTGGGCCGAGCTGGGAATGGCCACGTTCGACTCGAACGTGATGCTCAGAGCCGTGAGCGAAGAGACAAGTGGTGATGGCGTGCAGTGAGACGGGAACCACAGGCTGGGGGTGAGCGGGTCGTGCTTCCACTCGTGGGTCGACGACGAGCCCCTACGGCGAACGGTGACGAACGCGGACCTCGAAGCAGCCGGCCGGCCACCGGAAGAACTCGCGCATGTGTGCGAGTTTCTCCTGGTCAGCTCGGCTTTGTCCTGCAAGGGTGGTGCGGCGCAAAGCAAGAACTCGCGCGGGCGCGAGTTTCTTCTCCAAGGAGGCGGGCCGCGGGGGTCGGGTGGCGTGCTGCTCGTCCGGCAGGGGGGTGGCATACGCCCAGGACGAGACTCGCTCGGGATCGACGGCTGCCCACAGCAGCACCTGGGTGTCGAGCAGGAACCTCACCGTTCGAAGCGCTCGAGGAGGTCGTCGGGCAGTGGGGCGTCGAAGTCGTCGGGAACCACGAAGCGTCCCCGGTCGAACCCCAGCCGGCGTTGCGTCCGATTGGCGGGAGGAATCAGCCGCGCAACGTCCTGTCCGCGCCGGGTGATCGTGATCTCCTCGCCGCCCGCCACCAGCCGGAGCAGCCGACTGAGCTACGTCTTCGCCTCGTGCACGCCAATTGACTTAGTCATGAGACTTAGTCTACCGGATGCTCGCAGGTGCTCGCGGATGCCCGGAAGGAATCGTGATGTGGGGCTCCGATCGGGTAGAACGAGCAGTGAGAGGAGTGATCTGCGATGGCTATCATCACCGTGCTGGGCTCAGGGATCATGGCGTCCGCGCTCAGTATTCCGCTGACCGACAACAATCACGAGGTCCGGCTGGTCGGGACGCATCTCGACCGCGAGATCATTGACAGCATCCAGGACAGCGGCGTGCATCCCAACCTGGAGCTGGAACTGCCGTCGAGCGTCCAGGCGTTCCAACTCGAGGAGCTGGAGCAAGTGATCGACGACGCCGAGGTGGTGATGAGCGGGGTCAACTCGTTCGGGGTGGAGTGGGCCGCGGAGCAGCTCGCCCCGCTGCTGAAGCCGGGCCAGATCGTGCTCTCGATCGCCAAGGGGATGGGCGTCACCGACGAGGGCGACCTGCGCATCCTGCCCGACGTGCTCGCGGATCCGGTGCCGGAAGACGCCAAGGACCAGCTCTCGTGGACCGCCGTCGTCGGCCCATCCATCGCCGGCGAGGTCGCCGTCCGCCGCGACACCTGCGTCATCTTCTCCGGCGCCGACCAGCAGGCGCTCGACCGGCTGGCCGAGCTCTTCCGCACCGACCGCTACCACGCCTGGACCAGCACGGACTTCATCGGCACCGAGGTGTGCGCGGCGATGAAGAACTGCTACGCGCTCGGTGTCGGGATCGCCACCGGCGTGCTCGAGACCCTGGAGGACGCCGACAGCCAGTACCGCAACCACAACTTCGAGGCGGCGCTCTTCGCGCAGGGCGCCATCGAGATCGAGCAGATGGCGAAGCTCGTCGGCAGCGAGGCGACGCCGCACGTGCTGCCCAGCGTCGGGGACATGTATGTCACGAGCATGGGCGGTCGCAACGTGCGCGTCGGCCGGTTGCTCGGAACCGGTATGGGCTTCTCGCAGGCGGAGGAGGAGTTGGGCCACCCCACGTTGGAGGGCGCCGCCGCGATCGGGGTCGTCGGGGCCGCGCTGGAGAAGCTCACCGAGCGCGGCGTCGTGGAAGCCGAGGACTACCCGCTCCTGCGCCACCTGTATCAGGTCGTGGAGCTCGAGCAGCCGCTCGACATCCCGTGGAGCAGCTTCTACGGCGGCGAGCGGTAGGAGCGACGACGATGAGTGGCGCCGAGCAGACAGCCAGCCGCCCGTCCCATCCGACGAGCGACGAGGCGCCGCAGATCGCCGCCTCGGTGCTCGGCGCCGATTACGCTCGGTTCGGCGAGGAGGTCACCGAGCTCGACGAGGCGGGCGTCGACCGGATCCACTTCGACATCATGGACGGACACTTCGTTCCGGACATCACGTTCGGCGCCGACGTGGTCACACGCTGCCGGGATCACAGCGCGTTAGGCTTCGAGGCACACCTCATGGTCGCGAACCCCGACGACAGGATCGAGGAGTTCGCACAGATCTGCGAGACGGTGATCGTGCATGTCGAGACCTGCACCCACCTGCATCGCACGCTCGGCATGGTGCGCTCGTACGGTGCGCGAGCCGGTGCCGCGCTGAATCCCTCGACGCCGCTGAGCGTTGTGGCCAACGTGCTGGACCAGGTCGACCTGCTGCTCGTCATGACGGTGAACCCCGGCTTCGGGGGCCAGGACTACCTCGCCACGATGGAGCCCAAGATCGCCGCGGCGTGGGACATGATCGTCGACGCCGGCGTCGAGACCGTGATCGAGGTGGACGGCGGCATCTCCAGCGAGACCGTCGCAGGCGCGGTCGCCGCGGGGGCGCGCCGGTTGGTGGCGGGCTCGGCGATCCTGTCGCACCAGGACGGCCGAAAGGCGGGCGTCACCGCGCTGCGCGAGGCGCTGCGCGGTTAGGTCGACTCGCCGCGGAGCACCTGGGCCACGGCGCCGACGCACAGCGCCATCGATGTGGCGCCCGGATCGGGCGTGCCGACGCTGCGCTCGGCGAGCGGTCGGGCCCGGCCGATCTTCGGTTCCAGCTCCGCCGTCCCCTCAGCGGCATCATCGGCGGTCTCGGCCGCCGTTGACCAGGCGTCGGCGAGCCCGGCGCCGTCGTCCACCTGCTGGCGCAGCTCGTCGGCGAACGGCACCATCGCGTCGAGCATGGTCTTGTCCCCCACGCTCGCCTTGCCGAGCTGCTTCACCAGCTCGATGGCGCGGTCCGTGGCCTCGACCACGTCCAAGGCCGTCGGCTTCTCGGTATCGCCGAGCGCCTTGCCGAACTCCTCCAGCAGCGAGCCCCACAGCATGCCGCTGGTGCCGCCGGCCTTGTCGCCGAACGCCAGGCCGGCGCGGCGCAGCACGGTGCCGGCGCCGCCGTCGGCGTCATCCGCCGCCTGCGTCGCCGCGCGGAAGCCGCGCGTCATGCCGACGCCGTGGTCGCCGTCGCCCGCGACGGCGTCGAGGCGGCCCAGCTCGTCCTCCTGCTCGTTGACGGCGTCGAGCATCGCGTGCAGCGCCGTCCGAACCGTCTCGGCGGCCTCCCGCGACTCGGGGCTGGCCTCGACGGCCTCGGCCTCCGCGCCGGTCTCGACGGCCGCGGCGCCCTTCTCCCGGAAGCTGGGGAGCGCGCTGGTCTCGCCGCGGCGGAACGCCGGGGTGTCGGCCGGTGCGGACCAGAGCTCCTCCAGCTCGTCGTCGAGCCAGCACAGCGTGAGCGAGCAGCCGGCCATGTCGAGGCTCGTGACCAGCTCGCCCGTCTCGGGCATGACGACCTGGATGCCCGCGTCCTCGAGCAGCGGCATGAGGTTGCCGTAGAGCAGGAAGAGCTCCTCGTATTTCGTCGCGCCGAGCCCGTTGAGCAGCACCGCGGCCCGCCCGTCCGCGCCCTCAGGGCGCTCCTCCAGCAGCGGCTCCAGGAGCAGCGACGCCAGATCCTTGGCCGACATCGCGTCGACCGTGCGGACGCCGGGCTCGCCGTGAATGCCGAGGCCCAGCTCCATCTTCCCCTCGTCGACGCTGAACAGCGGCTCTGATTGCCCGGGAAAGGTGCAACCGGCGAATGCGACGCCGAGCGTGCGTGTCACGTCGTTGGCCTTCTGCGCGATGCGCTCGACGTCGTCGAGGCTTTCGCCCCGGTCCGCCGCCGCTCCCGCCACCTTGAAGACGCAGAGATCGCCCGCGATGCCGCGCCGTTTGTGCGCCTCGTCCTCGTCGGCCGAGGCGACGTCGTCGGTGACGAGCACGGTGCGGCAGTCGATGCCCTCGTCGCGCAGCCGGTCTTGGGCGGCGTCGAAGTTCAGCACGTCGCCGGCGTAGTTGCCGTAGCTGAACAGGATGCCGGCGCCGCCGTCGAGCGCCTTGGCGACGAGGTAGGCCTGCTGTGTGGACGGTGAGGTGAAGATGTCGCCCATCACCGCTCCGTCGGCGAGGCCGGCGCCCACGATGCCGCAGAAGGCCGGATAGTGGCCGGAGCCGCCGCCGGTGATCAGGCTGACCTTGCCCTCGCGCGCCCCACCGCGGCGCATCACCCCTGACGCTCCGGGTACCCGCTCGACGTAGCGGCCGTAGGCCGCCAGGAAGCCGGCGGTCATCTCGTCCTTGAAGTCCTCAGGATCGTTGTAGACGCGGGTCATCGGATCGTTCCTTTCTGAGGGGCCTTGTCAGGGAGAACGCTCACGGCAACACCGCCACCTTCAGGGCCTCGCGCGCGATGACGGCCTCGATGGCCTGGTCGACGTCGGAGAGGTCGTACCGCTTCGTGACCATCGACGCGGTGTCGATCTTGCCGGACGTGATGAGCTCCAGCGCGGTGCGGTAGTCGCGGCGCCGGGTGTTGGAGGAGCCGGTCACGGCGAGCTGGCGGTAATGGATGGCGTTGGCGTCGATCCGCGCCCGACCGCCGTCGCTCAGACCGGCGAAGATGTTCACCCGGCCGTTCACGCGGCAGAGCCCGATCGCGGTATCCACGAGCTCGGGCGCACCCGTGCAGATGATCGCGCTGTCGACGCCGGCGCCCCCCGTCTCGTCCGCCACGACGACGGCGAGATCCTCGCTGGTCGGGTCGACCGTCACCGCCGCGCCGAAGCGCTCGGCGATCTTGCGGCGCGCTTCGGACGGCTGGCTGACGATCACCTTGCGTGCCCCGGAGAGCAGCGACATCTGCAGATGCAGCAGGCCGATCGGGCCGGCGCCCATGATCAGCACGACCTCGCCGGGCCGGATCGGTGCGACCCGCTGGCCGGTGATGACGCACGACAGCGGCTCGGCGACCGCGAGCGCCTCTGACGGCAGGTCGGCGTCGGCGACGAACAGACAGCCGGCGGCGACGGAGGCGGCGGGCACGAGCAGGTACTCGGCGAGGCCACCGTCGACCTCGTAGCCGACGATGCGCATGTTCGCGCACACGTTCTCGACGTCGCTCATGCATGCCCAGCAATGCCCGCACGGGATCACGGGCGACAGCGCGACCGGCGTGTCGGGTTCGTACCCCTCGACGCCCTCGCCCACCTCGGTGACGTGGCCGGCCACCTCGTGGCCGAGCACGACCGGCATCTTCACGTGCGAGGTCTTCGCCCCCGTCATGATGCGGACGTCGGTCGGGCAGAGCGTGTTCGCCCCGACCTTCATCAGCACCTCGCCGGGGCCGGCCGACGGCGTCTCGACCTCCTCGAGCCGCAGGTCGTCGAGCTCGGTGAGCACCGCGCGCAGCATGGTCGTTCCTTTCCCTACGGGCTTTCGGCGGAACCTTCCGTCAGGTCGAACTCTCGGCTGGTGCCGTTCTCGATGGTGACGACCTCGCCGCGGAAGCCGACCCTGACGGGCGCAGCGCCGTTCGTCGTGACGGGCGAGCGAATCACGAGCTGATCGTGGGTGAGCTCGATCGTCATGCCGATGTGCTGGCGGTACTGCACGTTCATCTCAAGACGCTGGATCTCGCGCGGCAGGAGCGGATCGAACCAGATGACGTCGTCGGTGAGTACCATCCCGGTGAACGAGCGCTGCACCAGGTCCACGGTCCCGGCCATGGCCCCCAGATGGATGCCCTCCGAGGTCGTGCCGCCTTGGATGTCGGCGACATCGCTCTGCAGCGCGTGGTTGAAGAACTCCCATGACTTGCGGCGGTCCATCCGGGAGAGCACCCACGAGTGGACCACGCGCGAGAGCGTCGACCCGTGCGAGGTGCGGTCGAGGTAGTACCGGACGTTCTTGCTGACGGTCTCCGAGCTGAACGGGTAGCCGAGGCGGTCGAACAGCTCGGCGAGCTCGGCGTCGGAGAGCAGGTAGAACAGCATGAGCACGTCGGCCTGTTTCGAGAGCCGGTACCGGTCGGTGGTGTCGCCCTCCGCTTCGAGGATGCGGTCGAGACGTTGGATGTCCCCGTACTCGCGCCGGTAGCCCTCCCAATCGAACTCGTCGAGCTGCTCGTACCCCTCGAACTGGCTGATAACGCCGTCGTGGAAGAGGACGCGCATCTTGCGGCTGACCGCCTCCCAGTGGTCGAGCTCCTCGCGGGAAATGCGCAGCTGGTCACGCAGCTCCTGACCTCGTTGCACGGGGAGGAGCTGAAGCACCTTGAGCGCGTGCATGAGCACCCAGACGGCCATGACGTTGGTGTAGGCGTTGTTGTCCAGGCCCGGCTCGTCACGGTCGGGATAGCCCCTCGTGGTACTCGTCGGGACCCATGACGCCGAGGATCTCGAAGCGGTCCATTGCCCGGTTGTAGGTCGCCAGGCTCGACAGGAACTGCGCGATCTCCAACAGCATCTGAGCGCCTTCGGCGGCCAGGTAGTCGCGGTCGCCGGTCACCTTCCAGTACTGCCAGACGTTGTAGGCGACGGCGATGTTGACGTGGCGCTGCAGATGGGAGCCGTCCGGCAACCACCGTCCCGACGCGGGGTTGAGATGGACCACCTGGGTTTCCTCGCGCCCGTCGCTGCCGCTCTGCCAGGGAAACATCGCGCCCCGAAACCCCGCCCGCTTGGCGGCGGCGCGTGCCTGATCGATCCGCCGGAAGCGGTAGTGCAGCAACGCTCTCGTGGCTGGCGTGGTCCCGTGAAGACGTCAGCGCGACGGTCTTCTGCACGGTCAGCGCTTCCTGTTCGACGACGTCGATCGACCATTCGATGGCGACCGCGTCGGGCTCTTCCACGAGGCGGCGATCTACCGCGCGGCCATCGCGGCCGAGCATCTGCGTCCGCGCCGCCTGGGCGACCCGCAGCTCGGACTGGGTGGTCTCGACCTTGCAGAACAGCATGTCGTCGTCGACCACGCCGATCTCCAGCGTGTGCAGGTGCTCGCTGGTGAGCTCGCGGTAACGCTCCACGCCGGCGTTCGACACGCGGGCGTCTAGACCGGAGCGCACGTGCACGCGTCTTGACCAGTCGAGCGGCAGGATCGTGAGCTCTTGTGCGGCGAGATGGGGGTCGGCCATCGAGACGAAGCGGCGGGCGGTCACGACCGTGCTTCTGCCCGCGTCATCGCGGACACGGACCCGTCTGACCAGGGTAGCCTGACGCAGGTCCAAGGTCGCGTGGTACTCGAGCACCTCGACCTCGTCCAGGCTGAACCAGTCCGCGTCGTCGATCCGGAAGTTCAGCGGGAGCCAGTTGGGCAGGTTGACGAGATCCTCGTTCTCGATGTCACGATCCGCAATGTTGGTGGTCGCGCGGTTGTAACCGCCTGCGAGATAGGTCCCGGGATAGTGGATCCCGTCCGCGCTGGACTCCGGTCCCGCGCCGCGGGTCGCGAAGTAGCCGTTGCCCAGGGTGCACAGCGCCTCGCGCACCGGTTCGTCCTCCGGGTCATAGGCGTCGTAGCGCAGCACCCACTCGCTCACGGCGTGGACTGTTGGTCGGCCCCCGCGACAGTCAGCTCACCGAGGTCGTCGACGACCACGTCGGCGCCACGCGCGCGCAGTTGCTCGGCCGCCGCGCCGCGATTCACGCCGATGACCAGCCCGAACTCGCCACGCCGTCCCGCTTCGACCCCCGACAACGCGTCCTCGACGACCGCGGCACGCGCCGGGGCGACGCCGAGCTCCTCGGCGGCAGCGAGGAACATCGCCGGATCCGGCTTGCCCGGCAGGCCGCGCTCGATGACATCGTTGCCGTCGACCCGCACGGCGAACAGATGAGAGAGCTCGGCGGCCTCCAGTACAGGTCCCGCGTTGCGGCTCGACGAGACGAGGCCGGTCTTCATGCCGGCGGCCCGGATCTGCTCGACGAGCGTGACCGAGGTGGGGTAGGGGTCCACACCCTCGGCGAGCACGGCGCGGAAGAGATCGTTCTTGCGGTTGCCGAGCCCACAGACAGTCTCCGCTTCGGGCGGGTCTGAGACCTCGCCCTCGGGCAACTCGATGCCGCGGGAGGCCAGGAACGCGCGCACACCGTCGTAGCGTGGGCGCCCGTCGACGTGCGCCAGGTAGTCCTGCTCGGTGAACGGTTCGTCGTCGCCCCACTGTTCGAGGAAGTCGTTGAACATCCGGATCCACGCGTCCAGATGCACCGACGCGGTGTCGGTGATGACGCCGTCGAGATCGAAGATGACGGCGTCGAGCCGGTCAGGGTCGATGGCCTTGTCGGTGCTGTCGGTGCTTGCGTCCTGGCTCATGCGGCCCTCAGCCTCTGGCGGAGCGGTAGCGGTCGATGAGCGTCGCGGTGGAGCTGTCGTGCTCGCCACCGGCGTCCTCGGTCAGCTCCTCGGCGATCTGGGTGGCCAGCGCCTTGCCCAGCTCAACGCCCCACTGGTCGAAGGAGTTGACCTGCCAGATCGTGCCCTGCGTGAAGACCTTGTGCTCGTAGCAGGCGATCAGCTGGCCGAGCGAGGAGGGGCTGAGCTCGGTCATGAGCAGGGTGTTCGTCGGCCGGTTGCCTTGAAAGACCCGGTGCGGCTGCTGCTCCTGCGCGACACCGTCGCCGGCGACCTCCTCCCGGGACTTGCCGAACGCCAGCGCCTCGGTCTGCGCGAAGCAGTTCGCCATGAGCAGATCGTGATGGTCGCCCAGCTCGCGCTGCGGGCGCGCGACACCGATGAAGTCCGCCGGGATGAGGGTCGTCCCCTGATGGATCAGCTGGTAGAAGGCGTGCTGACCGTTCGTGCCCGGCTGCCCCCACACGATCGGTCCGGTGTCGTGGCGCACACGCTTGCCGTCGAGGTCGACCGACTTGCCGTTGGACTCCATGTCGAGCTGCTGCAGGTAAGAAGGCAGCAGCGCGAGGTCTTCGCTGTAGGGCAGGACCACGTGACTCTGTGCGCCGAGGAAGTTGCGGTACCAGACGCCCAGCAGCCCCATGAGCGCGGGCACGTTGCGCTCCAGCGGCGTGGAGCAGAAGTGCTCGTCGACCAGGTGGTAGCCGTCGAGCAGCTCCCGGAAGCGCTCGGGTCCGATCGCAATCATGAGCGAGAGCCCGATGGCCGACGGCAGCGAGTAGCGCCCGCCGACCCAGTCCCAGAACCCGAACATGTTGTCCGTGTCGATGCCGAACTCGGCGACGCGCTCGGCGTTGGTCGAGACGGCGACGAAGTGGCTGCTGACCGCTTCGTCGCCGAGCGCGTCGACCAGCCACTCGCGGGCCGTCTCGGCGTTGGTGAGCGTCTCAATGGTGCCGAAGGACTTCGAGCACACGACGAACAGGGTGGTGGCGGGCTCCAGATCGTCGAGGGCGTGCGCGATGTCCGCCCCGTCGATGTTGGAGACGAACCGCACCGCCGGCCCGTCCGCCACGTCACGCAGCGCCTGGTGGGCCATGGCCGGTCCCAGGTGCGAGCCGCCGATGCCGATGTTGATCACCGTCTCGACGGGAGCGCCTGTCGCGCCGGTCCACTCGCCGGAGCGCACCGCCTCGCTGAACGCGCTCATCTGGTCGAGCACGTCGTGGATGTCGCGCACGACGTCCTGCCCGTCGACCTCAAGGGAGGCGGAGGCGGGCAGCCGCAACGCCGTGTGCAGCACCGCCCGATCCTCGGTGACGTTGAGGTGCTCGCCGGAGACCATGGCCTCGAAGCGCTCCGACACACCCGCCTGGCGGGCGAGCGCGACGAGCAGCTCCAGCGTCTCGTCGGTGACGAGGTTCTTGGAGTAGTCCAGATAGAGGTCGCCGACAGAGGCGGTCAGGCGTTCACCGCGCCGCTCGTCGTCCGCGAACAACCCACGCAGCTCCACAGAACTCAGCTCGTCGGCGTGGTCCCGCAGCGCGCTCCATGCTTTCGTCGTCTCGATGCGATCCATGCTGTTGCCTTTCCGAGCGGGCGCGGGTCAGTATGCCAATCGCCGACAGCGATGCACGGATCAGTGGCGGCTCTCGTCCGCCCAGTAGCCGCCCGGGGCGAACAGCTCCTCGACGCACTCGGAGAGGATGCCGGTCTCCTTGGCGACGTCCAGGATCGTGTACCGCGTCCGGATCATCTGCGAGCGGGTGTAAGTCGCCTTGAAGTCCTCGAGCTCCAGGCCGATCTCGGACGGCCGCGTCGGGCAGCCGGCGGCCTGCAGCCGGCGCTCCAGCTCCTCGGGCGCCAGCAGCTGCTCGCGCAGCCACTGCTGCAGCTCCGGCCAGCGCTCGCGGAGTCGCTCGAGCCGCTCGGCCAGCTCGTCGGCGGTGACGTACTTGCCGAGGGTCTGCTCGACCGCCATGTCCTCAAGCTTGTCGTGCGCCGCGCGCACCGAGCGCTCCATCTCCTCCCGGCTCGGCCAGGCATCGACCAGCGCCTGGACGTCGATGGCCGACAGGTCGCGCGCGAGCACGCGCTCGTACAGCGCCGCGATCGAGATGGTGCCGAGCCCGACCTTGAAGCCGTGGGAGAGGGGCGGGTCGTGGTCGACACCGAGACCTTCCATCTCCCACAGGTGGCTGAACTGGTGCTCCGCGCCGGAGGCCGGACGCGAGGACTGGTGCGCCTGCATCGCGAGCCCGGACATGACCAGGCCCTCGACGAGCGCCTCCATCGCGCCGCGATCGCCTGCCTGCAGGTCGGCCGGATTGGCGATGGCGTCGCGGAGCGGACCCTGCACGCGCTCCCACACCTCGTCGTCGATCGGTTCGACACCGAGCGCGTCGGCGAGGATCCAGTCGCCCCCCGCCGGGATCTTGCCGATCAGGTCGCCGAAGCCCGAAGCGGTCAGCCGATCGGGCGCCTGGGTGGCGACCTGCAGGTCGAGCACCGCGGCGCGGGGCGCGGGGCACTCCAGCGTCTGCTTGTGCCCCTCCTTCGCGATCGAGGCGCCGAACGACGTGTAGCCGTCCATCGAAGCGGCGGTTCCCACCACCAGATAGGGGCGCTCCACCTCGTGCGCCGCCCGCTTGACGAGGTCGTTCAAGGTGCCCGAGCCGACGGCGATCGGCACGGCGTCGTGCTCACGCAGCGCCTCCACCAGCTTCTCGACGTTCTCGTACTTCGCGTACAGCACCGGCTCGCCCGGATAGACGTAGGGCTCGACGCGCTCGCAGCCGGCGTCGTCGAGGCTTCGCTGGACCTGCTCGCCGGCGACGTCCCAGGTGATCCCGTCGGCGATGACGATCGCGGAGCGGTCTTCGAAATTGCGCCGAAAGACCTCGCCGACCGAACCGAGGACGTCCTCTCCGAGCACGACGTCCTGCGTGTCGGTCGCGGTCTGCAGTGCTTCACGGATCTGCTGGTCGTCCATGCGTGGATCGCCTTCCGGGCTCGAAGATCGCCGTCAGTCGCTGTCGGAGACGTGGCGCGTCACCTGGTGCATCGTGTCCCGCATCTGCTCGTAGCTCTCGACGTAGCGATCGAAGGAGAACTGGTACGCCTCGTGGGCCTCTTCGTTCGGCTCGATCGTCCGGTCGACCTTGACCATCCGCTCGGCCGCCGTCTTGACGTCGGCGTGCACACCGGCGCCGACCGCCGCGAGCATCGCGGAGCCGAGCACCGGCGCCACGTCGCCGTTCTTCACGATCGTCAGCGGCAGGTTGGAGACGTCGGCGTGCATCTGCATCCACAGCTCGCTCTTGGTCGGTCCGCCGGCGACGAAGGTCTCCGTGGGTGTGAACCCGCCTTCGCGCAGGCTGCGGAAGATGTTCTCGGTGCCGAAGCAGATGCCCTCGAGGATCGCCCGGAACATGTGGCCGGGGCCGTGGGAGAGCGAGAGCCCGAACATCATGCCCCGCACCAGCGGGTCGGTGTACGGCGAGCGGTTGCCCTGGAAGTACTCCAGCACGATCAGCCCCTCGGAGCCGATCGGCACGTCGGCGGCGAGCTCGTTCAGGATGTCGTAGGCATCGACGTCGCGGCGCTCCGCGTCGGCGCGCGCGTCGCCCGCGAAGCGGTTCTTGAACCACGCCACGACCGAGCCGGTCGAGGCCTGCCCGGCTTCGACGGTGTACTCGCCGGGGATCATGGCGTCGGTGTAGGCGCCCCAGAAGCCCTCGCCGTGCATCGGCTCGGCGGTCTGGCCGATCATGACGTGTGACGAGCCTGTGATGAGCGCCATGTTGCCCGGCTCCACGACGCCGAGCCCGAGCGCGCCCATGTAGGCGTCGATGCCGCCCTGCGCGACGGGGATACCCTTCCTCAGACCGAGCTGTTCCGCCGCCTGCTCGCTCAGCTCCCCGCCGACCTCGGAGGGGGAGATGATGTTCCGCGGATACTTCTCCAGGAAGTCCTCGACCCCGAGCTCGGCGTACAACCCCTCGGGAAAACCGCCCTCGTCGTTGTCGTGGTAGTACTTCCCGGCGGCCATGTTGAGCGAGGCGTTCCACTCCCCGGTCAGCTTGTTCACCAGCCAGTCACCGGCCTCGACGATGTGCGCCGCGCTTTCATAGGTCTCGGACTCGTGCTTCTTCAGCCACATCACCTTCGGCAGGCCCCATTCGGCCGAGACCGAGCCATAGCCGTTGTACTTCAACGCCTCGTGACCGGTCTCCTCGATCCGCTTGGCCTCCTCGGTGGCGCGCACGTCCATCCACATGATCGCCGGCCGCAGGTGCTGATCGTTGCCGTCCATGGCCAGCACGGTGGCCGAGGTGGCGTCCACACTCAGGCCCGCGATCGCGTCTGGGGAGATCCCGCTCTCGGTCATCGCCTCGTTGCAGGCGGTGGAGAGGCTCGACCACCACTCGTCGGGATCCTGCTCCGCCCATCCGGGACGCGGATGATGGAGCTCGTAGGTCTCGTTCGCGAATGTGACCGGCGTGCCGTCCGCGCCGAAGATGCCGACCCGCGCGCTCTCGGTCCCGAAGTCGATGCCGACCAGATACGTGTCGTCTGCCATGGTGCTGGTCCTTCCTGATCCTGAGTGGCGCTAGCGCGTCCAGAGCGGGCTCAACGCCTCGATCACCTGCTGGTAGTGCTCGTAGCCCTCGTGCAGCCGTTCGGTCCGGTCGGCGTCGGGCTCGTGGGTGCGCGCCACCTTCACGGCGCGGTCGGCGCCCTCGGCGACCGAGGGGTAGATGCCCGCGCCGACGCCGGCGCAGATCGCCGCGCCCAACGCGCCGGCCTCGTCGCTCTCGGCGATGGAGATCTTGAGATCGAGCGCGTCGGCGAACATCTGTGTCCAGACCTCCGACCGCGCGCCACCACCGGTCACGCGACCCTCGTCGACGTCGAAGTGCTGGCGCAGCGCGTCGACGTGCATGCGGTGGTTGAAGACCACGCCCTCGTAGAGCGCGCGCAGGACATGGCCGCGTGTGTGCCAGCCCTTCAGCCCGACGAGCGCCGCGCTCGCCTCGGGGTTGGCGGGCGAGCCGTAGAGGAACGGCAGGTAGACCAGGCGCGAGTCGTCGTCGAGCGCCTCGGCCACCTCGCGGCCGACGAAGGCGAACGGCGAGTCGCCGGACTGCTTCGCGGCCTCGACCGCTTCGGGTGCGAGCTGCTGGACGTACCACTCCAGGTTGACCGCCGAGGCCGCGGAGTTGCCCATGTTCATCCATTGCCCCGGCTCGACCCAGTTGCGGCAGAGCACCGCGGGGTCGGTGACGGGGTCGGTGCTGATGACCTCGTTGATGCTGAAGGTGCCTGCGATCATCGTCAGCTTGCCGGGGCGCGCGGAGCCGCAGCCCAGCGCGGACGCGTCGCAGTCGTGCAGGCCGCTGACCACCGGTGTCCCCGCCGCCAGCCCCGTTGCCTCCGCCGCCTCGTCGGTCACCTCACCGGCGATCTCGGCGGAGCCCACGATGGGCGGGAAGGCTCCTTCGAGCTCCTGCAGGCCGTAGATCTCCAGCGCCTCGGGCGCGTAATCCTGGTGGTGGACATCGGTGAAGCCCGCGCTCGCCTCCGTCGGATCGGTTGTGATCGCGCCGGTCATGCGGTACTTCAGCCAGTCCTTGCAGAAGAGCACGTGGCCGATCTCGGCGTAGACCTCAGGCTCGTGCTCTTTCACCCAGGCGAGCATGACAGCCGGCTGCACGCCGAACGGAGCCTCGCCCACGAGCGGTAGCGCGCGCTCACCGACACCCTCGCGGTTGAAGCGCTCGAGCACCTCGCCGGCCCGGCCGTCGAGCGAGGTGATCGCCGGGCGGGCGGGACGGCCGTCGCCGTTCAGCACGTACAGCCCGTCGCCGTGCCCGGTCAGCCCGATCGCCGCGATCTCGCCGGCGTCGATGCCCGACTCATCAAGCGCGGCTTTGACCGCCTCGGTGGCGTCCTGCCACTGCTGGTCCGGATCCTTCTCGACCCAGCCGGGCTGCGGGTGCAACTGCTGGCTGGGCACTGAGCCCGTGCCCACTGGCTCGCCGTCCTCGTCGAAGACGACCGCCTTCGTATTGGTCAGCCCGTTGTCGATGCCGAGCAGGTAACTCATGCATGTTCCTCCAGCGCACGCGCGTTCACGGTGTTCTCGGCCCGCCCGTGCTCGGTGAGCTCGCTCATCGCCTCGGCCACGAGCTGCGCGGAGTTCTCCCAGCATTCGGGCGTCGCGCCCGCGGTGTGGGGGCTCAGGGTGACGTTGCGCAGCTCGCGCCACGGGCTGTCGTCGGGCAGCGGCTCGTCATCGTGCACGTCGATGCCGGCCCCGGCGATGCGCTCCTCGCGCAGCACCTCGTAGAGCGCCTCGTAGTCGACCATGCGGCTGCGCGCATTGTTGATGAAGTAGGCCGTTGGCTTCATGAGGTCGAAGAGCTCCCGCCCGATGAAACGCTCGGTTTCGTCGGTCAGCCGGGCGTGCAACGCGACGACGTCGCCCTCTTCGAAGATGCGCGCGAGGTCGTCCACCTTCTCGCCGCCGTGCTCGCTGATCGTCTCGGCATCGACGTAGGGGTCGAAGACGAGCAGGCGGACGTCGAAGCCGGTGAGCCGTCGGGCGAGCTTGCGCCCGACGTTACCGAAGCCCACGACGCCGATGGTCTTGTCCGCGAGCTCGAAGACGGGGCTCACCGTGGCTTCGGGCCAGCCGCCCGCCTTGATCGCGGCGTCGGCGCGCGCGAGGTCGCGGGTCTCGGCGAGCATGAGGCCGATCGCCTGCTCGGCGACGGCGTTCGCGTTGCGCCCGTAGATGTTGACGACGGCGATGCCGCGCTGCGACGCCTCCTCGATCTCGATGTTCTCGACGCCGGTGCGGGCCACGACCACGGCCTTGAGCTGGTCGGCGGCCTCGAAGACCTCGGCCGGCACGGGCGCGAAGTGCACGACGAGCAGCTCGGCATCACCGACCGTGTCGATGATCTCGGTGGGCGTCTCGACGGCCCCGGGCCCCTTCTTCTCCATGACCTGCTGCGCCTCGTGCTGTTCCTCGCGATCAGCTCCGGCCCACATGACCTCGCTCAGGGGGCCGAAGTCGTCGCCGAGCTCGCGCGCGATGGCGTCGCGAAAGAGGTCGATACCGACGAAGTGGTCGCCGACGATCAGGGTGCGCATGGGATTCTCCTGCCCGCGTTCAGGACGCGCGCTGGCCCCGATGGCGATCATCGACAGCCTTCATCTTCTCGACCTTGGGGCCGGAGCCGCCACCCAGGAACTCCGAGTCGAGCCAGTGCTGCAGCACGAGCTCCGCGGCTTGGGGCGCGATCACGCGCGCGCCCATCGTGAGCACCTGTGCGTCGTTGGACTTGCGTCCCCGCTCCGCCGAGTATGCGTCGTGGGCGGTGACGGCGCGCACGCCTGGCACCTTGTTCGCCGTGATGGCCATGCCCAGACCCGTGCCGCAGATCAACAGCGCACGGTCGTGCTCGCCCTCCCCGACGGCTTCGGCCACGTCGGCGGCGACCTCGGGATAGTCCTGTCCTTCGCCGTTGCCGTAGTCCTTGACCTCGTAGCCGTGCTCTTCCAGATACTTCACGAGGTGCTCCTTCAGCGGAGCGCCCGCTTCGTCGGCGCCTACTCCGATGCTCGCCATGACGGTCTCCTTCCGTGCGTCGATGTCGGTTGATGCGCAAAGGTCAGGATCGCCCGCTGACCCGGTTGGCAACCCCGTGGACGAGCTCGCGCATCTGCGGATACGTGTCCGCGTAGGCGTCGACGAAGAACTGGTACTCCTGGTGCGCCTCGTCGTTCGGCTCGTAGGTCTCCGCCTTGTGCACCATGGCGTCGCCGGCCTCCTCGATGCTGTCGAAGAGCTCGGCGCCCACCGCGGCGAGCATGCAGGCGCCGAGGTTCGCGGCGTCCGGCGTCGTGGTCAGCGTCACGGGCAGCCCGGTGACGTCAGCGTGCATCTGCGTCCAGAGCTCGCTGTTGGTCGCGCCGCCGGCCGCCACGAGCGAATCGATCTCGATGCCGGCCTCGCCCATCTTGCGCAGGATGTGCGCGGTCCCGTAGCAGACGCCCTCCTGGATGGCGCGGTAGACGTGCGCGGGCGTGTGGCTGAGGGTGAATCCCCACATCATTCCCCGTGCGAGCGGGTCGGTGTAGGGGGTGCGATTGCCCTGCCAGTAGTCGAGCACGATGAGCCCGTCCGAGCCGATGGGCAGGTCCTTCACCTGCTCGTTCATGACGTCGTAGGGGTTCTTGTCCTCCGCCTCGGCGTCGGCGACCATCTTTGACAGGAAGTTGTCCTTGAACCACTTCAGCACCGAGCCGGTGGAGACCTGACCGCCTTCGACCGAGTACTGACCCTCAAGGACCGCGTCGGGATAGGCGCCGAAGAAGCCGGGCCCGGTGGTCATCGAGTCGGACTGTCCCATGAGCACATGCGACGAACCGGTGATGAGCGCCATCTGACCCGGCTTCGTCACGTTCATGCCGAGCTGAGCTGACCAGGCGTCACCCAGACCCTGCGCGACGGGCGTGCCGGGGTTGAGGTCCAGCTCCGCGGCTGCCGACCTGGCGAGGCCGCCGACGTGGGCGCCAACCTTCAGCACGTTGTCCGGCAGCTTGTCGAAGATGTCTCCCAGCCCGATCTCCTCGTAGAACCCCGTCGGCCAGCCACCGCTCTCCTGGTTGTAGTACGCGCGGGCGCTCGCGGTGTTGATGTTGACGGTCCACTTCTCCGTCAACTGATACGTGAGCCAGTCGGCGCAGTCCACGAGCATGAAGGCATCGTTGTAGACGTCCGGCTCGTTCTCCTTCAGCCAGAGCGCCTTCGACGGGAACCACTCCGCGGAGACCGGTCCTTCGCCCCCGCCGTTGTACTGACGCGCCTCGTGGTCGGAGCGCGCGATGCGCTCGGCCTGATCGCTCGCGCGCACGTCCATCCACATGATGGCGTCGCGCAGCTGACGTCCCCGCTGATCGAGCGGCACCAGCGTCAGGGTGGTCGCGTCGTAGGAGAGGCCCGCGATCGCGTCAGCGCCGACGCCGGCCTTCTCCATCGCGCCCTTCACCGACTTGACGACGCACTGCCACCACTCCGCCGGGTCCTGTTCGGCCCACCCCGGCTTCGGGTGGTTCAGCTCGTAGGTGGTGGCCGCGAAGGCGAGCGGCGTGCCCTCGGTGTCGAAGATGCCGGCGCGGGCGCTCTCGGTGCCCATGTCGATGCTGAGAAGGTACGGGCCCCCGTTGTCGGACGGTGCGCTGCTCATCGTGCTCCCTTTCGTTTCGCTCTGCTGGTGTATGGGCTGCTTCCGCCCGGCTCACGGATCCTCGGCCTGCCAGCCGAGCTCCTCCCAGACCTGCGTGGGCAACAGCCGGTCGACCCGATCGAGGACGAACTGGGGGGCGTCTTCCTCAGCGACGTCCTCCAACTCCTCCGGCTGGGTGTCGCCGGTGAGGACCAACGCGCTCGCGGCGCCCGCCCGCAACGCCATCTGGATGTCGGTGTAGATCCGGTCGCCGACCATCACCGCGTCGGCCGGGTCGATCCCCGTGCCCGCCAGCGAGACCTCCAGCATGGTGGGGTCAGGCTTCCCGACGTTCACCTGGCACGTCGCGCCCGTGCACGCCTCGATCGCGGCGATGATCGCCGCGCAGTCCGGCTCCCCGCGCCCGCCCGGGAACGGACAGAAGCGGTCCGGATTCGTCGCGACGAGGAACGCCCGCTCGTGGAACCAGATCGCGTCGAAGGCGATCTGCAGCTTCTCGTAGGTGAACGTCCGGTCGTAGCTCGCGATCACGATGTCGATCCGTTCCGGATCGTCCGACATCGCCATGCCCGCCTGGTCGAGCGCGTTGATCAGCGGCTGCTCGGCGATGGGATAGACGACGGCGTCGGGGTGCTCCTCGACCAGCCAGTTCGTCATCGTGACGACGGTGTTGGCGATGTCCTCCACGGGAGTCGGCAGCCCGAGCTTGTCCAGCTTCTCCGCGTACTGCTCGGGATCCTTCGTGGGGTTGTTGGAGAGGAAGCGCACCACCAGGTCGCGATCGCGCAACTCGTTGATGAGGCGCTCCGCTCCGGGGAGAAGGTCGTCGCCCAGATAGATCGTGCCGTCCATGTCGAAGACGTACGCGCGGAAGAGGTCCGGCGGGTGCGCCTGATGGTCTGCCGTCGAGCTGCTGGGCGGCACGCCTTCTCCAGATCCTCGGGTGCCGTGATGTGACGTCTAGACCTTACCCCAGGGTCGACGGGCGCTATGCGCCGCGCGGTGAGAGCGCAAGCACGGGAAGCGCAGCGGCGCGCCGGGTAACGTCGTAGCCGTGACCGTTGGCTCCGAACTCTCCGATCTGTTCGACGATCCCGCCCGTTCGGCGGTGGCACACGCCGCGCTGGAGTACGTCGAAGCGGGGATGACACTGGGACTCGGCTCCGGTCGGGCGCTGTGGGCGCTGACCGAGCTGCTGGCGCAACGTGACTGGCGACCTGGCCTGCGTGTGGTGACGGCCTCGCCGGCGACTGAGCAGCGGGCGTGCGCCGCTGGCTGCGAGATCGTCGAGCTAGATGGCAGCGTGCGGCTGGACCTCGTCATCGACGGGGCCGACGAAGTCGACGGCGCCTGTGAACTGCTGAAGGGCCACGGCGCCGCACTGCTGCGCGAGAAGCTCGTCGCCATCGAGGGCGAGCGGTTCCTGGTGATCGCCGAGGCGTCGAAACGCGTCGAGCGCCTGGGTGAGCAGAAGGCGCTGCCGATCGAGGTCGTGCGCTTCGCCTGGCAGGCGACCCGTCGCCGGCTGCTGGAGCTCGTGCCGTCGGCTGAGCTTCGCACTGAAGACGAGGGCGAACCGCTCGTCACCGATGAGGGCCACTACCTGCTGCATGCCGAGCTGCCCTCTGAGGGTGATCTGCAAGAGCTGGCGGACGCGCTCGTGCGCACGGTCGGCGTCGTGGAGCACGGGCTCTTCCTCGGGCTGGCCGACGAGGTGCTGCTCGGCACCGCCGAGGGAGAGATCGAGCGGCTCAGTCGCCGCTGATCACGAGATCAGCGCGCGAACACCTTCACCGCAGCGTGTGAGCGCATTCACCCCGCCGTCGCTTTGGCCCCGCACGGCCATCGCCACTGCAGCGGTGCTCTCGCTTCTGTTCGCTCTGACCCCGGTGGCGTGGGCGTCACACACCGCCACGGTCGACACCGCCGAGGAATTGCAGGCCGCCCTCGACGCGGCGGCCGAGCCCGGCGGGCCGCGCAGGATCGCGGTCGAGGGCGAGCTGGAGCTCGACGAGCCGGCGGTCTACGACGGTGAGCGGCTGCTGTGCCTGCACGGCCCGGGCTCGCTCGTCGGGGTGGACCCGGACGAGGACGTGCTGGTCGCCTCGGGCGGCGCGACGTGCGGATCGAGGATCTGGCGATCGAGGGTGGCCGACGCGGGCTCGTTGTGGTGGTTCCCGAGGACGAGCGCGGACGGGTGCGGGTCGTGCTGCGGGACGTGATCGTCGCTGGGACCGCGTATCACGGCGTGCAGCTCATCGACGGGATGGTCGATCTCGCGGCGATGGGGCTCGGTGAGGGCTTGGCCGTGCCGGACCAGGAGCTGCCGACCGAGGCGCTCGTCGAGTCCGAGGTGGTCGGCGCTCACCCGCGTCGATCGTGCTCGTCGCGAGCGGGCTGGAGATCCTCGCGAACGGACGGGACGCGCTCGACCAGGACGGTCTGCGGATCGACGAGCGTGGGGGCGGCGACATCATGGGCAGGGTCCGCGACTCGCAGTTCATCGGCAACGGCGCCGACGGCATCGAGTTCGACGAGGCGGGTGCGGGCCGCGTCCGCGCCACGGTCAGCAGCACCGCCATCATCGACAACGGCGACTTCGACGTCGCTGCGGACCCTGACGACGGGTTTGACATCGACGAGGCCGACGCCGGCGCCGTCCGGCTGCGGCTGGTGGACGTGGTCGCCTCCAGCAACGTCGATGAGGGCGTGAAGGTGACCGAGCAGGGCGCCGGCGACCTGCTCGCCCGCGTCCTCGCGGAGACTTCTCGGACGCCGAGGACGCCGCCGGCATGCTGCTGGAGGAGTTCGACGCCGGGGTCGTGCGCGGCACGGTCGGCGCCATGATGACCGGCAACGCCGGCAGCGGGCTCGAGCTGCTCTCTCTCGACATCTCCGCAGAGGATTTCGCAGCGCTCGACGAGGCGGGGGCGCCGCTGCCCACGGACGGCCAGACCGGCCGGCTGTGCGTGCGCCACGTCGCGTTCGCCGACAACGGCGACAAGGACATCACCACCTTCGGAGTCGAGGTGCGCGGCGACGTGCGGCTGCCGGCCTTCCCGCCTCGCCCGCCGGAGTCGGAGGTCGACTACACGGTGACCGTGCTGCACAACAACGACGGCGAGTCGGACCTGTTGGGCGACGACGACGGCGCCGG
Organism: Euzebyales bacterium; assembly: GCA_038233095.1. Taxonomy (GTDB): domain Bacteria; phylum Actinomycetota; class Nitriliruptoria; order Euzebyales; family Egibacteraceae; genus JBBSMR01. Next base: position 83,966 of record JBBSMR010000005.1, read on the forward strand.
GTCGATCTCACGCTTCGGGCGGCTACTCTTCACGCAGAAGCGCATGGGCAACCAGGGGCCTGATGCGGGTGTCGTCTCGGTCACCGCGGGTGACAACTTCTTGGCCAGCCCGTCCTAGACGTGCATGCGCAGGTCGTCGCCGACGCGCTGGCAGTCCGGCATCATACCGCCGAAGCCCTCTTGCGGTTCGCGTGCGCCCGGCTCGCCCCTGCTGCGAGCGGAGGCGTGCCGTGCCTGTGGGCGGAGATCGCCTCGGGACCTGCTCAGATAGCCGAGGTCATTGCACGCCTGAATGCAAACGCCCAGGAGGCGGACTCAGGCGAGCATGTTCTGCGCGCTCGTCAAACCCGGAACGCGCGAGACCACCCGCAGGAGTCCCGAAATCGTCGACGCCTGCAACGTCTTCGTCGAATGGATAGGTTACGCGGCGCGGCTGCTGAGCCCCGCCGCGATCGACCTCCAGGCGGGCCACAACAAGGTCAAGCATGGCCTTGCCGTGCGAGCCAGGTCGGACATGCGGGTCACCTTCGTCACGAGACCACCGAACGCGGACGGTTCCATTCCGCTCAGCGCGTTCACCGGACCTGAAGCGGTCGACATCTTCGACCAGCCAGTCCTCGAGCTGCTCAGTCGCGGGCCCAAAGTCGACGGCCACCGTCAGGGCCTGGAAATCACCCAATTGCGCCTCAAACCTGCGGCCCTGCTGGCCGACGCCTACATGCTCGCCATGGCACACGGAGCACTGTTCCACGTCGCTGCCGTAGAGCACTTCGCCGGCAGGGAAGACCTTCGCGAAGAACAAGGACCGCCACCGTCTCCCGGCTAGTCGGTGGGGGGTCCGAGACCCGAACATATCGACGCCCACGCGCCGCTGGGGATGCGCTTCCCGCTGACCGAGCCACCCGTAGGGGGTCCAGTCAGACGCGAGGCCGGCATCGGGTTTCGCAACCGTTTTCAGATCCTCCACATCGACCACGCCGCCCACAACAGCGGTCGAATTGTCGAGGGTTAAGTGTCACCTACTGCCAGTTCCCTCGACCCCCTGGGATTGGGGCCTATAAGCCCTGCTGACCAGGTGCGCGTCTTTAGGCGGAGCGTGACCAGTTACAGATCCCCGTGCGAGGCTGTGACTATCCCGTGGCATGTCGGCGTCAAGGCATAGCGTGCCGCTCAGCACTCGGCCACTTGAAGGGGATCACATGAGCGTCAGGCAGTACCGAGGACAGCTCGAACGCAAGCGCAAGCAATGCGTCGAGGCCGAGCGAAAGGCTGGCGAGTACCGCTCAAAGGAGTCGACGAAACGGGCCGATGCGGCTAAAGCACGCCAAGCGGCGGCTAAGACCAAAAGTGCAGCGACGGCCAAGAGCAAGCTGCGCGAAGCTGAGCGTCGAGACAAGGAAGCCGAGACGGCCGGCAAGGAGGCTGGACGGTGGCAAACGAAGGCCACCGGATACGCGAAGGACGAATCAACCCTGATGACGAAACTGACTCGCGCCGAACAGTCCGAGTCCGACGCCGCCGAGCGTCGGCGTAAGCGGGACCAGCAGCAGGCTGAGCGAACCGCTGCCTTGGAGCGTGCGTCGCTGGAGTCGCGGATGGCTGGCACAGAGTCGGCCGTCGGTCACGTGCTTCGTCAACTTCGCGCACCAAAGCCCGAGAAGTTACGTGTACTTATCCTCGGCGCATCATCCGAGGGTGATTTGCGGGTGGGGCGTGAGCAGAAGCGTATCCGGGCTGCTGTCGAGTCAGCACTACATCGCGAGCAGATCGACCTGGACGTGCGGCCAGCAGCCACGACCGCCGATCTACTCGACGGGATCACCAAGTTCCGCCCCCACGTGGTGCATTTCTCCGGCCATAGCAACGACGACCTCATCGTGTTCGAGGACGAACAGGACGAGCCGCACGAGGGCGTGATCGTCACCGCACGCGCGTTCGCCCATGCCGTCCAGGCCACCGACGACCCGCCACTGTTGGTGCTGCTCAACTCCTGCAAGTCTGCGGCACAGATAGATGACCTGGTGGCCGAGGTCGTGCCGTTCGCGATCGGGATGGCCGACAGCATCGACGACGGGGACGCGATCCACTACGCCGCCCAGTTCTACGCGGCCATCGCCAACGGCCAGTCGATTCGCTCGGCTCATCTGTCGGGACAGGCCAGCTTGGAGCTAGCGGGGCTGGGCGGAGCTGAGCTACCAACCCTGGCGTGGGCGCCCGGCGTTGACCCGCGGGCGACCGTCCTGGTCACGCCCACAGGCGCCGCCTGAGAAGGCTCCCCGGCACGACGTTCTCGGTTATTCCACGCAACTCCTTGGCCAGCCACCTGCGGCTGGGAGACGAGCGGCTTGAGGCGGCGACCCGTGTTCCGGGCCGACGTGTCCGAAGGGGCGTGACCTAAGAACAATGCATCACCGATCGGGGAACCACATACGGTGAGTGTGCACATCAGGGAACTATGTCGAGCAATCGCGGACGGGTGCCTGACAGGCGAACTTCAAGACGTTGAAGTACTGCCCGGCGTTCCCGGGCCGGTTCGGTTCGATCCAGGATGCCCGGGCGTTCTGCGTCGAGTTCTTCGACTACTACAACCATCAGCACCATTCTCTGGGGGTACAGCCAGCGTGGTGCCATGTGGCATGAACGGCCCAGATGGCCCATCCTGCCACAACTTCTCCTGGGGTGTGGGGCACGTATCTCCACCGAGAACAGCCTGCCCTTCCGTCTTTGGCGCCCTTGCAGCAAGCACGGACGGGACACGGCCGCGTCGTGTCGCTGGTGTGGTGCACGTCGTGCACGTACAGGCGAGCACCGATGGCACCCGATCGTCCGATCTCGCGTGCACGACACCCCGCGACCCCAGGAGAAGCACCACCATTCCGGGATCGGCCTGCACACGCCCGCGTCGGTCCACTACGGCACCGCCGACGAGATCCGCCGGCTCCGCCAACAGACGCTCCAGGCCGCCTACGACGCCAACCCCGACCGGTTCCGCGGACGGCCACCCACCGCCCCCACGCTCCCGACCGTGGCCTGGATCAACCCCCCAACCCCCGAAGC
>JBBSMR010000006.1:0-85505 GCA_038233095.1 Euzebyales bacterium
GATCGATTTGCCGATATCCAACGCCGCGCAGCGCTCGTAGATGACGTGCACGATGACCTCCTTGCAACCCTCGACGGACAGAAGAGACCGCCCACGAAACCCGCTGGGTCAAAGAAAAGAGTCTGATCCTCGTGCTCGTAGCCACAATCCAAGGTGCCTGTGCGGGCTTCACGTCAGGCTGACATTCGGGCTCCAACTGGGCACCACAGTGAAATCGACGTCACCGGGCGGCCGGCATCATTCTCATCCATCCCAGGCCGCGGCGAAAGCCGCGGTGCCCGGCTGACATGTGAATCGCCTTCAGACGGGCGTTCTGCTTGTCCAGGTTTGCGCCTTGCTGGAGGGCGCAAGGGCGGAAGGTTCAGCGTCATTGTGGACACTTGCCATGCGGAGCGCAGGGTAAGTGTCCACCCACGCTGGGGCGGGTTCTCAACGCGACGCTCAGTGGGTGCGGCTGCCCTGCAGGAACATCTGACAGCCGTAGAAGTCCGTTGCGTCACGCTTGTACCCGTGCCGTTTCTCACGGCACCTTGAGAACGTGCCCACCACCCGTGCCGTTTCTCACGGCACCCGTGAGTTCGTGCACACCCGGTATGAGCCCGATTTGGTCAGAACGGGCCGGTCTCGCACCTGTTCTCATCCTCTCGGGTCGCGCCGCAGGGCGCGGCGAAGCGCCGACACGTGAATCGACGCACGTTGTGTGCGGCGATTCTCCCTGCTTTGGTACTGGCGCTGCGCGGCAGCGCCACTGCTGCTGACGCATCCGCCTACACTGCCCGCCCATGAAGCTTCTGCGCATCGATCACGTCGGCTACGCGGTCACCGATCTCGACCAGGCAGTGGCCTACCACGCCGAGCTGTACGGCGCCGAGGTGGCCCACCGCCAGGACATGCCGTCAGACGGCGTGCGCGAGGCGCTGCTGGCGGTCGGTGAGAGCTACATCCAACTCTTGGAGCCGACCGGCGAGCACACCCCGGTCGGTCGCTTCCTCGCCCGCAACGGACCGGGTGTCCACCACATCGGCTACGGGGTCGCCGACGTCGAGGCGACGCTCGCCGAGCTGCAGGCGAAGGGGGCGCGCACGGTCGACGATCATCCGCGACCCGCCTCGCGGGGCTGCACCGTCGTGTTCCTGCACCCAGCGGGAGCGATGGGCGTTCTCGTGGAACTTGTCGAAGATCCCGGCCTCTCGCCCGGCCTCACGGAGAACGGCTCGCTAGACTCGGCCGGGTGAGTTGGTACGACCGCTTCCGTCGCCGCAAAGGCGAGAAGGCCACGCCGAGGCCGTCAGCTGAGAGCCTCCAGGCGCTCAAGGACTTCATGAGCGCCCGTGAGGGCGTCGAGGCCTTCGTCGAGCCGCCCACGTCGGTCTACGCGATGACGCTCTGCCTCGTCGCGGCGGACGGCGAGTATCTCCGACGCCCGGTCAAGGACGCCAAGCAGGCGCGCCAGCTCTGCACCGAGCACGGCGTGCCCCTCTACGACGCGCGCATCGTCGGCTATCCCCAGCGCATGCGGGAGTACGACCGCGGCATCCGCCGCCAGCGCATCAACCTCGAGGACCTGCCGCCAATGGAGGTCACGGAGCGGCCCGACCGCCGCGAGGACTGAGAGACGCAGAACGGTCAGTCCGGGTACAGGTGGACGTCGGCTCGGTGTCCCGGCGCACCGGCGAACTTGGTGTCGTCGGTGAGCAGCGGGACGTCGAGTGACTCGGCCAACGCCACGTACATCGCGTCGTAGGCCGTGAGGTTGTCTCGCAGCGCAAAAGCTCGGCGCTGCAGGGGTTGCATCGGGTAGCGCACGATCCGCAGCCCCGCGTAGTCGATCAGCATCTGTTCAGCGCGGTCGACCCTGATGCGAAGGTTCGGCTTGCTGGTTATGGCGAAGCCGCGAACGACGCTGGCGATCTCGGCGTCGATCAAAGCCGGTGCGTGCACGGTGCGGGCGAGCCGCTGACGGAGCAGCTCGTCGCCTTCCACGTTGGAGAGCAGCCGGATCACGATGGAGCAGTCGACGACTGCTGTCAAAGGCGATGATCCTCGATCAGCGACCGAAGGTTGTCGATGGTGTAGTCGACTGGGGTGCGCGTGGCGATGTTCGCCATGACCTCCTCGATCGGAGGTCGGGCGGCCTCATCGGTGAGGAGGTCGCGGAGATACGCGGCGAGCGACTGGCCGCGCGTCTCGGCGCGTGCCTTGAGTGTGGCGACGACGTCCTCGGGGAGATCACGCACCTGGACGACTGTTGTGGCCATCCCTCCAGCGTAGCCGCATTGCATGCGCCATGCATGTTCAAGCCCAGGCCCACGGCTGCGTCCGATTGGGGCGCCCGCTGCACAACGAGCACGACGCTCGTATGCACCAGGCCCTCGCTACAGCGTGACGCTCTCCACGAAGACGGTCTCGAGCGGCGTCTCTCCTTGCAGCGGCACCTCGGCGATGCGATCCACCGTCTCCATGCCCTCCGTCACGCGTCCGAAGACCGCGTAGGCGGGCGGCAGCGCGACGTCCTGCAAGCAGACGAAGAACTGGCTGCCGTTCGTGTCCGGCCCAGCGTTGGCCATGGCGACGATGCCGCGCGCGTAACCGTGCTCGCGCGCCGAGTCCAGCTCGTCGGCGAAGCGATAACCCGGGCCGCCGGTGCCCGTGCCCGTCGGGTCCCCCATCTGCACGACGAAGCCGGGCACCACGCGATGCACGACCGTCGCGTCGTAGAACCCCTCACCCGCCAGGAAGGCGAAGTTGTTGGCGGTCGCCGGCGCCTCGTCCGCCAGCAACTCGATGGTGATGCTGCCGCAAGAGGTCGCGATCGTGGCTTGGGGGCTGCCGCCGTCAAGCACCTGGGCTGGACCGTCGAAGCTCGGCTTCTCCTCGCCGTAGGCGTCGGGCACCTGCCCACCGCATGCCACGTCCATCGCCGTTCCTATCCGTCGCTCTGAGGGGTCGGTTGCTCGGTGCGCTCGGTGCCTGGGAGCTCGGCCCCGGCATCACCCGAGCCAGCCTGCCCGGCCGGCAGGATCCTCACGCGCTCCATGACGACCAGCTCAGAGGGGGTCTCCGGCGCGACCTGCTTGTCCACGACCGAGATTGCGCCGATCCGGCGCAGCACGCCGAGCCCCTGACTCACGGTCGCGAATCGCGTGTAGACGCGGTTCTCCGCGAACGCCTCGTCGAAGGAATCGTTGTAGACGAAGAAGAACTGGCTTCCCGCGGTGTCGGGACCGCTGTTCGCCATCGCGACCGCGCCGGGTGGATACCCCTCCTCCTGGGCGAACTCCAGCTCGTCCTCCAACGTGTAGCCGATCTGGAAGTCGGCCGCGTTCGTGCCCGAGCCGGTCTGCAACGCGCCGATTGTCGTCGCGTTGCGGAAGATCTCCAGACCGTCGAAGAAGCCTTGGCGAGCCAGGAAGACGAAGCTGCTCACCGCCTGCGGCGCCTGCTCCTCGGCGAGGTCCAGCCGCAGGGTGCCGCACGAGGTCTCGATCACCGCACGGTAGTCGACGCCGTCCTGCAGCACGTTCTCCGGCGTCGGCGCCTCGGAGAACGTGGGCTTGGGCTCTGACTCCGTGGCCGGCGGCTGGCCGCCGCAGGCGACCTCGCGGTCCGCGACCGCAGCCGTGGCCTCGCTGGCGCGAACGCGCTGCTCGGACGCCTGCTCCTGCGCCGCCTCAGCCTGCTCCGCTACCGCGCCGCGCTCTGCGTTCACCGTGGCGAAGCCGGCGACGCTGCCGATGAGCACGATGGCGGCGATCACCACCGCCGTGATGGCCGTCCGCCGCCGATCAGCGCGGCGGGCCGCCTCACGGGCCGCCGCCTTCTGCCGTTTGAGTTCGCGCTTGTGTTGCTTACCGGACACTTTGCCTCCACCGGCTGCTTTCGTAACGATCCGCGCCTACGCGCGCCAGGAACCGCTTAGCTCGCTCCGCGGCGCACCTCGAGGCGCCAGCAGTGCTGATGCCAGTGGCGGCGCAGGTCGCTGTCGTAGGTGGGCCAGACGACGACGTGTGCCTCCCCGGTGGACACGGTGTTGCCGCAGTCCGGACAGACGTACTCCTTCTCCGCGCGGTACGCAGGCACCTGGCGGACCTCGTAACCGTCGAGCCGCAGCTCATCGTCTGACTGGCTCGACGTGAGGAGATCGGTGATGTCCCGCATCGCGCCGGGATGCTGCCAAGGCCGCGTCGCCCGCTTCTTTCGGCTTCCCTTGCTCACATCTTCCCCACCGGGTCGTGGTCTGTTCTGCGCACCTGCCGTGCGCGGAGCCGCGGTCTGCCGCTCACGCCTCAAGACTACGTGCTCAACGTGCGGTCTCACCTCCAAGCAGCCGGTCCCTCAACCTTCGACCATCCCAGAGACGATCAGCACGGTGCTGATGAGGTTCACCGTCATGTGCGCGAGCACGGGCACGAGCAGACTGCCGTACCTGTGGAAGGCCCACGCGAAACCGACGCCTAGCAAGGTGGTGACGGCAACGACTAACCCGTTCGCCAGCGCCGACGCGGCCGACACGTGGACCGCGCCGAACACGAGCCCGGAGATCAGGATGCCCCCCGTCGCTCCCAGACGCACGCGCAACGCCTGGAAGAGCAGCCCCCGGAAGAACAGCTCCTCGGCGACGGGAGCGAGCAGCACCGCGCTCAGGATGAACAACGGTGCCCGGACAGGATCTGTCGCCGCCTCTCGGAACGTCTCCTGCAGCACCGGGACCTCTTGGCCCCCCGCCCGGACCGCGAACTCCAACACGGCGCCGAAACCCAGGTTCACCACGAGATAGACGAGCAGACCGACCCCGGCCCCGACGAGCGCGGCCCGCGCATGAGGCCGGCGGGGACCGAAGAGCCGGAGGAGGTCCGCCCGGTAACGGATGGCCACCCACGAGAGCACCGTCGCCGCGAAGACGACGTGGGAGAGGGCCAGCAGCGCCTCGTCCGACGCCCCGGGCGCCGCGGAGAAGACCGCCAAGGTGAACGCGACCGTCGCCAGTTGCGTGAGCGCGAAGGCGCCCACGGCGTCGAGCCACGTCCACGGCACCCAGGGGCGTGAGAGGTTCCCGGTCATGCCGGAGGGAGAGCTCTCCGGCGCGTTCATGCTCGCGTGGCGCTCAGTGAGCCATCGTGGCCGGGACGGCCAGCGCCTCGCCGGCCGGGACCGTGACGCGCTCGACGTCCGCCCCCAAGGCGCGCAGCCGGCCCGCGAAGTCGCTGTACCCACGGTCGACGTGCTGCGCTTCACGCACCTCGGTTTCGCCATGGGCGACGAGACCCGCGAGCACCAGCGCCGCGCCAGCGCGCAGGTCGGTGGCCCGCACGCGCGCCCCGTGCAGCGATCGCGGGCCGCGCACCAGCGCGTGATGGCCCTGGATCTCGATCTCGGCGCCCATGCGGTTCAATTCCGCGACGACGGAGAAGCGGCCGTCATAGACGTTCTCGGTCACCATGGAGGTGCCGCCGGCCTGGGAGAGCAGGGCCAGCAGCGGCGCCTGCAGGTCGGTGGGGAAACCCGGATAGGGCAACGTCACAACGTCGACGGCGCGCAGCCCCTCCCGGGCATCGATCGTGAGCTGCTCGTCGCCCTCTTGGACCACGACCCCCGCGGCGCGCAGCTTCTCCAACGCCAGACGCAGATGGTCGGGCCGCACACCGGTCAGGGAGATGGCGCCGCGCGTGATCGCCGCGGCCACGGCGTAGGTGCCCGCCTCGATCCGGTCGCCGACGACGCGGTGCTCCGTAGGCGCCAACTCGGTGACACCGCGAACGGTGATCTCCGGGCTGCCCGCTCCCTCGATCTGCGCGCCCATCCCCGCCAGGAAGGCCGCCAGGTCGGCGATCTCGGGCTCGCGAGCCGCGTTGCGGATGTGTGTCACGCCCTCGGCCAGCACTGCGGCGAGCATGATGTTCTCGGTCGCACCTACGCTGGCGAACTCCAGCTCGACCTCGGCACCCCGGAGGCGGCGCGCCCGCGCCTCCACGTAGTCGGCACCGTAGGTGACTTCGGCGCCCAACTGCGCCAAGCCGGCCAGGTGCAGATCGATGTTGCGACTGCCGAGGTTGCACCCGCCCGGCATCGCCACCCGCGCATAGCCGTTGCGGGCGAGCAGTGGCCCCAGCACGACGATCGAGGCGCGCAGACGCTTCACCAGCGCCGGGGGCGTGGCCGCACCGAGCTGCGCCGGCACGTCCAGCACCATGACATCCGGCTGCGGGCGGCTGACCGTCACACCAAGATGCTCGAGCACCGCCCCCATCGCGGCCATGTCCGCGATCGCCGGCACGTTGCGGACGACCGAGCGGCCCTCGGCGAGCAGCGCGGCCGCCACCAGCTTCAGGGCGGAGTTCTTCGCACCGCTGACCTGCACGTGGCCGGTCAGGGCGCGTCCGGGGCGTACGACGAAGGCGTTCATGGGTGACCGTGAGTGTATCGGTCGATGCCCTCTCCTCCCGTGAACTCGCGCCTGCCCTGCCGTCCATGTGAGCGCGCCGGTGCGTCCGCTATGCCTTGCTTTACCCGTGTCCCTTCTGGCCATACCGCCAGGTGTGCACACCACATGCCGGCGCTGCCCGGCTCAGAGCTGCGAGGCCGCGCCCCAGCCTCCGCCTCCGGGGGTCTCGACGCGCACCCGGTCACCGCGCTCGAGCTGCCACGTCCCCTTGGCGACCAGCTCCGACTCCTCCCCGTCCGCGCGCACCAGCACGTTGCGGCCCGGCGCCCCGTCGCCGCCGCCCTGCAGACCCCACGGCCCGCGCGCGCGGCGCTCGGTCTGCAGCGTGAGCGTCGCCTCGTCGGCGAGCACCTCGATCTCGCGCACGAGACCTTCGCCGCCGGGATGACGGCCCTCCCCGCCGGAGCCCGAGCGCAGGTCGTAGCGCCAGACCCGCAGCGGGTAGGCGAGCTCGATCGCCTCGGCCGGCGTGTTCTCGGTGTTCGTCATGCCGGTGTGGATGCCGGACTGGCCGGGGCGGTCAGGTGTGCCGCCCTCGCCTCCGCCGAGCGTCTCGTAGTAGCTGAACGCGACCGGGCCGCTCGCGCCCAGCAGCAGGTTGTTCATCGTGCCCTGCCCGGCCGCGGGCACCCGATCGGGCACAGCCTGCGCGAACGCGCCGAGCAGCACATCGACGATGCGCTGACTGGTCTCGACGTTGCCCGCCGCCACCGGGGCGGGCGGCCGCGCGTTGACGAGGCTGGCCTCCGGCGCCCGCACGGTGAGCGGCCGGTAGCACCCCGCGTTCGGCGGCGCGTCCGGGTCGGTGAGCATCCGCAGGACGAAGCAGGCGCTGGAGACGGTGACCGCGAGCACGGCGTTGTGGTTCATCGCCACCTGGTCGTCGGTGCCGGCGAAGTCGGCGGTGACCGTCTCCCCGTCGATGGTGAGCGTCACCGCGATGGTCGCGCCCTCACCGATCTCCATGGTGTCGCGAAAGGCATACGTGCCGTCGGGCAGCTCGGCCACGGCCGCGCGCACCCTGCGCTCGGCGTAGTCGCAGACCTCGCCCATGGCCGTGCGCAGCCCAGAGCGGCCGTAGCGCTCGGCCAGCTCGCGCAGACGCCGCGCGCCGACGTGGTTGGCGGCGAACTGGGCGCGCAGGTCGCCGCGGCGCTCTTCCGGGGTGCGCGAGTTCGCGGCCACGAGCTCGAGCAGGTCCTCCCGGACACCGTCGGCGTCGGACACGATCACCGGCGGGATGCGCACGCCCTCCATCGCGATGTCGGTGGCGGTCGCCGGCATGGAGCCGGGAGCGGCGCCACCGACATCGGCGTGGTGGGCGCGGTTCGCGACGTAGCCGAGCAGCACGCCGTCCGCGTCGCCCACGGCGGCGACCAGCGTGAGGTCCGGCAGGTGCGTCCCGCCGGCGTACGGATCGTTGACGAGCGCCTGCATGCCGGGCGCCAGCGCGTCGCTGAAGCGCTCGAGCACCGCCTCGACGCTGCGGGGCATCGAGCCGAGGTGCACCGGGATGTGCTCGGCCTGGGCGACCATCTGCCCGTCAGGGTCGAAGAGCGCGGCCGAGCAGTCGGCGCGCTCCTTGATGTTCGGGGAGTAGGCCGCGCGGCGCAGCGCGATGCCCATCTCCTCGGCCACTCCTGCCAGGGCGTGGCGGACGACCTCCAGCTGCACCGCCGAGAGCTCAGCCATCGCCGGGCCCCTCGTACAGGGTGATAACCAGGTTGCGGTGCTCGTCCACCTGGGCGCGCTCCCCCGGCGGCAGAAGCGTCGTCGTGTCGGACTGGACGACGAGTGCGGGGCCCGCCAGCTCGTCGCCGGGTTCGAGGCTCGACCGGTGCACGATCCGCGCCTCGACCTCGTCACCGGCGATGACGAGGCTGCGGGTCTGCGCCTCCTGACCCTCGCCCTGGTCCCAGCGCTTGGGGAGACCATCGAGGACGGGTTCGCCCTCGGCGACCGCGTGGGCGGTCACCAACTGCACCTGCTGATCGTCCATCCGGTAGCCGTACGCCTCGGCGTGGGCCTTGTGGAAGGCTTCCACGAGGTCGGAGCCGGCCGAGACCCGCAGCTCGTGGGACTGTCCCGCGTACCGGCAGGCCGCCACGCGCCGGACCGTCACCTCACCCTGCCCGCCCTGCTCGCGCAGCTCGCGCTCCGCCCGCTCGCCGAGCCCGGACCACATGGCGTCCTGCTCCTCGGCCGCGGGAACCATCAGCGTGCGGGAACGCTCATGGCGGGGCGGCGCCAGCAGCAGCCCGAGCGCAGAGAGCACCCCCGGCGCCGGCGGGATCAGCACGGCCCGCATGCCCAGCTCACGCGCGAGAGCGACCGCGTGCAGCGGGCCCGCGCCGCCGTAGGCGACCAGGGCGAGCGAGGAGGGGTCGATCCCACGCTCCGTGGAGACCCGCCGCAACGCCCGTGCCATCGCGGCGCGCACGACCGTGACGATGCCGCCGGCCCCCTCCGCGTCGTCCGGCAGCGCGCCGATCGCCTTCTGCGCCGCCTCGACATCGAGGCGCAGGCCTCCGCCCAGCTCGCGGTCCGCGTCGAGGTGACCGAGCACGCAGTGCGCGTCAGTGACGGTCGGCTCGCTCCCGCCCTTGCCGTAGCAGGCCGGTCCGGGGTCCGCGCCCGCGGAGCGCGGCCCCACGCGCAACGCCCCACCCGCGTCGATCCACGCGATCGAGCCGCCGCCCGCGCCGACCGTGTGGATCGCCACGCTCGCGGTGCCGAACGGCAGCCCGCCGAGCTGGGACGTGTCCGTCAGCTCGGGCAGGCCGTCACGGATCAGGCAGACGTCGGTCGAGGTGCCGCCCATGTCGAACGCGACCGCGTCGCCGAATCCGGTGTCGCTGGCCACGGCGGCGGCCGCCACGACCCCCGCCGCGGGCCCCGACAGCAGGGTCTGGACCGGCGCGGCCGCCGCCTGCCGCAAGCCCGCGGTTCCCCCTGACGACAGCATCACCGTGATGGTGGCGTCCTCGATGCGATCCGCGAGACCGTTCAGATAGCGCTCCATGCGCGGGGCGACCGCCGCGTTCAACACGCAGGTCGACGCGCGTTCGTACTCGCGGAACTCCGGCAACAGCGCGCTCGACCGGGTGATCGGCACGTCCAGCGCTCGGTCGAGCTCGGCGCACAGCCGGCGCTCGTGCTCGTCGCCGGCGTAGGAGAAGAGCAGCACGACGGCCACCGCCTCGGGCTCCCGCTCCGCCACGGCCTCGACGACGCGCTGCACCTCGTCGTCTTCCAGCGGGATCACCGCCCGGCCATCGGGGCCCATGCGCTCCCGCACGGTCACAACATCGTCGCGGTCCACGAGCGGGGCAGGCCGGGTCACAGAGAGGTCATACAACGACGGGCGGTTCTGCCGACCGATCCGCAGCACGTCGGCGAAGCCTTCGGTGGTGACCAGCACCGTGCGCGCCACGTCGCGTTCGAGCACCGCGTTGGTGGCCGTCGTGGTGCCGTGCGCGAGGGTGGCGACGCCTTCCTCGGTGGCGGAGGCCAGACCCCGCTCGACTCCCTCGCCCTGGTCCGCGCGCGTGGTCGGCGTCTTCACGGCCCGCGGCACTGCACTCGGATCGGCTACCTCCACCACCACCACGTCGGTGAACGTGCCACCGACATCGACCCCGGCCGAGAGCGCCGTGACGGCGACTACCCCTCGGTCATGCGCACGCGGGTCATGTCTCGCTCCAGCCGCGCGTGGATCTCCTGGTCGAGCTCCTCGTCGGCACGTTCGTTGATCTCGCGCTCGAGCTGCTCGGCGCGCTCACGGGCGCGGCCCGCGTCGATGTCGTGCGAGGCCTCGGCGACATCGGCGAGCACGGTCACGGTGTTCTGCGCCATCTGCAGGAAGCCGCGGTGGACCGCGAAGCGCAGCTCCTCGCCCTCGGCGGTGACGATCTTCAAGGGTGCGCCCCCCAGAGCGAGCACCGCGGGCTGGTGACCGGGAAGGATGCCGATCTCACCGTCGACGGAGCGCGCGTAGACCGCCTGCGCCTCGCCGGCGAAGAGCTCCCGCTCCGCGCTGACCAGATGCACCTCCATGGCCATTACTGGTTCTCCATCCGCTGCGCCTTCTCGCGGGCGTCGTCGAGGTTGCCGACGTTCAGGAAGGCCTGCTCGGGCAGGTCGTCCGCATCTCCGTCGATGAGCGCCTCGAACGACTCGATGGTCTCGTCGAGCGGGACGGTGATCCCTTCCTGACCCGTGAACTGCTCGGCGACGTAGAACGGCTGGGAGAAGAAGCGCTGAATCTTGCGCGCACGCTGCACCGTGATGCGGTCCTCCTCGGTCAGCTCGTCCATGCCGAGGATGGCGATGATGTCCTGCAGGTCCCTGTAGCGCTGCAGGGTCTCCTGGGTGCGGGTCGCCACGTCGTAGTGCCGCTCCCCCACGAGCTGCGGGTCGAGGATGCGGGACGTCGAGTCCAGCGGATCCACGGCGGGGTAGATCCCCAGCTCGGAGATCGAGCGGGAGAGCACCGTCTGCGCGTCGAGGTGGGCGAACGTGGCGTGCGGCGCCGGGTCGGTGATGTCGTCGGCGGGCACGTACACGGCCTGCAGCGACGTGACCGACCGTCCCTTGGTCGAGGTGATGCGCTCCTGCAGCTCCCCCATCTCGTTGGCCAGGGTCGGCTGGTAGCCGACCGCCGAGGGCATGCGGCCGAGCAGCGTGGAGACCTCGGAGCCGGCCTGCACGAAGCGGAAGATGTTGTCGATGAAGAGGAGCACGTCCTGGCGCTCCTCGTCGCGGAAGTACTCGGCCATGGTCAGCGCGGAGAGCGCGACGCGCAGCCGGACGCCCGGCGGCTCGTCCATCTGGCCGAAGACCAGCGCGGCCTTCTCCAGCACTCCGGACTCATCCATCTCCAGCATCAGGTCGTTGCCCTCGCGGGTGCGCTCGCCCACACCGGCGAAGAGCGAGACGCCGCCGTGCTCCTCGGCGACCCGGTAGATCATCTCCTGGATGACGACGGTCTTGCCGACGCCGGCGCCGCCGAACATGCCGATCTTGCCGCCCTCGACGTACGGCTCGACCAGGTCGATGACCTTGATGCCGGTCTCGAACATCTTCGACTGCGGCTCGAGCTCGTCGAAAGGCGGCGGCTGGCGGTGGATCGGCCAGTAGGTGTCGGGCGAGATCTCGTCGACATCGACATCCATCGGCTCACCGAGGACGTTGTAGATGTGGCCGAGGATCCCCGGGCCCACCGGCACGGAGATCGGTGCGCCCGTGTTGCGCACTTTCGTCCCACGGGTGACGCCGTCGGTGGGCTGCATGACGATCGCGCGCACGACGCGGTCGCCGATGTGCTGGGCGACCTCAGCGGTGAGGTGCTGGATCTGACCGCCCACGTCGATGGAGCGCTCGAGCTTCAGCGCGAAGTTGATCTCGGGCATGGCGCCGGGCGGGAACTCGACGTCGATGACCGGTCCCACGACCGAGAGGATGCGGCCGTCAGGCAGCTCCTCTTCGTGGCTGTTGGTCTCGGCGGACATGGTCTCGGTCATGGCGTGCTACTCCCCGGACAGGGCCTCGGCCCCGCCCACGATCTCGGTGATCTCGGTCGTGATGGCGGACTGGCGGGCGCGGTTCGCCTCGCGGGTCAGGTCCTCGACGATCTCGTTGGCGTTGTCGGTGGCCGCCTTCATGGCCCGCTGACGGCTGGCGTGCTCGCTGGCAGCCGACTCGAGCAGGCCGGCGTAGATCCGGTGCTCGATGTAGCGGGGGACGAGCCGTTCGAGGATCCCCACGGGGTCCGGCTCGAAGAGGAACTGCGGCGGGTACTGCTCCTCCTCCCCGAGGTCATGCGGGTCGACCGGCAGCAACTGCACCAACGTCGCGACCTGGGTGAGGGCGGAGCGGAAGACGGTGTACCCCAACCAGACGCGGTCGATCTCCTCCTCGCGGTAGGCCCGCACGACGGTCTCGCCGACCCGCGCGGCGTCGCGGTAGTTGGGACGGTCGGACATGTTGAGCCAGACCTCGGTCATCTCCTCACCGCGGTAGCGGAAGAAGGTCTCGGCCTTGCGACCGATCGCGTAGATGCGGACCTCGCGTCCCTTTTCCCGCTGCTGGTCGATGAACCGTCCCGACTTGCGCAGCATGTTGGAGTTGTACGCGCCCGCGAGGCCCCGGTCGGAGCTGATGACCACGAGACCGATGCGCTTCGGCTCGTCGGGGGCGTTGAGCAGCGGATGGTCGGCGACTTCGCCCTCGCCCGCGAGATGACGCATCACCTCGGTGATGCCTTCGGCGTAGGGGCGGGCGGATTCGACCGCCCGACGCGCGCGCGCGATCCGGCTGGCCGCGATCAGCTCCATGGCGCGGGTGATCTTCTGCGTCGACTTCACGCTGCGGATCCGCCGGCGCAGGACGCGCAGCTCTCCGGCTCCTGGCATGGCGCGGGCCTCCTCCTCTCGGGGCTCGTGAGACCTTCAGGTGTTCCCTACTCGGGCGCCTCGGCGCTGACCGGCTCGCGCTCCTCCTCGGTCTCATCCTCCTGCTCGGCCTCGGCGCTGTCGATCTCGCGCTCGAGCTCGTCGAGCCGGTCCTCTTCGGACTCCTCGGACTCCTCTGACTCGTAGTCGAAGCTGGCCTTGAAGTCCTCGGTGGCCTGCTCGAGCTCTTCGATGCGCTCGTCGGTGAGCGCGCCGTCCTCGCGCAGCCCTTCCATCAGCTCGCCGTGCTGGTCGCGCAGGTACTGGCGGTACTCGCGCTCGAACCGCTTCGCCTGCTCGGTCGGGACGTCGTCGAGCTTGCCGTTGGTCACCGCCCAAATGCTCACGATCTGCTGCTCGACGGGGACCGGAGAGTACTGCGGCTGCTTCAGCGTCTCGATGACGCGCTCACCGCGGTCGAGCTGGCGTTGCGAGGCCTTGTCCAGCTCGGAGCCGAACTGCGCGAACGATTCCAGCTCGCGGTACTGCGCGAGGTCCAGGCGCATTGTGCCAGCGACCTTCTTCATGCCCTTCACCTGGGCGTTGCCGCCCACACGCGAGACCGAGATGCCCACGTTGATGGCGGGCCGCACGCCCTGGAAGAAGAGGTCGGTCTCCAGGTAGATCTGCCCGTCCGTGATCGAGATGACGTTGGTGGGGATGAACGCCGAGACGTCGCCGCCCTTCGTCTCGATGATCGGCAGCGCGGTCATCGACCCGCCGCCGAGGTCGTCGGAGAGCTTCGCGGCGCGCTCGAGCAGACGGGAGTGCAGATAGAAGACGTCGCCCGGGTACGCCTCGCGGCCGGGCGGCCGGCGCAGCAGCAGCGAGAGCTGGCGGTACGCGTCGGCCTGCTTGGAGAGGTCGTCGAACACGATCAGGGAGTGCTCGCCCTTGTACATCCAGTACGCGCCGATGGCCGCGCCCGCGTAGGGGGCGATGTACTGGAACGGCGCCGGCGAGCTGGCAGGCGCGTTCAATACCACCGTGTACTCCATCGCCCCGTACTCCTCGAAACGGGCGACCACCTCGGCGACCGTGGAGCCCTTCTGGCCGATCGCCACATAGATGCACTTCACCGCGCGGTCGGTCTCCCAGAGCTGGCGCTGGTTGATGATCGTGTCGATCGCCACCGCGGTCTTGCCGACCTGGCGGTCGCCGATGATGAGCTCGCGCTGGCCGCGCCCGATCGGCGTCATGGCGTCGATCGCCTTGATGCCGGTCTGCAGCGGCTCGCTCACGGGCTGGCGGTCGACCACGCCGGGGGCCTGGACCTCCAGGCCGCGGCGGCCGTCGAGCCGGTCCTCGTCCAGCGGGCCCTTGCCATCGATCGGACGGCCGAGCGGATCCACGACGCGGCCGAGGAACGCATCCCCGACGGGGATGGAGAGCACCTCGCCGGTCGGCTTGACCTCCATGCCCTCTTCGACGCCCGAGCCCTCGCCCAGGATGACGGCGCCGATCGAGTGCTCGTTCAGGTTGAGCGCCAGGCCGTAGAGTCGTCTGCCCTCGGCGTCGGTGCCGAAGTCGAGCAGCTCGTTCGCCATGGTGTTCGGCAGTCCGGAGACGCGAGCGATGCCATCGCCGGACTCGGTGACGCGCCCGACCTGCTCGCGCGAGAGCCCGGTGTCGTAGTCGGCGATCTTCTCCCGCAGGATCTGGGAGATGTCCTTGGGGGAGATGCTGAGATCGGTCATGGTCTGCTCGGTCCTCGTTCTCGTGGCGGCGACGCCGGGGGACGGCGTTGTCAACTGCTGGTGAGGCGGGCCCGCACATCCTCGAGCCGGCGGGCGACGCTGCCGTCGATGACGGTCTCACCGACCGTGGCGACGACACCTCCCATGATGGCAGGATCGACGACGACTTTGAGGTCGATCTGCTGACCGGTCGCCTCGCCGAGCGCCCGCGCGAGGCGCTCGCGCTGCTCCTCGCTCAGCTCGACGGCGGTGCGGACTTCCGCCAGCGCCCGCGAGCGCCGCTCGGCCGCCAGTTCGGCGAACGCGTCGGCCACCGCGGCGAGCTGCCGGCCCCGCCCCGCCTGGACGATGTAGGAGACCGCCGCGACCGTCTGCTGATGGGCCTGGTCGCCGAGCAGCTCCTCGATGACGCCGAGGCGCTGCTCCACCGGCACCGAGGCGTCGCTCAACTGCTCGCGCAGCTCGGTGTTGCCCTCGACCAGCCGCGCCACCTGGTAGAGCTCGTCCTCGACACGCTCGAGCACGCCCTCCGCCTCGACGACGGTGAGCAGCCCCTCGGCGTAGGTGCGGTCCAGCGTCTCGGCCATCAGTTCAGCCCTGAGAGCTCGTTGATGTAGAGGTCGACGAGGTCGCGGTGCTGCTCCTCGTCGAGCTCCTTCTGCACGATCTTGCTGGCCAGCTCGACCGAGAGCGCGGCAAGCTGTCCGCGCAGCTCCTGCACCACGCGTCCGCGCTCGGCCTCGGCGTCCTCGCGCGCCTGGGAGCGGATCTGCTGGGCCTCCTCCTCGGCGTCCCTCACGAGCTCCTCGCGCCGGCGCTCGCCGGTCTGGCGCGCCTCGTCGACGATCGAGCGCGCCTCCTCGCGCGCCTCGCTCAGCCGCTGCTGATACTGCGAGCGCAGCTCCTCGGCCTCGCTGCGCACAGACTCGGCCTCCTCGAGACGCCCCTGGATGCGTGCGGCGCGCTCGTCGAGCGTGCTGCCGAGGCGCGGCAACGCGAATTTCCACAGGAAGGCGAAGAGCAGCGCGAAGAAGATGATGCCCCACACCAGCTCGGGGATCTCCGGCAGCAGGGAAAGGCTCTCCTCGCCGCCCTCCTCGGTAGCGAGCACGGGCATCAGGGCCCACATGTTCATCGCCTGCCCTCCGGGTCCGAGGTGCGCGGCCTCACAGTGCGAACGCCAGCACGAAGCCCAGCAGCGCCAGCGCCTCGATGATGGCGATACCGATGAACATGTTGGTCCTGACCATGCCGGCCGCCTCGGGTTGGCGGGCCATCGCCTCAACGGCACGGCCGATCATGATGCCGATGCCGATGCCGGGGCCGATGGCGGCCAGCCCGTAGCCGATGGCGTTCAGGTTGCCTTCCATTGCGTGGTTCCTCCTTCGCGGCGCCGAGGACGCCGCCTCAAGTCAGCGGACGGATCAGTGCTCGGGGTTCAACGCGCCGGCGATGTAGACGGCGGTGAGGATGGCGAAGATGTAGGCCTGCAGCGAGGCGATGAAGAACTCGAAGCCGACGGCGAGCGGGCCGAGCGGCAGCAGCAGCAGACCGACGATGATGCCCGGGAACTTCGGAAAGACGAACGCGTGGGCGGCCAGGAAGACGATCGAGAGCAGGATGTGGCCGGCCACCATGTTGGCGAAGAGACGGATGGCCAGCGTGAAGGGCCGCAGGATGAAGGTGGAGACCAGCTCGATCGGCGTGAGCAGGAAATAGATCGGCCACGGCACGCCCGGCGGGAAGGCCACCTCCTTGATATAGGAGAGCGGGCCCTGCTTCACGAAGCCGACGATGACGAAGACCAGCCACGAAAGGATGGCCATGAAGCCCGGCAGCGCCATGCGGGAAGTGGTCGGGAAGTTCACGAACGGCGTGACCTCGAAGAGGTTGTTGAACCAGATGAAGAGGAACAACGTCAGCAGCAGCGGCATGTAGGGCAGCCCGTCGGTCCCCATGATCGGCAGCACGATCTGCTCGCGGATGAACTCCACGATCGTCTCGGCGAACGACTGCAGCCGCGAGGGCACTACCTTGGGGCTGCGCAGCGCAAGCCCGAAGACCACCATCACCAGCAAGGTGGCGAGCGCCGTCAGCACGACCACGCGGTTGATCGAGAAGATGCCTGCTTCGATGAACGGGTCGTAGTTGAACAGCTCGCCCACCGGGGGGAGCTCGAAGTTGCCGCCCCAGGGCTCTTCGGTGGCCAGGATGGCCGTCAC
This sequence comes from Euzebyales bacterium, assembly GCA_038233095.1. GTDB lineage: Bacteria > Actinomycetota > Nitriliruptoria > Euzebyales > Egibacteraceae > JBBSMR01. The sequence continues at coordinate 16,814 of JBBSMR010000006.1, forward strand.
GGGTGCGTCCTTTCCGTTGCGTCGGCGTCGACCCAGTAGAAGCCGGGCTTCGTGCTGGCGTAGCGGCCTTCGTACAGCAGGGTCACGGCGAGCAGCAAAGCCGTCACCGCCAGCAGGCTAGCGCGATCAATTGACGGTCCACGCCCAGCCGCGGCCAGCACCACCGTGTAGACGACGAGCCGGAGCGCGAACCCAGCGAACGAGACGCCCGGCAGGCTACCCGGCCACCAGCGGGCCGCACAAGCGCCGACCACGCCGGAGAGTGCATACATGGCGAGCACGAGCCCGCCAGCCAGCAGCGCACCTCGCAGTCCAGAGGTGCCGGCCAGCATCCAGGCGACGGTCGCAGCGGGAAGCGTGACCACGAGCGTCGCGAGCACGCCGGCGCGCGCCAGCTCGCGTTCTGGCTGACGGCGTCGGCGCGTCGGAGCGGTCACCGTCATTCCGGCTCCCGCTTCGCGGGCGGCGCCGGGTTCGTGCGCAACCAGAGCAGATAGAGCCCCAGGCCGTTGCCCAGCACCAGGCCGAACGCCAGCAGCCATGGCTCGGTGCCGAGCCAGCGGTCGGCCAGCCATCCGAGGCCGCCCCAGACCAGCAGGGCCGAGAGGAACTCCGAGAGCAGGGCGTCCCAGCCGGGGCCATCCTCACGGTTACGCCAGACAGCGGACTGCACGAACAGGGCGTGGGGCCGCTGGGGATGCTCGTCTGGGGCCTGCACGGAGCCGGCGGTCTCGCGCGTTTGCTTGGGCTCAGCCGGCATGATGACCTCCGGACGCCGCCTCGATGGAGCCTCCGGTCTCCTGCCGCTCGGCGGGCACAGGAGATTCGGAGGCCCGGCGTCGCAGCATCGCAAGGCCGACGGTCCAGCCGAAGAGCGCACCGAGCACCGTGAGCCAGGGCCCTGTCTCCAGCAGCGTATCGGCCACCCGCCCCACCAGGGTCCACAACACGAGCGCCACGACCAACTCCACACCCATCACGACCACGGCATCGAGATTGTCGGCGACGGGGTGGTCGCCGCGTGTGCGTGCCTGAGGGGTGTCATCGCCAGCGGCGACAGCACGGCTCTCGGCTGGCTGGCCGTTGGCTGGGGTCATCCTGAACCGGACTCTACCGGGCGGAACACCCGTTTGTCAAAGGGACGGCAAAGCCCGTTTCCGCAGGTCAGAGCGTTTTGAAGCTCCAACCTCCGGAAAACTTGTGAATCGGATCACAAGCCTACGGGCTCTGCGTCCCTCCTTCCTGTTCCTCCATGGCCACTGATTGTCTACGGGGCGTTCGTGGGAAGGTGCCGGGCCCTCTACAGGGAGCCGCCCTCCTACGAACATCGCGTAGGAGCGTCGCGCGGGGTGATGCGGTGACGTCACGGGGGATCACTCGGGAGGAGCGCCCTCATCGGCCACCGGACGCTCGCCCCAGCCGACCGCCCCCGTGGCGACGGCCTGGATGTCGGCGTCGGAGATGGCGCCTTCGCGCACGACGACCGCGTCTTCAGAGGTGACGTCCACCACGGTCGACCACACCCCGGCGCGCGCTCCCCCGTCGACGTAGAGCGCGACCTCGTCGCCGAGCTGCGCCTGCGCCAGCGCACAGGTCGTCGGAGGGGGATCCCCTCGACGATTGGCGGCGGTGCACGCGAGCGGGCCGATCTCGGTCGCGATCGCCAGCAGCAGCTCGTCGGTGGGCATGCGCAGCGAGACGGTGCCGCGCGTCTCGCCGAGCTGCCAGCTCAAACCCTCGGTCGCCAGGAAGACAAGCGTGAGCGGCCCGGGCCAGTACGACGCCATCAGCCGGTCCGCCGCCTCGCTGATCGCGCCCACGAGCCCGCTCACCTGGCGGGGGCTGCGGATCACCACCCCCAGCGGCTCGCGCTGCTGGCGCTGTTTCGCGGCGTACAGACGGCCGGTCGCGTCGGGATCGAAGGCGTTGGCGATGACGGCGTACACGGTGTCGGTCGGCACGACCGCCAGGTCACCGTCATGCACGACGTCGATCACACGCGGCGCGACCTCGTCAACCGCGTCCAGCGGCATGCATTTGCTCACATCACGATCGTAGTCGCTGCCAGCACTCGGCGAACCGGGCAAAGCCCCGATCGGCGGTACACATCACAGCACCGCGTTCGATCGCCATCCGGCCAGATACGCGTCGGGCACGAGTTTGCCCCGGACATCAGCAGAGCGGCACAACCGGGTGAACACACCCCAGTGACGCGGTCCCGGCTCGATCGAGACATGGTTCGGGGAGGCGCGCAGCACCTCGACCAACGCCAGCGCCTGCGCCAGAGGGGTCGGGTCGACAAACACCCGCGGATGCGTGATGACGCGCAGGAAGCCCGACAGGCTCAGCGTCGGCACACCGAGCGGTTCGTCGACCCGCCGCGCGGCGTCCAACCACGCCGCATACCGACTGTGGTCTGGCGCCTCCGGTCGGTGAGCGTACACGAGGACGTTGGCGTCCACGCAACGCATCGAGCGGCTCGTTGGTGTTCATCACCTCGCGCAGCGCGGCGCTGTCGCCAAGATGGACGCCGGGCAGCACACCACCGCCGCCGTAGACCGGCAGCGGCTCGATCCCGCGCAACAGAGACCGCCAAGGACCCGAGGAGCCGATTTATGAACGAGACGGAGACCGAGGCAGGGCTTCCACCGACCGCCGGATACCGGTACGCCGATCAGGTCGGCCACCAACTCTTCGTGGCCGGTCAGGTGCCGCTGGACGCGCAGGGCGAGCTGGTCGGTCACGACGACCCGGCCGCTCAGGCACGACGATGCCTGGACAACCTCGCGCTGCTTCTCGGGGCGTATCAATTCTCGGTCGAGGACGTACGGCACGTGCGCGTCCACGTCGTCGGACCGCACGATGCGCTGACAGCGACGTGGGCGGCGGTCCGGAGCTGGTTTGAGGACGACGTGCCGCCGGCGACCCTGCTCGGCGGCCCGCAGCTGGGGTACCGAGGGCAACTGGTCGAGATCGAAGCGACGATCCAGCGTGATCCCTGATCAGTGAATGACCGCGACCAGCCACAGAAACTCGCGGATGCGCTGTCCTATGCGCTCCAACGTGTGAGCACGGGGCGGCGGGCGCGCACGATGCGGTCGCGGCCGGCGAGGTCGGGCAGGACCGACCCTTCGACCAGACCGGCCTGGACACAGCGGCGCGCGACCTCTGACGCGCGCTGCTCGTCGACCTCCAGCAGCAGCCACCCACCCGCCTCGAGCCAGGCGGGCGCCAACGAGATCAGTCGATCCGTGACCTCGTGACCGGTTGGACCGGCCACGAGCGCGCCAGGGGGATCCCATTGGGTCACCTCGGGGTCGAGCGCGGCCAGCTCACCCTCGGCGAGGTAGGGCGGGTTGGCGACGAGCACATCCACCATTCCGCGCCGCGCGAACGGGACGGGCTCCAACAGATCGCCTTGGCGGACGTCGACGTCGATCTTGCAACGGGCGGCGTTCGCTCGCGCCAGCGCCACGGCGGCCGGGTCCAGATCGGTCGCGACGACGGTCGCCGAGCGCACCGCATGGGCCACGGCGCAGGCGACCGCGCCGCTGCCGGTGCAGGGCTCGACGACCAGGCCGCCACCCGGACAGCGCGCGATCGCCTCACCGGCCAGGAGCTCCGTCTCGGGGCGGGGGACGAAGACCCCCGGCCGCACCTCCAGGATGAGCTCGCGAAACCCGACGGTCCCCAGGAGCAGCTGCAGCGGCTCGCGCCCGGCACGGCGCTCGACCAGCGCGGCCACCGCCTGCTGGTCGACCTCGCTGAGCTCCCGCTCTGAGCTCAGGAACAACTGCGCACGGGAGCAGTCCAGCACATGGCGGAGCAGCCATTCGGCATCCGCCTCCGGAGTCGGCACGCCGGTCGCCCGCAGCCGACGCCGGGCGTCCGCCAGCGCCTCCTTGACGGTCAGTGAGCGGCTCCCCCGTCGGAGAGCGTCTGCAGCCGCCGGCGCTGCTCCTCGGCGACGAGCGCGCTCAACAGTTCGGCGATCCCGCCCTCGAGCACCTCAGCGAGGTTGTGGACGCTGAGGCCGATGCGGTGATCGGTCACCCGGCTCTGGGGGAAGTTGTAGGTGCGGATCTTCTCCGACCGGTCGCCGGTGCCGATCTGGGCGGCGCGGGCGTCGGCGCGCTCCTTCGCGGCGCGCTCCTGCTCGGCCTGCAGCAGCCGGGCGCGCAGGATGCGGAAGGCCTTCTCGCGGTTCTGGATCTGTGACTTCTCGTCCTGACAGCTCACGACGAGACCGGTGGGCAGATGGGTGATGCGCACCGCGGAGTCGGTCGTGTTGACCGACTGCCCTCCCGGTCCGCTGGAGCGGTACACATCGACGCGCAGCTCGTTGGGGTCCACCTGGACGTCGACCTCCTCGGCCTCGGGCATGACCGCCACCGAGGCCGTCGAGGTGTGGATGCGCCCCCCTGACTCGGTCTGCGGGACGCGCTGGACGCGGTGCACGCCCGACTCGTGCTTGAGCCGGGAGTAGGCGCCCTTGCCGTTCACCTGGAAGATGACCTCCTTCACCCCGCCGATGCCCTGCTCGGAGGCGCTCATCTCCTCGACTTTCCAGCGATTGCGCTCCGCGTAACGGCTGTACATCCGGTACAGCTCACCGGCGAACAGCCCCGCCTCGTCGCCGCCGGCGCCGGCCCGGATCTCCACGATCACACCGTGGTCATCGAGCGGGTCGCGCGGCAGCAGCAGGACACGCAACCGGTCCACGAGCTCGGCCGCCCGCTCATCCAGCTCGGCCGCCTCGGTGGTGAAGAGTGCCCGATCCTCCGCACCGCTGTCGGCCGCCAGCTCACGGGCGGCGGCCGCGTCGGCCCGGAGCGTCCGCCACGAGCCATAGACATCGACGACTTCGCTCAGCTCCGCGTGCCGCTTGGCGATCCCGGTGAACCGCTGAGAGTCGGCGAGCACCTCGGGATCGCCAAGCTGGGCCGTCAGTTCGGCGTGGCTCGCCTCGAGCTCGTCGAGGCGTCCGACGAGCGGGCCGAGCTCGACGTTGCGTGGGGAGGATGCGGACGGATCATCATGAACGGCGGACATGGTTGCTACTTTCGCTGCGGGAGGGCATCGCGCGGAGGAGAACTACCGCTACGAGGGCGGCGGTGTGCCCGGTCCGTCCCCAGATGCTCCATGCCCGTCGCCGGAGGCCGCCGGCCTGGAGACGGCTTCTCCGACCACGTTCGACGGGAGCACCTCGCTCGTGCGTCCATCGAGATCGACATCCGGCACGACCGCTTCGAACGCGCGGATCGCCACCTCGATCATCCCCGGCTCCGGTGGCTTCGTCGTGATCATCTGCAGCCACAGACCGGGACGCATGAGCGCGCGGACAACGACGTTGTCCCGCCCGGCCCCCAGACGCAATCCCTCGTAGGCCAGACCGGCGACCACGGGCAGCAGCAGCACGCGCAGCGCGACGTGGTAGCCCACGCGGACCAGCCAGCCGCCGTCGGGGGCCGGGACCAGCGAGCCCGCCACCGCGTAGAGCACGATCGCCACCAGCATGACCATAAGCAGGAAGTTGGTGCCGCACCGGACATGCAGCGTCGAGTACTTCTTGACCGCCTCCGGGTCGAGCCGCTCGCCGTGCTCCCACGCCGCGATCGTCATGTGCTCCGCGCCGTGGTAGGCGAAGACCCTGCGGATATCGGCCATCAGCGAGATGCCGCCGAGATAGGCCAGGAAGATCGCCACCCGCACACCGCCCTCGACCAGGTGGTATGCCAGCCCGTCCCCGAGGGACCGGCCGAGCAGCACGAGCCCGACATTGGGCAGCACGACGAAGATCGCGATGAAGAAGAGCAGCGCGACGACCAGACTGCCGCCCAACTCCCGATCGGAGAGCGCCTCCTCCTCGCCAGTCGACTCACGGGCGGAGATCGTGAGCGCGCGCGTGCCGATGCGCAGCGCGTCCACGAGCGCGAACGCCCCGCGCAGCAGCGGCCGCTTGAACGCTGGGTAGCGCTCGGGGAAGTCGCTGGTCGGATGCTGCTCGACGTGGATCGCGTCGTCGGGGCGGCGCACGGCCACCGCCCACCGGCCGGCGCCGCGCATCATGACGCCCTCGATGACCGCCTGGCCGCCGTAATAGGTCGGGCGTGGCTCGCTCACAGCGCGGGGACTCCGAGATGAGCCGGACGGGATCGGCGCGCCGCTATCGGTTCGCCTTGGCCTCGCGTGCCTCGGCCACCTGGCGCGCCTGCTCCTGCTTGGCCTGGCTCTTGGCGTAGCGCTGCTTGTAGCGCTCGACCCGCCCACCGGTGTCGACCAGCTTCTGGCGGCCGGTGTAGAAGGGATGGCACTGGTTGCACAGCTCCACACGGATCGAAGACTCGGTCGAGCGCGTCGTGAACTCGTTGCCGCACGAGCACGTGACGTGGGTGAGCTGATACTCGGGGTGGATGCCCGTCTTCATGGTCGTTTCTCCTTGAGCGGTCGGTGAAGCAAAGCGATGGTGCCGCGCTGATCCGAGGACGGCAATACCCGAGTCCTCGGGCTCTACGTCGAGAGGTTGCTCTTCTGGATCTGGACGAGGAACTGGTTGTTGCTGCGCGTGCTCTTCATCTTGTCGATCAGCAGCTCCAGCGAGGCGGGGCCTTCCAGCGCGTGCAGGACTCGGCGGAGCTTCCAGATGATGGCGAGCTCCTCACGATCCAACAACAACTCCTCCTTGCGTGTTCCGCTGGCCTCGATGTCGATGGCGGGGAAGATCCGCTTCTGCTCGAGCCGACGGTCCAGGCGCAGCTCCATGTTGCCCGTGCCCTTGAACTCCTCGAAGATCACCTCGTCCATCTTCGAGCCGGTCTCGATGAGCGCGGTGGCGATGATGGTGAGCGAGCCTCCCCCCTCGATGTTGCGGGCCGCGCCGAAGAACCGCTTCGGCGGGTACAGCGCGCTGGAGTCGACGCCGCCGGACATGATCCGACCTGACGCTGGCGCCGCGAGGTTGTAGGCGCGGGCCAACCGGGTGATCGAGTCCAGCAGGACGACGACGTCCTTGCCCATCTCGACCAGGCGCTTCGCCCGCTCCATCGCCAGCTCGGCGATCTGGGTGTGGTCGTCGGCGGGGCGGTCGAAGGTCGAGGCGATGATCTCACACGGCACCGACCGTTGCATGTCGGTGACCTCCTCGGGCCGCTCGTCGACGAGCACGACCATGAGATGGCACTCGGGGTTGTTGAACGCGATCGCCTGTCCGAGCTCTTTCAGGATGGTCGTCTTGCCGGCCTTCGGAGGCGACACGACCAGGCCTCGCTGGCCCTTCCCGATCGGTGACATGAGGTCGATGATGCGCATGGAGATCGGCCCTTCCGAGGTCTCCAGCGGCAGCCGCTCGTCGGGGAAGAGCGGGGTCATGTCCTTGAAGTCCGGCCGGTGCGGCTGGCCGCCTCCCTGCGCGTCGACCGCGCCGTCGTTCACGGCCTGGATCTGCTGGATCGCCGGCACCTTCTCGTTCGAGCGCTGCTGGCGGATCGGTCCCGTGACGCGGTCCCCCGCACGCAGGCCGAACCGGCGCACGTTGCTCTGGGAGACGTAGACGTCCTTCTCCCCCGGCAGGTAGCCCGACGTGCGCAGGAAGCCGTAGCCCTCGGGCAGGATGTCGAGCACGCCGGTGCGCACCTCGCCCGGCTCGGCACCGCCGTCGGCGTCATCGCGCCGGTCCTGGCGCTGCTGCTGGTGTGGCTGGGGCTGCTGGCCGCCTCCACCGCCTCCACCCTTGTTGCGGCGGCGCTCCCGGCGACTGCGGCGTCGGCGCGAGCCGCCGCCCTCGTCCTGTTGGCGATCCTGCTGAGACGACCCGCCCCCGCTCTGGCCACGGTTCTGCGACTCGCGGTTCTGACCGTCGCCCTGCGATTCCCGGCCCTTCGGCGCTTCTTCGGTCTGCTGCCCGCGGTCCTCCGAGCCGTTGCGGCCCGTCTGCTGCGTCTCACTCTCAGCCGCACGATCGGGCTGACGCTGACCCTGTTCCTCAGCTTGAGGCTTCTGCGTCGAGGCTCCCTCTTCCTCGGACGACTCGGGACGCTCCGAACGCTCGCGGGTCCGCGTGCGCACCCTGGCTGGGGGGTTGTCGGTCTGGCCCGCGCGACCGTTCGGAGACGCGTCGGCGGTCCGGCCGTTCGCCTGCTTGACGATCGCAGCCACCAGATCGGCCTTCTTCAGGCGGTGGTAGCCACGCATCTCGAGCGCGGACGCGATGTCCTTCAGCTCGGCGAGCGGCTTCTTCTCAAGGACGTTGGAGTCCATGCACTTACTCCTGTCGGCTCATGGCGTTGACGCCATGAGGGTCGTGATAGGGGGGCTGTGGGGTCGTCGAATCGGTGGCCGCAGTGACCACCAATTCGGTCACCTTCGACACGGTCGCGTCGAGGCTGTAGCTCGGCACGACGGGAACCCCATGTTCGCGTGCCAAGGCGAGAACGTATTGCTGAATAGCGCGAATGTCTGGCAGGTGATCCAGATAGCGCTGGTGATGCCGGGAGCGCGAGTCCTGCGAGCGTGCCGCGAAGTGGCTGCGATGCACGCGTTCGTCATCGAGGCTGAGTATCAGCGGCGCGACGATGGCCTCCTTCCGATGCGGCAGATCGAAGAAGCCCGGCACGACGTGCGCGCCTTCGACGATGAGGTCGGTCCCCTCCATCACCGCCCGCCGGATGATCTGGCTGACGCCGACCAGCACCGAACGCACCTGCTGCCGGAATCCCGCGATCGCCGGATTCGTCTCAGCGAACGGATCCCGCAGCGCCGATGGTACGTCGAACGTCGACGCATGCAAGGTCGGCATCATCTGCTGAGTGAAGATCCCGCGCATGACCTCCCTGACGGCGTCGGTGGAGACGATTCGCACGATGCCCAGACGGTTGGCGACCGTCGTCGCCACGGTGGACTTGCCGACGCCGGTGGTCCCACCGATCAGCACGATCAGCGGCAAGGTCCGGCTCTGCGTACGCTGCCAGTTGCGGTAGTTGTCTGCATAGCGCGGTCCGATCTCCTCAGCGAGCACCTCTGCGGCGAGCTCGCTCAACTCGGTGGAGCTCACTGCGTGATCCGGGCGTCGGTGCAGTTGCTGTTCGACCAGCTCAGCCACGCGGTAGGCGCGCAACGGGGCGAGCCCGGAGGCCATGACCGACGTGGCCAGCAGGCCCTTCGAGAAGGGCAAGCCGGCTTTGCCGTCATGTACGGTGACGTGCCCCGCCGCAACAGGGTCGTTCACCAAAGAGGACTCTGGCATGTGGGTGCTCGCTGCACTCGTCTGGCTGGTGAATCGCCGGCGGCGACTCTTTCTCCTCGTGCTGGCGCTGCACAGCAGCGCTACCACGCGCTGACTCGTGAGTCGCCGTCTCTTGGCGACGGCTCCCTACGAGCCGGACGCTTCGTGAAACCGGTGTTCGGCCAGCTCGGTCATCACATCGACGGCCGCGGAGACCGCCGTCTCCTGCTCGTCACCGGTGACGTCCACCGGGATCGGTCGGTTGTCACAGAACACGACGCGCGCCCCACGCACCGACGCGTTGCGGGCCGCCACATCCACTGCTGCGGCCTTGCACTCCACCAGCAGGACTTCGTAGTCCGGTGCTTGTTGGAGATCCAACTGCAGGGCTGGTCGATCAGCGAGGTGGTGGCTGGAGGCGACCACCTGGCACCCGTAACGCTCCTGCAGCGAGTCGACCAGCACGGTGCCGGTCGCCTCCGGAGCGGTGGTGGCGAAGAAGACCCGTGTACCAGTAACGGTGTCCAGCGGTACTGGACGTAGCACCGTGAGGAGTACGGGGACCTCCCGCGAGATGTTCCGTAACGCCTCCAAGAGGGCCGCAGTCTGGGCGACCGAACTCCTTGGGGGTTCACACATTGTAGCGATGACAAGGTCGGCTAGCAACAAGCGGTACGCGCCGAGGTAGCCGCTCACCACCTCGGTGTCTGCATCGCACGGGACGACCAGGGCGGTGGCGTCAGCGTGGACGGGAGGGACCGCCGAGCCGCTGCCCTCCAGGACGCAGATGTCGCCCTCCAGGTCGGCCGCGGCGGCCATCGCCGCCGGGACGTTCGTATCGACCACCGCCCCGGCCAGCCCACCGCCGCAGCGGCGCGCCCCGACGGTGGCGGCGCCCGTGGTGAGGGCGTCCTCATAGAAGTCGCTCGCGGCGTGGCCTCCGCCGTCGGCGATCGCGAGCAGCTCGCTCACGCCCAGCGGCATGCCCGCCGGCACGACCAGCGGCTCGGGCGGCCCACCCCGCCCCATCGCCACGACGACGGGGCGGCGTCCGCGGCGCAGCAGGTGACGGGTGATCTCACCCGAGACCGCCGTCTTGCCGGTGCGCTTGCCCGTTCCGATGACGGCGATCGTCGGCCGGTCGGCGAGTCGCGGACGTGGTGGAGGCGTGAAACGAAAGTCAGCGCCCTCATACGGGAGTCCCTGGTGGAGCACCACGGCGGCGAGCTGCATCCGCGTGCGCGGGCTGAGCACCGGCTCGTCGGAGAGGTCGAAGACGAGCTCCGGCTGATGCGCGTTCGCGGCGTCGGCGACGGTCCGGCCGAGCGCCGCCAGGTCGGCCGCGCGTGGCGCCCACGCCAGCGGCACGCCGAGATGCAGTTCGGCACCGTGTCCCGCGACCTTCTCGGTGCCGCCCAGCACGACCGCGGCGACGACCCGAACGCCCCGGGTCTCCAGCGCAGCGAAGGCGTCGCGGATGACCGGCGGATAGTGCTCGCCGTCGACGAGCGCCAGTGCTCGGCGCACGCGCTAGTCCTTGCGTCCGGCGGCCTGCAGCCGCTCGCCGTCGGCCACGGTCGCGCCGGCGCGCTCCCACTCAACCGCGGAAGCCCGCCAAGCGCCCGGTGCGCGGCGGGCGAGCTCCCGCACCGAGGCCGTCGCCTCCTCGTCTCCTGCCGGCACGATGGCGAGCACGCTGGGCCCCGCGCCTGAGAGGCAGGCCGCAAATCCTTGCTCACGCACCGCGCCGACCAGCGCCGCGGTGTCGGGCAGCACCCCGAGGCGCGTCGGCTCGTGCAGCACGTCGGTCATGGCGCCGGGGTCCCACGACGCAAGCCCCGACAGGCCGAGCAGCACGGCGGCCGCGCGGCCCGTGTTCGCCGCGGCGTCGGCAAGGCTGACCTCGGCGGGCAAGACGCCCCGTGCGGTGCCCGTCGCGAGCCGCTGTTCGGGCACGCAGATCACCGGTCGCAGCCGATCGGTCGGCGTCAGGCGGTGCATGCGCAGACCCTGGCAGAGCACAAGGCCCCCCACCAAGGCTGCGGCGGCATTGTCGGGGTGGCCCTCCAGCTCGACCGCGAGGCGCAGCAGCTCGCCGTCACCCAGCATCGCGCCAGTCAGCGCGCGTCCCAGCACGAGACCCGCCACGGCAGCCGCGGCCGATGAGCCGAGGCCGCGCTCGAGCGGAAGGTCGTTGCGGACCGCCAAGGAGATCTCCGGCTGCTCGGCGCCTGCCTCGACGCAGAGCCGGGTGAGCGCGCGCCAGATCAGATTGGTGTCGTCGTGCGCGAGCTCCTCCGCCCCCTCACCTTCCGTGAGCACCCGGCGGGCTTGGCGCTCGACCACGGTGACCTCGAGCCAGCGGTCCAGCGCGACGGCGAGCGTGTCGAAACCCGGTCCCAGGTTCGCCGAGGTCGCCGGCACGCGCGCGCGCAGACCGAGCACGAGTGCCCTACTCGTCCAGATCGAGCAGCCTGGCGGCGGCGGCCGCGTCGGGTGGGATGACCGGCGGCATGGCGGCGCCCGCGATGGCCCAATCGGGCTCCTTCAATCCGTGACCCGTGAGCACGCAGACGACCGTCTGACCCGGCGTGAGGCGCCCCTGGTCATGCAGCTGCAGCAGCCCGGCGATGCTCGCCGTCGACGCCATCTCCGCGAACACCCCTTCCCTGGCGAGCATCCGGTAGGCGCGCAGCATGTCCCGGTCGGTGACGGCTGCGATGCTGCCACCGGAGTCCTCGGACGCGGCCACGGCGGCGTCCCACGACGCGGGGTTGCCGATGCGGATCGCCGTGGCGATCGTCGTCGGGTTCTCGACCACCCTGCCCTCGACGATCGGCGCCGATCCCGCCGCCTGAAAGCCCCGCAGGATCGGCAGGCGGTCACTGCGGCCGGCGTCGGCGTACGCACGGTAGCCACGCCAGTAGGCGGTGATGTTGCCCGCGTTGCCGACCGGCATGACGTGCAAGTCGGGCGCCCGGCCCAGGAAGTCACAGACCTCGAAGGCGCCCGTCTTCTGCCCCTCGATGCGGTACGGGTTCACCGAGTTCACCAGATGCACGGGGTAGCGCGCGTCCAACGTCCGGCACATCGCCAGCGCGCTGTCGAAGTTGCCGTCGATCTGGATCACCGTCGCCGCGTGCACCAGCGCCTGCGCGAGCTTGCCGAGCGCGATCTTGCCCTGAGGGATGATGACGCCGCAGATCAGACCGGCCTTAGCGGCGTAGGCGGCGGCCGCCGCGGACGTGTTGCCCGTCGAGGCGCAGATGACAGCCTCGGCGCCTTCCTCGACCGCCTTGCTGATGGCGAGTGTCATGCCCCGGTCCTTGAACGAGCCGGTCGGGTTGGCCCCTTCGAATTTCAGCCAGATCTCACAACCCGTCTGTTCGGAGAGCCGTTCTGAGGCGATGAGCGGCGTGCCGCCCTCCCGCAGGGTCACGACGGGCGTGTCGTCGGAGACGGGCAGCCAGTCGCGGTACTCCTCGATCACGCCCCGCCACTGCGGGGTGGTCGTGGCCGGCAACGGCGGCGCTGGCGGAGATCCGAGCATTCAGAAAGTGTACGCGGGGGCACGGCCGCTCAGACCTCGCCGCCCTCCACGCGCATGACGCTGGCGACGTCACGCACGGCGTCGAGCTCACGCAGCGCGTGCAGCGTCGCTTGAAGGTTGCGCTCGCGGGCGGCGTGGGTGATGAGCAGCAGCTGGGCGGTCTCGCCCTCGCCCTCCTGCCAGACGCTCTTGATCGAGACGTCCTGTGCCCCGAACGACGCGGCCACCGCGGCGAGCACACCCGGCTGATCGGCGACATCCAGCAGCACGTAGTACTGCACCGTCACCTGATCGAAGGGGCGGACGCCCTTCACGGCGGCGGACGCGCTTGACCGGGGGCGCTCGCCCGCCAGCAGACCGCGAGCGACGCTGACGATATCCCCCACGACGGCGCTGGCGGTCGGTTGGGACCCGGCGCCCCGCCCATAGAACATGAGCTCGCCGACCGCATCGGCCTCGACGAAGACCGCGTTGAAGGACTCGCGCACGCTCGCCAGCGGATGGTCGGCGGGGATGAGCGCGGGGTGAACACGCACGCCGATCTGCCCGCCGGCCTCCTCCGCGATGCCGAGCAGCTTGATGACGTAACCCATCCGGCGCGCATGCGCGATGTCGGTGGCCGTGATGCGGGTGATTCCCTCGCGGTAGACGTCACCGGCCACGATGTTGGCGTCGAAGGCGAGCGAGGCGAGAATGGCGATCTTGGACGCCGCGTCGTACCCCTCGATGTCCGCCGACGGGTCCCGCTCCGCGTAACCCAGCCGCTGAGCCTCCCCGAGCGCCTCACCGAAGGCCATCTGATCCTCGCTCATGCGTGTGAGGATGTAGTTGGTCGTGCCGTTCAGCACGCCCAGGACCCGGCGCACCCGATCACCGGCCAGGGACTCCCGCAACGGCCGGATGATGGGAATCCCACCCGCGACCGCGGCCTCGAACTCGAGCCTCACCCCACGGCGGCTCGCCAGCTCGAAGAGCTCCGCGCCGAGCGTGGCTATCAACTCCTTGTTGGCGGTCACGACCGACTTGCCGTTCTCCAGGGCCTTGGTGATCAGGCCCCGCGCCGGCTCGATGCCACCCATGACCTCGACGACGATGTCGACGGCCTCCTCTCCCACCACTTCGGCGGGGTCTGAGGTGAGCCGGGGCACGTCCACAGCGCGGTCGCGCGCGGTGTTGCGGACGGCCACCGGACCCAGGTTGACCGGCGCCCCCACCCTGGCGGCGATCTCCGCCCGGTGCTCAGCCAGCAGCCGGACTACGCCGCTGCCGACCGTGCCGCAGCCCAGCAGACCAACGGTGAGCGCCTCATCGGAAACCATGGCTCGGCAGTCTAGGAGGGTGCGGGGTGCGGCACAGACCCGGGGCTCAGCGTCGGGTGTAGGTGATCGTGACGCGTCGGTTCCGCCGTGCCGCTGCGGGGTCCCCGCTCTGATCGTTCGCGACCGGCTCGCCCTCGCCGACCCCTCGCGCCTGAATGAGCACGTCCTCCAGCACCGCTCGCGAGAGCAGATGATCTCGAACCGAGGCCGCCCTGCGACGGGAGAGCGAGAGGTTGAAGGGGGCAGGCCCTGAGCTGTCGGTATGGCCGGTCACCACGATCCGCTGGACATCCTCACCCGCGAGGTCGCGCGCCAGCCGCTCGAGGTAGCGCTTGGCGCTGGTGGCCAGCTCATCCGAGTTCACGTCGAAGAGCACGTCGGAGGGCACGGTCACGCGTCGAGCAGGGGATGGCGAAACCGGCGGCGGGGTGCGCTCGTCGGTCTGCTCCGCGGGGCCTTCGTCTCCTGGGGGAGGTACGGCGGTCGCCGCCTGCTCGGGCCCGTCATCTCCCGGTGCGGCGGAGTCCGGCTCCTGCGCTTGTGCGCCGTCCGGTTGCGAGCTGGGTTGTGTCACCCGCGGCTGCAGCTCGACGACACGACGAACGAGCGGGACGATGCGGCGCTCGAGACGCTCGAGACGCTCGGGTTGTGCCCAAGCGCCCGTGCCGACGAGCGTCGTCACGAGCAGCGCAGAGAGCGCGATCAGCAGGCTGCGACGTGGCGCGTTCATGAGCGTCCCCTCAGCGGCACGCCGGAGATCGGCGGAAAGGTCGGCACGTAGACGGTCATCCTGCGCACATCGGCCGGAGGGGCGGGAAACTGGGTGAAGGCGCTCACCGTGCTCCCCGGGTCCAGCCAGAGATCAAGTTCGGAGCACAGACAGCGGCCGTCGGCGTCACGCAGCACGAGATACTTGTTGCGGCCCTGCCCGTCCACGAGGTAGGGCCCCGACGCGAAGGGGCCGTCTTCCACGCGCTCGGCGAACTGCTGCCCCGTCTGCACCGAGTCCTCGCCGTCGTAGTTCAGCTCGAACTGCAGGGTGACGATGTTGTCCGCGGCGCGCTCCAGGCTGAGCACCTCCATCTGGAGCCCCTCGATGCTGCTCTGCACGGTCGTCCCCGCACCGCTCGCGCCAGAGCCCTCAGCCGTCGTCGCGGTACCCGCGGTCGGGCTCGCGCTCACCGAGGGCGCCGGCTCGCTGCCGGAGCTCGCCGACGCATCGGCCCCCTCGCCCGATTGATCGCACGCGGCCACGGCGATCAAGAGGATTCCGGCCAGCAGCACGGTCCAGCGCCTCGGTTGACGTCCTCGCATCACATTCCTCCAGCTGAGCCGACTCATGGTCCGGCGGTCCTGCGCGGCAACGCGAGCCGCCCGACCGAGCCCACCCCTGTGCTCCCGCTCTTGACGGTACTACGGTACGCCCTCTCGGTCCGCTGTGGCACGAGCCCGCTCGATGCCTCAGCCTAGCCAGTCGTCGGCGAGCCTCACGTCGCGGGCGATCACGTCTTCGAGGGTCTCCCGCTCCACCAGCGTCCGCAGCTCGCCGTCGCGAACGAGCACCATGCCGGGACGAGGCAGGCGGTTGTAGTTGCTCGCCATCGCGTGGTTGTAGGCGCCGGTCGCGGCGACCGCCAACAGGTCGCCGGGAGCGATTGCCGCGGGCAGCTCGACGTCGGCGCCCAACACGTCGCCGCTCTCACAGTGCTTGCCGACGACGGTGGCCGGCGCGGTGGTGGAGCCCGTAGCAGCGCGGCCGGCCGAGGCGAAGCGGTAGCGCGACCCGTACAGAGCGGGACGCAGGTTGTCGCTCATCCCGCCGTCGACGCTGACGTACCGACGGACGCCGGGCACGTCCTTCACCGTGCCGACCCGGTAGAGCGTGATGCCGGCGGGCCCTACCAGCGAGCGTCCGGGCTCGACTGCGAGGCGCGGCATGGCCAGTCCCAGCTCGGCGACCCGTTCGTCGACCACCCCGAGCAGAGCCTGCGCGTACTCCTGCGGACCGATCGAGCCCTCGTCGGTGTAGCGGATGCCGAGGCCGCCCCCAAGGTTCAGCTCCTGAAGCTCCACGCCGAGAGCGTCGCGGAGAACGGCCACGGTGTTGCAGAGGATCCGCGCGTTCGCGGCGAAGGCATCCAGCGTCAGAACCTGGGACCCGATGTGGCTGTGCAGACCGCGCAGGCGCAGGTGCGCGGCCTGCGTGGTCTGCTCGACGGCGCGCGCGGCGAGTCCCGCGGAGAGCGTGAAGCCGAACTTCGTGTCCTCATGGCCCGTGCGCACGAACTCGTGGGTGGTGGTCTCGATGCCCGGCGTGATGCGCACCAGCACGTCCATGACGCGCCCGGCGCGCGCGGCGATGGCGTCCATCCGCTCCAGCTCGACGAAGCTGTCGATCACGACCCGCCCGACACCGGTCTGGACCGCCTGCTCGAGCTCGGCGACCGACTTGTTGTTGCCGTGCAGGACGAGACGTTCAGGTGCGAGACCGGCTCGCAACGCGGTGTGCAGCTCTCCGCCCGATGCCACGTCGACGTGCAGCCCCTCAGCCGCGGCGAGCTGCAGCACGCCGGCGACGCACAGCGCCTTCGCGGCGTAGATCACGGTCGCACGATCGGCGAAGGCCGCCTGGTACGCCCGCATCCGCCCCACGAGCTCGGCGTGGTCCAGCACATAGAGGGGAGTCCCGCATCTGGCCGCCAGATGCTCGATCTCCACGCCGCCGACCGCCGTCAGGCGACCTGTGGCGTCGAATCGAGCGCCCCGCGGGAACGGGCTCACAACTTGTGGTCGAAGACCTCGGTGGCAGCCTCCAGGGCACGCTGGGCGAGACCGCGCTCCCGCCAGCGGTCGAGATCCAGCTCGGTGCTGTTCGACACGTCCTCCTGGAAGTGCCTATCGAGTTCCGCCACGACCCCGGCGTCCAGGAAGACGACGTTGCACTCCTCGTTCAGACGCATCGAGCGCTGATCGAAGTTGCCGGAGCCCACGGTGGCGACCGCGTCGTCGACCGAGAGAATCTTCGCGTGCAGCATGCTGCGGTCGTAGGAGTGGATCACCACGCCCTCCTCCAGCAGCTTCTCGTAGGTCTCCTCACCGGCGAGCTGGACGACGCGCTTGTCCGCATGCTTGCCGGGCACCAGGACCTCGACCTGCACGCCGCGCCGCGCCGCCTCACAGAGCAGGTCGCAGGACTCGTCGTCGGGCACGAAGTAGGCCGTTGTCAGACGGATGTGGTGCTCCGCGCCGATGATGAGCACCGAGAAGAGGGTGGCCAGATCGGTCCAGCCCGTCTGGGCCGGGCAGCGCACCACCTGCACCATGGTCTCGCCGGTCTGCGGTTGCTCGGGGAAACGGTCCCGCAAGTCGTACAGCGAACGGCCGGTCTCGCGCCAGTTCGTCAGGAACGCGGCCCGCAGGCCATCCACGGCCGGGCCGCGGAGACGGACATGCGTGTCACGCCACTCGTCGGGTCGACGGGCGTCACCCTCCCACTCCGAGGCGATCCCGACCCCCCCGGTGAAGGCCACCTCTTCGTCGCAGATGAGCACCTTTCGGTGCGTGCGGTGATCGTTCTCCCAGATCTTCCACGTGGTCGGCGGGCGGAACCACTCGACGACGCACCCGGCCTCCTGCATCTGATTCGTCCACGCCCGGTTCATCGTGGCCGCGCCCATGGCGTCGAGCAGCACGCGGACCCTGACGCCCGACCGCGCCTGCTTCGAGAGCGCCTCGGCGAATTCCTCCGCGATGTCGCCCTTCCAGTAGACGTAGGTGAGCAGATCAATGGTGCGCGTCGCCGAGCGGATCGCTTCCAGCATCGCGGGAAAGATCTGGTCTCCGTTGCGGAGGACGTCGACCGTGTTCCCCTCCGTGAATGGGACGCCCAACAGCCCCTCGAGCCGCCGCCGCCATGCCACCGCCGTCTGTTGCATACCGCCTCACATCCTCTCTGGAGCATCCACGCCAAGCAGCCCGAGCGCGTTGACGAGCGTCTGGCGCACGGCTTCCACCAGCCAGTAGCGGGCGCGTGTCAGCGTCTCGTCCTCGCCCAAGACCGTGCACTCCGTGTAGAACCTGTGAAACGCCTCCGCCAACGACTCAGCGTACCGGGCCACCCGGTGTGGTGCCCGTTCTCGCGCTGCATACACCACCGTCTCAGGCCACTGACCCACACGGCGGATGAGTTCTTGCTCGGTCGGATGAACGAGCAGCTTGAGCTCAGCGTCGGAGAGCGTGCCGACGTCGACCTCGCGCTCGTGGGCCATTCGGATGATCCCGGCGATCCGAGCCGAGGAGTACTGGACGTAGTAGACGGGGTTGTCGCGCTCCTGGCGCACCACCTCGGCGAGGTCGATCTCCAAGGCGGTGTCGGTGGACTGGCGCAGCAGCGCGTAACGCGCCGCCTCCACGCCGATGTCGTCGGCCAGCTCGTCGAGCGTGACCAGAGCGCCGGTGCGCTTGCTCATCCTGACCGGCTCGCCGTCGCGCAGGAAGATGACGAGCTGCCCGATCAGGACCTCGACGTGAATGCCGTCCCCGCCGAGCGCCCGCTCCAGGGCGTGCAGCCGCTGCACGTAGCCATGGTGATCCGCACCGAGCACGTAGATGCAGCGGTCGAAGCCGCGTTCCAGCTTGTCGACCAGATAGGCGCAGTCCGCGGCGAAGTAGGTCGGCTGGCCGGTCGAGCGCAGGAGGACCCGGTCCTTGTCGTCGCCAAAGTCGGTCGTCCGCAGCCACGTCGCCTCGTCAGCGGTGTAGACGTGACCTTCCGCGCGCAGCCGGGCGATCGCCTCGTCCAGACGCCCGGAGGTGTGCAGGGTGCGCTCACCGAAGTAGACGTCGAAGACCACGCCGAACCGGCGCAGCGTCGCGTCGATCTGCTCCAGCATCAGTCGGTAAGCGTCCTCGGCGATGTCCTCGTTGCCGCGCGTGCGCAGGGTCTCGGCGAGCGTCGCCACGTAGGCGCCGGTGTAGCCGTTCTCGGGCGGCTCGCGGCCATCAAGCGCGGCCTGGACGCTGGCGCCGAACTTCTCCATCTGCGTGCCGGCGTCGTTGAAGTAGTACTCGCGCACCACCTCCCAGCCCACGGCCTCCAGCAGCGACGCGATGGCGTCGCCGATCACGACCCAGCGACCGTGTCCGAGGTGCAGCGGACCCGTCGGGTTGGCGGAGACGAACTCGACGTTCGCACGCCGACCCGTCTCGACCTCGCTGCGGCCGTAGCGCTCGCCCTCGGTGACCGCCCGGCGCACGATCGCGGCGAAGGCATCGGTGCTCAGGCGGAAGTTGATGAAGCCCGGACCGGCGATCTCGACCGTCTCGATGCCCTCGACGCTGTCGAGCTGAGCCACGAGCTGCTCGGCGATCGACAGGGGTGGGCGCCCCGTCGGCTTCGCCAGCCGCAACGCGACGCTGGTCGACCAGTCGCCGTGCTCGCGGTTGCGGGGCCGCTCGAAGGTGGGCTCGACGGCGGGCAGGCCCGCCTCGGCCAGAGCGGCCCGCACCTGAGCCACCAGCCGTTCCGGCGCGCTCATACCGCCTTGCGTTCCTCGAGCAGGCGGCTTACGAGGTCCATGAGATCGATCGGGTCGAACGGCTTCGTGACGTAGTTCGTGACGCCAATGTCTCGTCCCTTTCGGACGTCAGACTCCATCGCACGAGCGGACAGGAACACGATGGGGATGTCGCGGGTCGCAGGATCGGCCTTCAGCGACTCGGCCACCTGCCAGCCGTTCACGTTGGGCATCATGACGTCGAGCAGGATGAGGTCGGGGCGTTCGGTCGCCACCTTTTCCAACGCGTCACGGCCGTCGACGGCGGTGATCACGTCGTGCCCTTCCATCTCGAGGTTCACCTCGAGCAGGCCACGGATCACGTGGTCGTCATCGACTGCCATCACCCGTGCCACTCAATCTCCTCCGCAGTTCCTCGCCACGTGCCGTTCAGTCTCGGCCGCCGCGGAGGAGCATGGTAACGCGCCCGCTCGGCCCCACCGTCCGAGTGGATCGGGAACACCTTCCAGGTCTGGGTTGGCTGCACGAGGGACCGGATTCGGTCTCCACATCGCAGCCCAGCGGCGCCGCTACCCCCCACCCCCGGAGACATACCCGAAGTCTTCGGAGTACTCGGGCGTGAAGGTGACGAGAGGCGTGCTGCACGTCGAGGAAGATCTCTTCCGGCGCGCACCACGCGACCAGCTTTTCGGTGACGTCGTGCGGCCTGCGCCCCCCGACGACCCGGACCTCCCATCGTAAGCATGGATCACGAAGACCGGCGTGCCGTCGTCGAGGAAGCGCGCCGCGACCTCGCCGCGGGCGGGCACCGGCAAAGCTGAGCCGTTCGGTGTCGCGGGGTCGGGCTTGGCTTCAAGGGTCGCAGCCGGCTCGGAGGTCGCGGCCAGCGCCTGGGGACGTTCTCCTTGACCGTGAGCCTGCGCTGTCGCTCATCCGCGAGCCCATGGTCTGACCCTTCCGCCAGTTCACTCCAGTGTGCCACTGCAGAATCCGGAGTGTTCGTGCGTCAGGCAGGTGCGTTGGATTCGCGGCGAAGTTTTCTGTGTGTATTGGTTGCATGCCGTGGCCTCGCCGTGCTACACTCTCGAACATGAGTTCAGCAACGGTAGCCGACAAGGTCCACGGCGACCAGCCCCCAGGCGGCGACTCCGCCGTCGCGCTGCTCAGCGTGCTGAACGACACGCTGGACCGCCTCGGCGCACAGATCCTGGACGGCGCCACGTCGGACGCGGCGTTGCGGTCCAGCATCGTGGCGTTGCACCGCTTCGAGACGCGCGTGCACGCCGAGAAGCTGCGCCGCCTGGCAGAGCTCGACGCCCGCGCCGGCTACCTCGGCGAGGCGGCGATGAGCACCGCCGCGTGGGCCAAGACAAGGCTGGGACTGACCCGCGGCGAGGCCGCCACGCTCGCGGCGACCGCGGTCGGGCTGGAGGCGCTGCCCCAGACCGCTCAGGCGCTGCGCGACGGACAGCTCGGCGTCGGCCAAGCCCAAGCCGCCGTGCGCGCCCACGAGCAGCTGCAAGCCAGCCAGCAACACACCGAACCCGACACCCGGGCTGAGGGTGAGCCCGGCGCTGACGCCGAGGCGGCCAGAAGGGGCACGACAGACAGGAGCGGGCAGAACGCCGACGCCGACGCCGACGAGGTCAAGGAGACCGACGAGGGCAGGCCAGCCGGCAGCGGCGGCGACGCTGAGCCCGACGGCACCGCCAGCGGGCAGGCGGGACAGGCGCGGCTGGGCGAGCAGCTGGACGCGCTGGCCGCCACGGCCGGCCGCAGCCAGGCCGCGCCCGGCTGCGCCAAGGCCTGGACGCCTGGGCCAACCGCCACCAGCCCGGTCAGCTGGGCGACCGCGAGCACCAGGCGTTCCTGCGTCGCCGGTTGTGGCTGGGCGCCGAACCCGACGCCGACGGCACCGTGCGCATCGAGGGCCGCCTGGACCCGCTGGGCGCCGCCCACGTCAGGGCCGCGCTGGACGCGCTCGCCCGCCCCTGCGGGGACGGGCGCACCCACCCCCAACGCCTCGCCGACGCGCTCACCACCATCTGCCGCGACAGCCTGGACGGCGGCGGGCTACCCGACGTCGCCGCGCAACGCCCCCACATCCTGCTCATCACCCAGACCGGCCACGCCGGCCACGCCAGCGCTGCGGAGTCCAACGAGACGACCGCCAACCGCTCGCGCACGAGCGCGGGCGCCGACAACGGCGCCACCAACGGCGCGGCGAGCCCGAGCCTGTGGGCCCACCTGGACGGTGTCGGGCCGGTCTCAGAGGCGACCGCCCGGCTGATCGGCTGTGACGCCGAGACCACCACCATCACCATGGACCCCGACGGCGCGGTCCTCAACGTCGGACGCGCCCGACGCGACCCCAACCGCGCGCAACGCGCCGCGGTCATCGCCCGCGACCAACACTGTATCGGCTGCCACGCCACCGCGACCCGCTGCCAGATCCACCACATCCACTGGTGGCGCCACGGCGGCCCCACCGACCTGGACAACCTCACCCTCGCCTGCTGGAGCTGCCACCACCACCTGCACCACGCCGGCTGGCAGATCACCCGACACGGCACCACCTACACCGCCCACCCACCCGCCCGACCACCCGACGGCGAGCGGTAAGGGTTCCGGCGCGGGATCATTCGTCGAACCTGTCAAGGGCCGCAGGCGCATATGTGACCCCTTCGCCCGCGAACTCAGAACTCCTCGGTTACCGTCGAGGCATGGCGGGGGCCACCGTGAAGAATCTGGTGGAGCGGGCGCACGAACTTGCCCACTCCACGGACGTGCACAAGGCAGGGCGCGTCCTGATCGAGCTTGCACACCGACGCACGTTCGATCTGCAGGCCGCCTACGCTGTCGCGGCGCGCACGAAGGACCCCTGCCTGCCGCCCGCCCGCCGAGTTGCTCGAACTGGCGGTCGTCGAGTCAAACCGCTCCGCGAGGTGGGAGATGAGAGGCACGAGCCGCCTCGGCAGAGCGATGACAGGATTCGGGTTGGCTCCGGGTCTGGTGGCCGGCGTGGTGGTTGTCAGCAATGCTGCTGCAGGTGTTGCACGTCCACGGGACACTGGAGTTCCTGGCCATCGGGGTGGCGCCGGTAGTCCTGGAACGGGGACCGTCCTTCTCGCACGCCGGTTCATCAAGGACGACGAGCCGATCACAGTGAGTCCCCCTCCTCCGCGCGTCGGCCGGCTGCCCGAGCTGGCGCAGCGCGCACAGAACAAGGCCGTGGAGCTCGCTTCGAAAGACGCCGTCGGCGAAAACGCGATCGACGAGCTGCTCACCGCCTGTGGTTACGACGAAGGTCCGATCGGGCGCTACCGCACGCCGAGAGTGCTGACGCTGGCACGAAGGGGGACGGACGTATTGGTGCACAATCACAACACGCGGCGGGCTGTCTTCCGGCTGATCAACACCACTCGCGATCGCCTCGAGTCGGCGGACGTCAGCCGCTGAGGCGGCTCGGAACGGCCCAGCCCATTGGAGAAGCAACCCTCGAGCGCGCTCGGGCTTTCAGCGCATCTGACCTGCGCCGACGTAACGGTGCGTGCTGACGAGCGGATCCCCCTCGGCGTAGCGTGCAAGGCGGAAGTCCTTGGCCGGCACCTCAGGCAACGTGCTGTCGCCCTCGAGGACGAGATCGGCCATCAGCCGACCGACCGCGGGCGAGATCTTGAAGCCGTGGCCGCTGAAGCCGGCGCAGACGAACAGCCCGTCGATCTGCGTCGCCGACATGATCGGGTTGAAGTCCGGCGTGACGTCGTAGCAGCCGGCGTAGGTGTGGGAGAGCCGTGGCTCCACGATGCGGGGGAAGCGGTGCCCGATCTTGGGCGCCGCCGCCTCGACGAAGTCGTCGTCGGCGCGGCTGCCGTAAGCGTCAGGGTCGACGAACTCCGGAGCGCTGTGGTCGCTGTTGCCGACCAGCAACTCGCCGGAGCGTTCCGTGCGCACGTACTGCAGACTCACCAGGTCGCTGAACACAGGTCGGTCGCCCAGCGGCGTCCCGGGCGCGACCATGAGGATCTGCTCGCGCTGGGCTCGGATGGGCAGTTCGACGCCGAGCGGTGCGCAGAGTTCGGGTGACCACGGCCCCGCGGCGACGATCACCGTGTCCGCATCGATGCGCTCGCCGTCAGCCAGCTCCACACCCGTCACCCGGTCAGCGCGGCCGCGGCAGAGCGCCGCGACGGGAGCGTGCTGACGAATGAGCGCGCCGTCCCGCCGGGCGGCCGCCGCGAAGGCTTGACCGGTCCGATACGCGTCGCCGTAGCCGCCTCGCGGCTCCCAGGCGAACGCGGCGAAGTCGTCGAGGTGCGCGTCGGGCCAGAGCTCTGCGACGGCGTCGCGGTCCGCCAGCTCGACGTCGATGCCGAGCGAGCGGTGCAGCGCGACGTTCGCTTGCAGCGCGGCGACGTCCCGCTCAGCGACCGCCACCACATAGCCGGTCTGCACGAAGCCGATGTCGCCGCCCAGCTCCTGGGCGGCGCGCTCGAACGTCTGGACGCCGTGCCACGCCATCGCTGCCAGCGACGCGACGCCGTAGTGGCAGCGAACGACGCCGCTCGACTTGCCTGTGCCCGCGCCACAGAGGTCGCCACGCTCCAGCACGACGACCTCTCCGGCGCCGCGAGCGGACAGCTCTCGGGCGCAGCTCAGCCCTTCGATGCCACCGCCCACGATGACGACCCGGTTCGGCATGGCTTCGTCCTCAGCTCCAGGGGAACGGCGAGTTGCTGACGGGGTGCAGCCGCCCCTCGGCGAAGCGGGAGAAGCGGAAGGGCTCGAGCAGCTGCTGCGGGCGCCCGAGCAGCTCCTCAGCGACGAGCGCACCCACGCCGAGCATTTTGTAGCCGTGGTTCGAGTCCGCGATGACGGTCACGTTGCCACGGAAGGTGTCGAAGACCGGGAAGCTGTCGGGCGTGAAGCAGCCGATGCCGCCCGACGGCTCTGGCGAGAGCAGGTGCTCGACTCCCTCGAACCGCGCCATGCAGTGGGACAACCCAGCGGTCCACAGGCGGCCGAAGTCTTCACCGACCGTGAAGTCGGGACTCGCCGGGCCGTAGGGGTCGATGGCGACCCGCTCTGCGGGTTGCTCGACGTCGAGCGGCATCGCGCCGCCCTGCACGCCGCCGAAGTGGAAGTCCGGCTTGAAGTAGATGCCCCACATGCGGTCGGTCACCAACGCACCGGCACCGTCGTGCAGCGGCGCGTCGCTGTCGACGTGGACGACCGGCGGCAGCCTGCCGTCCGGGCCGGTGAAGAGCGCGGGATCGACCTTCAGCGTGCCCTCCTGCAACGCCATGAACCGCCACATCGGACGCTGCACGCGCGCACCGCCGGGACCCGCGATTGCCACGCTCTTCGGCAGATCGAGCCAGCTCCACAGATCGCGGACCCACGGCCCGACGGCGAGGACGACCTGCTCGCAGTCGATCCTGCCTTGGTCGGTCTCGACGCCGCTGACGCCGTCGGCGCTGCCACTGAATCCGGTGACCGCGACACCGCTGCAAATGCTCGCCCCAGCCGCAGTCGCCTGGCGCGCCAACGCGTCGACCGACGCACGGTTGTTGGCGTAGCCGCCGCGCTGCTCGTGGAGCACGCTCGTCACGCCTTGGGCCCGCCAGTCCGGAAAGAGACGGCGCAGGTATTCACGGGCCGCCTGCGCCCCGTCGACGAAGGTCGACGGGTACGCGATGGCCTGCTGCTCGGCGTGGATGGCGGCGACGTCGTCGCGCATGGCGTCCGGGGAGATCTGCAGATACCCGACCGGGTGATAGCTGAGCGCGTCGGCGTGGGCCTCCCAGAGGTCGACGGAGTGGGCCATGAGGCGACGCATCGCCGGTTGGAAGTAGTTGTTGCGGACGACACCGCAGGCGATGCCCGAGGCTCCGGCGCCCACGCCGGTCTTGTCGAGGACGACGACATCCGCGGCCGGCCCGAGCGCGGTCGCCAGATGCCAGGCGGTCGAGAGCCCGTGGATGCCGGCGCCGATCACCACGTACCGGGCGCGGGCGGGAAAGGAGCTCATGAGCGGTCCGGCCTACCCGGCCGCGGAGAGCTGCGCGAGGTACCACTCGTTGAAGGACTTGACGGAGGCCTCCACGATCGGTGAGTACGGCCCCGGACGCCAGGCCCGCGAGGACAGTCCCGCGCTCACGCTCTCGCACAGCTCGATGTCCTGTTCGAACGTGCGCTGCAGCACCGTGGCGAGCTTCTCGACGTCGCAGTCGACACCGGGGCGGGCGTCCCTGTCGACCAGGAAGCACACCTCCACGCGGGTGAGGTTCGGTCCCCGTGGATCGAGCCGGGTGGTCGACGCGTAGTCAGCATTGAGATGCGCCCAGAAGTTCGGCAGTCCGATGAGACGCAGGCTGCCGACCTCGGGGGAGGTGATCGAGCCCATCAGCGGCGCCGCGAGCGCTCCATCGACGGTCTCCGTCACGAACCCGTCCTTCAGTGGCATGCGGGCGACTCTGAACCACTCCCCGTCGGGGAAGCTCACGGCCTCCGGTGAGAGCCCCAGCGCACGCCAGCGCTCGGCCGCCTGGTCGAGCGTGCGCTGGTAGTCGGCGGGCGCGCGCGGGTCGCCCGGCAACCCGACGTCGTAGTTCGACATGTTGAATTCGGGGTGGGTGACCCGGCAGTGGTAGCACTCACGGTTGTTCTCGACGACCGTCTTCCAGTTCGCCGCGACGTCGTACACCTCGCGGCGGACCACCTGCGCGCGATCCAGGCCGTGCGGGGCGACCTGCGGACTCATGGCCTGAGCAGCAGCGTCGAAGGGTGGTGGGTCGTCCGAGAGGCAGACGAACACCAACCCTCCGACCTCTCGCAGCGCGACGCCGGCGAGGGGATAGTCGCCGGGGCGGAAGTCCTCGCCCATCAGCCGAGCGCCGGCCAGGCTGCCGTCGGCCCGATACGTCCACTGGTGATAAGGACAGCGCAGCGTCCGTGCGTTGCCGCACGAGTCCCACGTCAACCGGGAGCCGCGGTGGCGACAGACGTTGAAGTGGGCCCGGATCTCGCCCTGGAGATCACGCCAGAGGATGATCTGCTCGCCGGCGAGCTCGACGACCCGGAAGTCACCGGGATTCGCGATATCGACGGCGTGCCCGGCGAACAGCCAGTTGCGGGCGAAGATGGCGTCGAGGTCGCGTTGATAGGCCATCTCGGACGTGTAGGCCGAGCGATCGAGGCTCGTGCCGGCGTCACGGCGGCCGTCCCATGCCATGCTGCTGCGCTCACGGAGCAAGTCCACGCTGACGGTGCTCATGGGTGCACCGTACGCTCCGGAACCAAGACAGAGAAATACTTGTTCACACATGAACAAGAGGCGAAGAATCTCAATGCCGGGTCGCGTGTCCATGCCCCCGCCATAGTCAGAGTGCGCTAGCGTCGAATCGTGGAACTGCGTCACCTGCGCTACTTCGTCGCCATCGCCGAGGAGCTGCACTTCGGCCGCGCCGCCCGGCGGCTGCACATCGCCCAGTCCCCTCTGAGCCAGCAAATCCGTCAGTTGGAGAAGGAGCTGGGCGTCGAGCTGTTCGCCCGGACCACGCGCAAGGTTGAGCTGACCGCCGCGGGTGGCGCGTTTCTGCGACACGCCCGCCGCGCACTGTCCGAAGCGTCGATGGGCGCGGAGGCCGCTCAGCGGGCGGCGCGAGGCGAGCTCGGCGTGCTCCGCGTCGGCTTCGTCGACTCCGCGGCGTACAAGCTGCTGCCACGGCTCCTGCCCGCGTTCCATGTCGACCACCCCGACGTGGGCGTGGAGCTGCGCGAGCTGACGACGCTCGAGCAGCTCGACCGCCTCGGAACCGAGATCGACGTCGGCATCGTCCGCGACGCCGACGCGAGCGACGAGGTGCGCTTGACGCCCCTGATCACAGAGCGTCTCATCGTGGCCGTCCCGCTGCGCCACCCCTTGGCTGACCGCGCGGAGATCTCGCTGTCGGAGCTGTCGGGCGACCATTTCATCGTCTTTCCCAGGGCGCGTGTGCCCGAGAGCGTCGATCGCTTCGTCGAGCTGTGCCGCTCGTGCGGATTCAGCCCCAAGATCGGGCAGTTGGCCCTGCAGCACGCCACGGTGCTCGGCCTCGTCGAGACTGGTTACGGCGTGGCGCTGCTGCCCGACTCCGTGCGTGACTCGACGCGCCCCGGCATCGCCATGCTCGACCTGGCGGAGCCGCACGCCACTACCCGCCTATCGTTGCTGGAACCCCTCGACAGGGCGACGCCGTTGTCCGAGGCGTTCAAGGAGGTGGCGCTCGCGGTCACCGCGAGCTGACCCTGCGGAATCGAGAGCTCGGCTGGTAGCATCCGCCTCGTACCCCGCCCGCGTAGCTCAGGGGAGAGAGCGTCTGCCTCCGGAGCAGAAGGCCGCAGGTTCGATTCCTGCCGCGGGCGCCACATCCCATTTGACCAGCACCTTTGTCCCCTAGACCTTCATCGTTTGTGTTAGCATAGCGCTCAGCGGCCTGATAACTCGGCGGGGAGGTGAGGGGTGCCGTGGTCGACGGTGAGTTGGATCTGTTGCACAGATCGTGGATGCGAGCGCTCAAGGCGCGGAACCTCGCGGACAAGACGCTGCGCACCTACGGCGACAGCCTGACCGCGCTCGTCGACCACGCTGGCGCCACGAAGCTCGGCGATCTGGACCGCAACGCCATCCGCGACTGCCTTGCCGACCTCACCGACCGCTTCGCCCCGGCGACCGTGTCCGTGCGCTACCGCGCAGTGCAGCAGTTCTTCAAGTGGTGCGTGGCCGAAGAGGAGCTGGACCGCTCCCCCATGGACGCCATGCAGGCGCCGGTCGTGCCCGAACAACCCGTGGACGTGCTCCCGACCGCCGACGCCCGCGACCTGCTGAAGGTCTGCAAGGGCACCGGCTTCGTCGATCGCCGCGACACCGCGATCATCATCTTGTTCCTCGACACCGGCATGCGCCTGTCCGAGCTGGCCGGCCTGACCGTCGATGACCTCGACATGGACGCCGACGTCGCCTACGTGCTCGGCAAGGGCCGCCGGCCACGCGGCTGCCCGTTCGGCGCCAAAGCGGGCCAGGCGCTCGATCGCTACCTGCGGGTGCGCGCCAGGCACCGTCGCGCGTTCGAGCAGGCCCTGTGGCTCGGCGAGAAGACCAAGGGTCCAATGACCGCCGACGGCATCGCCAAGATGGTCCGCCGGCGCGGTTATCAGGCCGGTCTTCACGGCCTTCACCCGCACCAGTTCCGCCACACGTTCGCGCACGCCTGGTTGTCCGAAGGCGGCACCGAAGGCGACCTCATGCGCGTCGCCGGCTGGCGCGACCGCTCGATGCTGAGCCGCTACGGCGCCGCCGCCGCCGACGAACGCGCCCGGGAAGCCCATCGCCGCCTCTCCCCCGGCGACCGCCTGTGACCATAATCCCAGAGTCTTGCGATCGTGGGGTAGCCGGGGATCCACGAACTCTGTTGCCGTCCCGAACCCGCCAGCACTAGCTACGGGAGCATTCGAGCACCGAGGGCTTGGACGAAATCCGTGGACAGGCGGTTGAAAGTGTCCGTCGGTCATAACCCGCGTCGGCGACACCTCCTACGCTTCGTTGCGACGTGAAGTTCCTTCTGGACACCAATGCGTTCATCGCGGTGGAGCCGGTGACTGACCTCGACGTGGAGGCTGGCTCGGCGCCTACGGCTCGCCTGCTGCGGCTTCTCGCCGAGGGCAGTCACGAGGTGTTCGTGCACCCGGCCGCACGAATGGACATCGCGCGCGACCTGGATGCCGCGCGCAAGCGCGCCCGGCAGGTTCAGTTTGACAAATACCGACAGCTGACTTCCCCGCCTCAGGTGCCGGCCGACTGGGCAGCCGTGCTGGGCTCGGCGGCCACCGGCACGAACGACGACGTCGACCACCGGCATTTGGCGGCCGTGGGGGCAGACGCGGTGCACTACCTGGTGACCGAGGATCAGGGCCTGCATCGAATGGCGCGGCGCGTTGGTCTCGGCGAGCGCGTGCTGACGGTCGCGGGCGCGTTGGCCGTGCTCGAGGCGTTGTTCGGGGTGGACTACGTCGCGCCGCCGGCGGTGGATCCGATCCTCGCCTACGAGCTTGACCTCGCCGATCCCATCTTCGACAGCTTGCGGGAGGACTATTCAGGGTTCGACGCCTGGCTGCAGAGGGCGAGGCTTGAGCACCGCCGCGGATGGGTCATCCGCGACCATGCTGACGGTTATGCGGGGCTGTGCCTGGTCAAGCCGGAGGAGGATGGAAACGACGCCGGACTGTTGGGGAAGGTACTCAAGATCAGCACATTCAAGGTGTCCGAGCGCCACAGCGGGCTACGTTACGGGGAGCTGCTCCTCAAGACGATCTTCGGGTACGCGGACGCCAACGACTATGTCGGGTTGTACTTGACGACCTTCGCCCAGCGACAGCCGGGACTACTGCGACTGGTCGATGACTTCGGCTTCACGGACGAAGGACGCCATGGCGAGGAGGTGATCCTCGCCAAGCGCCTGCACCCAACGGCCGAGGAGATGGAACGGCTTAGCCCGCTGGAGTTGCACATTCGCTTCGGCCCGCCGCTCGTGAAGGTGGTCGACGGGCAGACGTTCGTCGTCCCGGTTGAGCCCCGGTTTGCACGGCGACTCTTCCCGGAGCTCCCAGGCCAGCTGGAGTTGACGGCGACGCCGACGCCATATGGCAACGCAATCAAGAAGGCCTATCTGTGCCATGCAGCCATAAGAGCCATCGAGCCAGGCGCCACCCTGCTGATTTACCGATCCCAGGACGAGCGGTCCGTCGGCGTGGTCGGCGTGGTTGATGACCTCGTCGTCTCTCGCGATCCCGCGCTGATCGCCAGTGCGGTTGGCACACGGACGGTCTACACCATGCCCGAGATCGAGACTATGTCGCAGCGGGGCGAGATCCTGGCCTTGCTGTTCCGCCAAGCTAGCCTGCTGGCAGACCCGGTTCCCCTCAAGGTACTGGTGGGCGCCGGTCTGCTGCAGGCACACCCGCAGTCCATCACTACGCTGAGGTCGGGAGGTGCCGCGTGGCTTCAAGCTCGATTGGCCGGGTAGCGCTTATGTCGCTACACCCCCGGCACGCTGAGGCCATCCTCGCCGGGCGAAAGACGGTGGAGTTTCGCCGCCGCCCCTTCGGCCAACCTGTCACGCAGGTGGTCATCTACGCCACGCAGCCGATCGGGCAGGTGGTCGGGAGTTTCGTGGTCACTGACATCGATGTCGCGAGCCCAGCCGAACTGTGGGAGCGCCACGGAGACCGCGGCGCCATCTCGCGCCCTGAGTTCGACGGTTACTTCGACGGGTCGATAACCGGAGCAGCGATCGAGGTTGGCCACGTATCGCACCTCGCTGACCACATGCCGTTGTCAGCCCTGGCGCCTGGGCTGCGACCGCCGCAGAGCTACCTCTACCTCGACAGCGATTTCCGATTTGGTCGGCACACCGAGGATGCTCCGGCCGAAAGGAGGTCGGGCAATGCCGCGCTCCACGCCTCCATCAGGATCCTTCGTGCAGCTGTACGGTCGATGAGTCGACGACTGGGAGAACTCGGGTCGCCTTGACTCGCCCCGCCGCCGTGGACGGGCGCAGCCGAGGTCGCCGAGCGGTGCCTGGCTTACCCGTTCAACGCAGACGTGTCGCGACGGGTACCCGCCGCGCGACGGGGTCGTGTGCACGGCGATCTCTTGCGTCTTTGCGATCGCCACCAGATCCATCCCAGGTCGACCGTGGCCGTCTCAAACGGTTCAAGGACGGGACCGGCGTGAGGTACCTGTTCTGTAGGCAGTCCTCGACGACCTCACGCAGCCGTGAACATGTGATCCCCGAATCACTGGACAACCACAAACGCGTCCTTCCACCTGGCGTGGTGTGCGACGGGTGCAACAGCTACTTCTCGCGGAAGGTGGAGCGCCCGTTGCTCGAGTCGCAGCAAGTGCACTATCTGCGGTTCGAGCAGTCCGTTCAGAGTAAGCGCGGTCGGATCCCAACCGCGGCGGGCACCGTCGCGCGCACAGAGGTGCACGTCCAGCGCGACCTCGCCGGGCGCTGGGCAGGTTTTATCCTGTCGCCTGATCCGAAACATCATGCAGCGACTGCAGAGCCATCCCCAGACGTGCTTGGAGTTCCGTGACAAGTCGGTAGCGTCTTACACCGTTGACATTCGGGGTCGGGGCCCCGTAGAAGCACAGGCGAACCCCAAGCCCTTAGGACGGAACCGGGAGCTTCGTCTGTGCGAGACGAGCGTAGCTTCATGTTGTCGTTGGAGGTAGACCGCGATCACCGACGAGGCGTCGTGGGCGGAGTGGGAGGCGTTGGGCGACTCGGCGGCTCGACAGCTGCCCCGCTGGCTGCTGGAGAGCGTCGCCGAGCAGTACCAGGAGCGGCTGCTCGAGCGGTGTGTGCGGCCGCCGTTGGCATCCCGAACTCGCTGGCGAGCAGCACGGCGGCCTGGTCCAGGTGCGGCCGGCGGTGGCCGTCCCCGAGAGCCACGCGCCCGCGGGGGGCGGCCAGCAGCGGCTCGACGTTGACATCCGTGTCGAGGACCGCCAGCGTCGACGGGGCGTGGATGTCGGCGAAGTGAACCTCGCCGGGAAAGGTGCACCAGGCCACCCTTCTGGTGCCGAGGAAATCCGCGACCGCGTCGCCGAGATCGGGCTCCTTGTCCCTGTCAGTGCCGACGACGACCTGCAGGCGCTGCGCAGCCTGTTCGTCAGGGCGCAGCCACGCCAGTGCCTCGAGCAGGCAGCCGCGCAGGCCGGTGGCCAGATAGCGGACGCGGTAGCGGTCGTCGGCGTTGGGCCTGGGATCGTCGTAACGGTTGCGCCCGGGATGCTCGCTGGAGGGTGGCAACTGCTCGGGCTCACGGTGCACACGCCACACCCCGGCGGCCGGCGCGGGGCGGGTCGGCAGCGCGTTCAATCTTCGATCAGATGGCGCGCCGCTGCTAGCAAGGCGGGTCCGGCCTTGTCGGGCGACTCTTCGGCGAGCACCATCAGCGGGGCACAGTCACCGAGATGGGGATTAGCGCCACGCAGGAATGCGGCGGCGACCGGCGGCGAGTAGGCCTCTGACACCGCCCACACGACCTGGTACAGCTCTTGCAGCCGCTGTTGCGCGTCGACCTGCTTGATCCGCTGCCCGCGAGCCCCGCCGCGCACCGCCCTCGCGTCGCGTAGACCCACGGCTGCGGTGGCAATGCGCGCGCCGACGGTGTCGATGACGAAGCGAGCGTGCTCCTGGCTGCTGGTCACAACGGCGCGCTTGCAGGCGCGTTCGATGACATCGTTGCTCGTACCATCGCCGTGATCGGTCACGTGTGCCATTCCAGGTCGCCTTCCTGGAACCGATCATAGGCACGGCAAGGCGGATAGCGGCACACTACGATTGGGCTTTGCCTGCGGATCGGAGACGTCATGGCGAAGAAGGGCAAGTCCGCAAGCAGGCATGTCGTGCGGACCGAAGACGGCCGCTGGGCCGTCAAGGCGCCGGGGGCGCAGCAGGCGAGTTCGGTCAGCCGCACACAACGCTAGGCGATCGCCAAGGCCCGCGACACCGTCCGCAAGCAGGGCGGCGGAGAGGTCCGCGTCCACGGACGGGACGGGCGAATCCGCGACTCGGACACCATCAAGCCCGGCCGCGATCCCAACCCGCCTAAGGACCGCCGCTGAGCCGGGTTCAAGGTTGCGTTGCCCGCTGATGCTGTTCGTGGGCCCCTGCCCACGGGCCGTCGGTGGGAGTCGCAATCTGCACCACAACGTCGTTGCTGCGGTCCGCGCCTGCTGGTCTTGTGCCAGCCCGGACTACAAGCAATTTCGGCGGGTTCTCGGCTCGGCTCAATGCCATGCTCCAAAGCATGGGAAGAGACCCGCCTCTACGGGCGCCATGCCGGTGTAGCGCACCCCCCTCCTGCTGCCGTCCAGTCATCGAATAGCCTCTGATCCGTGAATCGCCGCACGTCGTGTGCGGCGGATCTCCCAATCTCGGTGGTGGCGCTGCGCAGCAGCGCCCGTGCCGCTGACATCGGTTGCTCTCCGGCAGGTAGTGGAGTCGGGGATAACGAAGTCTGCAGGCGCCCGCGACCCCGCCGACAGACGGGTAGGCGAGCTACAGGCCGATCTCGAGTGAGGGAAGACGGTCGTGGTCGGGGGCTGGACCGCGGAGTCGCATGACCTCTCGCACTGTGCGATCGATGCCGGGTGATTGATCTGTGGCGAATGCGTGGCCGCGGCGCTGGCCGAGAGCGTCGATCCATGCGTGGTCGGAGGTGGCGTAGATGCGGTTGGTCAGCCGCCCGCGGGACAGCGCGACGTAGGCGCGTTCGGCGCTCGAAGATGCCGAGGGTGTGAAGAGGCTGTGGTCGACGGTGGCGCCTTGGGCGGTGTCGACGGTGCGGGCGTAGCCGTACTCGACGTGCGCGCCGACGTAACCGGCCGGCAGTGTCAGACCAGCGGGCCCGCCGGATGAGCGGTGGGTGACGTCGAGGTCGATGGTGATGCCGCGGCGGCGGGTGCCGGTGACGCGGCCGGTCATGCCGTTGCGCAGCGGGATCGTGGTGCCGTCAGGCTGCAGGAGGCTACTGATGTTGCGGCGCAGGATGACCTCGTCACCCACGGCGAGGGTAATCGCCCGGTGGTCGTCGGGCGCCTGGTAGGTGCGTGCGCGAAGAGCGATATCGCCGCAGGCGACCAGGTGGGCCCGGGCGAGCCGGTTCAGCTCGGCCACGGTGGCGCGCTCGGTCGCGAGCATCAGCGTCTCGCCGCCGGTGGTCCGCAGCGTGAGCCAGTCGTCGACCATCGCCGCCCAGGCGTCGACCGGTCGGGCGTGGTGGTCAGACACCGCGTCCTGCGCGCGGAGCAGCTCGACCGCGGCGGCGGCGGCGTGGTGGTCGCGGAGGAGTTCGGCGGCGTCGCGGTAGACCGGGTCGCGGAACCGGTGATTCTGCCCGAGCACCGTGGCGCCGAGCCGCTGAGCCAGGGCGTAGTGGCCGCCGCCGACGTCAACGGATGGGATCTGATGGTGGTCGCCGACGTCGACGACCTTGCCGTTGACCGCATCAACCGCGCGCTGGAGCGCAAGGCGTCTGCGGGTGAGGCACATGGCCGCCTCGTCCAGCACCACCACCGCACCTGGCGGGAGCGGCCGGCGCCGGTGTTCGAGCTCGGCGAGGAGTCGATCGACGGTCGCGGTGTCGCCGATGCCGGCGGACATCGCGAGCTGGTGGGTGGCGGTCGCGGATGGTGCGACGCCGATGACGGGGAAGCCGGCGGCCTCCAGGGCGGCGCGGTACGCGGCCAGCGCGGTCGACTTGCCGGTGCCGGCCTTGCCGACCACGACGTCGACCCCGGCGCCTGAGGAGGCGAGGGTGCGGATCATGGTCTGCTGGTCGGGGTCGAGGGTCGGGTGGGCGGCGAGGACCAGGCCGACGAGGTGGGCCGGGATGCGTGCGATGCCGGCATGCTGCCGGCTGGTCGCGCGCTGGAGGAGTTCGGTCTCGGCGGTGAGCAGGTCGATGGTGGTGTAGCGGCGTTCGGACTGATCGACCGTTCGGATGATCCGGCCGGCGGCGTCGCGGACGCGCAGCAGCTCACCCGAAGTGCGTGCGGCGGGCGCGAGGACGGGGATGACCCGGTCGTCGCGCAGCAGCCGATCGACGAGCACCTCGATCCGCAGAGCAGCGGCGTGCGCAGTGGTGCCGTGGATGGCGGAACGGTTGGCGAGGTCGATGACAGCGTCGCGGCGGGAGAAGCTCGACGCCCGCTGGGTCACCCCATCGGGGCCGGTGACCGCATCCAGCAGCCCCCGGTCGTGCTCGACGGGTTGCAGATCGCGTGGCCGCCGCCCGGGCGAATGCGGGGGCAGCGTCACGTCGAGGATCGCCCGAGGGTGAAAGCCCGTGACGATCGCTTCGCGGGCGAAGCGGTCGTGCAACGACCAGCCGTGGTCGACCTTCACCTTGGCGTGGCGTGTCGCGAGCGCAGCGGTCTGCGCGGCGCGACCGGAGGCGGCGTCGGGGTCGAGGCCGCGGCTGGTGAGGGCCGCAGTGATCTGGCTGCGCCGCTTCGACCACTCCCGGCACAAGCCGGCTGGGATGCCGGTGATCTCCCACTGCTCGTCGCGGCGCTCCCAGGCGACACCGAGCCGCTGGGACAGCTCGGCCCGCAGCGCGGCCTGGTAGATGCCGTCGGCGGCCTTGGCGTGCTGGAACAGCAGCCCACCGTCCAACGCGGCGCGGCGCCCGTCCGGCGCCTGCAGGAGGTTGACCAGAATGCTGTGGGTGTGCAGTTGTGGATCGCCCTCACGGGAGCAGCGGTGGGTGAACTCGGCCCGCACGAACCCCCGATCGCTGCCGTCCTGGCGGTCGACGCCGTCCCGGCCGAGGCGTGCGACGCACGCATGGTCAGTCAGGTAGCCGATCGCGGCCTCGACCGCCGCGGCCTGGGCCTTGCGCACCTGCAGGCGGGCGCCGTCGGGGGCCAGCGCCCACAGCGCCGAGATCGACTTCGGCGGGGAGAACGTGACATCCCACGCCGCAACCCTCCGGTTGGCCCGCGCCTTGAGCGCCTCACCGGTCGTGGGAGCTGTGCCGTCGAGGACCGCGCGGAAGTCCTCGGCGACCACCTGCCCGGACAGGCCGAGATGCTCAGCGAAGGCGCCGTGCCACACCCCAGGTGCTTCACCGTGACCGGCGTAGTAGTCATGCCGATCACCAGCGACCTGGTCGACGTAGTAGGCCACGCTCACACCAGCATCACCGGCCCGGACCGCACTGACCGAGGCCACCATCAGCGGCCACCCGCACCGGCACACCGCCGCGACCAGCGACACCGCGATCGACGAGCAGCTAGACGAAGAGCGATCACACCCTTGCATTGCCGTGCAATGCCGCAACCAGCGGGCGGTCCGGCACAGCCGAGGTCCGGGCCGCGTACGCCAGGAATGACACCTCGCACGCGGCGGTCACCGCGATCTCTCCGCGTCACGAGCTCGGCGCGCCTGAGCCGATCTCAACGCCAACCGGGTCATGTGCGCGCGCATGGCATGCTCGGCCCGCCGTTGCCGCTCGGCCACCGGCAAGGCACCCTCGGGGTCGACCTGGCGCTCGAACCGGTCGGCGAACGCCTTCCGCGCGTTCGCGGTCACCTCGCGGCTGTCGTGGCGGGCGTGCATCGCGTACGCCGCCAATCGGGCACGCAGGCTTCGCTGGCTCGGCGACAGCCCGCTCGACGGACAAGGGTCGCTGGACATGCTTGACCTCCGATCGCTCCTGCGCGTTCATCACGCGCATCTGCAACCGGCAGTCAGCCCCACGCCACTGGTAAAACGCTCGCAACCGGGCTTGCGGGCCCGGGCCACCGCTGGCACGGCGCTGGCGAGGCTGTGCGAGTGACGTGCGAGGAGCTTGCGAGTGACGTGCGAGGAGCTTGCGAGGAGCTTGCGAGCGGCGTGCGAGTCCGCCATCGGGCCGCCAGCGATGCCAGCGCAAGTCGGGCGATCCGACGGCCCGAGGGATGCCAGCGGAGTGCGAGTTCAGGCGTCCGATCAATCTCGGCCGTGCCAGCGCCATGCAGCTCGAGATCTCAGCCCCAGCTGTGCCAGCGGACTGCAAGTTCAGCGTCACGCCGACGGTACGCACCGCGCACGATCACGAGCGCCGAGGAGCCTTCGTCGTCAGCAAGCCTGCGTCAGTGACGGACACGGCCCCACAGCGAAGGGCCAAGCATCGACCAGAAACGTTACCCACGAGTTGGCTCGCTGAACCGCCCTGAACCCAGGGCGGTTCACGCAAGGTCCTCGCTGTTGGTGCGCTACGCACTGACCAAGCCCGAAAGTGTGGCGCTCTTGAGTGCTTCCGACGGTCGCGGCGAATTGTTGAGGTCTCGTCTCGCCAAGGCGCGGTCGCTGCTTGCTGGCCCCAGCGACCGTGTCACAATGCGTCAATGACCTGATCACGTTATGGCGGGGGATGACGGGAGCCTCATGAGGACTGACGATCTGGCACAGGTACGCCGAACGCTGTGGGCGGCTGCCGACGAGCTGCGAGCCAACTCCACACTGGCGCCGAGCGAGTATCGCGGTCCGGTGCTCGGGCTGATCTTCCTCGCCTATGCCGAGCAGCGGTTCGAGCAGGTGCGCCCCGAGCTGGAGGCCAAGGCCACCGCACGACGGCCGGTCACTGCAGATGACTACCGCGCGCGCTCGGTCCTGTTCATCCCGGATCGAGCGCGGCTGTCCCACCTGGTCGACCTGCCTGAGTCCGAGGATCTCGGTGCCGCAGTCGACGCCGCCATGCGGCTGGTCGAGACCCGCAACACCGAGCTGAAGGACGTCCTGCCCAAGGGCTACCAGCGGCTCGAGAAGTCGACGCTCGTTGAGCTGCTACGGCTGTTCGCGCCGCTGCCGCGCACGCTGTCGGGTGACGCCTTCGGGCTGATCTACGAGGACTTCCTGTCGAACTTCGCGATGGCCGAGGGCCGGCTGGGCGGTGAGTTCTTCACCCCGTACTCGATCGTCAGGCTGATCGTCGAGATCATCGAGCCGTTCCACGGCCGCGTGTTCGACCCCGCCTGTGGCTCCGGCGGCATGTTCGTGCAGTGCGCGAAGTTCATCGAGCGCCACTCCGGTTCGGCGACCGCGGAGCTGTCGGTCTACGGCCAGGAACAGAAGGCGAGCACCGTTCCGCTGGCCAAGATGAACCTCGCCCTGCACGGGCTGTCGGGTGACATCCGCCTCGGCAACAGCTACTACGACGACCTGCACGACAGCGTCGGCGCGTTCGACTTCGTGATGGCCAATCCGCCGTTCAACGTCAACGGCGTCGACAAGGACAAGCTCGCCGGCGACCCGCGGTTCTCCTTCGGCCTTCCCAAGCCCGACAACGCGAACTACCTGTGGATCCAGCTGTTCGCGTCAGCGCTGGCCGAGGAGGGCCGCGGCGGATTCGTCATGGCCAACTCCGCCGGCGACGCCGGCCACTCCGAGCGCGAGATCCGCCGGCAGGTCATCGAGTCGAAGACCGTCGACGTAATGGTCGCGATCGGCACAAACTTCTTTTACACCGTGACGTTGCCGGTGACGCTGTGGTTCCTTGACAACGGCAAGCGTGGCACCAAACGCGAGGACACGGTGCTGTTCCTCGACGCCCGGCATATCTATCGCCAGATCGACCGCGCACACCGGGACTTCCTGCCTGAGCAGATCGAACTGCTCGCCAACATCGTGCGCCTCTACCGCGGCGAGGACATCGAGACCGTTGATGGCAGCGAGACGCTGCTCAAGGAGCGCTTCCCCGACGGCGCCTACGTCGATGTGCCAGGCCTCTGCAAGGTTGCGACGGTCGATGAGATCGAGGCACAAGGCTGGAGCCTCAACCCCGGCCGCTACACCGGCACCGCCGGCATCGACGAAGAAGACGGCGACTTCACCGAGAAGCTCTCCGGTCTCTACGAGGAGTTCACCCGCCTGACCGACGAAGCCGACCGACTCCGCAGCCACGTTGATGCCGCTGTGTATGGGATTCTTGGACGATGACATCGTCGACTGACAGCACTCCGTCTCGCTCAGCCTCTCGGCGAAGAGCCACCCGTACTGGGGGAAGACCTGCTATCACAGGCGTAATACTGGGTCGGTATGCTCTCAACGTTGGTAAGCCGGATCTGCCGACCCCCGACGGCTGGCGGTGGACAGCGCTATCAGACGTTGCTCGACTCGAGTCAGGGCACACGCCGAGCCGGAAGCACCCTGAGTATTGGGACGGCGACATTCCTTGGATCGGTATCAGGGATGCTACCGGAAATCATGGCCGCACGCTCATGGACACGCAGCAGCATACGAACGATCTCGGGATCGCCAAATCTTCAGCCAGAGTCTTACCAACCAACACGGTGTGTCTCTCGCGCACTGCTTCAGTTGGATACGTCGTCATGATGGGCCAACCAATGGCCACGAGTCAGGATTTTGTGAACTGGGTTTGCTCCGACGACATCAATTCGATGTACTTGAAGTACGTCATGCTCGCCGAGGGACGCGAGACCTTCTTGAGCTTTGCAAGTGGAACGACGCACCAGACTATCTATTATCCTGAAGTCAAGGCATTTCACGTGTGCCTGCCGCCAACGAGTGTGCAAGAACAAGTCGTTGCCGTGCTCGGAGCAATCGACAATCTGATCGAGATTAATGGCCGGCGGATCAAGCTGTTGGAGCAGATGGCGCAGGCCATCTACCGAGAGTGGTTCGTGCACTTCCGCTACCCCGGCCACGAGGCCGCCACCCTCGTCGACTCCCCCCTCGGCCCCATTCCATATGGCTGGGAAGTTCGCACTTGCGGTGAGGCTTTGACGGTGTTGGGTGGGGGCACCCCTTCGAAGAAGGAGCCCGCGTACTGGGAGGACGGTACGATTTCGTGGTACACGCCAAGCGATCTCACAAGGAGCCTGACGCGGTTCGCTGGCGAGTCGGCGCTCAAGATCACTAAAGACGGCCTTCGTGGGAGTTCAGCGCGGCTATTTCCGTCGGGATCCGTATTGATGACAAGTCGTGCAACGCTTGGAGTGCTTGCCATTGCAAGTACGGAGGCGTCTTGCAATCAGGGCTTTATTGTCATTCCACCTGATCCACGATGGCCGTCCACGTTCATCTACGAATGGCTAGACGCGAACGCCGATGAGCTCGCCCTGCTCGGAACGGGAGCAACCTTCAAGGAGATTACGAAGGGAGCGTTTAAGCGCTTTCCGTTTCTCCTCCCCGAAGCCGACGTGCTAACGCAATTCCAAGAGGTAACAGCGCCTATTGAGAACAGCGTGCGCGTACTTGAGGAGTCGGTCCGAAATCTCGAAGGGCTACGCGACCTGCTCCTTCCCAAGCTCGTAACTGGGCAGCTCGATGTGTCGGGGCTCGATCTCGACAGACTGATGGAGTCGGTTGCGTGACGCCGCAGCGGTTCACCGAGGTGGAGTTGGTGGAGCGACCTGCGCTCGAACTGCTTGCCGAACTCGGCTGGACCGTGGTCGACGCGTACGCCGAGTCGCTCGGTGAGGGCGGGACGCTCGGGCGGGATTCGCTGCACGACGTGGTGCTCACGCATCGGTTGGCCGCTGCGCTTGCGCGGCTGAACCCCGAAGTGCCCGATGCGGTACGAGACGAGGCGTTGATAGCTGTCACCCGAGACCGGGCTGTGATGGATCCCGTCCGCGCGAACAGAGAGGTCTACGACCTGCTGCGCGACGGCTACCGCGCGCAGTGGCGCGACGACCGGGGCGAGACGCACTTCGCGACCGTTCGGTATCTCGACTTCGGTGATCCGGTCCGCAATGACTGGTTGGCGGCGTCGCAGGTGTGGGTGGCCGGCGACCTGCACCGCCGGCGGGCCGATGTGGTCCTGTTTGTCAATGGGCTTCCGCTGGTGCTGGCCGAGTTCAAGGAGCCGAACCGGCCGGTGAAGGCGGCGTTCGATGAGAACCTGTCGGACTACCGGGACACGATTCCGCAACTGTTCGCGCCGAACGGCTTCGTGATCCTGTCCAACGGTGCGCAGGCTCGGATCGGCTCGACGTTCGCGCCGTGGGAGTACTTCAACGACTGGAAGGTGATCGACGCCGAAGGTCGCCGTGGCGTGGTCGGCCTCGAGACCGCGATCCGTGGCACGTGCGCGCCCGACCGGCTGCTCGACCTGATCGAGCACTTCGTCGCGTACCTCGAACGGCCGGGCGGGCCGATCAAGGTCATCGCGCGCAACCATCAGGTGCTCGGCGTAAACGCCTCGATTGACAACCTACGCCGCATCCGCGCCGACGGCGACACCCGGCTCGGGGTGTTCTGGCACACCCAGGGATCGGGCAAGAGCCTGTCGATGCTGTGGTTCACCCAGAAGGTGCTGCGCAGCATGCCCGGGTCGTGGACATTCGTCATGGTCACCGACCGCACCGAGCTGGATCAGCAGCTGCACGGCGAGTTCGCCGACGCCGGGGTCGTCTCGCGCGAGGCGCGCGTGCACGCCGAGACGTCCGCGCACCTGCGCCAGTTGCTGCAGGCCGACCACCGCTACGTCTTCACACTGATCCACAAATTCCGGGTCGACAAGCAGGCTGGCGAGACCGGGATGCCGGTCCTGTCGGACCGTCGCGACGTCATCGTGATCACCGACGAGGCGCACCGCAGCCAGTACGACACGCTGGCGTTGAACATGCGCCAGGCGCTGCCGAACGCGGCGTTCATGGGGTTCACGGGCACGCCGCTCATAGCCGGTGAGGAGCTAACCCGTCGGGAGTTCGGCGAGTACGTCAGCGTCTACAACTTCCGCGACGCGATCGCCGATGGCGCGACCGTCCCGCTGTACTACGAGAACCGCATCCCCGAGCTGCAGCTCATCAACGAGACCTTCGACGACGAGCTGACCGCGGTTCTCGAGCAGGCCGAGCTCGACGACGACGCCGAGGGCCGTCTGGTCCGCCAGTTCGCCCGCCAGTACGCGTTAATCACCCGACCGGAGCGGCTGCGAACCGTCGCCGCTGACCTGGTCCGCCACTTCGTGGGGCGCGGGTTCGCCGGCAAGGCGATGTACGTCGGTGTCGACAAGGCCGCGGCCGTGCGCATGTACGACTTCGTGCGGGAGGCGTGGGCGGAGCATCTCGCGGAGCT
This sequence comes from Euzebyales bacterium, assembly GCA_038233095.1. GTDB lineage: Bacteria > Actinomycetota > Nitriliruptoria > Euzebyales > Egibacteraceae > JBBSMR01. The sequence continues at coordinate 59,059 of JBBSMR010000006.1, forward strand.
GCGCGCTCAGCATGATGCGCTGCCGGAGCTGGAGCGCCCGTGGCTGGCTAGTCGCATCAAGTTGATGGAGACCACCGACATGGCCGTGGTCGTCAGCCAGGGCCAGAACGAGATCAAGCAGCTGGCGGACAAGGATCTGGATATCCGGCCGCACCGGGCGCGGATGATCGCCGAGCCGCTCGACGAGCACTTCAAGGACTCCGAGCACCCGTTGCGGCTGGTGTTCGTGTGCGCGATGTGGATGACCGGGTTCGACGCGCCGAGCGTGTCGACCATCTATCTCGACCGGCCGATGCGCAACCACACGCTGATGCAGACGATCGCCCGCGCCAATCGGGTGTTCCCGGAGAAGGACAACGGGCTGATCGTCGACTACATCGGCGTGTTCCGCGACCTCGAACGCGCGTTGGCGATCTACGGCGCCGCGAACGCCGAGGCGGGTGTCGACTCGCCGATCCAGGACAAGTCCGAGCTGGTCGCTGCGCTGGCCGAGGCGGTCGAGGCGGTCGCGGAGTTGTGCGAACGCTACGACGTCGACCTCGACGAGCTCCGCGTCGCGTCGGGGTTCGCGTTCATCGCGCTGCGTGACGCCGCCGTCGAGTCGCTGCTGGCCGACGAGGAGGTCCGCACGACCTTCCTTGCCGCCGCGCGCCGCGCCCGCAAGCTGTTCAAGGCGGTACTCCCCGACCCGGCAGCGTCCGAGTACCAGGCGACGGTCGCGGTCATCCGCGTGCTGGCCGAGCGCATAGCCGACGTCTCCCAACCGGCCCGATCCGACATCGGCGCGGTCGTCGACGCCGTCGACGCGCTGCTCGACCGCTCGGTCGGCGCCGAGGAGTACGTCATCCGTGCGGCCGCGGAAGGCATCGAACCTGACCCGCTCGTCGACTTGTCCCAGATCGACTTCGATGCGCTCGCAGCGCGGTTCGCAGGACGCAAACGCGCCGAGACCGACCGGCTGGCGTCCCTACTGCGTGACCGCTCGGTGAATGCGGCGCACCAGAACCCGACCCGGTTCGACCTGGTCGAGCGCATCGAAGAGCTGATCGCGGACTACAACGCGGGCAGCCTCAACATCGACGAGTACCTGCGGCGGCTCATCGCGCTGTCCCAGGACCTCAGCGAGGAAGAGCAACGCGCGGTCGTGGAGGACATGACCGAGGAGGAGCTGGCGGTCTTCGACCTGCTCACCCAACCCGAGCCGGTCCTCGATGACGCAGAGCGCGAGAAGGTCAGGGCCGGTGCGAAGCACCTGCTCGCCCACCTGCACGACAAGCTCGTCCTCGACTGGCGACGGAAGGCGTCCACCATGTCGGGCGTGCGCACCACGATCCGAGACGTGCTCGACGAGGAGCTACCCGAGGACCCCTACCCGCGCACGCTGTTCGACACGAAGGTGCAAGCCGTCTTCGACCATGTCGTCAGCGCCTACGGCGATGACGACACCAGCGTCTATGATGCCGGCGTCGGCGACGAGGCTGCTGGTGCCGGTGTCGCGGTCCTGACCCGCCCGGATCTCGGGACGATCACCGATGACGTCGTCGAGCAGCTGCGGGCTGACGCCGAGTTCGCGTCCAAGGTCGCCGCGCAACTGGGCATGCCGGCCGTCTCGGCGCTGCGGACCGTCGACGAGATCATCGACAACGACGAGGACTACGCCGTCGAGTTCAAGTCCACCGCCCGCTGGGACCTGCACAAGAGCGAGCCGAACAAAGCGATGGAGGACGCCGTCGTCAAGACCGTCGCCGGGTTCCTCAACACCGACGGCGGCACCCTGCTGATCGGGATCGGCCCGAACCGCGAAGTCGTCGGACTCAGCCACGACTACGCGAAGGTCAAGCCGCGCAACGGCGACGGGTTCGTCAACTGGCTCACCACCCACCTGATCAACGCCGTGGGACACGCCGCCGTCATGCGCACCCGCGCTCGCATCACCACATACGCCGGCCACGAGATCTGCCGCGTCGATGTCGCGCAGTCCCAGCGACCCGTCTACGCCAGAACGAGCAAAGCCGACCGCCTGTTCTACGCGCGCACGAACAACTCGACACGGGCGTTCCCGGACGAACAGGTCGCAGCCGAGGAACTCGCCGCCTACCGCGCCGACCACTGGCCCGATCCGACAGGGAGATGATCGCTACATCCCACGACGTCGCGTGCTCAGCGTGCGGTTGGATCCGGATCTGGCCGAGGCGCTGTCACGGGAGACCGAGCGTCGCAGCCGCACCGATGACACGGCCAGGCTCGCACCATTGCCAAGTAGCAGCGTCGGCCAGTCGCCTTCGATGTCGTCCCAGTCGTCGAGCCCGAACGCGCCCATAAGTGCGCAGGGTACAGAGGCGCATCGACAGCCGCTTATTTCAACACCGTGCGGCTGCCACCGCGCGGCTCGCCGGCGGAATATAAGTCACCGCAGATGTTGCTCCTGCCCCACGTGAATGGCACAGAACATGGCGCAGAGCCATCTGAGACGTGTAGACCCTCAGCCCCCAGCCCCGGCTACAAAGGGCCGTCAAGACGCTCCAGGGCCCTGCGGATCCGCACAAGGGTTGGCCTGATAATCTCTTCAGCGTCCTTCCAGGTGAGCTCAGACAGTCGGCGGTGGGGGACGATCTGCTGACCGCCCCCCGGGGTGTCCTCCACGACGAGGCCTACGACCTCTCGGGAGCCGTGGGTCGCGGCCGATAGAAGAGCGTAGAGGTCCTGTGCGCCGACATCAGCCATCCGCTTCGTCGGCTTGGGCGCCGAGCCCTGCAACGACACGCCCAACAGCTCGGCCACCTCGGTCGGGTCCAACCCGAGTCGCTGAGTCGGGTAGCGGTGCTTTGGATCGGTGCTTGCCCCGGCGATGAATGCCACAAGGTCGCGCTTGGTGCTGAGCAGCGCCCGGCGGTGGCGTTCTTCTTGACCGTCCGCGGACCAAACCCAGTGCAGGGATGCGGTCGTCTCCACCGCGGCGCGCAAGACGGTGAAGGCAGCCAGTGCCGGCGTAGCCGTCCGCATAAGGTGCCAGTAGCTGCGCAGGTGGTCGGCGACTGTCACGACACCCGCCTGAGTGAAGTCGCCGAGCGGACACAAGTAGTACTCGGCGTTCACTTCCGCACATACTTCCCATGGACACCGCATGCCGAACACGCCGTTCACTCGCGGCAGCAGATCGACGGCGGTCTTCACTGTCTGGAGGGCAGAGGTTGCCAAGCGCTCAGCCCACTGCGGGATGGGCCGATCATCCAAAATTTCCACGGCTGTCCTCCGGTGACGCGGCTTATCCGGCGCTAGCCCCTACCGGCCGCCGGGCTTCCCAAGCCGGATGGCCGCCTGAGCGGCGGTGGTGCGTGGATCAGTGCCAGCGCACTGGAGTACTTGCAGGAGACGATGGCCGGCCGGCAGACAGCTCGACCTCGGATCTCCAGCGGTAGCTCTACGCGGACGTCTCGCGTGGTCCTGTTGCGGATCGTGTCCAAGAGCTCACGGGTGGGGTCGGTGGCTCGAATGCGCCCATGGAGCACCCCTGGGACACCGGCACCCCAGCGGAACCTCCAAGTTCCGGCGGTCGCGCGCCACTGCAGCAGCATGCTCGTCCATCCGACAGTCTGTTGCAGCCTCACGAGCGACGCGGCCAGCGAGGTTCCGGACGCGTCTGCCAAATCCCGGACCGATGCCAACGTCTCTGGACGCCCCCCGCATCGGGCTGTGACCCAGTCCCTGGGCAGGAGCAACGCTGCGGCGAACTGATCGCAGAAGCGCTCGACGTCGTTGTCTGTGGCCAGCCGCCGCTCAACAGCGGCCTGTCCAGGGTGGGTGAGCAGCAGATGTGCCAACTCGTGTGCGACGCTGAATCGCCGTCGGGCTTCGTTCGAAGATTCCCGAATGAGGATCCGCGTCGTGTGCCCATCGGTTTCCAAGCGCCCGTCTTCGATGAGATCGACAAAGGAGATGCTGCTGACGCCGAGCCTCAGGGCCAAGCGTTCTATGTCGATGGGTACTCGGCGAGCCTCCGGGAACCGCTCTCGTAGAGCCTGCGCGACCTGCTCCGCCAGCCGGCTCATGGGCAAAGCGCTTCACGGAGGCGGACCCAGTCCGCGGGCGTGTCCAGCTTCAGCCGTCGCGTCGCCGGCTCGGTCATCACCTGTTCCGCCGATGTCCGCAAGTAGTCGACCAGACCCATGTCCCAGTCGTACTCCGTGGCCGCCTCTGTGAGCGCGAACAGTTGCCTTGTGCTCAGCCTTGCGGGTGGACGCGGTGTGGCGCTGGTGGCGATCAATAGACCTTCGGTGGTGAGAACGTCCAGGATCCACGCGGGCGCAGCAGCGAGAAGCATGGGATCGGACAGGTAGAAGTCGATGACCCCTGGCACGACGTTGCCTGTGGCGCAGATCCGCCGACGCTCGCAGTCGTCGAGTTGCATCCAGCGTCGCCGCGCCGCAGTGGCAGGACCGTGCCACCGCAGCGTTCGGGTAGCTCGTCGATAGGGACCGGCGCTGAGGACGGGGCGTCGCGACCACAGCCATCCCTGGACGATCTGTCTCAACTCTGCAGGCTGGACGAACGTTTTGAATGTGACATCCCCGGGTGTTCCACGGATCTGGCGGCTTACGGGATGGTCCCCGTGTTGCACCCACAGCACGGGTATAGCCACCTGTGTCGCGGCCCAGCCAAACTCCTGGCCAACACCAGCTCCTGGCTGCCAGCCATGGACGATAAGACCATCGCTACAAGTCAGGACTTGCAGGCAGTTCTGCTCAAACACTTCCTCGGGTGTCAGATCGGCATGACGATGGGCCGAGGAATGCTCGATCGGCACGTAGTTCTCCATCGAGAAGCCGAGCTCGTCGTAATCGAGGCTGGTGACGGCCTGCGTGATGGTGTGCAGTTCACTTTCAAGTAGTCGGGCATCCTCGCTTGGCGCGTCGGTTAGTCGCGTCAACGCCGAGGCTACGTAGAGACGACACGTGCGGTCGGCGAGTTCGCTCCGCGGGAAAGGATCCGGCGGAAGGTCCGCGCCAGGCTCGAACAGAGGCGGCTGGTTCTCGTTGTTCATGGCGATCCGATCCGTTCCCGCACCCACTCGATGAAGTCATCCAAGACTAGGTCGCCGGCGGCGAGCGCGACCATGGTTACGACGGTCTCGTCGCCCTCTGTCGCATCGGCTTCGGGGGGGATCCACGTGCAACCGTTGTTCTCGACGAACACGATCATGCACAGCAGGGCTGTGCGCTTGTTGCCGTCCGGTAGGGGATGGTTGGCGACCAGTCGATGGCCGAGAACCGCCACCTTCTGAGCGAACTCCGGATAGAACTCGACCTCGCCGAAGGCCGCCCGCGGTGCGCCGAGGGCGGATTCCGCCAGCGGCAGGTTCACCTGCATGTAGAGGTCTTCGGCCCTGACTTGCAGGGCTGCCTCAGCGATGAGCAGGAAGTCGGCGAGGTCGAGGTAGCGGGTCACTGATCGGCGAGGCGCTCCAGAATGCGCCGGTTATCCTCGAGGTGCTGCTTGAGGCGAGCTTGAAACTCCGGGTCATTGCGGCGCTTCTGCAACGCCTCGCTGATCGCGTCCCGAACGATCCTCGAAACCGGCACGCCCTCGACCTGGGCGACGGCCTCGACCTCGGCGTGCTGGTCGGCGTCTTGGCGGATGGTGGTCACCCTGGTCTCGGGCATGGCTTCCTCCTTTGGTGGTGGCTTCTGTAAGCATACTACGGTGATGTCTCGACTACAAGTGCTCGTATGCTATATTCGTGCAGACATGGCGGTGAGCCGCCCGTGGAAACCGCAACCAGCAGCACAGAAAGGCGAGCCGATGCCACGTCCCGACAACCCCCCAGAGAACGCTCCGGGCCGACCCGATAACCCGGGCAAGTCCGATCCGCCGGGCCCCCCACCAGACCGCCCAGGCCCGCCTCCGGACCGCCCGGGGCCGCCGGACGCCCCGCGGCCCCCGAAGCGCCGGGAGGTCGCGTGAACCCTGGTGGGTGGGAGGAGCGGCGTTCCCGCCTGCTCGCGGCAGAGAAGCAAAGCCTTGAACAGGCGGGAACGCCCGTCACTCTCTACACGCCACACCCGGGATCCAACGTGTGGGCGACCGAGTTCGATGTCGAGGTGGCACTGCGGCTTGAGTACGAGATCCAGTGCCGCACGCTGTTGCTGTTCGTGGCGCTGCCAGACCTGTATCCCAACTTCCCACCAGTGGTCTTCGCGCCCCACGAGCGGTTCGCTCGCCATCAGGATCCCGACACCGGCGCGCTGTGCCTGGTGAGGGATGCCTGGCAATGGGATGCGTGGCAGTGGGACCCAACCCGAGACACAGTCCTGACACTGCTGACCGACCAGCTGCCGAAGCTCCTTCAGGCGCAAACCGCCCCACCTGCCGAGGCCAAGGCCATCGAGGCCAACGCGCCGGAGCCGGCGAGCATGTACTACCTCCACTTGGACGGTGCCTTCGTCATCGTGGACTCCGCGTGGGAGTTCGAGGCGCACGCGGGTGAGTTGACCATCGCCCTCCCGAGCCCCCGAGGCGTTCATCCTCACGCCCAGCTGCCGCTCCTGCGCGGCATCGTCCTGCAGGTTCGCGACGAGACCGGCAACATCGTCGCTCGCGCGGATGACCGCCTGGCACGCCGCTACGGGAACGCGCCCATCCTCACGGCGCGCTGGAAGCGCCTCGCTGAGCACGTGGACGCTCGTGACGCTCGGGCCTTCGCGGATCTGCTGGCGTCCACGAAGGACGGGGAGGTCAGGAAGAGGAACCGCTACAACGCCGACACGCCGAGCGTGCCGGCCCACCCGGCGTACCTGGACGTCTATGCCCTTGTGACCGAGGAAGAGGTCGAGCACGGGATCCACGGAATGGGCTGGACGTTCCTCGTGCGCGCCGCCCGCCAACACCATCCTCATGCCCAGCACAGTGAGTACCTCGTGCGCGCGGTCCGGGCAGGGCCGTCGGACCTGGCGCGCCGCATCCCCGAGCTGTCGTGCCTGGGCGACAAGACCGCGATCGTCGTGGGGGTCGGCGGGGTAGGCAGCTTCTGCGCGCTGGAACTCGCGCGCGCTGGGGTGGGGCGGCTCGCTATCGTCGACGGTGACGGCCTTGAGCCCGCGAACTCGGTGCGGTGGCCACTCGGCTTCCCCGCAGCAGGTGAACCAAAGGCACCGCTGTTGGCCCGGTTCATTAACGACCAGCATCCCTACACCGAAGCCCAACCCCTTGTCAGGACCATCGGCGCGCTGAGGAGGAAAGGACAGACGGCCGACCACCTCTGGCTCGAGGAGCTCCTTGCGTCAGCCGACCTCGTGCTCAACACCACCGGTGAGCCGCTGGTGAACCTGCTGCTCGGGGAGCGCGCCAAAGCATTCGGCGTCCCGTACGTGGTTGCGCACACCACCTACGGCGGATGGGGAGGCATGGTCGCGCGGGTCCTACCTCAACATGACGCCTGCATTTGGTGCCTCCAGGCCCACCGCGTGGAACCCGAGGGAGGAGACTCAGGTGACGACGAGACGCTCGTTCTGCCGCCATCCGACCCGGTAGGAGAGATCTCGCCTCCAGGATGCAGTTCACTCACCTTCACCGGCGCAGGATTCGACACCGCCCGTATCGCCCAACCCGCCGTTCAGTTGGCGGTGTCCACGCTGTGTCGGTGCGACGACGGCTACCCGCAAGCTAAATGGGATGTCGCAACGCTCTCACTGCGGGATTCCACCGGCAGGTTCCTGGAGCCTCGCTGGGACACCAGGCCCTTGCTGCGACACCCCAGGTGCAACTGCCGACAACTATGAACTCCAACGCTCGTACCTGCTGGATATCCGAGCGTGCACGGTTCAGTCTCCTGAGCAAAGCACTCGAGTGGCATCCACTCGAAACTGGTGGGCTGCTCGTCGGTTACACCGACCCACACGGTGCGCTCGTTGTCGCCGACGTCATCGGCCCCGGACAAGCAGCCGCACACAAGAGCCACGGCTTCGTGCCCGACCATGGCCACCAGCAGGCCCGGCTGGCAGAGCTTTACCACCGGTCCGGGCGAACGCTCACCTACCTGGGCGACTGGCACACCCATCCCAACGGCAACCGCTATCCCAGCCCCAGGGACAAGAGGGTGCTCCGCCGCATCGCCAGAACGAAGTCAGCACGGCTCGGGCAGCCAATCATGGGCGTCGTCACGATCGACGACGACACGGCGGAACTCGCAATCTGGCGATACGTTCCATACCGTTGGACATCGCTACTCGGCCAGGTGGCAGTGTGCACCGTGACCACGTACACCGAATGATGGCCTACGAACCAGATACATCCACAGGCAATGTCGTGGCCACTGTGTGCGCACGCATCGGCCTCCGGCAGCAATTCAGAAGGCGCGTCAGTGGGCGGATAACTCCGCCGGTGTCGCTCGACCGTGACCTGCGTTTTCCCTGGTCAGCACACCGTTCAGCCCCCGCTAGCTCCGGAGCAGAAGGCCGTAGGTTCGATTCCTACCGCGGGCACCATAGGCCCGATGACTGCCAACTGCGTCGGCAATACGAGATCGGACAGCCTCATGCGCCAGTGCGGGACATGAACTCGAGGCGGTTGCCGAGGCAGTCGTCGACGCAGAAGCGCCGGTATCCCGGGAACAGGTCTTCGAAGCGCACCTCCGACCCAGTGGCGCCCAGCCGTTCAGCGAGCTCGGCGAGCGCATCGAGGTCCAACACGACAAGCCACGATGCCCTTTGGGTGCTGGCGAGAAGGGCTCCTCGATGCCCAGATGGAGCTCGAGTGCTCCGGCGCGGAACCAGACCCCGCCCGGACCGCGAGGGCGGGCGGCTTGGTGACCTCAACCATCCCGAGCACACCCGCGTAGAACGCTCGGGCGGGGTCCTCTGCGCCGACGGGTATCGTGAGCTGGACGTGGTGCAGAGCGAGCTGCGGCATCGTTGGGCCAGGTGGCAGATCGACCCGCTCGACCGGCTCATCCGTCGTCTCGTGCGGTTGCGGCATGGCCGGATGCCACGCGGAGCGGGGCGAGCACCCGGTGGGTGGGCTTACGACTGGCGGACCTCGAGATCGCTGGCGACGTCCGGTGCCGCTCGTGCGAGCCGATTGTCGGTGGTGACCAGGCTGGCGGACAGCGCCTGCGCGGCCGCGACATACAGGCCGTCGCGTGCCGCGACGTTGGCACGGAGCGCCCACGAGGCCCGCAGGAGAGCGGTGGTGATCGGCAAACGGATCACCGCGAGTTCACCGAGCCGACCCAGCAGCGCCGCCACCTGCTCGGCGTCGAGTTCGCCCGCCCGATGGATGCGCGCCAGACCGGAGTACACCTCGGCGTCGAGGTGCGCGACCGTGGCCATGTCCTCATCGGCCCGGTCGGCGAGGAACGCGCGGACCTTCTCGCCGCGGCTGTTGCGCAGCAGCAGATCGATGATGGCCGACGCATCGAGGACCAGCGTCACGGCAAGTCGGCGCGAGCCTCGCGGAGCGCCTCCGCACCCGACACATTCGGGTGTCGCGGCAAGTCATCGAGACCATGGAGCCACTGCGTGATCGTGGGGCGGCCGGCGTGCCGGCCGAGCACCCGCGACACGTACGTCTGGAGGCTGACGTGCTCCGCGTCAGCACGGCGCTTCAACTCCTGATGGACCGTAGGGTCCAGGTTGCGGATCAACAGGTCCGCCATCGCTCCACCGCCTCACCCTGGCTGATAGCAAAATGATAGCACGCTACGGGAGCCGTCGGTCATACCCGAGCAGCCCACCGACGTGCTGCTCACCGAGCGCGTGCGGTCGGCTGCGGCATACCGCGCCCGGTCATGTGCGAGACTCACCCAATGCTTCGTGTCGGGACCGTAGTCGTCGGTGTGCAGGATCTCCACCGAGCGGTGTCGTTCTGGACCCAAGCTCTCGACTACGAACCGAAGCGTGCCATCGGCGTCGAGGACGACTTCGCCATTCTCGTACCTGTATCTGGCGACGGGGCCCATATCGCACTCGACGTCAGTGCGACACCGGTCCAGGAGTATCCGCGGGTGCACCTGGACCTGTACGCGGGAGACGCGGCCGACCAGGCTGCGGAGGGCGAACGGCTGATCACTCGGGGTGACGCGTGTGGACTGGGACCCGCTACCCCGAGGATCCGGACTTCATCGTAATGGCCGATCCCGAGGGCTACCGTTTCTGCGTTATCGACACCTCATGGGGTTGATGACCTCGGTACCTCGCGCGAGGCGTTCCATCGTGTCTGGCAAGGTCCCGCCGTGGATTGATCCCCACGACTATTCAGACCGGCTGTGGGAGCGCAGTCGTCGGCGACACAAGTTGCGAGCAATGCCCGCTGGCCAGGCGCCTGAATGCTCAGGACTCCGCAGTCGATCAAGTCCGGTCAAGGCTACCAGTGTGGTCTCCTGAACCACCTCCGTTGCGGCGTAGTCGTCACCGAAGATCACCCGCCCCGATGGCAAAGAGCCGAGCACGATGTACGGTCAACAGCGTCGCCAGCGCGGCGAGGTCTCCCTCGCGCGCCGGCCCTACGAGTGTTGCGTCTTCCACCCGGCCGTGCTCCTGTCCTCATCACAGAGTCGCAGGAACCGCTGCCGGGGTTACGGAGATGTCCCTTCCTGGCCGCGCCAGACGCCGCTCACCATAACTTCACCCGGATACCGGAGGAAGTTGCGCGGGTCGTGCGTTGGCGGATCCGCGTGGGCGAGCTCAGGCGAGAGCGCGGAGTCGCAGGCCGGATACGGCGGTGAAGTCCGAGCGGTCGCGCGTGGCGAGACTGAGGCCGTTCCCGAGCGCCGTCGCCGCGATCAACGCGTCCGGCAGCCGGATCCCGGTGTCGCGGCGAATGCGCCCGGCCCGTTCGGCCACCGCGCGGTCCACAGACAGCTCGCGGAACGGCCCCAGCAGCCGCACCACCGAGTCCGTCGCGGTCGTCCCCGCGAACAGCTCCGCTCTCGTCACCACTGAATAGGCCAGGCGATGCTTGCCCGTCTTCAGCTCTCGGGCGCCACGGAGGTGATCGATGAACAGGTCGGTATCGACCAAGATGTCAGCCACGATTCCACTCGTCAGGGTCGACGGCCAGAGCCTGGGGATCAACCCCGAACGTGGCGGCCAGCGCAGACTCGGCGTCGAGGCACTCGCCGGTCAGATAAGGACGCGTCACGGAATAACGTTGGTGTAGTTACGTTTTTGGACCGATGCCGGTGATGGCCGGACGGTGTAGTTCCAGTCGTCGTGGAACCGAACTGGGCGTCACGGTCGGGGTGCTGACGGCCCTCGATGGTCTTGCGGTTGCCCTGCAGGCTGTAGCCCTCCGCGTGCAACAGCTCAGCCACCCGGTTGCGGCTCGCCTGATGACCTTGGTCGCCCAACGCCTTCGACAGCTGGCGTGTGCTCTTGGTCGTCCACCGCAACGGCGACTCGGGATCCCCACGCGTGTCAGGGCTGACCAGCCGCTCCAACGCCGCCGGCAGTCCCGGGTCACGCGCGACCACCGATTTGCGGCCCCCACCCGGCCGGCGGACGCCAGCCAACGGCTCGGTGTCCGCGTCGAGCTCGCGCATCCCCTTGCGGACCGTCGGCAAGGACAACCCCGACGTGCGCGCCACCACCGTCATCCCGCCGCGACCCAACGCGCGTGCCTCGGCGCCCGCCAACAGCCGCCGCTGCCGCTCGTCCAGATGCGGCGACAACACCGCGAACTTGCCCGCCAACGCCACCTCCTCCACATCCACACACGCAGGCTACGACACCCACCGTCACCAGAACGTTATTTCGTGACGGCTCCTAAGCGTCCAGCGCGGTGGACAACTTCGGCAAGGGTGATGCCTTCGCTCTGCTTGAGCTGGTCGATGCATCGTCGTTGGTCGGCGGTCAGATAGACCTGGGTGCGCGTGGCTGACATACAGCGGAGCATACAGCAGGTCGGAGAATGGGCTCAGGGCTCGAGCGGGGACTCGGACTCCAAACGGGGGAAGTCGGCGAGCTGGCCGCTTGGCGGCACGTCCCACGGGAAGGTGAGCGGGGTCTGCAGGTAGGCGGCCAGAAGCTCGGCGACGTAGCGGATGCCGTCAAGGTGAGTCCGCTCGTGTCCATGGCTCGCGTCGACCCCGCAGCCGATCAGCGCCGCCCGTGTCTCGACACCCGCTTCCAGAGCGGCCGCCACATCGGAGCGGTAGTACGCGAAGACGTCCCGGCGCACGGGGATCCCCAGCTCGCGGCACATGCGCCCCAGTTTGCGAGTGAGGTGAAAGTCGAAGGGCCCGGTCTGGTCAATCATCGCGAGGTTGACCGTGGTCTCGCGGGAGTTCTGTTCGGAAGCGCAGATCGCCACGTCGATGCTGACCATCTCGGTGACGTCGGCGGCGAGTCCGGTGCTGGCGCCCTGACCGATCTCCTCGCGGGTGGTGATGAGCAGGTGGGCCGTGACCGGCAGGACGATCTCGTGGTCGATGACCGCCTTGAACGCGCCAAGGGCGGCCGCCAAGCCAGCCTTGTCGTCGAGATGGCGGCTCACGACGAAGCCGGCCTCGGTGATCTCGGGGACCGCCTCGAGCGCCACGAAGTCCCCGGGTTGGATGCCGAGGGCTTCCGCCTCATCCGCCGACGAGCAGAACTCGTCGAGGCGCACCTCGACGTGCTCCCATCCGACCCCCTGCGTATCGATCGCGGTGTGATAGGCATGTCCCGAAGCCATGAGCGGCAGCACGGTGCCGCGGTAGCTGCCCTGCTGGTCCAGGTAGACGGTGACGCGCGCGCCCTCGGCGAAGCGCGCGCTGAAGGTACCGATCGGCACGATCGCCAACCGCCCGTTCTCCTTGACGCGGCGCACCGCGCAGCCGACCGTGTCGGCGTGTGCCACGACCGCGCGGTCGGGGCTGTCCTGTTCGCCTTTCACCTGCGCGTCGATGGCGCCCATCCGTGTGACGCGGAAGTCGATGCCGAGCGCCTCCAGCTCCGTGCCGACCTCATGCATGATGTCGTCGGTGCGCCCGGTAGGGCTGGAGATGCGCAGCAGGCGGAGCAACACCTCGCGGACGTAGTCCATGTCGATGGCGAGGACCTTGGGGCTCAAGCGGCTTCTCCAGTCCGAGGCAGGCCGCAGGGCGGCACGCGTGGTCAGCTCGCAGGCTAACCCCAGACGCGCGCGACCTCGGCCACTGTCGCCCTCATCCACAGACCGACCGATAGGGCACGACTTTGCCGGTCCCATCCTGCTAGCCTTTGCTGCGAGGGCACGAAAGACGTGATGTCTGCTTTGGTAAGACGCTATTGCAGGCCCCTCAGGATTGCATCAATCGATCCTGCGCAAGACGAAAGACGAGGGCAGCGCAATGGCTGTTGGTACCGTCAAGTGGTTCTCCGATGACAAGGGGTACGGCTTCATCTCCCGGGAGGACGGCGACGACGTGTTCGTCCACTTCTCGGCGGTGAACGGGTCAGGGTTCCGCACCCTGGCCGAGGGCGCCAAGGTGGAGTTCGACATCACCCAGGGAGCAAAGGGAGAGCAGGCCGCGAACGTCACGGTCGTCTCCTAACTCCTGCACACACCACGACGACGCCCCGGCCACCTCGGCCGGGGCGTCGTCATTTCCGAAGCCGGTCTGGCCCCAGGCTGTGCCAGGCGCGCTGCGCGCGCTCGACCTGGTGGCCGATGCTCGCCATCACGCGGCGGGTGAGGGTTTCGGGGTCTTCTCCCACCGGAGCGAGGGGCACGCCCACGCAGGCCACCAGCGGCACATGACGCCGCGGGCGGGTGCCGGGGACGGGCGGAAGCGCGTGCTGACCCCCCCACACCCCGACCGGCAGGATGGAAGCGCCGGACGCCAGGGCCATCTCTGCCGCGCCCCGCCGGCCGTGCGCCGGTGAGAAGGCCGGCCGGATACCGCCTTCGGGGAAGACCGCCACGAGCTCCCCCTCCCGCAGCAGCGAGACGGCCCTGGCGGTGATGCCACCAGACTCCCCCGGCTGGACGGGCACATGGCGCATACGGTTCAAGGCGCTCGCCGCCCATCGCCGCCGCCAGAGCTCGCTCATCGCCAGAAAGCGGATGTTGCGACGATGCACGTCGGCCACGTAGCCGAGCAGAACGGGGTCGACCCAGCTCAGATGGTTGGAGGTCAGCACGGCGGGCCCCCCGGCGGGGACGCGTTGCGGGTGCTCGACGTGGACGCGCCAGTCGAAGATGGTGAACGTCGCCTTGGCCACGGCTTTCGCGCCGGAATAGAGCAGCTCCACAGCGATGAGCCTACGGTCCGGCCGGCCCCGGCCCCTGGCAGGTGGGACACCAGTAGGTGATGCGTCCCTGCTCGCCGAGCGGGGCGACGCGAATGGAGTTCCCGCAGCGCCGGCAGGGGCGACGGGCACGACCGTAGACGTGCAGCCGGTCCGCTCCGCCGGGCGGTCCCTCGACGGTCGTGACGCGCCGGCTGTCGCCCGCGCCGGCATTGCGACGCAGCAGCCGGGCGGCCGTGGCCAGGAGCGTGTCGCGCAGCGCGCCCTCCAGTGTCTCAACGCGCGCCCAGGGATCCACCTCGCTCAGGAAACAGACCTCGCACTTGTACACATTGCCGACACCCGCGAGCACCCGCTGGTCCAGGAGGGCCTCCCCGATCGTCCAGTCCTCACGCTCGTCGAGCCGTCGTCGGGCCTCAGCCAGGTCGACCCGCTTGTCGACGGCGTCCGGCCCGAGCGACGAGAGCGCAGGGTGGCGCTCGATCTGGGCGGCGCTCAGTAGCTCGCAGACCGGCGCCGAGAAACAGACCGCCACCCAGTCCTCGACGTCGAGTCGGACGGTCAGCCGGTGCGCCGGCTTGCGCCAGCGCTCACCCGACCGGTACAGATGCCACGAGCCGGTCATGCGCATGTGCGTGTGGAGCACGAGCTGGCTCGGATCGAACCCGATGAGCAGATGCTTGCCGCGCGCCTCGACCCGTTCGACCGTCTGCCCGAGCAACCGCTGGGGCCCCAGCGCGCGCACCGCCGCCACCCTGGTCTCGAAGGCGGTGACCCGCTCACCCTCCAGGGCTGCCGCGAGCGTGCGGGCCGCGCGATGGATCGTGTCGCCCTCAGGCATCGGTGCGTCCCGTGAGCGCTACTCGCCGGTAGCGCCATCGGTGAGCTCGCGCAGGATGTCGAGGTGCCCGAGGTGGCGGGCGGTCTCCTCGATGAGGTGGACGAGCACGAACCGCAGCGTGAACGGCCGCTCCTCGCCACGGCTGCGGTCGTCGAGCTCGGCATCGGCGCACACCGCCCGACTGCGCTCGCAGGCGGCTCCATACAGCGCCAGCACGTCGGCCAGCCGGTCGTCGAGCGCGGAGTGGAACTCCCAGTCGGGATCGACGTCGAACGGCGCGCTGGCCCAGGGCTCCGGCTCGGTCCCTCCGGCGAAGCGATGCGCGAACCACGAGTCCTCCACCAACGCGAGGTGCTTCACCACGCCGATCACCGTGGTGGGCGAGCCCACGAGCCGGCGACGAGCTTGCTCGTCGCGCAGCCCGCCTACTTTTGCGGCGACGCCCTCGCGGTACCAGTCGAGCAATCCGGTGAGCAACCTGCGCTCATCCGCGTCGCGGACGGCCGGAAACGGTCGCTCGGCGGCCGCCGGGCCGCGCGCCTCACCACGCTCGGTCCGCGAGCGCTCGATGCAGAACTCGTTGCCCTCAGGGTCGGCCAGCACCACCCATCCGGTGCCGTCGGACTCGCGGCGATCGTCGAGCATCGTTGCGCCGCCGTCGAGGACCTGCTCCACGGTGACGTCGCGGCTCGCCGCGAACGGTTCGAGATCGAAGTGCAGCCGGTTCTTCACGGTCTTCGGCTCGGGCACCGAGAGAAAGAGCATGCCGGGATGGCGCCCCGTCGGGTCGACGATCAGCGCCTCGGGGTCACCGGGTTCGTTCGGGTTGTCGGGCTCGTCGACGAAGCCGAGCACCGCAGCCCAGAACTGGGCGAGCGGGTACGGGTTGCGGCAGTCGATCGTGATGTGCCGGACGTGACTGGTCATGGACCACTCCGTAGTGATGAGGTCTCGCGGCGATCCTAGCGATCTGCGCGACGATCGCCCGTCGACCGAGGCTCTCAAGACCGCGTGCAGACGCGCCGAGATCAGAGGGGATGAAGAGGGGCAAGCTCCACAACGCTCGTGCGAAGGGACGCGGAAGACGGCGCGTCCCGTGGTTCGCCTCGCCGTGCTGGCGCTGGGCGTGATCTGCTCGCTGGCGCTCACCCGAGGCGTCGAGCGGCGACTGACCGCAGGTGTGCAGAGCCGGCTGGAGGACGACGCGTTACAGGTGGCACAGCTCGTCTCCGCGTCCATGCAGCGCATACTGATCGACGCCGCCGCGCTCTCGGGCTTTTTCGAGGGCTCCGACCTGGTCACGCCTCGGGAGTTCACCGCCTTCACCGAGAGGTTCGTGCACTCCGACGCCCAGCCGGGACTGATCGGAGCCGGCTACGTGCGTTGGCGCGACCATGAGGGGCTCGGACCGCCCGCTGCGACGCCCTTGGCGCCCGGCGATGTCTCCGCACCGAACGTGGAAGCGGTCGCCGTCGGCGGCAAGGCGCACCCGGGAGTCTTCCCAGAGGTCCTCCGCAACCTCGCAGACGTCGATCTCGCCGCCCTCGAGCGCGCGCGGAGAAGCGGAGACCCTGCCCTGCTCACCGGGAACCTGCCGCCGAGTGCCCGCACGGCGGGAGGTCGGTCGGTGAGCAGGGCCTTGCTGGCCGTGTCACCGCTGTACCGCGGGAAGGCAGGCTCACTCACGGCTGAGGAGCGTCTTGTCCGCCATCGCGGATGGGCCTACCTCGCGCTCGATTCAGCAGAGTTTGTCTACCTCACGCTCGATGACGCGGAGAGCCGCCTCGGGGTCGCCTTCTTCGACGACTTCCAAGCCGAGACCGACGGCTTGCTGCGAAGGCGCTACGGTCCGCGGACGCGGGAGAACTTCCTTGGTCAGCGCTACCGACGGGATCAAGGCCTCTATCTCGCCAACCACGATTGGCTGCTGCGCGTCGAGGCTTTGGAGGCCTACGTCCCCAAGCGGGAGCGGCGTGAGCCGGTGTTCGTTCTCGTGGCGGGTCTGCTCTTCTCGACGCTGGTCGCGGCGGTGGTCCTCCTGCTCACCCGCGGGCGCGCACCCGCATTGAGACTGGCCGCGCAGAGGGCGAGCGCGCTTCAGCACAGCGAGGAGCGTCATCGTTCGGTCGTCGAGCGTTTGAACGAAGTGATCTTCGAGGCCGACGCCGACGGGCGCTGGACGTTCCTCTCTCCCGCCTGGCAGAGCATCACCGGCTACGCGCCTCAGGATTGCGTGGGCTGGTCATCGCTACGCTGGCTGAGCCCCAGCGACCGCGTGACCTGGGAGCAGCGCTGGCAGCGACTCGCCGACGGCGAGACTTCCCACCTGCATGCAGAGCTGCGCTGCCGGACGCGCTCGAGGCAGGAGCGCTGGCTGCGCGTCAGCGTACAGGCGGAGCGTGATCCAGACGACGGCAGCATGCGCGGGCTCGTGGGCACGCTGCAGGACGTCACAGACGCCGCCACGGTCCGGCAGAGCAATCAGCGGCTCGTGACCGTGCTGGAAGCCACCACCGACGTCGTGGCCACCGCCGACCGGCATGGTCGGCTGCGCTGGCTCAACGCGGCCGGACGGCGTCTGTTCGGCTTCCCCTCCACCGCAGCGACCGAGCTGCCCAACGCCCTCGAGCTTTTCCCAGAGGCGCGCCGACAACAGTTCCTGGAGACCGCGATCCCCACCGCCGAGCGTGAGGGGAGCTGGAGCGGCGACTCGGAGCTCCAACGGCAAGACGGGGAGGTCGTGCCGGTCTCCCAGGTCCTCATCTGCCATCGCGACGATCATGGCGAGGTTGCCTTCTACTCCACGATCGTGCGCGACATGTCCGAGCGCGCCCGCTTGGAGCAGAGACTGACCCACCAGGCGCTGCACGACCCTCTGACGGGCCTGCTCAACCGCGAGCTGTTCGTGGATCGGCTTTCTCAGGCACTGGCCCGCAGCGAGCGCAACGGCACCCAGCTCGCCGTCCTCTTCTTCGATCTCGACCGCTTCAAGGTGGTGAACGACAGTCTGGGGCACAGCGTCGGCGACGAGCTGCTGCGGATCGTGGCAACAAGAATTCAGAAGGCGCTGCGCGCACACGACACGGCGGCGCGTCTGGGCGGCGACGAGTTCGTCGTGCTGTGCGAGGAGCTGCAGCGGCCCGAGCTCGCCGCGGAGGTCGCCGAGCGGCTCGCGACGGCGGTCTGCGCTCCGATGACGTTCGACGGGCGGCAGCTCTCGGTCTCGGCCAGCGTCGGCATCGCGCACGCGCCGCCCAGCGAAGACGCGGAGACGCTGCTGCTACACGCCGACGCGGCCATGTACAAGGCCAAGGAGCGGGGCGGAGGGCAGTGGCTGGCGTTCAACGACGCGATCGACGCCGAGACCCGCCTGCGTCTGGACCTGCAGACCCGGCTGCGCAGCGCAATCGACGACGGTGAGTTTCAACTTCTGTACCAGCCCATTGTGGACGTGCGCACCGGACGCATGACGACCGTCGAGGCGCTCGTGCGCTGGCGGCACCCAGAACGTGGGTTGCTCACTCCCGGTGCGTTCATCGGTCTGGCCGAGGAGAGCGGGGCGATCGGGGAACTCGGCGCGTGGGTGCTGCGGGAGAGCGGTCGTCAGCTCGCCGCGTGGCGCCGGGACACCGCTGATGCTGCCGATCTCGTCGTCTCGGTCAACCTCTTTCCCCACCAGCTGCGCGACGAGAATCTGCCCTCGTTGGTCAGCGCGACGCTCGACGAGCACGACCTCCCGCCCGAAGCGTTCTGTCTGGAGATCACTGAGAGCGCGCTCGTCGACCAGTCATCCGTCGTCGGGCGGACGCTGGCGACGCTGCGCGCATGCGGACTCAGACTCGCCATCGACGATTTCGGGACCGGCTACGCGCCCCTGACCCACTTGCGCGAGCTGCCAGCCCACATCGTCAAGGTGGACCGGTCGTTCGTGGCCGGCCTCGGGGAAGTGGCTGCCGACAGTGCCATCGTGGGCTCGATCGTGGGGCTGGCTCAGGAACTGGGCCTTGCCCTCGTCGCCGAAGGCGTCGAACGGACCGAGCAACTGCGTTGGCTCGCCGACGCGGGTTACAGCTACGCGCAGGGCTACTGGTTCGCCGAACCGCTTCGGCCCGCCGAGATGGAGGCGCTCCTGCGGGCCGGTGGCCGGTGGAACCCCGCAGCATGGCGGACCTGTCCGACCGTCCTCGCCACGGGTTGACCGCACCTGCCAGACCGTCGGTCAGCGCATTTCTTCGCCGGGTTCCGCGATCTGGACCTCCACCCCTTCCGGTACTTGCAGCACCTGGACATCGCCTCCGCCGACGTCGAGATCCAGGGTGCCGACCCCGAGCGGAATGCCAGTGACCCGCACCCGCGCGTCGTCGGACAGCATGGGCGCGAGGCGCACCCGACCGTCGGGCACGTCGGGCTCCAGGCGCAGCACGGTGCGCAGCAGCATGAGCGGCGTCGCGGCGCTCCAGGCCTGGGGGCTGCACGACACGGGATACGGCACCGGGTACGCGGAGCCCTCGGCAAGCCCACCGAAGAGCTCCGGCAGCCGCCACGCGAAGTGCTCTGCGGCGGCCAGCAAACCGTCGGTCAGACGCAGCGCAATGTCCGGACGACCGGCACGCATCAGCCCCGCCGCGCCGATCGCCGAGTCATGTGGCCAGATCGAGCCGAGGTGGTAGCCCAGAGGGTTGTACGCGACCTCCCCGGACCCCAGCGTGCGCAGCCCCCACCGGGTGAGCAGATCCGGCTCACCCAGGCGCTCGGCCACCCGTGCGGCGATCTCGTCGGGCAGGATGCCCGCCCACAGGCAGTGGCCCATGTTCGACGAGGCCACCCTCATCGGCTGCTTCTCGCCGTCGAGACCCATCGCGAGCAGCGCCGCGTCCTCGCACCAGAAGTCGTCGAGAAAGGCGGTCCGCAGCGCGTCCGCTTGATTCTGCAGACCAGCAACGCGAGCGGGCTCTCCGAGGTCAGCCTCAAGACGGGCGAGAGCCTGATAGGCAGCCCAGACGTAGGCCTGCACCTCGGCCAGCGCGATCGGGCCCTTCGCCTGTGAGCCGTCCGCGTGGACCATCGCGTTGCCGGAGTCCTTCCAGCCCTGATTCACGAGCGCGTGCTCGTCCGCCGCGTACTCGACGTAGCCGTCGCCGTCGGGATCGCCTCCCTTCCGGCACCACTCGAGCGCCGCGCGGGCGGCCGGGAGGAGTGCTCGCACCCGTTCGCGGTCGGCGCCCCAGCGATGGGCCTCGGCGAGCAGCATGACGAACAGCGGCGAGGCGTCGACCGTGCCGTAGTAGGGCTGTCCCGCCTGGATGCCGAACAGGTCCAGCCCGCCGGTGCGCAGCTCGTGGAGGATCTTGCCCGGCTGCTCGCCGGTGTCGGCGTCGTCACGCCGCCCTTGGAAACGGGTCAGCGCCTCCAGCGTCTCCAGCGCCACGTCCGTGCCGGCGATCAGGGACTCCCACGCCGTCAGCAGGGTGTCCCGGCCGAACAGCGCCATGAACCAGGGCGCGCCCGCAGCCAGATAGCTGAGCTCCAGATGCGGGACCCGCATCCACAGGCCCTCGATGTCGGCGAGCGCGGAGGCGACGCTGCGGCGCCACGTAGTCGCGCCGGAACGCAGGCTCAGCGACGAGCGACGGCGGTCGGCGGCGGTCGCGGCACGCGCCTCGGGCGCGACGTCTCGCTCCCGCGGGCTCACGACGACGTCGACGCTCCACGGTTGGCCGGGAGCGGACGAGACGCCCCACGACCACTCCCCGGCGCCCCGCTCCGCCGGTGGACCGTGCACGGCGAGGCGTACCCCGAACCGGCCGTCGGAGGCCTGCCAATCGCCTTCAACCTGGTCGTACCCCACGGACTCAGGCCGGGAGGCCGGCTGTTTGACCGCGGGCTGAAAGTCCGTCTCGAGCCGGAGCGTGAGTCGCAGCTGTGACAGCGCCCCCTCGTAGACCTCGAAGCGGTAACGATCGACGAGCTCCGCTCCGATCTCGCGCCGGCGGCGCAGCAGCGCCGTCGGCGAGCCGTGGGCGTCCCGGCCAGCGATGAACAGCTGATGCGAGACGCGCGCGTTCTCGCGTTGAGATGCCAACAGCTCAGGCACCGCGCCGTCGAGCGTGAGGCGCAGACACGAGAGCAGCCGCAGGTCCCGGAAGTACAGGCCCTGCGAGGACGAGGGGTCGATCGTGCCGTCGCGGGCTGAGAGACAGACCAGACCGTCGCTCACCAGGGTGATGAGATCGTCGAACGTCTGGTGCTCATGGGCGGTCGTGATGGACTCCTCTGGGCGTCTCGTCGCGGCCGGCGTTCAGCCCTTCACCCCCGTCGCCGCGACCCCTTGGATGAAGTAGCGCTGGAAGACGAAGAAGATAATCGCGACGGGCACGGTTGTCAGGATCGACGCGCCCATGAGCACCGGGAAGTCCAGTCCCTGTCCCTGGGAGCCGCGCAGCAACGCCAGCCCGACCGTGAGCGTGCGCAGGCTCTGATCGGCGGGCGCGGCGATGAGGTAATGCAGGAACTCGTTCCACGCGCCCTGGAACGACAGGATCGTGAGCGCGATGAGCCCCGGCGCGGCCAGCGGCAGCACGACCCGCCAGAATGTCTGGAAAACGGTGGCGCCGTCGACCTTGGCGGCTTCCTCCATCTCGCGGGGGATGGACTCGAAGAACTGCTTCATGAGGAAGATCCCGAAGGCGTCGACGGCCAGCGGCACGGCCATGCCGCTGTAGCTGTTCAGCATGCCGAGGGTGCCCAGCACGATGAAGCGTGGGATCGCCAGCACGATCGCGGGGATGGCCAGGGTCGAGACGATCACGGCGAACACGATCTGACGCCCCGGGAACTTCAGCCTGGCCAGCGCGTAGCCGGCCATCGAGTCCAGCAGGATGCGGCCGACCGTGACGATGAACGTGATGAAGAACGAGTTGAACGTCCAGCGCGGGAAGTTCACCTGCCCCGAGCCGAAGATCTCCTCCGCCCACGCACGCATCGTCGCGGGGCTGGGAATGAGATCCAACGGCGCCTGGGTGGCCTCCGGCTGCGTCTTGAACGAGGTGATGATCGCCAGCATGAACGGGAAGATGAAGATGAACGCGAAAAACAGCAGCAGCGAGTAGCCCAGCACCCGCTTGCTGACGCGCCACCAGGCCGGCTGGCGCGCATCGGCGGGGTCGGCCTGCGGCTCCGGCTGTTCATCGGTCTCGGTCTCGCTGGGCGTCTGCACATCGGCCATCGGGCGGCTCCTTTCCTGGCTGCGGTGCGTGCGACGGACTCAGACCTCGTCGGGGTTGACGAAGCGGCGCTGGACCAACGTGAAGATGACGATGATGACGAACAAGATGAAGGCGACGGCTGTCGCCCGGCCCATCGAGAAGTTCGTGAAGCCCTCGCGGTAGACCAGGTAGGCCAGCGTGATGGTGGTCTTCTGTGGCGCCCCCTTGGAGATCACGAAGACCTGATCGAAGACCTGCCACGACCCGATGATCCCGACGGTCAGCACGAAGAAGAGCGTCGGCTTCATGAGCGGCAGGGTCACGCGGAAGAAGTGCTGCAGGCGCGAGGCGCCGTCGATCTGCGAGGCCTCCTCGAGCTCGACGGGGATGTTCTGCAGGCCGGCCAGGAAGATCAGCATCAGCGTCCCGATCGTGGTCCACGTCGCCAGGATCATGATCGAGAGCAGCGCGACGCTCGGTCCGGCGAGCCACTCCCACCACGACTGGCCGAGGAAGCCGTGCGTGGCCAGGAACCCCGGAGCCGTCTCGATGCCGATGACCCCGAGCGCGTTGTGGATGACGCCGTTGGCGTTGAACAGCCAGTTGACGTCGAGGTCTCCAGGGATGAAGACGCTGAGGAACTTGTTCACCGCGCCGTTCTGGGTGAAGAGGAAGAGAAAGATGAGCGAGATCGCCACCGAGCTCGTGATCGAGGGGAAGTAGTAGGCGCTGCGGAAGAAGCTCTTTCCGCGCAGGAACTTCTGGTTCACGATCACGGCGAGCACGAAGGAGATGCTGGTCTGCAGCGGAACGACGCCGAGGACGTAGTACAGGTTGTTGCGCACCGAGATCGCGAAGTCGAGGCGGCTGATGCCCGGGTTGACGAGCAGATCCTTGTAGTTCTGCAGCCCGATCAGCTCGGCTTGGAACGGCGGGCTGATGCCGTTCCAGTCGGTGAAGCTGATGTACAGCGCCATGAAGATGGGAAACAGCAGGAAGACCGCCAGTCCGATGAGCACCGGCGCCGTGAAGGCCCAACCCGAGAGCGCCTCACTCTGGCCGATACGCCTGCGCAGTTCGTTCATCGCATCTTCACCTGTTCCTCTTCCTTGGAGCCCGAGCCATTGGCAGCGGCCGTGCCGACCGCCGCCCAGCTGGTGAGCGCTAGCCGCCGAGGACGCTCTGGCCGGTCTGCTGCGTCTCCTCCAGCACCTGCTGCGGCTGCTTGTTGCCCGCAGCGATGCCCTGGATCCCGCTGTTGAGCTGATCCAGCACCGCCTGGAAGCCCGGCACCCAGGCGGGTGACCGCGCGTACTCGGCGCTGTCCAGGAAGGCCTTCAGGTCGGGGTTGGCCTCCAGCCACTGGTCGCGCAGCGACGGCCGCGATGGCATCACGGGGAACTGCTTCGTGAACGCCAGCATCTGCTCTGAGCTGACGAGGTAGTTGACGAGATCCCACGAGGCGTCGGGGTTCTTGGCGCCCTGTGGGACGGCGTAGCAGACCGAGAAGCTGAAGGTGCCCTTGCCGGCAGGACCCTCCGGCAGCTCCGCCGTCTCCCACTTCAGATCGGGGTAGCCGTCGCGCATGGCGGCCACCATCCAGTTGCCCTCGATGGTCATCGCGGCCTTGCCCTGACCGAACGCCTCGCCGGCCCAGCCAGCCTGGAGGTCGGAGGGCTCAGCGGCAGTGCCCTGCTGGTACATCTGCTCCAGATAGTCGAAGGCTTCGACGTTGGGCGGTGCGGCGGCGGTCATCTCGGTCAGGTCGTCGTTGGTGAGCCCTCCGCCGGCCTGCTCGTTGAAGACGCCCCAGCGGAAGTACTCCGGTCCGAGCACCAGCCCCACCACGTCGCCTTTGGTGAGCTTCTGAGCGGCCGCTCGAAGCTCGTCCCAGTTTGTGGGAGGCTCGACACCGGCATCGGAGAGCAGCTGGGTGTTGTACTGCAGCGCCAGGGTGGAGAAGTCCTTCGGCGGGCAGTACCAGGTGCCCTCGAAGGTGAACGCCTCTTTCAGGTTCGGATAGAAGTCGTCGGGGTTGTCGATATTGCCCTCGGCGGGCGCCAGCGTGTTGGCGGTGGCGAGGTCCGGGATCTGGTTGTCGTTGACGTAGAACACGTCCGGCGGCTCGCCCCCAGCCAGGCTGGCCTGCAGCGTCGTGGCGTAGTCCGGAACCGGGTTGAACTCCGCGGTGTTGCTCGACTGCTCGTTGTAGCCGTCGATGATCTTCGACAGCTCCTGGTCCTCGGCCGGCGAGGAGCTGAAGCCCATGAGCTGCAGGCTCACACCGGCGTCCCCGCCGTCCGAACCGCCCGTGGCGCCGCCACCGCCCTCCGCCTGGTCGCCGCCACCGGACTCCTCGAAGCCCGATCCGCCGCCGCATGCGGCGGCGAGCACGCCCAGGACGAGCAGGATGATCAGCCGTCGGGTCCACTGGTTCGGGGCTGGGAGGTTCATGGCGCTTCCTTTTCTCGGCTCGGCCTACGCACTGGTCCGCAGGACGAGGTCAGGGGTCAGCAGACGCTGGCCGGATGCCTGCAGCGGGTTCTCGATGCGGGCGATCAGTTGGGCGATGACGGTCTCGGCGACCGCCTCAAGGGGCTGGCGGACGCTGGTCAGGGTGGGGGTCATGTAGGCGGCGACCGGGGTGTCGTCGAAGCCGATGACCGCGCACTGTTCACCGACGCGGAGGCCGCGCGCGGCGGCGTTGCGCAGCACGCCGGCGGCCAGCAGGTCGCTGCAGCAGACGACGGCTGTCGGTGGTTCTGTGAGGGCCTGCAAGGTCTCGCATGCCGCCCAGCCCTCCGACTCGCCGTCCGGTCGGCGCACCTCGTACTCGGGGTGAGGGGTGAGGCCGGCGGCGAGCAGTCCCTCCCGATACCCCCGGTGGCGCTCGTCGCCGGTGATGGAGCCCTCTGGCCAGCCTAGAAAGGCGATGCGCTTGTGCCCGTTGGAGGAGAGGTGCGCGACCGCCTGGCGGGTGCCCGCGGCGTTGTCGACGTCGACCCACGGATGAGGCTCGTCGAGCTCGGTCCGGCCGAAGACCGCGAACGGCACCTCGCGACGCAGCAGGAACCGCACACGCTCATCCTGGTAGTTCGTCTCGGAGACGATGAAGCCGTCCACGGCGCTCGACGCGATCAGCTCTCGGTACGCGGCGACGTCGTCCTGGCCCTCCGCCCGCGTGAACAGCAGGATGTGATAGCCCTGAATGCGCGCGGCGTCCGAGAGCGCGTGCAGGAAGCGGTCCAGCACCGCGTTGATCGCACCGGCCGCGATGGGCTGGACGAGGTAGCCTAGCGTCCGCGTGCTGCGGGCCTTCAGGTTGCGGGCGCTGCGGTGCGGGCGGTAGCCGAGCTCGTCGATCGCCCGCTGCACCCGCTCGCGCGTGGCGGGCCGGACACGCTCCGGCGCGTTCAACACGTTCGAGACGGTCTGGTGGGAGACCCCGGCGCGCCCCGCGACATCGTGCACGGTGGGTGCGGCTACCTCAGCCCGACTCGTGCTCACAGCGCCGCCCACCTCCAGGCTCGGCGGATTTGAACGATCAAATTTGAACGATCAAACGCACCCTAGTAGATGCGATATGCCGCTGTCAAGCAGTTTCTTCTGCCTCAGTGCGCGCGCACTCAGTGACGACCGCCCCGAGCAGAAACTCGCGCTGGCGCGAATTCTTGCCTGCGCGCCGGTCCAATTTGCCGTGCTCGCGCCCCTCCGTACGGCAAGAACTCGCGTATCCGCGAGACTCTTCGTCGTGTGGGGCGGCACGCGTTCACGCAGGACGCGCAACTCCACTGCAGGACGCGCGACGAGCAGGTCACGGCTGGCCGGCGGCGGCCACCCCGCGGTTTGGTTGCAGGAGCTCGCGGACCAGCGCGGTGGCGCGGCGTGCGACCTCCTCGCCGTCGGGCACTGGCGTGCGGGTCCACGCCTGCATCGGCGAGCCGGCGGCCGCGGCCGCGGCCTTCAGCGCCAGCAGCGGAGGGTTCGCGAGCTGGCCGAGACGCCCGAGCATCAACAATCGCTCGTGGTGGCGCCGCAGCATCGCGAGGTCGTCCTGAGCCAGCGCGTCGAGCGCTCCGCGCGCCACCTCGGGAAGCACGTTGGCGACCGCCAGGATGCCGCCGCGGGCGCCCGCCAGGACGGCCGGCACGAGCAGCGCGTCCTGACCCACCATCACGGCGAAGTCCGCGGGCTCGA